>CBDUYR010000015.1:0-55579 GCA_965371515.1 uncultured bacterium | reverse complement strand
GGATATACTTCATGAGGATGAACGCGGGCGACTACGGGAAGTCGCGCAAGATCGTTTACTTGCGTTAACACTGCCCTGATCGAACACGAACCGGTGTCCCCTCCATATATTCCATAAGTGTGTTATAATCAGGACAAATACCTGTCAGCCCCATAGCTGGGATAGACTACTGTAGTATCTGTATACTACACACAGGGAGGAAATCGTCATGTCAGGCAAGAGGACCATAGTCGTGAAAGGTACAGGCAGCGTCACCGCGGCGCCAGATGTCTTTGGAGTGTCATTTTCGGTGAAAGGGCACGAGATGGAGTATGCCGCTTCGCTCCTTACGCTCAACAGGCGCGTCGAGGAGTTGAGGCAGGCCGCCGAGACGGCAGACATCGACAGAGAGTCGGTAAAGACCATCGCGTTCGACATCTCGACGGACACTTATTATAACGAGAAGACAGAGAAAAGCGAGTTCAACGGATATATCGCCGAGCACCGTCTAAAGGTAGAGTTCCCGATAGATAAGGAGAAATCGAACAAGCTTCTCGCCGCCATTGTCGAAAAAGTATCCAGCGCGACATTCTCTATCTACTTCACTGTTTCTAACCCCGAAGAGCTCAAGGAGAAGATGCTTGCAGAAGCAGTGAAAAACGCCAGACGAAAGGCCGATATCATGACCGAGGCGGCTGATGTCGGGCTCGGGAAGATACTTAGCATCAACTACAGCTGGAGCGAGGTTCGGTTCAGGAGTGGGATGTTACACGATATAGAATGTTTCGCCTCGATGGCTCCCCAGGCTATGCCCGACTTTGAGCCCGATGACATCGAGAAGTCGGACAGCGTAGAGGTTGTGTGGGAGATAGAGGATAAATAGAACTGTCTCTCGCCAATATTAAAACGGCACGTCAGTATCAAAAGCAAAATGTCGATTGATTCCATTCATACCGATGATGCTGACCTGCCCCATGATTTAATACCTCTCTGAGATTCACATACCCTCCGTGAACTTCCGCGTTTCAAGGAAATCATGAACGACTGGGACAAACGGATCCAGACGCTTTTGCAGTGAGTTATCTCAGGATGCACCTGACACACAGCGTTTCTATCCCAGGATGCCGTAAACAGCTTTCCACTTGACGTCGGCGGGGGTTTTGTTTAGCCTTCCACGGGATATTCAACCGAACACGGCACGCTTTCAACTATTGGAGGTACTGTAATGAATTACAAGACCGCGCTCATTCTCTTCGTCGGACTCCTGCTTCTTGCTTCGCCCTCCTGGGCGCAGCGGGGTTCATCAGGGACAGGTGGATTCCATTTTGAGCAGCCGGCCCATCGCTTCGAGATCATCCCGATGTATGGATACGTTTGGACGGTATCCCAGAGCGCAACCTATACCGGGTATGGCGGCGACTTCGATCTCAAGAACAGCGATTTCTGGGGCATCGCTCTTGATATCAACGCGAAGCCGGGTGTCCAGGCCCGTCTTCTCTACAGGCGCCAGGATACACAGATGACCTGGAAGCAGGCTGGCCTTACGGAGGATCTCGGCGACATAGGCGTCGAGTACTGGCACATCGGCGCCGTCGGCGGCATGAGGAATGGTAACGTAATGCCGTACACGAGCCTCACTCTCGGAACCACACGATACATTCTCGATTACGGAGACGAGTGGAAGTTTTCGATTATCCTCAGTCTCGGCGCCAAGGTCTACCTGAATGAGAGAATCGGCCTCATGGTCGGCGGGCAGATGCCTTTCACCTTTACGGACGCTTTCCTGGGAATCGGTACGGGCGGCATGAGTATCGGCGGTACCGGCATCGTGCAGCTGGATCTCGTGGCTGGTTTGATTATTGCGATCTAGCGCAACATTAAAAAAAGTATGCGAGTCATATAGTACGTGGACTTTGGTAAGTTAAAGTACTGTAAGGCGGATGGAATTAATAGAAGTCACAGGTTACGTTCTTCATCGTTCCAGGCCGACTTTGTTCAGGATATTTGTAAATCGCGGGTTAGATTGCAGATCGTCCATCCAATGTTCGACATGGAGAAGGACCATCGCAAATTCATGATCGTCACATGACTTTTCGAGCCAGTCGAGCGCCTCTTCATCGTTGCCCAGTCCTGCATGGATCATGGCGAATGTGAACGCGGGGACCACTTCACTCCTGGAAAGCTCCATAAGCTTATTGAGTTCCCGCTGAGCCTCATCCCTGCGGCCGGTCTTTGCGTATATGAATCCCAGTTGACCGATCAAATAAGGATCCTCTCCCGACATTGATATTCCTTTTTTCGACTCGGCGATCGCCTCGTCATACATCCCCTTCTCCAGATATACCCGGCCGAGAATCATGTAGGCCGGCACGAATGATGGGTCCATTTCTATCGTTTTGCGCAGCTGCTCCGCTGATTCATCAAGCATGCCTGCCCATGAGTAGATGACGCCGAGATCCCGGTTTATGATCAGATTCCCCGGATCAAGCCGGTGTGCATGCTCCATGTGCTCTATTGCTTCCTCAAATCGTCCCAGAATACCGAGAGAAGCTGCATACCAGTTGTGTGCCGTGGCATAACCGGGATCGAGAGAGAAAGCCTGCTTGAAATATTCTTCGGCTGCCCGCCAGTCCCATTCGTAATAAAACTCTATCCATGCCAGCGAGGTGTATGCCTCGGGGAGTGTTTTGTCGAGACTCAGCGCCTTTTCCGCTGCCTGCCGGGCTTTGATTATCAATCCCTCGGGCCTGGGACTGTGCATCGCCAGCATACAGTAGCATTCCGCTTTACCGGAGTACGCAAGGGCATAATCGGGATCGATCCGTATCGCCTCATCGAAGAACCCGATCGCTCGATCGAATCCTTCCGCCGATCGCTTATTCCACCAGAAGCGGCCCTCGAGATAGGCACGGTAGGCGTCGGGATCGTCCGTCGGCGTGGCGGCATGCTTCTTTGATTCCGGCGCCAGCAGGGTGATGTCCAGCGCGCCGGCCACCTCATCGGCGATCTCCGACTGGACTCTGAAAATATCGGTCATATCACGCTGGTATACCCCGGCCCACAGGTGCGTCTCATCGGAGACCTTTATCAACTGGGGTGTGATGCGGACCTGGCTCTGCGAGTCTGAGATATGCTGCCAGCGGATCGTACCCTCGAGAATGAAATCGACCCCGAGTTCCTTTCCGATCTCGGCGATCGTCTCTTCGGTCTCCTTGTAGCGGATCACACTCGTTCGAGCGATGACTCCCAGCCCTTCGATCCTCGTCAGCCGGGCGGTCAATTCTTCCGTGATCCCGTCGGCGAAGTATTCCTCCTCCGGAGGCCCGAGATTTTCGAATGGAAGAACGGCAAGCATTATCCTATCTGGAACGGCTTGTTTTTCTGCCGAATGGAAATAGCGGGGCACAATGATGGTTACCGTGATGGCTGCAAGCACGGGGACGATCAATAAAAATAACCAGAGACGCCGGTTCATAAGTGGCTTCTGTCTTTTTGACCTGATTCGTCGGCTTTTCGCTTCTTCTACACGTGTCTGCCAGCCCTGAGTTAATCCTAACCTTTGAACTCGCCGGAGGTCGGCCGCAAGATCCGCTGCAGTTTGATACCTTTCAGCGGGATCCCTGGAAAGGCACTTCGAGACAATCTGCTCGAGCTCTGGCGGCACGCCGGTTCTCACTGCCGTCAGCGGTTCCGGTTCATCGTTCAGTATCGAATAGATGATCGATTGTTCGTAATCGCCCGTGAAAGGTGGTCGGCCGGCTACCATTTCGTAGAGCACAACACCGAGAGACCATATATCTGTCCTTTTATCCGTCTCCTCGGCTCGAGCCTGTTCCGGGGACATGTAGGCAACAGTGCCCAGTGTGGTTCCCGCTCTTGTCAGCTGTGCCCTGCCGGGCGACCACGCCAGGCCGAAGTCCATGATCTTCACATCTCCACGCTCGTTGAACATGATGTTGGCGGACTTTATGTCACGGTGAACGATTCCCTTCTTATGAGCCTCGCTCATGCCGCTCGCAATCTGGAGGGCAATATTCCCGGCCTCTTCCAGCTTGAGAGGCCCTCGTTCGATTCGATCCTTGAGGCTTTCCCCCTCGATGTACTCCATCGCTATGAATCGATGTTCATCATGTTCATCGATTTCATGGATCGTACAGATATTCGGATGGTTCAATGAGGCCGCTGCACGGGCTTCGTGTATGAAACGGGCTTTTTCCTCTTCTGATCCAAGTATCTGTGGAGAGAGAAATTTCAGCGCCACAGTACGAGCGAGCTTTGTATCATAGACCTTGTAGACAACACCCATTCCGCCCTGACCGAGCTCTTCAAGGATTTTATAATGGGAGATGGTCTTGCCGATCATAACTATCGCCTAACACATCATTTTCAGTATGATATTCATGCAAGCATGAGCCTTGATGTCTGGATAAGAATACTACACTATCCGGCCCGCCGCTGGATAGTCTGATTTGTGCATCTGCACCGGATTGGGAAAAGCCCTATGGCCATACACGGGCATAAAAGGGTTATTCCTCAATCTTGACAGGTCCTCCGACAATTGATAGCATCCGGGCAGTGGAGGATACCACCGGAAATCGTACGGCCGTGCGATTTCTGCTTGCCCTCCTGACCCTGCACCTTAAAATAAAGGATTTGAAAAAGTGACATATAAACATGCCCTTGCCCTGTACCCGTATTTCAGGGATTCCACAGCAACGATGGGAGTCTTTCCTCCCACGGGGCTGGAATACATCGCGACAAACATGAAAGACCTCGTTGGAAAGGTAACCCTTCTTGATTTGAGATACGAAAAGGAATATCAGGATGCCAAGGTATTATCCGATTTTATTAAAAATGAGATAGACATTTTATGCATAAGCATTACCTGGGATTCACAGTTTAACGAGATATGCGATCTTATCAGCGCATTGCCAGATGAAGTTATCACAGTGGTGGGGGGACATAAGGCGACAGAAGAGGTTGAAGCTCTGCTCGAGAGATGCCCGAATATCGATTGCATCGTTAGAGGTGAGGGGGAAGAGACAATCAGGGAACTCGTTAATGGTGTTTCCTATAAAGATATTCTCGGGATCTCGTATCGTGAGAACGGAATATTTATACACAACGAGAACAGAGCACTTCCGGAAGTCCTGGACTTTGCTTTGCCGGACAGATCACTGAGAAGACACGATTACCATTGGATACAGAATGGGGCTCAGATAGCCAGATTCACCTTCGATACTGTACTCACTTCCAGAGGGTGTCCATATAACTGCAAGTTTTGTACATTCAGCTTGAATCCCCTCGGGCAGAAAAGAAAATATACGGAGAGGTCACTTGAATCGGTTATCAAAGAGCTAAAGAGTATTACGGCCGATGTTGTCTTGTTCAGTGACGATAATTTCTTCACTAATCCCAAGAGAAGCGAAAAACTATGCGAGTTGATCATAGAAAGCGGAATCAAGAAAACATACATTGTCCAGACCCGGATCGAAATCGCCAGTCATCCAAGGCTTCTGGAACTGGCGGAGAAGGCCGGGTTCAAGATATTGCTCGTCGGCATAGAATCGCCTCATGACAAGATTCTAGAGCAACTCAGTAAGGGTTTTACACAGCAGCAGGTAAGAGAGGCATTCAAGGTATTTAACAGACACAGTTTTTATATTCATGGCTATTTCATATACGGCAATATCGGAGAGACGGAAGAAGAGATGGTCTACATCGGTCCGTTTGCGAAAGAATTGAAGCTGGATTCGATAAGTTTCCAGAAGCTGAGGGTAGAAAAATTTTCTCCATTGAAAGAGGTGGTCGAGAATACACCCGGATACTACTGTGATTCTGTTGGGGGGCCGGTGTACTCTGACATGTATAGCCTGAAGGACCTGAGGCGGATACGTAACAGGATACGAAGCAAATTTTATAATTTCGGCCAGTTTGGCCAGATTATCAGGAAGTCATACACTGCGCGGATATTCTCTGCGTTCGATTTAATGTACGCATTCACAAAACTGCCAAAAATAATGTTCGGGCTTACCAGAAGAGAGTTCGAGAAAAAAGGATGGGTGTCACCGCAATTGTAGCAGGGCGTCACACCTGGCTCGAGTATAACTCTGACCCTGTACCAGTTTAGAGTGAGAAGGTCAGGCTGTTGCATATATATCAGCCGTATGGTAGAATCATTTCAGCGATTCCGTAAATATCACAATAGAAGTTTTTGGGGGTCTTCTCATGCGAATCTTCCTGTTCTTCACACTTTTCATGACTCTTGCGGTCTCTTTTATCTGCTGCTCGGATTCCGGTACCGGTCCTGAAGTCGGAGACTTGGTGGATGATGAGTACCGGGGGTTGGAGATCTCATATACATCCGAACCGGCCAACGCGGTCTCGGAGACACTTACTCCGGAGGAAGGCGGGACAGTAACGGCTACCGGCTCCAACGGAGTCTCATACAGTCTGGAAGTGTATCCCGGCGCGCTGGTGACGACGACTGAGATAACGGTGACGCCTCTCTCACGGCTGACGATCGGCATAGAAGACTCGGCGGCTGTGGACAGTTCCGACTGTCTCCAGGGGGCGCTCTTTGAGCCGGCGGGGCTGGAGTTCGATTCGACGGCAGTTTTAACCATAACCTATCCCGTGAGCGGGCTCGACTGCGTTCTCAATAACGGCTTCAGCATAGTGTCGATAGATTCGGCGTCTTTATTCTACGAGATCATCCCGACGGTCTTCGATGCCGGCGTCCCATCGCTGACATGCACCCTTACCCATTTCAGCGGTTACGGTACGGACGACATGAATGACCACGATTTCCTCGAATACCTGATAACGAATACGATCAAGTACGCGGTAGGATTTCCCGGGATCGACGAAATCGCGAAGCTTCTCAGCTATTCACAGCAGGCGGCTCTTGCGGGCTGGGACGATCTTGTATTGCTGGCAATAAACGGTGTTAGGCCGATCCTGCAGATCCTGGTCGATGACGCTGTGCAGGATGCCGATGCAGACCCCGGACCGATTATGATGGGAGTGCTGGGCAGGTATTTCGACCTGGCCGCCGGATTCGGAATCGAGGAGATAATGAGCCAGCTTACCGATGCGATGGACAGGCTGGCGAGGGCTTACGCTGCCCGTGGAGTGGCCCTCTGCGGCGAAGGGAAGCATGAGGAGGGGCGGGCAATACTGAGGACAGTGCTGGACTGGACTGACTCCGGTCTGGTGAAGAACCCGGAGATATATAGGCCTCAGCTGGTCCAGTGGATGGAGGACTGCGGCGAACTGGTTTTCAATTTCGGCGCCAACACGAACAGTGTCGTTAACCTGGTAACGTCCGAAGGTGCGCTGGAAGCGGCGATCGTCACTTTTGTCGCTACCGTGATGGATTTTTCGGGAGCACCGAAGGAAGGTATCACAATTTTTGTCGGCTGGGACAGGGATTCGAGTACGTGGACGGGGACTACGGATGCGAATGGAGAGTACACATTTTCCGTTTCAGGGTCCCGTTTCACTCCGAACGGTTGTTTCGATTCATTCAGCTACACTTTCCATCCACAGATGTCTCTGGGGTATGGAGAATGGGAAGACGGTCAGGATGTCATTGTTCAGTTCAATAACCTGCCGATCTTCACTTCCCTGACCTACGACTATGCCTTTACCAGCTCGATTAATAATATGATCGTAAGCTTCATCGGGCACGGGACGGGTGGCGGTGGCGGGTGCGATTTTCCGTGCGACAATTGTAATGGATTGCTGACGAGAAACTATTCGCAGGTCCAGCCTAGTGGGAGCATGGTAGCGATTGAGGATACTTCTCGCGTACTGGCGTGCAGGGGAAGAGTCGATTATGAACTGTTCATCCATGATGAGACAGGCTTGACTGTCATGGTGCTGAGGGGAATATACTATTGTGGGGCGGAGTCAGTTTTCGACAATATCATAGTGGAGAACTGTCCGACTGGTGAGGGTTGCAATATCATGGAAACAAGCATCTGTCACACCTCGTCACTCTCCAGTGTCTGGTACTGCGCCCTGGTACCGGACGCCATCTACAAGACAGAGCTCTATTTCCCGTATCAGGATGGAGGATTTGACGCGTTTACATGGGGCACCTCGGATTCGGGGACTGATTGGTCGAAGAGCGCGTCAATGGCGATCACGGTTGGAATAGGTAATTGAGTGTTCCGTCTTGATCGATCTCCGCTACTTTGACACCAGGCGCGCGGAACTGAGTCCTGCTTCGCCCAACACTCCTGTTCTATGTTGATGTGACACATGGAAGGGTCGTCGCCATGAACAAGTATTCCCGAAGAGAATTCCTGGAATATTCTTTAGCCGTAGCGGCAGGAACGGCATTGCTGCCTTTGTCAGGCTGCGGCTTCTCCTCCTCCGACTACAGGGGAGTGCTCAAAGTCCCCGAGGGTGGTTACCCGCTCATAGAAGCTGGTGGTTCGCATTACGAGATCGGCAGGCGTATCGGGACGGCCATGAAGGAAAGCATCACAGGCTATTTCACGTATTCCGAGGAATACCCGAACAGCGTTGACTATCTCGAAGGGGAGGGGAAAGAGAAAATCGGGAGCATGTTCTCTCACGCCCGTGCTGCTTTCCCGCATCTGGTCGAAGAACTCGAGGGGATGGCGGAATCGCTCGAGATCCCACTCATGAATCTATTCGCCTTCAACTGCAGGTCCGAGATCAAGATGCTCAAGGATCCGCCGGGTTGTTCGACGATCGCTCTCAAAGAAGGGGACAGGCTGATACTGGTCCATAACGAGGACGGGAACGATCTAAACATAGGCAGGATGTTTCTCGTCAGGGTCACGCCTCCAAGCGGAATGACTTTTCTCGCCTTCGTCTACCCGGGCCTTCTTCCCGGAAACGGTCCCGGGGTGAACCGGAATGGCATCGTCGAGACTACGAACTACATCCAGCCGCGGAGGGTCGCCGACGGGATCCCCCGATATTTTATAAGCCGGGCCATACTCGAGGCGGAGAGTCTAGAAGATGCAGTCTCGCTGGCGACGATGAAGGGCAGGGCCTTCCCGTTTCACCACAACCTGGTGTCTCTCGGCGAGAGACGTATCCTTTCCGTGGAGACAGCCGCCTGGCCGGAGGAGAAGCACGATATCCTGGAGGTCGAAGGATTCTATATCCACACCAACCACTTCCTTCATCCCGCCATGGTAGAAGGTGGAGAATCGGGGGAGCGGCCCTACGACGTTCCCTACATCTCATCGACGACACGGATGGAGGTCCTCACAAGGGCGGTCGAGAATAGGGGGGAGCCTTCGGGCGTCGAAGGGATAATCGAGCTCCTGTCGCTTCACGAAGGGCGGCCCTACAGCCCCTGCCGCCATCCGGAAGGGGACGTGCACGGCGTCACGCTTGGGACGGCCGTCTTCCAGTCGCCGGAAATGAGCATGACACTGTTTCACGGGAATCCGTGCTCGGGGCTCGAGAAAAAACACGAAATATAAAATATTCCACGTCTGATTTCTTCCATGGTGAATGAAGCGGATTACAGGGGCACCATTGCTTTCAAAGAACAGGTTGAATTATTCCAGACAGTTTATATATGCTCCTCGTATATAGGCAATGTTTCTTACCGCCAAGGCCAAGGTGGCCGGGTTGCATAAATAACAGAAAAGGAGAGTGATCAAGAATGACAAGCGGATTTCAGGGTGGAAGATCGTAAGTATCTGCGCGATCGCTGCTCTGGGATCAGGAATATGGGATGCGCCGTGTCATGCGCAGGATTCGGAGGAAGACCTGGCCAAGAAGGCCCAGAATCCGATCGCGAACCTGATCAGCCTACCCTTGCAGAACAATACGAGTTTTAACATCGGGCCGTACAATCGTACGGCAAACGTCCTCAATATCCAGCCTGTAGCGCCCTTCTACGAGGGCAGGCTTATCACGAGGACCATCCTGCCCATCGTGACACCCGGTCCATGGGTGGTAGGAGTGCTGTGTAATAATGTCTGGTCGTATGCAGGTGACACGGACTCACCCGATGTAAACTAGATGCTCCTCCAGTATTTTATAAACTACAATTTCCCCGGATTCTATCTCACCTCGGCGCCGATAATCACGGCGAACTGGGAAGCCGAGGACGGCCAGGAGTGGACAGTGCCGTTCGGGATAGGTATCGGGAAACTCTTCAAGCCGGGGAAGATTCCGCTTAACTGCTCGGCGCAGTACTATTACAACGTCGTTACACCAGACTACGGACCGGACTGGTCGCTGCGCCTGCAGGTGCAGATGCTCTTCCCCAAGGGGTAATAATGCGGGATTCCGCTCCGCCGGGGGCGTGTAATCAGACAGGAGATGAATTTGTGATACGCTGTGTATATTACACAGCGTATCATCTTGATAAGAACGATTCTAAACTATATATTGTTGACTGATAAACGATTTTTCTACAGGAGGCATTAATAGTGCAGATAGATCTGAAGAAGGAACAGCAGGCCTCTCTCGCCAGGCCGAGGCACAGATATTCCCTTGCGGCGAAATTATTCTTTCTCATGATGGATCTTGTCACGGGGAGGAAGACTACCCCGGCGAAGGCCAAGCTGATCGAGATGCTTGCCAGTATCCCATACAGGTCGTGGGAGATCCGCCAGTATACTCGCCTGACGCGGATATACAGGGACAGGGATAAGGTCGCTTTTGCCGAAGGCATCATGGAGTGGGGGAGAGAGGCGCAGGACAACGAGTACTGGCACCTCATCGTGATCAACGAGAAGATGAAGGAAGACGGTATCAAGGATCCGTGGTACTTGTTTCCCGTGATCCCCTGGTTCATGATTACGGGTTATGTGATCATGACGCGTATCATGGCTGTTCTGAATATCCGCGGGGCGTTTCTCTTCAACGCCGAGTTCGAGGATCACGCCGAGCATGTCTACGCGAAGTTCGTCGAGGATAATCCCGGGCTGGAGGACCAGCGAATGGAAAATCCGCTCGTCGCGGAATACGGTGATTTCAAGACCTGGGCCGACGTGTTCATGCGGATCGGTCTCGACGAGCGCAATCACATGAACAACAGCTTCGTCTACTGCGGGAAGCCGGAGCATGTCGTGAAATACGAAGGCATGCCCGACCTGCCGCATATGCGATGAAGTCAGGGGCTCATACTTTCACTCAGGATCTTCGATGATCCTGATTTCCGAAGTCATTTCCGCTGCTTGTCTGTAAACAGCGCTGACTCCGCAGTAACGTTCCTCTGAAAGGCTGATCGCCTTCTCCAGTTTGTCCATGGGGAGGCCCTTGCCTCTGAACTCATAAACTACATGTATTTTATGATAATACCTGGGATGCTCCCCGGTCAGTTCGCCTTCGATCTTTACATGAAAATCGTCAACATCGACTCTCATCTTTCTGAGGATCGAGATGACATCCATGCCGGTACATCCACCGAGGGCCACAAGCATCAGCGGCTTGGGGCGGGGCCCCTTGTCTTCACCTCCTACGCTTTCATCCGCGTCGAGGATCATGTCGTGCCCGTTGACATTGGTGCTGAATCGCATCTTCTCATCCCAGGCTATATCGATCGTTGTATCGGCCATCAGTAAGTCCTCCGATTTCCTGTTGAATAGTTTTTCCCCGACTATTGTCTATTATCATATATCATACATCGATGTCCATTTTCCGGTAGAACATGGAGAATAAGGCGACTACATTATTACTACATTATGCATGTTTATGAAGAATTAAAAAGTGAGGCGTGGGAGAAATGAAACCTTCAGGTATCGACCTTCCCGGAGAAGAGGAGATGTACAGGGCTCTCAGTGAGAGCGACAGCACATATGACGGGATCTTCGTGGCGGCTGTCAAGACAACTGGAATATTCTGCCGCCCGTCATGCCCCGCCAGGACTCCACTGCGCAGGAACGTGGAGTTCTTTCCCTCGGCGGATTTTGCGCTCTCTGCGGGATACAGGCCGTGCAAGCGCTGCAGGCCTCTTGAGCCGGCGGGAGACGCACCGGCCTGGCTCAGACCATTGCTCGATAAGGTCGAGGAAGATCCAGCGGCGAGGCTAACCGACTCCGCTCTCCGTTCGCTAAAGTACGATCCGGTGAGGGTGAGACGCTGGTTCAAGAAGCATCACAGGATGACATTCCAGGCATACCTCAGGGCACGCCGGCTGGGTATGGCTATCGGGAGGATAAGGCATGGTGAGGATCAGGCCCGGACGGCTTTCGGTCACGGCTACGAATCTCTCAGTGGATTCAGGGAGGCATTCGGCAGGATATTCAATATCACCCCGGGCAGGAGCTCGGGCGCCGTCAACATGTTCATCAACAGAATGCTCACTCCTCTCGGACCCATGGTGGCGGGGGCAACCGACAAAGGACTCTGCCTGCTCGAATTCGCCGACCGGCGGATGCTGGAGACCCAGCTCAGGACGCTCAGGAAGAGGATGGACTGTACAGTCACGCCTGGCAGAAACGAGCATCTGGACAGGATCGAGAGGGAATTGAAGGAATATTTCAATGGCTCACTGATGGAGTTCACCGTGGATATAGTCGTCCCCGGAACGGAATTCCAGGAGCAGGTCTGGAACGGACTGCGCCGAATACCGTACGGCATGACACGCTCATATGAACAGCTGGCCGGGGATATCAAGCGTCCGGGAGCCGTCCGCGCGGTCGGGAGGGCAAACGGCGACAACAGGATCGCCATAGTAATACCATGCCACAGGGTTATCGGAGCCGATGGACGGCTTACGGGATACGGCGGCGGATTGTGGCGGAAACAGTATCTGCTCGAGTTGGAGAAAGCGCAAATGCCGGTTTCAGATTGATTTACATTGACAGTAAGCGAGGAACCGGTTTAGCCTTCACCCATTCAGGAATCATTACAAATTCTGGCAGGTTCTAGAAATGGCCATGAGCGATGATTATGGCTATTGAAAGGAGAGAGCGATGAAGCGCAGAGAGCTTCTGATCACCGGCCTGATCCCGGCCGGTATTCTCGTCTCGACCGCATGCTCTGCCCAGGAGCAGAAGGACGAGTCATTCGAGAAGTACGGACAGGAATTCAAGGGTAAGATCTCGAAATCGTATGAGGAGTCGCAGGAATGGTGGCCTTCATCGCCCAAGCCACCTGTGGGCACGCCGAACGTGATGATAATCCTGCTGGACGATACAGGATTCGGGCACCTCAACTGCTTCGGCGGCCAGAGCGAGACGCCGAACATCGACAGGCTCGCGGCAAACGGCCTGCGCTACAATAATTTCCACACCACGGCGCTCTGCTCGCCGTCGAGGGCCTCGATCATGGCCGGCCGCAACCACCACCGCATCGGTCTCGGATCACATTCACTCACCGCTATGGGTTTTCCAGGCTACAACGCCTTCCCGCCCGAGAGCGGAAAATCGATCGCGAAGCACCTTCAGAAGGCCGGTTTCGTCAACTACGCTCTGGGCAAATGGGATCACACACCGCTTTACGAGGTCTCCGAGAGCGGTCCCTTCGACCGCTGGCCGAGCGGCGAGGGATTCGACCACTATTACGGGTTCATGGCTGCCGACGCGGATAACTACCGTTCTCTGGTCTGGCGGGATCACTATCCCATGGAGGACTGGGAGGGCAAGCCAGGCTACCATTACAGCACCGTGATGGCCGATGAGGCGATTCGCAACATCACTTCTCATGTATCGGTCTCTCCGGACAAGCCGTTCATGATGTTCTGGGCACCCGTGGCTATGCACTCGCCCCATCAGGCTCCGCCAGAGTATATCGAGAAGTACCACGGAAAGTTCGATATGGGCTGGGATGAGGCGAGGAAGAAGATCCACAAGAGGCAGCTCGAGATGGGGATCATCCCGAAGGGGACGAAACTCACAAAGAGAGCGGATGAGATCCCAGCCTGGAAATCTCTGAATAAGGAGGAGCAGAAGCTTTATGCCCGCCAGATGGAGGTTTTCGCCGCGATGCTTACCCATGTGGACGAGCAGATTGGCAGAATACTTGCGGCGATGGAGAGAACAGGCACCCTGGACAACACGATAATCTTTGTCACCTCGGATAACGGTTCGTCGGGCGAGGGCGGCCTCGCTGGAACCTTCAATGAGACGTACGTTCTCAACGGCCTGCAGACCTCCTTCGATGCGAACATGACGCATTACGATGACTGGGGCGGACCGGATACCTATCCGCACTTCCACGCGGGATGGGCCCTTGCCGGCAATACGCCGTTCCAGTACTTCAAGCAGATCGTCCACAGGGGAGGGGTACAGGATGCCCTCGTCATCCACTGGCCCGCCGGGATCAAGGCAAAGGGCGAGGTTCGCCAACAGTTCCACCACATCATCGACATTGGTCCGACGATACTCGATGTCACGGGAATTCCGTTCCTGAAGGAACTCGACGGACACGAGCAGATGGAACTTGACGGCGTCAGCATGGCATACTCGTTCGATGCACCAGACAAGCCGACCGAGCATCCGGAGCAGTACTTCGAACTGTTCGGCAACCGGGCGATCTACAAGGATGGCTGGAAGGCTGTCACGATCCATGCCGGCAGGATGCCCTGGAACGTCAACCTGATAGCACCGTTCGAGGAGGATGTCTGGGAGCTCTATCACATAGACGAGGACTTCTCCGAAGCTGTAAATCTTGCCGACAAGCATCCGGAGAAGCTTGAGGAATTGAAAAAACGCTGGGATGAGTTGGCCTGGGAGAACAACGTCTATCCCCTGTACGATGACATGCTCATGCGCATCGCGAAGCAGCAGGACATCCTCTTCGGCGACAGGAAGGAGTTTGTCTACTACAACCCGGGTGCAAGGCGGATCGCAGAGAAGGCCTCCGCGCCGGTCAAGGGCCGGTCGCACACGATCGAGACCACGCTTGAACTGACCGGGAAGGAAGAGGGAGTCATAGTCGCCTGCGGCGGGTTCACCGGCGGGTACACACTGTTCATCAAGGACAACAGGGTCATATATGACTACAACTACTACAACGGGTTGTACTACACCGTCGAGTCGCCGCCTGTCGGCACCGGCAGGGTAGAGATCAAGTTTGTCTTTATCGAGACCGGTGGCGTCACGGAAGGCCTCCCGGGCGGCAAGGGCGAGCTCTACATCAACGACAAGAAGGTAGGCGAGGTCGAGCTGCCCGATATGCACATCTCGACATTTTCACTCTCGGAGACCTTCGATGTCGGGATAGATGCTGGAACTCCCGTGAGTAACAAGTATTCGGTAAAGAACCACTTCCCGTATACCGGAGAACTGGATAAGGTTGTATTCAGGCTGACGGAGTAGCCGGAAACTGAATACACGAGAAAACGACGCCCCATCATCGATGGGGCGTCGTCAGTTTAATCCATATATCCGGTGATCATCCCCGCGGAATAGAAGGCAAAACAAGATCGATCAGTGTCCTGCCGATCACGTTCTCTTCTGAAAATCCCTTTACGTATTCATGCGCGTTCTCCGCGAGAGAATCGTACAACTGTTCATCTCTGCCGAGCAGGTCCAGGGCTTCTGTGATATGTGCCGGGGAAGATGGCGGGATCAGGATGCCTCTCTTGCCATCCTTGACAAGTTCAGGGATCGCTTTCCATTCAGTCGTGATGACCGGGACCCCTGCGGCAAAAGCCTCGAGGATGACAGCCGGATACCCTTCACCTTGATGGTAGGTGGGAAGCAGAAGGACATCGTGCCTGTCCAGAGCTCCCAGGATCTCTTCGTTCGAGAGGGTACCCCGGTAATGGCAATTGGGACATGAATCGATCTCATTGAAGAATTTATCGTTGTCCCTGGATATTATCTGGCCGTAGAAGTCGCAGCTCAAATCCTTCCTGCTCCTCAGCGCTTCGATGATATCGAATATGCCTTTTTCCGCTTTTACCTGGCCGATGAATATGCACCTGCCTGAAAACGTTCTTTTCGGTCGCTCGTCGAGGATCAATTTATCCGGTAGCATATTGGGAAAGAGAACAATCCGGTCCGGATCGAGGCCGGCACGGTTTATGAGTTCGTCGGCATGCATCCGGGTCTCAGGAAGGACATGCCCGGCCCTGTTAAGCAGCGAGACGACTTCTTTTCTTCGCATTGCTCCGAGTGCGTCGATCCTGTCCGCCAGCATCGAGCCGAACGGCTTGACGATATATGGTTTGCCTGTCATTCGTATAAGTCGCATGACGGGGATGCCGAGAGAGACTATGAAGCTGCTGTTAGCCCAGAGTAGAACGATATCGGCTCGGGAAAGTCTGGAGGCAAGCTTTCCCATGATCCTGAGGGCGCGGCCCGGGTCTTTCCATGAACGCTTTACCTCCGTTGTTTTGACGCCTTCCCCCGGGGATGTGTTGATGCACTCGATCTCGAATCCGGCTTTTTCCCAGTACCTGCTCTCGATAAGCCTCTTGGAGGTCATCGTATCGCCCCCGATGGGAGGGGGGAGCGGGGCAAGGACAAGTATCCGTCTGGAATCATGCATGGTTGTCCGGCCCTCCGGAATTCGATTCGATGATCGACTGGTATAACTTTTCGGTTTTTGCCACCATCGTACTTGCGGAGAAAAGCTTCTCCACCCGGGCCCTTCCTTCCAGGCCCATCGATGCGCGTTTCTCTTCATCCCTCCAGAGGCTCTCGAGCGCACCGGCAAGGGCCCGAGGATTACTTGGAGGAACAAGCAGCCCGGTCACCCCGTCTATGACCGCTTCTCTGTTTCCGCCGACATCAGTCGTAACCACTGGTCTCCCGGCGGCCATAGCCTCGAGTATAGCGAGGGGAAGGCCCTCACGCAGGGATGAGCCCGCGACGACATCGAATCGGAGAAGAAAATCCATCACGTCGGCCGTCTTTCCGGCGAAAACGATCCTGTCTCCGACACCGGACTGCCCGGCCTGGATTTCGAGTCCTTCCCTGAGAGGGCCGTCGCCTACGAAAGTCAGCCTGGCGGGAATATCCCTCTCCAAAAGCAACCTTACTGCTTCGACAAGATTCGAGTAGCCCTTCGGCTGGGTCAGACTGCCGATAGTCCCAATATGAAAGATATCCGGATCTCTTTTTATATCTGAATGAGCATTGTCGAAGTGATCAAGGTCGACTCCGTTGACGATGGTGACGATCCTGTCCGGATCGACCTTGTCCCGGTGTGACTCCCTGACCTGCTGCGAGCAGGCGATCACCATGTCGAGCCTTCTGCGGAGATTGAAATATACGATATCGCTGAATCGCCCTCCGGTTTTTCCAGTATAGACACTGTGCTCGGTCACCACCTTGACTGGAACCTTCGCGAGTTCTGCTGCTGGAACGCCGCTGTACACAGGCAGGTAACTGTGGAAGTGCACGATATCAACTTTATGCTGTCTGAAATACTTCCAGAGACGGGTGATGCTCCGCGGGTCGGCTGAACGGGTACCGAGGACGTGGACCCTTATGCCGAGATCCTCTATTACCGGAATCATCTCCCCATCAGGGTAAAACGAGATGACTTCAAGCTGATATTTGTCCCGATCATGAAATTTCGCGTAGTAATAGAGGTCCTTCTGCGCTCCTCCGTACTCAAGCGAATGAATGACATGTATGCATGTCGATCTGCTGTTTTGCATCTGTGCAACCATGAGACCGAATATAACAGTAAGGGCTGAACCCTCACAATGCAAAAGCCGGCACCACGTCTATACGCGGCGCCGGCAGGTTCTCGTGTTTCGTGCTTTCTACTTCAGTGGACCGAATCCGATAATATCCTCTATTGAACCCTTCCGCTGTGCCTTAGGTTTGAATACCGCCTTGACGGGCATCCCGATCCCTATCTCATCGACCTCGAAACCCTTGAGGTAGTGGATCAGCCCTCCGTCGGTGTCCCCGATGCGGACCATCGCGAGGAGCTCCGGGGCCTCCTTCTCCGATCCGTCCATATTGCGGAACGAAAGGGTGAACGTCTCGACGTATCCGATTGTACCGACGTCTATATACGAATCGAGCTCATTGAAGCAGCGGTCGCAATAGATCTTCGGGGGGACAAAGGAGATATCGCAGTCCTCGCAGTACGTTGCGAGGAAAGTGCCCTTGTCCTTGACGGTGCGGAAGAATTTTTCGCCGGCCAGCCCGAACGTGTAAACGTAGCGGACGGGAATGGCTCCTTCCCAGAAGGTAGGAGTCGTAGTGTTTGTTATCTTCTCGGTAATTGCCATGCTTATCTCACCTCTTTCCCCGGGTCTTGGGTGCGGCCTTTTTCTTTGTCTTCTTTTTCGCGGCAGCAGGCTTGAAGTAAAGGATGTCTGTGATCGCGCCGGTGCGATCCTCCGGCGTTTTCCAGACAGCTTTTACCTTCATGCCGATCTTGAGGTCTTTGGGATCTACCTCGCCGAGCATATGCATTATTCCCATGCCTTTTGACGCACCGTCGATCTCTATGACAGCGGGGAGCAGCGGCGGCTCCTTAGGTCCGCGCCTCGAGGCGTCCCAGTTGACCTTCGCGATGCTGAAGGTGTTGATAACGCCTGTGTCTTTTACAAATGTCCACTCGTCGGTTGGGCGGAAGCACAGCTCGCAGAACATCCGCGGCGGCAGCATAGTCCGGTTGCACTTGTAACAAGTCCTGGCGATGATCCTGCCCTTTCCGAGTTCCGCTAGGTAGCGTCCGATAGCGACGCCGTTATCCCAGGCGTACTTGAGATTGGGCTCCCACTCGGTCGTGAGCACCTTGCCCTTCTTGAAGTCGGAGGACTTCAGGTTGGTCCCCCTCAGTTCAAAATCTTCGAGTTTCATCTCTTATACTCCTTTTTCGTTCCGTTCGAAGTACTAGCTTCTCATAACGACCACGGTACCCATCTGCATGAGGTCACCCCACGCCTGAGCGAGCCCGCAGCGTGGATTGCCTGGTACCTGGCGCTTGCCCGCTTCACCGCGGAGCTGAAGGTAGATCTCGATGATCTTCATCAGGCCGGTGGCTGCGATCGGGTTTCCGACGCCGAGGGCGCCGCCCGATGGGCAGATAGGCATGTTGCCGTCGCGGGCCGTGACTCCGTCGGCGGTCAGCTGTGCAGCCTGGCCGCGCGGACAGAGCATCAGTCCTTCCATGTGGTGCAGTTCCTTGTAATCGAACGGATCGTACGGTTCGGCTATATGGATCTCCTTGTCGGGTTCCTTGATGCCGGCCATCTCGTAAGCCTGCCTCGCCGCTGTCTCGACGTAGCGAGGATAAGAGAGGTCGCGCGTGGCCCAGTACGCAGTATCGATCGCGTGTCCCACACCGTCGATCCAGACCGGCTTGTCTGTAAGTCGTCGGGCGACGCGTTCGCTGGCGAGCACTATAGCCGCTGCGCCGTCGGAGGCGGGGGAGATATCGAGTCGGTTGACCGGCCAGCAGAGAGTCTCGCTGTTCAGCACGTCCTCGACGGTGATCTTCTCGGCAACTTGCGCCGAGGGATGATCCATAGCGTTGAGCTTGTTCTTTACCGAGACCTGGGCGATGTCCGCCTTCGTGATACCGTACGTTTCCATGTACCGGTTCATCTCGAGGGCGAATATCCAGATCAGTGTCGGCATGAGCGGCTGCTCGGTCGTGTGGTCGAAGATCGTCAGGAATGCCCCCGCCGGGTGCGGGTAACAACTTGACATCTTCTCCTCGGCAACGACGAGACAGATATCGGCCATGCCGCTTGCCACGTGGAACCAGCCGTGTATAGGGCTGAATACACCCGTGCCGCCGCCTACGAAATGGCGCATGTACGGTTTGCCGATACCGCCCGCTCCGTCGGCTAGATACTCACCCTTCATATGTACGCCGTCGAAAGCGTCGGGCGCTGTGCCGAGCGTGACCATGTCGACGTCGTCGAGAGTGAGATCGCAAGAGTCGAGGGCCATTTTAGAGGCCTGCCAGGACAGTTCCTTTCCCGTCTCCTGCGCGCGGCGCACGAATTTCGTGATGCCGGCTCCCACAATTGCTACTTTCCTCATTCCCATCGCAAAAGACCTCCTACATGTTCGAAAGGATAGCGACCGCTCCTGAGGCAGTCGGAACACCGCGCCAGGCCTGAGCAAGGCCGACGTTTACGTCGGGGATCTGCCGGGCGCCCGCTTCGCCGCGAAGCTGTTCGACGAGCTCGAGTATCTTGTGTGCGCCGGATGCCTCGAAGAGGTGCCCGACGCCGAGCGCGCCGCCTGAAATGTTAATTGGAAGCTCGCCCTGGTAAGAAGTGGCTCCGCTTTCGAGCATGAAACCAGCTTCGCCGGGCATGCAGAGCTTCAGCGCTTCCATGTGCTGGAGCTCCTTGTAGGAGTATTCGTCGCATATCTCCGCGAAATCGATCAACGCTACCGGATCCTCGATCCCCGCCATCCTGTAGGCCATCTCCGCCGACATTCGGGCGTATGCCGCGTCGCCCCAGTCGCGCATCTCAAGAGTCGGCGTGTCGGTAGACCAGCCGAGGCCCTCGATCCAGATCGGGGTCTCGCACATGGCGCTTGCCATATCCTCAGCGGCCAGCACTATGACGACTGCCCCGTCCGCGTGGGGCGCTATGTCGAGTCTGTGCAGCGGGAGGGAGATCGGTTCAGATGCGAGGACGTCGACTTCCGTGAGATCGGCGCCGAACGCAGCGTATGGATTGCGCATCGCGTTCTTCTTGTTCTTTACAACGACCTGAGCGCACTGTTCGGAAGAGGTGGTCGACTCGAAAAGATATCTCGTCATCTCGAGACCGGCTACTGCATGCGGAGTCTCTCGCAGAGGACGGTTGTATACCGGGTCCTGCGCGAATCCCAAGAGCTCGCTGATGTTCATCATGTTTGATGCCTTGCTGTGGGCCTCGATAGCGATCGTCTTGTAAGCTCCGGTCATGATCATCATATAGCCGGTGGCCAGCCCATGGATGAAATCGCCCGGAATCGTCTGCGTTGGCTTGAGGACCGCTCCAATCTGGTCGGGACAGTACTCGTCGGCGATCGAGTACCCCTCCAGAAAGTCCTCCGCCGTCGTGATGAACCCGTCGATCTCGCTCGGTTCTATACCGGCGTCGGTGTATGCCTTGCGGGCTGCCTCGAAGATCAGCTCGCGGAATGAGACATCGGGCGTGACGGGACGGAATCCCGTGGTCCCGAGGCCGACAATAGCGACTCGTTTGACCATTCCTTCACCTCGCTATCCATAGAAGTGGAGAGTCATAAAAACGTTTATTCACATAAAGAAACAAGTAAATGTGCTCGCGGATTGTCTCAGAAAATCCGGTATGGCGCAACAGGAATTTCGGAGAGTGTGGGAAGGCTCAGGGGCCGTCAGAGGGCCCGGCCAGCATACTGTCGATGGCGGCAGCTTTTTCCAGATCACCGGTGAGGCTGTAGAGTTGTCTCATATTCTTAAGGATAAGCGTCTTATGGGATTTTCCCCTGTCCGGAGATCTCTTCAGGACCTCCAGGGCTGTTGAATAGTACTGTAAGGCCTCTTCGTACCTTTCCAGTTCGACGAGCAGGCCGGCGAGGTTGTTCATTCTTACAGCCTGTGAAGGATCGTCTGCTTTTCCTGTTTTCTTCCGGATCTCGATCTCTCCGGCAAAGAGGGGAACGGCATCGGCGGTCCTGCCTGAATCGAGATATGACTTTGCGAGGGAGGTCATGGCTGAGGCCTGTTCTGTCATCGATCTTATGAGTTCCGGGTCGTCGCTGTCGAGCCTTTCGCTCTGGATCTCTACAACTGATTCATACAATGGGAAGGCTTGCTCGTATCGCTCCATCC
The DNA here is from genome assembly GCA_965371515.1 of uncultured bacterium. Lineage (GTDB taxonomy): Bacteria > Krumholzibacteriota > Krumholzibacteriia > Krumholzibacteriales > Krumholzibacteriaceae > JAUWCL01. The sequence continues at coordinate 33,910 of CBDUYR010000015.1, read as the reverse complement.
TGATGTAAACCCGGGCGAGATCCCTTGTCGATCGCGCATACTCTATGGAACGTATTCCGTGCAGTCCGGCGTTATAGCTGTTGAGGTCTTCATAAAAAGAGATCGCTTCCTCGAGGTTGTTTGTCCGGACACTCAGGACAGCAAGTGTCTCGACCAGCGAGGCGAATTCAGCAGGCGCGGGGAGGGGTAAGGAGCCCTTCATCATGCCCAGAGCTTTATCGTAGGCAGCAGCAGCCTCATCGAGTCTATCCTGACTCTTGTATAGATTCCCTTCACGGATAAACAACTGAATAAGATTATTTGTTGTTGCTTTCGTATCGGGATGGTCCTTTCCCTGATACTTTACCCTCAGTTCCATGACCCTGGAATAGAGCTTTTCGGCGTCACGGAACCTGTCCATTCTCACATAAAGGACCGCTATGTTATCGAGGGTTGTGATCAGGTCCATGTGATCTTCACCCGGTTTCTTTTCCCTGATCGAGAGCGCTCTCATGTAGAGAGGTTCAGCCTCTTCGTATCTCCCCAGGTCGGAATAGAGCTCAGCGAGATTGTTGAGGGTGGACGCCGTGCCGGGGTTGTCTTTTCCAAGGGACTCCTCAAGAATATCGAGGGCACCGGTGAACAGGCGTTCCGCTTCGGCGACATCGCCATGCTTCGAGAGCATCGCGCCGAGATTGTTCATAGACTTGGCGACATTAGGGTGATGTGGCCCAAAGGCTTTCTCGGTGGTTGTCAGCGCCTCCCTGGAGACCCGTATTGCATCATCATATTGTCGCTGGCGGAAGAGTTCGAATGATTCGGCCGTGAGCCTTTCCCATTCTTCTTCAGCGGATACTGCCGGCAGACTTACGGACATGGCGAGCAGCAGGATTATCAGTATACGGGAGAGTGTTTTTATCGAATATCCTGCTATATGTATCACGGAACCTCCATATCCCTGAGACCTTCAAACTGTCATGAGGCTATTATCCGGACAAATGACTCCGTCGACAATAGAAAACAGGTAAAGTCAGGGCTTGAGACCCTTGCGTGGATATGTGATAATCAATATCGAATAAGCGAGGTATCGCGTATGCACCGGATCGCAGCCATTCTTTTTCTACTATCAGTGATCCTGCCCTTGCCCGCCTCAGGACAGGGGATCGCTGACAGCGCAAGGGTGGATACAATAGTCGTGAAACCCAGGCCATCCTGCCTGACATTGCCGGCGCGGTATTATCACACAAAGATTGATTATTCCCTCTCGATTCCTGGCAAGGCACAAACACCCAATCTCTCCGGTTTCGAGGTCTACCGGCTCTCAAAGATGCAGTCTACATTCAAGGGCGCGGGGATGGGAGCGACGGCCGGATTCATGGCGGGTGCTTTCGGGGAGATGGCGGGTGCGTGGAACGAGGATAGCGCGTTTGCGATTGCCGGTGCGCTGGCGGTTTTCGGCGCACTATACGGTGGTGGTGTCAAGGCTGACGATGATAGCTGGAACCTCCAGATCCGACTGGCACCGGAAAAATGAAAGGATCTAAAATGAAGCGGGTCATGATTCTTGTCAGCGTTCTTATGCTTTCCCTGGTTTTTGCCTGCAGCGATGACGAAGAGACACCTACAGATCCTATTACTTGTGCGAAGGATGCCTGGGAACCTAATGATGGTGAGGATGAGTCCTACGATCTCGGCAGCATATCCGATTGTGCCGCGGATTCGATCTCGATAAACCCGACGATCTGCCCGGACGACGATGAGGACTGGTTCAGCGTAGAGATAACTGAGACTGATGTCCTTGGCTGTGTTTTTGATCCCGTCGTGATCATCCGGCTGCCCGATGGGATAACCTGTTCGATAGCGGCAAGTTTTCAATGTACCGGATCGGTTGACATGTTTACCACGTCAGCAACAGTAACAGGCATTGGTGAACTCATCTTTGATATGATCAATTGCGATGGAGCGACAGACAACAGCGGGTACTTACACGTTCGTATCCAGCGAGTCTCAGGCAGCTCTGAGGAGACCTACAGTCTCATGATAAGGGGTTAGGCGAGGACTCAGCTGCCCCTGAAATAGACCGTCATCGCGGCGCCGACTACGCACAGCGCTATCCCCGTCACCTGGATAGGCGACAGCCTTTCGTTGAGGAAGAAATACCCGAGCACCGCTCCCAGAACAGGCGCGAAGCAGAAGGCGATCGTCATCACGGTAGAGAGGCTTCCGTTCTTCAGGCCCGTATAGAGAAAGATTATCCCCAGGCATCCCGAGAGTAATCCCCCGCCGATGGCAATCAGTGAGATTGATTTCGGTCCGGCGGTCTTCAGCTGGTGCCAGAAGGGGTACGACAGGAAAGAGAGAAGCAGGAGGGAGAACGCAGTGCGGATCGCCGTTCCCATCACGGGAGAGAGGCCTCCGAGCTTCACTCCGCGCTTCTCGAGAAGAGATCCGACTGCCCAGCAGACGGCCGTCAAGAGAGCCCAGACTTCAGAACGCATGTTCACCTTTCGATTGATGCCTCGATTGTGATTCTAGACTTTCAGGAAATCCTCAGGAACGCTTCGCACACGCGCGATATCGAGAACACGGTCCCTGACATCGAATCCCATTGCGCAGGAGACGGTACAGTCAGTACAGCTGCCGCACGAAGGGACGTCCGGAGAGATATCCGCAATCGTATCCCTGGCCTGCCCCGGATTCATGTAGCCGTAGGCGTACATGTACGCGCGCATGTACGAGGGTATCTCCACGCCGTACCGGCACTGCCCGACGCATTCGCCGCACTGCTGGCAGTAGAGGCCGTCCTGCATCCTTGCCGAGGCGAGGTCGGCTTCCTCTTCGGGGGTAAGTTCCAGATCGTTCATGACCGACAGAAACATATTCATCTGCTCGATATTGTTGAAGCCTGGAATAACTGTATGGACGTTTGTATCGTTAAGGACCCACTTGACCGCTGCACGGTGATTGACGGGTTGTGTCCGTGCCTTGTCGAGAAACGCACCGGCCTGGGTCTTCATCGCGATTATCCCCAGTCCGGCGCCGGCGGCATATGCGATCGCCTTCCTGATCTCCTCCCTGTGACGCTGCTTGAAGTTGTACGAGATGAATATGATGTCGTAGATGCCGCAGTCAACGACCGCCCTTATAACGTCCGGTTCGTAGCCGTGGACCGAGACGCCGAGGAACCTCGTCCGGCCGGACGATTTGAGTTTCTGGAAGGTTTCAAGGACTGGGGGGAAGACAGCCTCCCTGACGCTCATGACGCTGTGCAGAGAGAGGATATCGAGATACTCGACGCCGAGGTTCGATATGCATTTCTCGAACGGTTTCAGGAACTCCTCTCCGGTTGTTCCTGAGGGATACATGCCTGTCCCTCTGTCCGTCCTGATATTTATTCTCGTGGATACGACCATCGATTCGCGGGGACGTTTCTTAAGGACCTTCCCGACTAGTTTCTCGTGCCTGCCCCCGCGGTACATGTGGTCTGAATCGAGCAGCGTGATCCCCGATCCCATTGCGGCATAGTAGAGAGACTTGTCCCAGGATTTTGCCCCCATGCTGATTATCGGTATCTCGATCCCGGTCCTGCCAAGGGTACGTTTCACCAGTGGATATTTCGGGCTTTTCTCGATCTGTCCCTTCCCGTCGTTCGAGCAGGAGGGAAGGGCCGCAGCGGTCACGCATGCCAGGCTCGATTTCAGGAAATCACGACGTGTCCTTTTCATAAGACCACCCCTGGATAAAGGTTTCCGTGGATGAATCGTATCACAGAACTATCGGCCGGATGGATGAATTTTCACTATCAGAGCTGGAAAAGGTACTGGAACTTGAGGAAGTACTGCCTCGATGACAGGCGCCAGTCCTCGAGACTGCTCTCGGTCAAGGCATATTCCCTGTAGTGATAGGTCGAGCCGATGTAGAAGACCGAAAGCGAGTTGACCCTGTAGGTGAGCAGCGGGTCGAAGTCCCAGATTCGATACCTGTCGTTGTACTGGGTGATCAGCCTGAAGGAGAACCTGCGCGACATCTGGAGGTCGGTCCGAAGGCGGAATATCGATTGCGAGAAGAGCCTCTCGCCGGTCTCAAGATCGTCGCTGAAGATGCGGCGGTAATTGACGGCGAAGAGGAGCCTGCTGACAGGTTTGATATCTGCCCAGACCCCGTAGTTAGTCTCCGTACCCATGACGAGATAATTCCGTGCGATCCTGTGACCGTAATCGAAGTTTGCGCCAAATCTCAGTGCCTCCCAGGGCTGAGTGCGGAAGCAGGTATGCGCGAGCCAGATCCCGTCGAACTGTGTGCCTCCGAAGAGTTCGTTGCTTCTCATCAAACGGCTGTGAATCCCCGTCTGGGCAGCGCGGAATTTCAGTTCGAAGCTGAGCATCGCCCATTCGTCCTTCTGGACCCCTTCGAAGTTCCACTTCCTGCCGAGATGGAAGTTACCGTTGATGTTTTCCATGACCTTGTTGTCTTCGAATCGCTTGATACCGCCGATCTCGGCCATGCCGACCCTGTCGTTGTTCTGCGGCTCGAAACCGTTGTCGGCGCGGAAGGTCGGGCTCCGTTCCATGTACCTGCCCTCGAGCCAGTAGTTTGCGGTCCTTCTGCCGAGCTCGGCCTGGAAGGCGTGTCCCCAGAACTCCTCGCCGTCCAGGGCAGCGGTGTACCTGCCCCCGTCGAAGGTTTTCTCGTTGAAGGCGCTGTCTGTCAGCGCTGGATTGTTTATCTCATCGGTATGGGATGCGATCAGCTGGAATTCGATGGAGTTGCTCTGTGTCAGGCGGATCTGGCCGTCCACCCCGGCCAGTGATCCTGAACCTCCGCCTTCGAAACGCCTGTCGGTCGCGACAAGGCCCAGGTGTGATCCTTCACCCAGATCGTGGCGGAACCTCAACAGGTTGGAAAAACTCTTGCCGTTGGCGACATATTCGCTCTCCTCCTCGAAGGGGAGGATGACGATCGAATGCTCGTCGTACGCGGAGATGACAGCGAGGTTGTTCGCTCCCTTGCGCATGATCGCTTTACCCGCGATCGACGGATCGTTGATCGAGCGGGTGTATATAGCGTTGAAGTCCGTGTTGAATATATCACGGCCCTGCTGGAAGAAAGGCCGCCTCTCCGGATAGAAGAGGGCGAAGGTAGTGTTTACGTCTATCTGCGCGGCGTCCGATTCGACCTGGCTGAAATCGGGATTTAACGTGACGCCGGCAGAGATCTCAGATGTGAAGTCGTACTTTATACCAAGTCCAAGCTCTCCTTCTGCTTCGTTGTTCCGGAAGAGGCCGTTTTCGTCAAGAGCGCCCGTCTGATGTCCGACGACAGAGGGCAGGAGCTCGAGTCCCTTTCCTGAACTTATTCCTGTGATCCCGTGCATCGTTCCCCACTGGCAGGGCCAGCAGTCGACGTCGCGGTCGTAGGCGGCCCAGGAATACTGGTAGCGGACTTCCCTCGGGCGGTTGCGCCAGAAGTCTATACGCCACACCTGGTCTTCCCTGTTGGGGAAACGAAGGCTCCTGAAGGGGATCTTCATCTCGACGACCCAGCCGAACTCAGTGATCTTTCCCCTCGTCTCGAATATCATGCTGAAGGAGATATCCTCTCCGTGCGCGGAGGAGAAGAGGAGGTCGCCGGGAATACCGAGTGGATTTGAGGCTATCTCGTAGGCGAGGGTCGCCTCTCCGTAAGTGTCGATCATGAGGATCACGTTGTCGTCGGAGAAGATCCGGTCACGTTCGCAGAACGAAGCGCGTACCTCTCCGGGATCGTCGTAACAGATCCAGGCGACATAGAGGTTCCTGTCATCGAATGTGACTAAGACCTCGGTGTCGACGGCAGGCTGTGTCTGGTCGCCGGGGCTGTGCTCGGCGAAGTTGTCCGCCTTGGCCGCCCCGCGCCAGCCCTCGTCGTCGAGTACGCCGTCGAGCTTGATCGGGCCCACCGCCCGCCTGATCGTCAGTTCCGGGTGATAGACAGGCACGAACTCTTCCTGTGCGGCGGCAGATGCCGTTACGAAGAAAGAGGGGAGCAGCATGAATACGAACAGTCCGCGATAGAGTCGTGTGATTTCAGTTCTCATATGAACTCTGGTCTTACCTTGTTGCGTGACCCGGTAGTTCCGAATACTTCAGATGTTCCTGAATGATTCAGGAATTAGTTATTTCCGGGGAAATATATGCGGGAGATGCGTTTGTTCGCAAGTCGCGCGTGGAGATTTAATCCTCGGTTACTTGACGTATGTCACCTCGAAATAAGGGATGAAGTCGCCTTCCTCGATCTTCACGCTGTTCGTCTTTTTCCCGACCTTGATAAGAGTCTCGACGTTCTGGTAGAGATTCGTCGGCCAGTAGGAAGTCTCGACCCTCACCTTGTAGGTGCCCTTTTTGACCTTTTCGCCCCTGTAGTCTTTCAGGTTCCATACGTAGATATGATGTCCGATATCGATGCTCGCGCTGGTGATCCCGTCGATTCCCTCGAACTTCGAGACAGTTGCCCATATGGGAAGGGTCACCTGCTTCTCTTTGACATATCCCGCGAAACCCGAGACGTAGATCGTGGCGATGTAGTTCTCGTGTTCGTCCTCGATCCAGACGGCCGTCTGCGGGGCGAGCTCATCCTGAAATCCGAGCACGAAGTCTATCTTCACGCATGGAGTGTCGTATGCAGCATCATCGAGCCGAGTCACCTGGGGTTGCATCTCACTGAATGCGAGCTTCGCGCCTTCTGAGCCGGGATATTTTTTTGCAAGCTTGATCCAGTATCTCAATGCCTCACGCTGGCGGGCATAACCGAGATAAAAAAGCGCCTCTGCTGTAATTGAATCGGGGGCTTCACCCTCGGTGACCATCTGGAGGTCTGCGACCGACTGATCGTGCTTTCCGAGAAAGAAAGGCATAAGCAGGCCGAATGTGCCTCTCATCAGTCTCAATTCGAGGTCGTCCGGGGCGAGATCGACTGCCTTGTCAAGGCTTGCCATCGTCTCGAATGCTATAACCGAAAGATAATTGGTGTCATCGTAGATATTCTCGTCGTACCCCTTTTCGGCGACCTGGGCAGCAGAAAGCGCGAGCATCTTGAAGGCTGAGGCACTGTTCTTGTCGAGCGACGTGTAGGCCTTCAGCACTTCTCTGGCGTTAACGAACGAACCTTCTTGATAGTAGGTCTCTCCAAGCTGGAGGAGGAGTGCAGTGTCACCGGGATCCTTCTCGAGTGACTTCTTTATCGCAAGGACGTCTTCGCTGTCCCCCTCTTTCGGCATAATTAGACCGGTATCGATCTCGGGCTTCTCTTCGACCTCACCGAGCTCATCGAGCTGCTTTTTCGCTGATTCGGCAGCCTCAGTGCCTGGAGCGACTTCGACAATATTTTCCAGAGCCTTTTTCTGGCCGGCAGGATCCTCGTTCTTTCTATGTCCCTCGGCGAGCGTCGTGAGCGAGGTGACAAGTTCCTCGCCCGCTTCGGGCGAGGAAGAGGCGGAATATAGCTCGACCGCATGCTCGAGGTCGTTTATGCCGGCGTCGAGCCTTCCCAGGAAGCCGGGCACATTGATACCCATGATCCCCCTGAACAGCCATGCCCGGGGATTCTCCTCATCGAGTTTGACGGCCTTGTCGAGCCTTTCGAATGAGAGCATCATCAGCCTTCCCGCTTCCTCGTAGTCCGCTGCCTGGCCGGCGCCCATGCCTGTATACAGGCCGAGATATGCAAAGGCGTCAGAGTTTTCGGGGTGTTCGGCGACGACCTTTTCGAGCAGGGCTACAGCTCCGGGAAGATCACCGCTGTTCGAGAGTTTTTGCGCCTCTTCGATTTTTCCCTCCACCTCGCCCGCTACTGCGGACAATGCCGTGAGGAGGAAGAGGATAGTAATAGTGATAAAGGTCGATGTGCTTCTCATGCGATTCTCCTTTTCGGAATTATTGACCACTAAGAAAATGATTCTGCTACTGAAAATATACTTTTGTCAAACGATAAACAGGATTGTCCTCCATAGTTGATATGATCGATCGATGAGGTATCAAGGATAATAAAAACTACGACCGACTGTCCATAAATAATATCATACATAAACAGTGGGCATTTAGATGATATTCATTCTCATTACAATGCGGTGTTACTTGTTTGGATTAAATTGGTTGACAGGAATTGTCAGGTTCCCGGTATACTACCTTATTAATTCACCTCACTCCACAACCCTTTCCATAGGAGGGTTTGATGAACCACTTCCCACGCGTTCCGGCTCGGTGGCTCTCCGGGGTTCTCATGCTCGTCGCCCTGTCTCTTGTCTTCGGTTGTTCCGAGACGGGCGAGAACATAAGTTCTCCGACAACGGCCGCCGGCCAGGGTGAAGTCCTGCTAAGCAGGTCGAATCCCATTATTCAGAGCGTGATGGACGTGCAGAACCGCCACACTTCCGGTCTGCTGTCCGATCCCACCGTCGTTGGTACCGCTACAGGTCTTGATTCGCAGGGCAATCCTGCGATCATGGTCTATCTCGAATCCGAGAGAGGCGGCAAGGGAGTCCCCGCATCGATCGAGGGAATTCCCGTAGTAAGGGTCGTCTCGGGTCGCATCAAGATGCTCAGGGGCGGCGGAGGCGGAAGTACCTCCGGTCACACTGCCCGTTACCCTCGGCCGATTCCCATGGGAGTCTCCGGCGGTAACAGCAAGGACTTCGCCTATCCGTACTGCTGCAGCGGTACCCTCGGAGCCCTGCTCCGCGACGCTGTCGGAACTCAGTACATGCTGAGCAACAAGCACGTGTTCGCCGGCGACCAGGCCGCGAGCGCGAACGATCCCGATGTCGCCGAAGTCGGACAGGAAATCAACCAGCCCGGCCTGATCGACGTCAACTGCCAGGATCTCCCGGCCGACTATGTGGGATATCTGACGCAGTGGTGCCAGGACAACCTCAACATCGACTGCGCGATCGCCCAGGTAATTCCCGGGACGGTCGATCCGACAGGCACCATCTACGAGATCGGCACGATCTCGGCCACGACGATGGATGCCTATGTCGGTCTGCTGGTGAAGAAGAGCGGACGCACCTCGGGTCTCACCCGTGGAACGGTAAGCGCGATCAACGGCGCATTCAATGTCGGCGGATCCGACGAGTGCGGCGGCGCGTCGACAACCGAGTACTTCACGGGCCAGATAGTCATTTCGGGGAGGAAGTTCCTCCTCGGCGGAGACTCGGGCTCGCTGCTCGTCGAAGACGTTGCGACAAACCCCCATGCCGTCGGCCTGCTTTTTGCCGGCAGCACACAGACGGGTATCGCCAACCCGATAGACAACGTCCTCGATTACTTTGGTCTCTACATGGTAGGGAACTAGGTTAGAAGTGTCAGGGTAGCTGTAAAGGTTGCCATGTTTACCCGTCCGGCTACTGAGGCCGGGCGGGTTTTTTATTGTCACCGAGAGATCTTACCAGCTGAAACCGGCGTCCCTGAAATACTCCCGAAGGTGCCTGCGATCGACGAGGTTGATCCGTTCTCCCCAGAGATCCACAGGATTCCGATCGTCCGTAAAGACAAGCGCATTCCCGGTATCCGGCTTGAACCGGTTGTCCCACGCGTGGTTCATGTCGTACTCCTCGCTGAACCTCGAGTAGGGCCGGTCGAGCTCGTTGCGCAGTTCTAGAGGCCGGTGGGCGGCGAGGATGATCACGTTGCCGAGCGTGTTTGGAGGTTCGGCTATAGGAAGGGCGATCACATTCTCGAAACAGGTTTCGAGAGTAGCTGCCGTCGAACGCACCATGTCGCTCTTCCATCCTACGGTGAGTACATTGACTGCGACTATTCCGCCCGGACGGAGACAGCGCGAGACGAGCTCCATCATCTCTTTCGTGATGAGGTGAAACGGTACGGTCCCGCTGCCGAACGCATCGAGAATGATCATGTCCCACGTATCGTTCGTTCTGCGCAGGAAATTACGCCCGTCCATCTCGTGGACGACCGCGTCGTCCGGTTTTAATCCGAAGTGTTCGCCGGCGAACCTGACGACCACCGGATCGATCTCGACGCCGTCCACGTGCCACTGGAATATCGATAGCCTCTTTGCGACCGAACCGCCCCCGAGCCCGATGAGCAGCGCCCTGCCCGCGTCCCTGAACATGAATCTGGGGATGTCGAGGACGTTCACATAGGGGAACAGGTTGTCGCCCGATTCGACATCGGTAAATGTGTGTATCGAACCGTCTATCAGCAGGAACTTCGCTTCCCTGTACTCGACGACTGTTATCTCCGCGTAGGGGCTCTGATCGCTCGCCAGGACGGTTGCGTTTCCGGTTGCCGCGGGTGAAGCCGATGTCAGGATCGATGCTGCAACGGCGCAGAGAAAGAGGACCAGAGGGATGGCAGCGACTTTTATTGTTTTCTTTCCGCCGCTCAGAGCGGCGATCAGAGCGGCCAGGAGCAGGAAGGCTCCGATCCCGAGGATAAGCCTCGATACCGCTATTCCGGGGATTAGCACGAATCCTGTTAGAATGGCCGCTATCACGCTTGCGATCGTCGATACGGCATAGAGGTTGCCGACCGAGCGGCCCACCTCGGTGAGAGCCGAAGTCCTCAGCTTTACCGCCCATGGACTTACCATGCCGAGAAGCATAAGTGGGGGGAAGAAGAGAATCAGGGCGGCGATCAGAACCGTCAGCCTCAGGCCGAGCGGTTCGACGAGAAGAATCACGGGGTGCCTGAGCAGCGGGATGAGACAGATCCATACACCGGCTGCGGCCAGTATGAAGGCGAGATCTTTCATCGTGCCCTTCCGGTCGGCTATCCGGCCCCCGACTGCGTATCCGGCGCTGAGGGCGGCGAGCGTCACTGTGATCAGCGCCGACCAGAGAAAGAGGCTCACCCCATAGAATGGACCGAGTATCCTCGTGCCGAGAAGTTCGATTGCCAGCACAGCAGCGCCACTCATTGATACGATGACGAAGAGGGAAAGGTGATTGCGTTTCCCGCTTTCAGTTGGTTCTGACATATGGCTCCTTCTGGAATGACGGAAAATGTGTCCTGTCCGGAGGGCGTGGACAACAATGAACCCATCCCCGGGACTTTATAATGCATGTACAGCACCAGTCAAGCGGATAGGAATTGTTGCCGACCCGGTGTCGCATCGGGTAAGATTCCCGCGAGCAGCCGAAAGGAGGAGAGCATGCCGGGGAAAGTGATGGTAGCAATGAGCGGGGGAGTCGATTCTTCCGTCGCCGCTATTCTGCTTCAACGTGACGGGTACGATGTCTCCGGCATCACGATGTGCATCGCCTCCGAGTCAGCGGGCGGCGGGAGAAAGTGCTGCAGCCCGGAGGACATCACCGACGCGCGGCGCGTCTGCAGGAAACTCGGGATAGAGCATCACGTCCTCTCGATGAGCGGCGAGATGGAGAAGTGGGTCATAGGGCCCTTTGTGGAAGAGTACAGGAAGGGAAGGACCCCCAATCCGTGCATTCTCTGCAACGAGCACATCAAGTTCAGGGTACTCGTCGACAGTCTGGCCGCATCGGGGATGGACCTTCTCGCCACCGGACATTACGCGAAGATCAGCGATGAGGGTGGAGTGCCGGCCCTCGCCAGGCCTGTGGACCGTACCAAGGACCAGACATACTTCCTCTACTCGGTCGAGCGGGACAGGCTTGGGAGGGTGCTTTTTCCCCTGGGAGATCTGACGAAAGAAGAGGTGAGGAAGATCGCTGCGGAGGCTGACATGCCGGTATCGGAGAAGCCGGAGAGCCAGGACGTCTGCTTCTGGCCCGAAGGGGGAGGGGCCGCTTTCTTCGAGAGCAGGGGGATAGAATCTCTTCCTGGGGACATCCTTTCCATCAGCGGTGAGATCCTCGGCAGGCATGAGGGCATCTTCAACTTCACAGTCGGCCAGCGCCGCGGTCTCGGGATCAGCGCACCGAAACCTCTCTACGTGATCTCCATCGACCCTGGAACGAATACGATAATCGCCGGAGAGGAGAGGCATCTCTATTCGGACAGGCTGGTCGCGAAACCTGTGAATTTCCTTCCCGGCGAAACCGGCGGCAGGGTGGAGGGGAAGATACGCTACGGGCACGGACCTGAACCATGTGAGTTCAGTATCAAAGGCGATACGCTCGAGATCCGTTTCGATGTGCCCCAGAGGGCCGTGACCCCCGGCCAGTCGGTCGTCCTCTACCGCGGTGATGTAGTCATCGGCGGAGGGATCATCAGGCATCAGAAGGTATAGGAGATCGAAGCGGAGCCCATCGCCGTGCAATCACGGACCTGACTGGTAGTCGATTCATCCATCTTTGATTTCCTGTCGTCGAGCTTGACTCCGAGATCGAACGAGAATCCCTGATAATCATATCCGGCGCCGAGTGCGAAGTTGTTGTACGTGTCATACTCGTAGCGGTCCGGACCGGTATCCCCGAACGGTGTCACCGGGTACACCTGGCGGACGGGCCTCTCGCACCTGTAATAACCACCCCTCAGGGCCAATCCCGCAGTCGGGCGCCATTCCAGTCCGAAATGGTATGACCGCTTGAATTCGAGGTTATAATCGATGAATGCGTTCTTTACATCGTCCTGCAGGAGGTTCCTGACATCGGCCATGATGGTAAGAGCGTCTATCGGAAGCCAGACGATCCCAACTGTGAGGTTCACGGGAAGCTCGGACAGCCAGGCGACTGTGGAATAGTCGTTGTAAACGGCATAGTTAATTTCCGAGGAGACTGCGTTCAAAAGATTCAGTCCGATTGACAGCCGGTCCGCAGGGTTGAGAAGAAGGCCTAGGTCGAATGTGAAGCCGTCCCTGTCTCCGAGCCTCTCTATATCGCTATGGGGAGAGAAATGGAGATACTTTCCGGTAAGGCCGAGATCGAGCCAGGGAAGGATCTCATGAGCGTAGCTGGCCGTCAGGTAATGCTCATAATTGACCCACCTCGTAGAAAGGGTGGAACCCTCCGGCATGTAAATTTCCCGTTCCTCGCGGTCCCATGATTCCCACCAGCCCTTCCCGGTCATGCTGTATGAGAACCCGAACCTGTGCTGTACGTAAGATACAGAATATCCGCGGTCTGTGAAGTTAGGTGCCATATTGAATATTGTGACCTCCCATGAATACTGCTGGATATATCCGGACAGGGAGATCGTCCGACCGTCGATCCTGGTAAGGCCGGCGGGATTGTAGAAGAGAGCGTTCTCGTCGTCCGCCAGGCCGGTGAAAGCCTTGCCCAGCGACAGGGCGCGGGTACCGTCATAGAAGAAAGGCTCCTGCGCGTGGATCGATACCACCGGCAGGCTGATGATAAATGCCGTCACCAGAAGTACTTTGAGAATCATGTCGGGACCCCTCCCTTGAATGATTGCGGGGCAGCATTCCATTTAATATAGGGCACAGCCCATAGTGCAGAACAGGGTTAAACAAATCTTTTTTCTCGCGGCCCGGAACTTCCCGCCTGCCCGGTCGTATTCCCAATATGAGAAAGATTTAACATTTATCATTTTTCCCCTTGACAGGATCCCAAAAGTGTTAAATATTACTCATGTGAAAGATTTAACATGTTGAGTCGATCGTAAATCAATTATGCGGGACTGGAACGGTCCGAACCGGTACCGCGCGATGAAACGAAGGGAGCGGACTGTCTCATGAGCAAGACACCACAACTCGGAAACCTTACCAGGCGGGAGAGGCAGATCATGCAGATCGTCTATCGTCTCGGAAAGGTCAGTGCGGTGGAGGTCATGGAGGCCCTTCCGGACAAGCCGGTCAACGCCACTGTGCGTACGATGCTCGGTGTCCTGGAGGACAAGGGTTTCCTCAGTCACGAGCGGGAAAAGGGACGGTTTATCTACTACGCGACAATTCCACTGACAAAAGCGAGAAAGACAGCGCTGTACAATGTTCTCGATACCTTCTACAAGGGGGCCGAGGCGAGCGCCGTCATGTCGATCCTGAAGGAATCGGGGGGGAAGCTCTCCGAGGAGGAAGCCGCATCGATCATCGAACTGATCGAGAAGTCGATCGCTATAAATCCCGAAAACGAGAACGGGAAGAAGATGCTCGCCAAGATGGAAGAGCTCGAGAAGAAAGACGTTGCAAAGAAGGGGATCTGACAAGATCTTCGAAGCGGAAGCCGGGCAGGGGCCCGGCTTCCGCTTCCTCTCCCGGCCCCGAGGCGGATCGAGGGGCGCGCCGCTAACATATTCGCGGCACAATTCGGGAGTAGATCCGTATAAGAAAATATATGCGCGAGCGGGACATAAGGTGTCTGATGTGGAGGTGGATGATGAAGTGTTCTGACGAAGCCCGCCACTGGCTCGAAATCCTTTCTGTCAGGGGAATAAAGATCACAATATGGCTGTCGTTGTGCGCACGTCTGGGGACCGTACGTGTTGCCTCGATGATCTCGAGCAGGGGGGGTCGAAGGGAATTGTCCCTCCTTATCCGCAAGGACGTCGGTGAACCGGACAAGGTCCTGATGAGAAAGATAGACACCTTTCTCTCGGATCCGGATCACGGCGTGCTCTGCATCTCTGATCCGGGTTATCCTGATCTGCTCGCCGAGACGGCTGAGGCCCCACCGGTTCTATTTTACAGGGGTAATATCGAAGCTGCTTCCGGGCCGGCGATTTGTATCGTCGGCTCGCGTCGTTCCAGCAGGCGAGGAATGGTTGTCGCGAGAGAGCTGGCATGGGAACTCTCCAGGCGTGGAGTCCTGGTGGTCAGCGGAATGGCGAGAGGCATCGATACGGTGGCGCACGACGGTGCGCTGGCCGGGGGAGGAAACACGTGCGCAGTCCTCGGTTGTGGGATCGACATAGCGTATCCTCCGGAGAACGCACCGCTCGCGATGGAAATTGCCAGGCATGGCTGTGTTCTTTCCGAGTTCCCGCCTGGGACACCACCGATGAAGCATCACTTCCCGATGCGCAACAGGATTCTCAGCGGACTGTCACTGGGAGTCGTCGTGGTCGAGGCTAAACTCGCCAGCGGGGCAATGATCACCGCCAGGTGGGCCGCCGACCAGGGTAGGGAGGTCTTCGCCGTCCCGGGCCCGGTCGAGCGGGAGACCTGCCGCGGGCCGCATCGCCTCATCAAGGAAGGAGCGTGCCTCGTAGAGGACGTCGACGATATCCTTGCCGCCCTGCCGCCGTGCGGGCGCGTAGTGGAAGAGGTCAGGGGATTCCATCCCTACGCCGGGCTCGATCCGGGCAAGGGATCTCTAGAGGGCGATGAGAAGAAGGTCGTCATGACCCTGGACCTGGATCCGAAACATATTGATGAGCTTGCGCAAATCTGCCATATTTCTTCAACCGTGATCCTGCCGCTTCTCCTCGACCTGGAGATGCGGGGGATAATCGAATCATGCGGCGGCGGAACTTACGCGGTCGCCGGGTCGTGGAAAGATCGCGCGGCAGGCAGTTTCTGAGCATTTCCCGGAATTTATATCGGATGGAACGCGCAGGCAGATCTATCGTCTCCCTCAACAGGTGCGAAACGTACGACACCGAAGAGCTTCGTCGTGTCATCTCGGAAGCTCTCGCTCCGTTCGGAGGCATGACCGCATTTGTCTCTGACGGCGACCGGGTACTTCTCAAGCCGAATCTACTCTCCGCAAAAGATCCTTCGCGAGCTATAACCACACACCCTCATGTCGTGGAGACGGTAGCGGCACTGGTCCGCGAGGCCGGAGGCGACCCGTTCGTCGGGGACAGTCCCGGCGGGGCCGTCCGCGGGATCCAGCGTGTATGGGAAAACACATTGATGAGCGAGATGGCCGAAAGGGCAGGGCTCGAGCTCATAAATTTCGAGGCCTCCAGCTCGGAAGAGATCGACGCGGGAAGATTCAGGCTTTATGTGGCGAAACCCGTACGCGAAGCGGACGTTGTGATCAACCTTCCGAAACTGAAGACTCACTCGCTGACGCTGTTCACCGGCGCGGTCAAGAACATGTTCGGAGTGGTGCCTGGATTCAGGAAGGCCGAGATGCACAAGATATTCCCGAAGCCTTCCGAATTCGCCTCGATGCTTGTCGAGCTCTACAGTCACGTTCGTCCGGCGCTGAACATAATGGACGCGATTCTCTCGATGGAAGGGAACGGGCCCAGCTCAGGTGAGCCGAAGGAAACGGGGTTGATCGCGGTATCAGACGATGGCGTGGCCCTCGATGCCGTTCTCTCCCAAGTGATAGGCTTCCGGCCCGACAGGATCGATACGACGAGGTTAGCCGGCGAAAGGGAGCTCGGCGTCAGCGCTCTGGAGATGATAGATGTTAAAGGCGACGCGGCCGGAACCGTCATCGAGGATTTCGATCTGCCCTCCAACCTCGGTATGAGGCTCATACCAGGACCTCTGGTGAAAATGCTCGCTCCATTAGTCTGGCTTAGACTGGTCATCGACGAGGATAAATGTACAGGCTGCGAGATGTGTTACAATAGCTGTCCGGTAAAGACGATCGTGCCATCGGGGGACAAGTTCCGGGTGGTGCACGAAGGGTGCGTACAGTGCATGTGCTGCCATGAGCTGTGTCCGGAGAACGCAGTAGAGATAAAGATGAGTTGGCTTGCCAGGAAGTGGGCCTAGGCGCTCGATCTACGGAGGATGGATGCCCGCAACAGGATGGAAGAGATTCAAACACAGGCTCGAGCTCTTCGGGGTAAAGCTGCTCACCTGGCTGCCGCTGCTTCTTCCATACAGATGGTCGATCAAAGCAGGCGGGCTAGTCGGGGCGTTTGCCTTCGACGTCGTCAGGATCAGACGCCGTGTGACTCTCGATAATCTCGAGAGGGCGTTCGGCGATACTATCGTGGAGGCGGAGAGGGTTCGGATCGGGCGGCGTTCCTACGTCAATTTCGCCAAGTCGATGGTCGAGCTCGCGTCCCTGCGGCGCCTGAACGCAGAGAAGCTGAGGAACCTGGTGAGGATGCACGGCAGGGAGCACCTCGATGCAGCCCTGGCCGAGGGAAAGGGACTGATCGGGGTGACGGGCCACTTCGGGAGCTGGGAGCTGCTTGGCGCCTCCGCTGTCGCACATGGTATTCCTGTCGATTTCATCGTCGCGGATCAGACCAACAGCCTCGTAGACGAATACATAAAGGGCCTGAGAAGGTCTGCGGGTATAGGAGTCATCGCGAAGGGGATTGCCGTCAGGGGGGTGTTCAGTTCGCTGAAGAAGAACCGATTAGTGGCGATCCTGTCTGATCAGGACGCGAGGAAGGCCGGGATATTCGTCGACTTCTTCGGCATTCCATCTTCGACCTATCCCGGGGCGGCGCAGTTCGTCTGGAAGACCGGATGCCCGATGATATTCTGCAGCATCGTGAGGCGGGAGGACGAGACGCACGACGTGTGGTTCAATCCCGTAATGCGTGCCGATACCGGCGCGGAAGGAGCAGAGGAGATCTTCCGTCTGACGGCCGCGCTGACAAAGGAGCTGGAGATGGCGATCAGGAAGAATCCGGATCACTATTTCTGGGCTCATCGGCGATGGAAGACGAAACCTCCAGAATGACTCTATTCCTTTGTTTCGGAATCTGCCTGTTTTGCCTGAAAACCTATCTGTGAAGCGTCCTTGCCGCCATGGACCTTGATCTCGCCGAAGCTCTTCTCGTACTGCTCGATCGTCCTCGATAATACAGCCTGAAGCGACTTGGCTGACTGAGGTGTCATTATGATCCTCGAGAATACCTTCGCCTTCTTCAGTCCGGGGAGCATCCTCGCGAAATCGAGTATGAATTCGGATGCTGTGTTTCCGGTGAGGACAAAGTTCGAATAGATACCCTCCGCGGCGCTCTCGTCGAGCTCCACCTGGATCTGCTGCTGGGGCTGTTTCTGCATCGTATTCCTTTCATTATTATGGTTACGCCGATGCATTATACAGCCTCGACAGTCCTTACGGCAAGCGGGAGCTTTGTGTCGGCCGAATCATACGCCGCATAATACTCGGCAGTGTAAATGATAATATATCAATGTATAAATAAAATCACCTCACATAATACTATAAGTCGAGAATCGCTTCGATACGATCAACCACCTGGTTATGTAACCATTGCGGACTAAACTACGACGTATTATCGTGAATCCTGCATGTACATGTCTTATGCGAGAGGAACTCTCTGTGCGTCGAGATACCATAATACTGACAGCTCTGTTACTGTCCTTTTCATTTTACTATGTGGGGTGCGGAGGCGAAGAGATCGATAGCCGCTGGCGCGACCGTGAGATAAAGATCGACGGCGACGCATCGGAGTGGCGAGGGACGGAGCAGTACAGCGATGACGACAAGGGTGTCAGATTCGCTGTGTTCAACGATGGGGAATATCTCTACATCTGTTTTAAGACGTGGAACACGAAGACTCAGCAGCAGATCCTCGTCCGCGGGCTTACCGTATGGTTCGACGCGGAAGGCGGCGATGACAGGGTGTACGGGATAGAATTCCCTATGACGAAGGGCTCGGAGGAGCTGCGCAGGATGCGCGAGACAAGATCGCGGGACAGGGTCAGGGCAATCGAGGACCTGCTCATCCAGTCGAGGAGTGAAATGATCGTCGGCAAGTCGAAAGAATCTGCCGGGCAGTGGATGTTCGTTGAGGACGCAATGGAACTGGGCATAGAGGCCGCACTCGACATGGACGACAGGATCCTCGTATATGAACTCAAGGTCCCGATCACGGGTGGTCAGGGCTTTCCCTTTCCCGAGGGGCTGGCCGATGGTGGTATCGCAGGCGTGGGCTTCGAGGTGGGAAAGATCGACCTGGAAGAGATGCGGGACAACATGATGCTGGAAAGACCTCAGGGAGGAATGGGTGGACGCGGCGGCATGGGAGGCGGAATGCGCGGGGGTGGTATGAGTAACGGCACACGCGAAGCGATGACAGAGGAGCTCGAGGCCTGGATGAAGATAAAGCTGGCCGCTGCGCCATGAGTGGAAAGAATGGAGACATCGACTGGGAAGCGCTCGAACGCGAGCTGTTCGAGGCGGCCGGCGTTGAGCTCGACCGGAAGCGCGCACGCGGCATACGGATCGAAGCGGACAGGATCGTGTCGATGATACTCGATGCGGACATGCCGCGAATCGATATTGAGATCGCGATACGATTGTTCCGTTCACGGGTCCTCGAGGAATTCCCGGGAAGAGAGGAGCTTTTCGACGCTCTGTACGTGGGCAGGTTTCGCAGGATATGGGAGCAGTTCAGGCAGGGTGGGGGAGAATTGCTGGAGGACGGGACCTAGTCTTCCTTCATAAACGTGTCGTCGTAGATCGTCTCCAGTTTCAGTTTGTGTTTTTTCTCTTCCTCGGCGAGGGCGGCGAAGACCGCGCAGAGCGCTTCCTCCAGGCATACAGAGGTGAGGTGGACGTAGAGCTCGATGGCCGCCACTTCCCTCTCTATGGCGATGAGCAGCGCGTCCTGGTACGACATCGAGGCGGAAGGCTGCGGCTTCATGTAATTATCGGCGAGTTTCAGGTCGGCTACATCGTGCCGTGCCTTCAGTTTTCTCTCCCCGGCCCGTACGTCCTCGATGAGTTTCTTGTGTTTCAGCTCCTCGCCGGCGAACTCTCTGAAGACTGTCGATATTACTTCGTTCTCTGACCGTTCCGCCCATTCCGTGTAGAATCTCCACGATTCGTCTTCCATAGAGACTGCGAATTCGAGGATCTCATCGATAGAAGCGAATGATCTGATTTTTCCCTTATCGTCCATCGGTCTTCCTCCCAAGATATTCGTTGATGAACCAGGCGGCCTTCTTGCCCGACGCGACCGCCCGTATCGCGTCGTCCGGTCCCGTCTCGCAATCTCCTCCGGCGAAGACACCTTCTATGTCGGTGACGAGTGTGTCACTGTCGACATCAAATGTGTTCCAACGCGTGATCTTCACACCGGCAGCTGTCGCGAAGGAACCCTCGACCTGCTGGCCCACGGCCATCACGCAGGTGTCCACCGTGACGGTGAACTCGGAGTCATCGATCGGAACAGGCCTGCGCCTGCCGCTGTCGTCGGGCTCGCCGAGCTCCATCCTCTGACATACGACGTCGAGCTTTCCGCCGTTCTCCGAGAAACTGACGGGGGCTACGAGGAACTCGAACTCGACGCCCTCTTCCTTCGCCTCTCCGATCTCCTCGGCGTTGGCGGGCATCTCCTTCTCGGTCCTGCGATAGAGGACGTTGACCGTGCCGGCGCCGAGCCTCACTGCCGAACGGCATACGTCCATCGCCGTGTTACCTCCGCCGATCACGGCTACAGTGTCGCCGAGGGAGGGCCGCTCGCCGGCGGCGATGCGGGCGAGCAGGTCGATACCGATCAGGACGCGAGGCAGGTCAATGCCCTCGATCGGCATACTCGATCCTTCCTGTGCGCCGACTGATATGTATACCGAATCATATTCTTCTCTCAACTTTGTTACGGTCACTTCGCCGCCGATATCAACGCCGGTGCGCAGCTCCACCCCCGAATCGAGGATAACATCGATCTCTCTCGCGAGGACGTCGGCGGGGAGGCGGTAATCGGGTATACCCGTACGCAGCATCCCGCCCGGTTTCTCCGCTCGCTCGAATACGGTTACATCGTGGCCGAAGCGGGCGAGATAGAATGCCGCGGTAAAGCCGGAGGGGCCGCCACCGACGATGGCGACTTTTCTGCCTGTTCGGGGAGCGTGTTTGTCGACGCCGAGGATTGCGTTTCTGCGGTCCAGTGTGTTATCGGTGATGTAACGCTTCAGCCATCTGATCATGATCGGTTCGCCGAGATGCCCCAGCGCGCAGGCGTCCTGACACTTCGCCGTACATACGCGACCGCAACTCTCGGAGAAGGGGTTTGTATCGTAGAGGAGCCGGAGCCCTTCATCGAGGTCACCGTCGCGGATAGACCTTATATATGCGGGGATATCCATGTGCGTAGGACAGGCCTCGACACAGAGCCCGCAGTCGAGACATCTGACCGCCTCATCGAGCGCTTCCCTGTCACCGTATCCGAGGGCCATCTCATCGAAATGCTTTTTACGAACATCGGGTTCGATCACCGGCATCTTCTGCTCGGCCGGGTCGAGGAGCCATGCGCATTCGGCCCTTCTGTAGCCGAGCTCGTCCTCGTTCCACCCGCCGTCATCGACGCCCGGTGTGAAGACCCAGTCCTCGCCGTCGTCTGAGATCCAGTTGTACCTGTTCGACATGGCGAGGGATGCCGTCGGGCAGATATCGACGCAGAGGGCGCACCAGCAGCAGCGGCCGTAATCGATGGCGGGACGCAGACCGCTGTCGCCGACTGAAGGCTCGATGCCCTCGACGCGCTTCATGTCGATGGCGGCGTTCTGGCATATCTCCTCGCACGAACCGCAGCCGATGCATTTGCCGAGGTCGTTAGTGTGGAATCCCCGGTAGAGATCCGCCCCGTCCCGTTCGACCAGTGGCTTCTTTATCGTATACGGCTTCTCGAACGCGCGCTTCCACGCGTAGAAGGGCGATATTATGTTTCTAAGATTCCACATATCTATCTTTCTATCTCCGGCGGGCATGTCTGGAGCGACGTCATCAGTCCCGCGACGTCCGCTATGCTTATGCCCCTTATCATCTCTTCAAACAGTGCCATCGCGTGGGTATAGCTCGGGCCCCGTACGTGGATCCTTCTCGGGAACTCGCTCCCGTCCGAGGCCATGAAATATCCCATCTCTCCGCGGCCCGATTCGGCGCGGATGTATGTCTCGCCGGCGGGTATCTTCCAGTGCAGGGGATTGGGCAGCTTCGTCCTGACAGGCCCCTCGGGCATATTCTTGAGTATCTGCCTTACGAGATCGCAGGCCATGAGGATCTCATCGCGGCGAAGGAGCGATCGGCCGTACACGTCGGGACGGCTGCCTGTGATCACGTCAAAGTCGAGACGGTCGTAGACGAGGTAGGGGTAGTCCTTCCGGACGTCCCTCGTGCCGCCCGCACAGCGCGCGTTGGTTCCTACTATTCCGAACGGGTCGATCCAGTCATTTTGTATGACCCCGAGTCCATTTGTCCTCGCTATTATAACGGCGTTGTCGAAGAGCACCTTCTGGACGTCGTCCATCAGTTTCTCGATCTTACGGAGGACTGCTTCCGTCTTTTCCGCGAAGCCGGGGGTGAGGTCGTGCCTCACGCCGCCGGGCAGTATGTACATGTGATAGATCCTGTGGCCCGACAGCTCCTCGAAGAGGTCGAGCACGTAGTCGCGGTGCACCAGGCACCACTGGCCGATCGTGCCCAGCCCGAACGAACCTGCCTGTCCGCCCAGGCCCATCGTCAGGGACGCTATCCTTGCCAGCTCGAGTGTGAGAGCGCGTATCCATTTCGCCCTCTCGGGGATCTCTATACCGTCGAGTTCTTCGGCGGCAGCGGCGAAGAGGTACTCGTTAAAGTCAGGCTCGGGGACGCAGATCCGGCACACGATCGGGAAGCAGTTCATGTACTTCCGTCTTTCCATGAGCTTCTCGAACCCACGGTGCAGGTATCCGACATGGACCTTGCAGTCCACGACGATGTCGCCCTCGACGGTGAGCTCGAGCGCCATATTGCCGGTGACGCCGGGATGCTGGGGCCCCTGCCAGATCTTCAGGTACTTCTCCGATTCGAGGTCGTACTGCGGACGCACGGCCCAGGAGGGGTACCAGGGATCCTTATGTCCGTTGGCGCCGGTCATTCCCTGTCCTTTTCTGTTTCACTGTATCCCGACCTTGCGAGGTCCTTGATGCCTCGCTTCACACCGGCGTCGAGAGGATAGGAGCGTTCTTCCATCTCGGTCGCCGGGTCGCTCGTCGAACGCCCCTCCCGGGGATAATATGTCCGCTCGACATACTCGAGCGTATCGAAGTCCCGTCTCATCGGCGGGATATCGTCCCACCCCTCAAGGATCATCGGCTCTTCGACACCGGGGCTTCCCGGGAAGTCGATCCCGAACATCTCCCGCATTTCCCGCTGGTAGACTTTCACGCCTGCCCAGAGGTGATGCATGCTCTCCATCACTGCCCCGTCGCGGCTGATCTCGACGCAGATGCCGATATCGATCCGCTCGCCAGGATTGTTGAGCAAGTAGACGAGTTCGAATACCCCGTCCTCGATCCTGTCTACACACGAGACCATCACGAGGTGCGTGAATCCTCCGTGGTCGCGCATCCACATCACCGCTTCGACGGCGCGGCTTTTCGGGACTGAGATGAAAGACAGGTCACCGCGCCTGACGAGTGGATCCATTCCTTCAAAACGTTCCTTTAATATCTTCAGTGTCTTTTCCATATCGGTTACCAGTTGTACTCCGGCATGTTCCAGTCCTTGATGATCCTGCGCTGATTGCGCTTGTACCATTCGAAGTTCTTTGCGTACTCGTTCGCGCCCTCGGCCTTGCCTTCCATGATCAGTTCCTTGATACGGTTGAAGCCTGCTATCAGCGATTCCGGCCTCGGCATGCACCCGGCGACATAAGTATCGACCGGTATGTAGTGATCGAGCCTCTTGACCGTATTGTAACTGTCATAGTACATCCCGCCGTTGACGGTGCAGCTTCCCAGTCCCATCACGAACTTCGGGTTCTGCATCTGCTCGTAGCTTCGCACGATCCTCTTCATCGTCTTGACCGACGCGTATCCGCCGATGATGAAGAGGCCTGACATCCTCGGGGTCGGCCTCGGGAAGATCCCGTAGCGCGAGATATCGTAGCGGGCGGTAAAGAGCGGCCTCATCTCGATCGCCCCGCATCCTGTTCCGAAGGCGAGGATGAATACCGAGTTGGCCTGCGCCCAGTTGCAGAAGTCGCGCACGATCTTGATCTTCGACGGTTCGACCGGCTCGGGCCTGTCCTGGCAGAAGAGACCGCGCTCCTCGGGAGCGAGGAAGGCGTCGGGGGAGAGGAGTTCCTCTTCCGGGACGGGTGATCTGTGTTTCATTTTCCTGTCATCCATATTGCTGTCCTTTAAAACATCTGCAGCGCAAGCGCGAGCAGTCCGATCAGTGTCGGCACCTTGAGCAGCCAGCGCACCGACTGTTCGAGACGGTAGCGCGGGAAGACGACTCCAACGAATACGGTCCACAGCATTATCAGGAATGTCTTTATGACCATCTCCGGGATGGAGGTGGCTCCCCCGAAGAATAGATTCATGAATAGAACGAGTTTTGCAGAGCCGAAGAAGGCGCGGTTGAACGACATCATAAAGAGGTAGCTGCTGTGAAATTCGGTCGGCGGGCCGACCGGTATCTCCTGCGGGGCGAGATGCAGGTCGAATGGCGACCTGTGCATCATGCCGATAAATGCGAGCATGGCTGCTATCACGGCGAGCGGATTGGTGAAGAGCGTCCAGTTCTCGATGCCGCCCTGCTGGGCCGCTACGATACCTGTGATAGACAGTGTCTTGTACTGTGCGACGAGTGCCAGGACGGCGAGGACGAAGGGGAGCTCCGATGCAGTGTTCTGGGCCAGTCCCCTCATCACGCCGATCGCCGAGTAGGGGTGTCCGCTCTCCGCGGCGCCGAGGGCCATCCCGAGCATCCCGAAGAATATGAAGTAGAGCACGAGGATAATGTCGCCGCTGAAGCTGAAATTGCTCAGCCACGAGGATCCGTAGACCGCCGGGATCAGGAGGTAGAGCCCGACGCCGCCGGTGATCCTGAAAACGGGCCCGAGATAGAACATGATCCCGTGCGAGACGGCCGTCCTCATCGAGAGAAGCTTTGCGAGGTTGATGTACGGCTGCCATACCGGCGGGCCGAAGCGGCCGTGGACCCTCGCTATGATCTTGTACATCACACCCGAAAGGATGAGGCCGTAGTTCGCTATGAGGAAGAGGGAGGCGACTGCCTTTCCGATCATCACCAGGAGCTCGCGGTTCATAATGAGCCTCCCGAGATGAAGAAGAGGGCGATACCGTATATGAGAATAAAGAGCAGGTTAGTCTGTGCGTTACCGGTGTAGACGTGCCTGAACATCGCTCCGAGAGTGAGTGTCCATTCGGAGACCCCTTCCCAGAAATGCATTGCGAGCGGTTTGAGGACCGGCGCCATCGCGCGGCGGTACGGCTCGAAGAATGCCCATGCGTAATGCGCGGTCGCCGGCGACTCGGGCCTCTCTGCCGCGAAGACTATATTGAGCTGGCCGATCTTCCTCGGCCTCGGTCCCCAGAGCAGAAGGAAGAGGAGCATCAGCCCGAAGAGGGCGCAGACGAGGAGCATCACGAATGTTCCGTTCATGTATCCCAGCGGCGTCGATACTGAGAAGCCGTCCCACACGAAGGGTGACGGGAAGAGCTTCGCCGCCATTGCCGAGGCGGGCTTGATCAATGTGCCCGGGAATGTCGAGAAGAGCATGATCCCCATGATGAGTATGTACTGAGGGATCAGCATCAGGATCGGTGCTTCCTTCACTGAAGTGTGTTTCGGTTTGAGCTGCCCGAGGAATACGGCGTGTATCAGCCTGAAGCAGTACAGGAATGCTATTGCGCTGGAGAAGAAGGCCATCCCCGCCTGGAGGTACCAGCCCCTCTCTATCAGTGACTGGTAGAGGAGCCACTTCGCGGCGAACCCTGTCAGGGGCGGGACGCCGGAAAGGGCGATGATACCGATCAGTACCGAGATGAATGTCGCCGGCATCTTCTTTATCAGGCCGCCCGTCTCGTACATGTTCCGCACGCCGGTGCGAAGGATCACTCCGGCGATAGCGAGGAAGAGGAGTCCCGAAAAGAGAAGGTGCGCGATGGTCTGCCAGGCTGCGGCGGTCCATCCCATGTTGTTCATCGCGGCGAGCCCCATCACGATGTATCCGACCTGGCCGATGCTTGACCAGGCGATCAGTTTCTTCATGTCTTCCTGGAATGCGGCGTACAACGCGCCGAAGAGGGCCGTGAGCGCGCCGAGCCATCCGATTATCGTATAGAGCAGGTTCGCCTCGAGGCCCGATGCTGCCGCGGCGCTGAGAGCCACGACCAGACCGAATATTCCCGCCTTCGAGAGGATCCCCGAGAGCAGCGGTGAGGCGTCGTCTTCCGCTTCGGCATATGAGCCTGGCGCCCAGATATGGACGCCGAGAGTCGCGGCCTTCACGAGGAACCCGGCGGCAGCGAGAGAGAGGGCCGGAAGGGTCCACGTAAAGCTCTCCCACCCGCCTGAGAATCCTGCCCAGCCTGCACCCGCAGGGTTGCCCGCGGCGAGTCCAGCAAGCAGGAGGTAGGCTCCACCGAGTGAGAACAGGACGTACATCAGAGCGGGAATACCCGCCTTCCTGCCGCGCAGGATGAGCAGGTATGACGATACCGTCATAAGCTCCCAGCATATGAAGAACTCAGCCGGACCGCCCGCTGTTGTCAGGCAGGCGAGTGAACCGAGCATCGTAACGACGAGCGCGTGGAATCCGAACGAGTGTCCGCGCCTCGCCATCGAGGCGATAAGGATCACTCCTCCGCCGATGAGGAAGAAGCCTGCGAAGAACTGGGGATAACCCGATGAATTCGGGATGATGTGCCAGGCCAGCCAGCCGACAGCGCCGATCGAGAGGAGCCCCTTAAGCATATCGGGAAGCCTGCCGAGTGCGAACAGGACGATGCCTGCGAACAGGACGACCATAAAGAGCGGAGGGTTTCCGAAAGCATCAATCGACAGGAACCAGGCGGCGGCGATCGACAGGACTGCGAAGAATACAGGGGGCAGTATCGATGAGAAATTTATCGGCAGTTTTTCATCGCCGGACTTCTCTCCGCCAACGGCATATCCGAACCATCTGAGAAGGTAGGCCGCCTCGAGAAGAGAGCCGAGAAGTACGAGTCCCCTGAAGACCCACGCGCCTTCGCCGTGCAGTTTCATTATAAGGGCGTACTTCCCCCAGAAGCCCGCCAGCGGCGGGATGCCGACCAGGGAGATGATGAACAGTCCCATCAAGGCGAGCAGAAGGGGCCGCCCGGCGATGGCCTTCCACTCGTCTACGCGATCACGCCCGACTATACCGGAGAGCCAGAAGAGGCCCGCCTTGGCGAGGAAATGGTTGAAGAATATGGCCGCAAGGATTAACACCCACGGTCCCGTCGAAACCCCTGTTATCCTGCCGGCTCCTATTATAAAGATGATAAGTCCGGTCTGGGCCACCGACGAATAGCCGAGCATCCTCCTGACGCTGGTCTGCTTCAGGCCCATGAGATTCGATAGAACGAATGTCGCTATTCCCGCGATCGCGATCACGCCATACCAGGTCTCGCCCGCCAGCGGGACTATCTTCCACAGCGCGAAGAGAACAGCCCCGGTTGAACCAGCCGAGATCATTGCGGCCATCCCCGGATCGGCCGCCTCGTAAACGTCGAGTGCCCAACCGTTTGCGGGGAACTGCTTAGACTCTACAAGAAGTGCGAAGACAAGCATGAACGCGGCGACCGGTGCTGCCGCGGCAGCTGCCGATGATCCCAGGAGGTCGATGTCGAGGGATCCCCCGGCCCTGTAGAGGAAGATAATTCCTATAAGAAGGAAGACGCTGGCGATACTGCCGGCCAGCGCGTACTTGAGCGCGGCTGAGATCGACCTGAGCGAGCCCTCCATCGCGATCAGCGCATAGCTCGAGATCGCTACGACCTCGAGGAAGACGAAGAGATTGAACAGGTCCCTCGTCATTACCATTCCGACGATCCCCATCACAAACAGCAGGAAGAGTGAATGGGCAGCGGCCCCGCCGCGCCCGAGCTGCCGGTTCATGTAGAGCGAACCGAGGAGTGCCAGTATTCCTGTCGCCGCCGCGAGGGCCGCCTCCGCAGCGCCCATCCTCAATACGATCGAGAAGGGAGGGCGGAACCCGGCGGTATATACCATGGCTGCATCGGCGCGGCAGAAGACTGTCTCGATGAAATGCCTCAACGGTATGTATGTCATAAAGAGGAGTGCGGCGGACATGAGCAGGCGTATCACCGGCCTGCCCGCCCTTTCAGCGAGGGGCATGAGGAATGCGGCGCCGAGACCGGCCGCGATTATCCATACGGGATTTACCATCTCAGCTCCCTGAAGACCTCAACGTCAAGCGTGCCTTTTTTTCTGTAGAGCCTGATTATCAGAGCGAGCAGGAGGGCGTTGACTGCCACCCCGATAACGATCGCCGTCAGGACGAGCGCCTGTGGTACCGGGTCGACCGTCTGCGACGCGGCGGCCGCTTCGTTGAGTATCGGCGCCGTTCCATGGCGCACGTATCCGACAGCTATCATCACGAGGTGGAGGCCTGTCTCGGTAATGGCGAGAGAGAGAATCATCCTGATCAGGTTCCTGCGGGTGAGGATACCCCAGAATCCGATCGCCATCAGGAGCCCGCCGGTTATCATCGCCAGGGAGGTCATCTGTCACCTCCGAGGCTGTCGATTATCCCCGCCAGCTCCGTGCCTACCTTGAGGCCGATCAGCGTGTATACGAGCGGGATCGTTCCCGCGCTTATTATCCTTCCAGTCTCTCCGAGGGCCATGAGCCTGCTGTCGAGGAATCCCGATGCGAGAATCAGACCGAGCACCGCTATCACGACGTAGGCTGTTCCCGAAAGGGATTCGAGCGCGGCGAGTATGCCGTGCCTGAGCCTGAACCCGGGGTAGGCGAGGAAGAGAAGGAGAACGGCCGATGCTACGACAGCGCCGCCCTGGAATCCTCCGCCCGGAGAGAGGTGCCCGTGAAGAAAGATGTAGATTCCGAACAGCATTATCACCGGAACGAGGATATCTGTCCCCGTGGTCAGTATTTCGCTCGCGGATCTTTTTTCCTCTACGCCGCCTTCACCGTTCTTTTTCGTCGTGGTTCTCAGCAGAAGGGATATAGCCGCAGCGGCGAGGAAAAGGACGCTCACCTCTCCGAGTGTGTCGATCCCCCTGTATGTGACGACTATTGCCGTAATGACGTTGGGCGAGTTGAGCTCCTCGACGCTTCTG
Organism: uncultured bacterium; assembly: GCA_965371515.1. GTDB lineage: Bacteria > Krumholzibacteriota > Krumholzibacteriia > Krumholzibacteriales > Krumholzibacteriaceae > JAUWCL01. Next base: position 5,089 of record CBDUYR010000015.1, on the reverse strand, counting down.
TCGACATATCCCGCTCCGACGCCGGTGAGCTGGGCCGGAGTGTCTATCCCGGCGACCCTGCTGAGGAACAGGAAGAGGAAGAAGGACAGCACCACGAGGATCAGTACGCGCTTAATCATCGTCTGCGTCCCTCCCCGCGGTCCTGCTTAACGCGAACAGGAAGATAACCATCGAGAGCCCCGCACCGATCGCCGCCTCGGTCATGGCGACGTCGGGAGCCCCGAGGATGAGGAAGAGTATGCTGACAAAGAGGCTGACCACTCCGGCGGCGATGATCGCGCCGAGAAGGCTCTTCATGTGAACTGCAAGCAGGGCGGCCAGCAGCAGGACGACACTTATCACTACGAAGAGGACAGTCATCATCATGCGTCATCACCCTCTTCGTCGTCGGCGAGTGTGTCGCAGACGCTGCCCTTCGTAAGCGGCAGGCCGGCAAAATGCGCGGCGCGCGCGAGGGCGTGTGATGATATCGGGTTGGTGATAGCTACGAATATGACGAGCAGCAGCATTTTCCCCAGCCAGGGGGGATGATATATGCCGATGCCGAGAAGGGTGAGTATCGTTCCCAGTGTGGTCGCCTTTGTACCTGCCTGCATACGGTTGTAGAGGTCGGGCATCCGCACGATCCCGACAGCTCCGAGAAAGAGGAAGAGCGATCCGACAAGCGTCACCAGGGCACCGGCCATCTTGAGGATCTCCATCAGAGCCCTCCCTCGATGTGTCTCGCAACCGCCACGACACCGATGAAGCTGAGTACAGCATATACCATAGCGGCGTCGAGATAGATCACCCTGCCCGCAAAGAGGGCCACGAGGACTATCGTCGAGATCGAGATAAGGGTCATCGTGTCGAGTGCGATCGCCCTGTTCGGCGCTGTGGGGCCCTTGAAGAGCCTGATAGTCGCGATGATGATCCCGAGCATCGAGATCACGAGAGATACCTTTAGAATTATCTCAGCCAAAGATGACCTCCAGGTATTTCTCGAAACCCGCGACTATCTCCGCCGTTGCTTCTTCGCGATCAGTTGTCGCCACATCGATCCAGTGGACGTATAGAAGGTCTCCCTTTATCTCGACCGAGAGGGTCCCCGGGGTCAGCGTAATCGAATTGGCCAGGACGGTCCTGCCGAACGGCGAGCTCAGCCGTGTCCTTACGGTGACGATGCCCGGATTGAGGGGGATCTTTCTCTTGACTATCCTGCTCGCGACGTCGAAGTTCGCCTTCACGATCGCAATGAAGAGGTATCCTATGTAGGCGAGGGACCAGGCGACCTTCACCGGGGTTATCCGGGGTATGCGCCGGGTCCTTGAAAAGAAGATCGAGACGAGCAGGGCGGCGGCGGATATAACCGCGACGTCGGACCTGTCGGCCGATCCCGTCCAGACTATATATATGAATACCAGCAGGGCCGCAAGCAGCAGCCGCGCGAGAAATCTCTCCATCAGTTGTCGTAATCCTTTCGTAAACAGTAAGGAAAGCAATAATATAAGAATCGTTATCGTCGGTAAACTGTTTTTTTCGAGTCAGTCCAAGCGGGAAAGGAGAAATATAACGTTTAACAGGTCTGGCAGTAAAGAAAGAGGTGAGAGCGAACAAGTTCATGATCAACAGTCTCTTAGATTCATACGAATTTGACTGTCTCAGAACGACTGTTTTACACACAGGTGACCTCAAGCGCGGTATCTGCTGCAGAAACCGGGTTCTATCGTATAATTCAACTCTTACGGGATAATTGAACTGGGGAATATGCAGCAAGATGTGGTGGGGGCACCCACAGGGCACCAGTTTCTGGGTCTGATTTCTCTCGTTATTGGGGAAGTGTAAGTGTTGTAAGGGGGCAGAGTTTTCAGAAGGCACAACTCCCCACGGGACACAACTCGAACTCGGCTGTTAGAACCAGATGAGCCGCAACGGTTTGCTATTCCAAGAGTTAAGACTCTTGCCGCTGTTCGCTTGTTGAAGAAAGGCACGCCCGGTCCAAGTTAGATTATTAAACAATATTGACGCTTCGACTCTCCTGTGTTAGGAGTATCAGGTGAGGACAATGTCTCAACGAAATCCCCATGGCAGAATGAGCCCAAAGACATAGGCCAGGTTCTCCTAAAGGCCAGGAGGTCCCGGGGGGGCTAATCCAGGCCGATGTCACCAGCATCCTCGAACGGGATCGTTCCAGATTGCTGTCATTGAGTAACCTCTGACAGTGTTTCTAGCTTAGCGATTTTACGGCAACACAAGTACAGGTTGAGGTGTTTGCAGAATATGGAACAAACTTCGTTTCTCGATGAACACATCATCAAGCTATTGGACTCTTTGTACACGGAGTATCGAGATCATTTAGCAGAAATCATGCAACGCGGTGATGGAAACGCCGTGACCGGGTACAACGCCAAGGGCGACCGGCAGCGTCGGTTCGACACCTTGATTGACGAGTGGGTACGGGACTGGTTGACCCGGCGAGACATGGACGGGGTCCTCTTGTCGGAAGAATTCGACGACGTCGAGTTTGGAGCCCCCGACGGTGGCCATTGTTTCGTCGTCGACCCCGTTGACGGGTCTGAGAACTACGCTCGAGGCCTGCCTTTGGCGGCTCTTTCGATTGCAGTGTTGCCGCGAAGCGCCCCGCTCGCACCGAAAAACGTGGTTCACGCGGTGGTCGGCGACCTCGCGGAACCGACCCCGATTCTCGCATCGCGCGGCAAGGGTGCCCACCAACGTGGTCACCGGTTGAAGACATCTGGAGTGCGAAAGCTCCGCGAGGCAGTGGTGTCTTTCGAGCTCAACCACTGGAGCCCGGACCGCACGCTGGCGGAAACGCTGCATGCCTGTGCCGGTGTGCGCGCCTATGGCTGCGCTTCACGAGCCATGTGTCTCGTTGCGGCGGGGTCTCTCGACGCACACGTTGACGTCCGACGCCGACTGACGCCTGAGAGTTTTCTTGCCGCATCGCTTGTGGTCATGGAGGCGGGAGGCCAAGTGGTCCAGCTCGACGGCTCACCGCTAGGACCTTTCGGCGGGTTACTGGACCGCACTACCTTGATCGCGGCGGCAACACCCGATTTATTGAAGGAGATTATCAATGCGATTATTGTCTTGTAAGAACGGCAATGGACAATCTTCGGCGCCAATAGCCGTGATTTTGGCGGCTGGCAATGGATACCGGCTGCAGAACGGCTCGGACACCATTCCCAAACCACTGATTAACGTGAGGGGCCTTTCCCTGGCGGAGCGCTCCGTCGCCCAGCTTCAAAGCGTAGGCATTGACCGGTTCGTGGTTGTGCTCGGCGCCAATGCGGACCCCGTGCGAGCCCACTTCGAGTGCATCGCAAAGCGGCGGTGCTGCGCGATCGATTCCATCGTCGCAAAGGACTGGGTACGGGGCAACGGTTGCTCGGCTGCGGCAGCCGAGTCGCTGGTCGGTGACGAACCGTTCCTCTTGACTATGGTTGACCATCTGCTATCGCAGGAGTTGATTCTGAAGCTTGTCTCCGAGCCACCGCCGCCGGAAGGAATCGCCCTGGCAGTCGATTACGACAAGAACCACATATTCGACGAAGACGATCTGACCAAAGTCCGCATCGAAAACAATCACATCGCCGAGATCGGTAAAGACCTCGAGAAGTGGGATGCAGGTGATACAGGACTTTTCTACTGCACGGGCGAGCTGTTCCGTGGTCTGTCGCGTGCGCGTGTGCATAGAGGCTTCTCTCTGACGGACGGCATTCGCGAGTGTTTCAACAGTGGAGTGCAGGCAATCGACGTTACCGGAAACGACTGGATCGACGTGGATACGCCCGAAGCCGTCCGCGAGGCGGTGGCCCTGGTTGATGCGTCACTGACGAAGGGCTCTGAAGACGGTTTCGTGTCGCAGTATTTGAACCGTCCGATCTCCCGGGTGGTGTCGAAGGTTCTCTCAAGAACCTCGGTGTCACCCAATCAGATCTCCATGGTGTGCTTCCTTCTGGGACTTCTCGGCGCGGGTGCGCTGGCCCTGACCAGCGCGTGGGCGTGGTTGATCGGTGGATTGCTCATTCAATTGGCATCCATCCTCGATGGATGCGACGGGGAGATTGCGCGGATCAAGCATTTACAAAGCTCCCGCGGTGCGTGGCTGGACACAATGCTGGATCGTTACGCCGATCTGGCCGTCGGCATTGCTGTAACGTTTGCAGCATCCCGGCTGTACTCCGCACCGTGGATCTGGCCCGCCGGTCTGGTTGCGATCATGAGCTTCCTGCTTGCAAGCTATGTGACTAAAGAGTACGAGCTGAGGTTCGGGAAACCGTATCCCAACAATTATCTCAACCGGTTGAAGCGGCGCGACCTTCGAGTCCTCGTTATCGCTGTCGGTGCGTTACTTGGACAGCCTTTCTCAGCTCTGATCTTTATCGGCGCGCTAACACACCTGGTTGTTCTTTGGATCATGATCGACGCATGGCGCAGAGCGGGAAGGCCTGTTATCCCCAAACCGCTCGATACCCTAATAATGACGCGTAAAGGCGACACGCGATTGGAGAAAACCGAACTCGTTGGAGCTGCATCCCGGTCCTCGGAGTAGTGTCCATTCCATTAATTGCATCCGAGTAATGATTTTTGGTTCTTTTGGCATATTCAACTTGGGAGATTGCAAAATATATGGATTTTATAGGTTGGATGATGGGAGAAACGGGAAATAGTGCAAGCTACAGCAAATCTGGATAGAATGATCTCTGTCCTGTCCATTAATTCCATCCCAACAAAGCCCGGCGCATACACAGCAACGCGATCCAACCCAATCGAGCGCCGGGGGGACCCCAGGGGAGGGGCAGCTCAGATATCTGGGCTCGCGCTGCCGATGTAAATATTGTCTATGAAATAACATCGATCAGGTGATTCAACAACGCGGACATCACAACCTCAACATTAGTATCGCCCACCATTTTATCTCAAAGAAATCAAAGGGATAGGGAATCAGGTTATAGGAGCCGGTGGCGTATTATGCAGCGGGGGCACCCGGAGGGCACCAATACGGTTGGAGGCAGATCGTGGTGGAGATAGGGTGCCCGTCTGCTCCGCAACGGATTATCAGTCCGATCCTGTCCCTTCTGTTTAT
>CBDUYR010000014.1:0-55885 GCA_965371515.1 uncultured bacterium | reverse complement strand
GTTGCCCCCGGGGGATTTTGAGTCCCCTGCGTCTACCAGTTTCACCACTCCGGCACAAACGGAAAGGTATTTTCATTATACAGTAGTGTCAAGGGATTTGGGGGATTCGAAAGGTGCCCATAAGGCAGTCGGGCCATTTTTACTTGACGAATCGCTCTTTTTTGATAATATATCGCGAGTTGGGGTTGTAGCTCAGCTGGGAGAGCACTTGTCTGGCAGACAAGAGGTCACGGGTTCGATCCCCGTCAACTCCACTTTTTTTTATCCGGACCTTCCCAGGGGGACGGAATCCAGGAGCGAAGGCCGACGATACCGGGACCGGCCACAGATCCGAAAGGATGCGAAACGCCATGGAAGGTAACGAGGACCTGAAGGCTCTGTGCATCTTCGAGGACGACAGATTTCCAAACTTTTTCCCACTGACACTCAATAAACCGGTTTTCGACCTTCTCATAGGTACGCAGACCCTTGTGGAGCGTATCATGGGCGATGTAGATCACGGATCGACATGCCTGCTCTTCCGTCCCTATCTTGCAGCAACACTGAAAGAAAAATACGCAGCAGGCCGGGATGAAGTAAGTCCCGTCTTCAATGAGCCGTCCGGGACGGAGACTTTTTTCGTAAACGGAAGGCTGCTTGCGTATGCGGATGAACTGGCTGTTCTTGCCAAGGGTCTCGATATGAACGAGATACTCAGCAAGAACGGGGTACCAGTGGCCGCAATGCTCGACGCCGACATATCGGCTTTGTTCATCGACTACCTGCTCACGGCACTCTCCGACGAGAAGGTCGAAAAAACGATCATGGAGATGAAGAACGTCTCGAAAAAGGATGGCGAGGAAGAGAACTGCATAGAAGAGGGCCGGGCTGGCTACAATGAAGACATCAAAGCGTGGGCAGAGAGAAACGGAGTTACGGTCAAGGACACGAACGTAAAACTGCTCTCTTTCTACTGGCAGCTCATAGTGGAGAACGGCCCGTGCATCGAGGATGATTTCTCCAAGAATCCCCTGAGGGGCGCTGCACCGGAGTCGGCCCTGTTCAAGGGAGTAAACCTGATAAACGAGGAAGACATACTGATCGGTGAGAGTGTCGAGGTCAGGTCGGGCACTGTTCTCGACGCCTCTTCGGGCCCCATCATCATCGCCGACGGCGCAGTCATCGAGCCCAACGCGATTATATACGGACCGTGCTACATCGGGCGGCTCACAATAATCAGGGGAGGGGCGAAGATAGGAAAGGGCACCTCGATCGGCGAACAGTGCAGGATTGGCGGCGAGGTCGGAGAATCCGTGATAGCCGGCTACACGAACAAGCAGCACGAGGGGTTCCTCGGGCATTCCTATATAGGGTCGTGGGTGAACATCGGAGCCGGCACGGCGAACAGCGACCTGAAGAACAACTACAGCAAGATAAAGGCCTGGTGCGCGGGCTCGATAAGGAATACCGGCAGGAGGTTCCTCGGTCTCGTCTGTGGCGATCACGCAAAGATAGCGATAAACACGAGGATCAACACAGGCTCGGTCATAGGATTTAATGCGAACGTCTTCATAATAGGCTATCCTCCGAAATTCGTTCCCAGCTTCACATGGACGATGGAGCCGGAATTCGTGATACACAACCTCGACAAGGCGCTCGAGACTGCGGGCATCATGATGGACAGGAGGGACGTCGAGCTGACCGAGGCAGGCTCGGAGCTTTTCCGGATCCTGTTCAGGTTCAACCGACTCGCCGGACACAACCTCTAGACGCCGCACTCGCGGCAGGACGGAATTCGAGATGAGATTCAACGAGACAGTCATAATAGGGGAGAAGATCAACAGCACCAACTCGAAGGTCCGCAAGATCCTCGAGAACCGCGATGTCGACTCTCTGCTATCGATCGCCGGGGCCCAGATCGAGGGCGGGGCATCGTGGATCGACATAAACGCCGCCATGCTGATGGATAAGGAGCTTGATACCATTCTCTGGGCCGGAAGAACGATCCTCGAAGGATTCGACAAGGGCATCTCGGCCGACAGCCCCGATACCGCCGTTCTCGAGAAATGCGCAACCGAGTTCGGAGAGAGATGTATCGTCAATTCGCTTACAGCAGACGAGGAGATCCTCGGGAAGATGATTCCAGTCCTGTCTGAGGCGGGAGCCGGAGTCATCATCATGCTCAAGACGGTCGACGGGATACCGCCCAGGCCCGAGGAGAGGCTCGGGTTGGCGAGGGAGGCAGCGGAGATCGCAGCCGGCAGCGGGATGGCTCCCGAAAAGATCTTCTTCGACCCAGTGTTCCAGCCCGTAGCGACAGGAAGCGAGGGGCTCGAGACGGCACTGGCCACTCTTCGCGCTCTCTCGGGTGAGATGTCCGATTTCCACAGGGTGGGAGGGCTTTCCAATGTCTCCTACGGGCTGCCCAAGAGAAAGGTGGTCAACAGGGCCTTTCTGGCGATGGCAGTTTCGCACGGACTGACAGCGGTCATCTGCGATCCGACGGACAGCAGCCTCGTCGATACGTTAAAGGCTGCTGAGGCGCTTGCCGGGGTCGACCCGGGTTGCCTGAGATTCATCAAACACTACAGGGATTCCAGAAAAACCTGACACTTGCCATCCCTCATTTTGCTCTGCCGGAACGCATTTCAGGACACATCCGTATACTGCACGTATAACAAGTGATTGTCATATCTAGTTGTAATTGCTTCACATATAGCATACCACGCAGCATGTAGCTGCGTGGCATGACTCTTGTACCTGCAGGAAACTGCACGCGGAAAGTTCCCTGCGGGATCGTGGTTTGTTCCTGACGTGTTTCTCATCCTCACGTGTTGTAGAAATCACCGGACAGGGGTACACGTTTCAGGCGGGGAACTTTATTTTATTGTAACACACTTCACGCATCGCGTTCAAGCTGTCACCCGGATCCTGCTTCGAATCACCATATAAATCGCGAAAAAAAATGTCATATTCGGGGAATTTTCTTTTTGACAACGATTTGCCCGTGTGATATCAATCATACCGAGCTTGGGTTTCAAATGGGAAGAGATGAAAAAGTCGGAGGGCAGCTTCTTAATGTCCAAATTCAGCGAACGGGGTGAAAGGCTATGACGAAGGCAGATCTCGTCGAGGAAATCGCCAGGGATACTGGCCTGAGCAAGAAGGATACTAGTGTTATCGTCAACCTGATCATCGACAACATCTGTAAAGCTCTGGCCGAAGGTGATAAGGTGGAATTGCGAGGATTCGGCAGCTTCAAGGTGAAGAGCCGTAATCCCAGGAAGGCGAGGAATCCCAGGACTGGGGATTCGGTGGACGTACCCGCCAAGCTTGTACCCTATTTCAAGGCGTCAAACGAGCTGAAGACAAAGGTAAACGTCTGATCGGACCGTGCCGTTCGGATACTTCGCCAGAATCCGTTTGCAAACAGCGGGCGGATTTTTATATATTGCACACTCGATATCGGGAGACACCGTTTACGGCGTTGAAGAACAGGAATTAATATGCCGAGTGGAAAGAAGCGGAAAAGAAAAAAGATTGCGACCCACAAGAGGAAAAAGCGGTTGCGCAAGGACCGTCACAAGAAAAAGAAACGCTGATAGGCCTAGCATCGGCCGGAGTCAGTCCGGACACCGGCCATCGGAAAGCATCGCACTCATGTAGACATTATCGGCGCAGGCGACCCTGGAGGCGCCAGTAAAGGACAGGAGCTGCAATGACCTCTCTCTCCGAAAGACGCAAATCACCGAGAGTAGCGGTCGAGCTGCCTATCGCGGTCGAGGGCGGTCCCGCAGAAGCAACAGGCAGAACTCTCAATATCAGCGAGAACGGCATCTATTTCGAGGTTCCCCACTTCATAGAACCGCTGACCAAGATACGTATGGAGCTCTACGTCCCCTCCGGGAGCGACTCGAATAAAGAAGGGATCCGGTTCGGATTCGATGGAGTCGTGGTCAGGGTGGAGCCAGAGGAGCCCTCCGAACATCCGGGCCCGTTCAGGGTGGCCGTATTCTTTACCAAGGTGCCGGAAAGTTCGATGACCGCGCTCAAGTCCTTTATCGAGAGAGAACTGTCAGACTGACAGGTAGAAGAGCCTCAGACGAGTATCCTTTTCAATATCATCATATTCCATGTATCGGCATTCTGACAATATGCCTGTAATACTTGCGCTGCGAACGGGCATGTGTTATGAATACCGGCGGGAAAGCGGGTAATACCCTTCCGGGCCGCAGATCAGGAGGTGTCGCATTGGCGGGAAAAGGCTCTGTCATCGTTATAGATGACGAACAGTCCGTTCTCGAGATCCTCGAGCAGCATCTTGTCGACAGGGGATACGAGGTTGGCGCAGCCGGCGATGGAGCCGGAGCCGAAGCCCTTCTCAAAGAAAGATCGTTCGATGTTGCCCTGATCGACCTCAAGCTCCCAGACTGCAGCGGTCTCGATCTGATCTTGCGCTACCAGGATGAACATCCATTGATGAAGTGCGTGATCATGACCGCCTACGCATCTGTCGATTCCACCATAGACGCCATCAGACTCAATGTATTCGATTACATCCAGAAGCCTTTCGACCTCATAAAAATTGGAGAGGTCGTCGATGCCGCCTACGCCAGCGTCTCTATGGCAAGCCCGGACAGGGACGCCATAGGGGATCTGGTAAAGGTGCACAGGGATCTCGAAGAGAGCAGGGACGACCTGAAGAAACGTGTCGTCCAGGCAAATGAGAATCTTGGTCAGGCGAAGGAATCCCTGAACAGGCATGTGACCCGTCTGAAGATGCTATTCCAGATGGGAAGGGACATCAGTTCAAACGAGAACTGGAACGATGCCCTCGACCGTTTCCTGATGGCGCTGTGCAAGTACATGGAGGCAGATGGATCGGCACTACTCCTGTTCAGCTTCGGCGGCAAGGTGCTGCAGATCAGGACGTCATACAATATGGAGATGAAATATCTCCAGACCGCTGTCAATCTGCTGATAGAAGCGCAGAAGAATGACGGGTTACAGCTGGAGATATTCAGCCTCGACAGCTTCACCGACGGAGCGCCGCTGACCTGCCTCTCCGCCACGGGCTCCTGGGGCAACTCCGCCATACCGCTCCTGTACAAGGGGAGATGGCTGGGCTTTCTTTTACTGAGAAAGAGGTACGCGTCGAATCGCGCGTATCTCGGCGACTATCACTTCCTGACCACGATTCAGACGATACTCACCGAAGAAGTAGCCAACGCTGTCAACATCAGCAGGCTGAGGAACCTCAAGGATTTCAACGAGACGATACTCGAGAATATCAACAACGGCGTCCTGAAGACGGACAGGTCGGGCGAGATAGTCTTCTTCAACAGCCGGGCGAGGGAGATCCTGGGCGATTCGGCTGATGGAAAGCTGCAGTTCGATGACCTTTTCCGGAACCCGTATGGCAGCGGAGGCCTGTTCACTCATCTGATGTCGGATACGGAAAGGAGCCATTCGATAGAGAGTATCCTGTCAATCCCGTTCGGGGGAACGATTCCAGTGAGGGTCAACTCCACACTGGTCGAGAGCGACGAATACAACGGACAATCACTCGTAGTCGTTTTCGAGGACCTTACTGCCCAGAAGGCTATGGAAGAAGAACTGAGGAGGGCCGACAGGCTGCGGTCCCTTGGGGAGCTCTCCGCAGGGGTCGCTCATGAGATACGCAATCCGCTGACAGGGATAGCAACCACGGCACAGGTCCTGCGGGAGAAGCTCGGGAACGATCCTGACAAGATCAAGTACATCACGGTGATCCTCGAGGAGATCAGGCGTCTCGACGGGATCATAACCAACCTGCTTAAGTTTGCCAGGCCCCTGACGCCGAGGCCGGCTGAACTCTCGATCAACGGAGTCATCGACGAGGCCGTGATGCTTGTGTCGGACAAGGCGAGGGAGGCCGGTGTCAATATTAACTTCGAGACGGTTCTAGAGGACGACGGGTGTTTTCTCGACAGGGATCAGATAAAGCAGGTCGTACTCAACCTCGCCATGAACGCTATTGAGGCGTGCGACGAGGGCGGCGGTGTCAATGTGCATCTTGGCGTAGCCGAAGACCCGTCCAGTATTGTGATGCTGTTCGAGGACGACGGTTGCGGCATCTCCCGGGAGGTAGCCGACAAGCTGTACAATCCATTCTTCACGACCAGGCCCGGCGGAACCGGGCTCGGACTGTCGATAACGCGCAAGATAGTCGAGAATCACGGTGGCTGCATATCTCACGAAGGCAGGTCCAGGAGAGGTACAACATTCTGTGTCAGGCTGCCCAGGAAGATGGTGTCCGCGACGGTAGAGGGAGAGGCAGGGGTAACAACCTGAAAGGACAGGTATGTCGGGAAGAGTTCTGATAGTAGACGACGAGAAGGCGATCAGGTGGTCGCTGGGAGAGGCGCTCCGTAACGACGGGTACGACGTAGCAGAAGCCGAAAACGGAAAGACGGGGATCAAGTCGTTCCGTGATGATCCGGCCGACATCGTCATCCTCGACCTGAAACTTCCTGACAAGAGCGGCATAGAAGTCCTGAAGACGCTGAAGAAAGAGGACGCCGATTTGCCCGTCATCATGATGACGGCTTACGGCGAGGTAGAGACGGCCGTTAATGCGCTCAAGAACGGCGCCTACGATTTCATGCTGAAACCCTTCCAGCTCGAGAAGATGAAGGTGGCGATCAGGCACGCCCTGGAGAACAGGCAGCTGAAGAACGAAATCGACGGGATGAGGAAGAAAGACAGGGAAAATTACAACATCAAGAGCTTCATCGGGAAGAGCGAGGTAATGCAGGAGGTCTTCGAGACTATCAGGAAGATAGGCGCGAGCAGGGCAAGCACGATCCTGATCCAGGGCGAGAGCGGTACTGGAAAGGAACTCGTCGCCCGGGCTATACACGAGGCGAGCGAAGGCGGAAAAGCCAGACCATTCCTCGAGATCAATTGCGCCGCCCTGCCCGAGACGCTTCTCGAGAGTGAGCTGTTCGGGCATGAAAAGGGTTCGTTTACCGACGCCAAGGCGAGAAAGAAAGGACTTTTCGAACTCGCTGAGGGCGGGACGATCTTTCTCGATGAAATCGGTGAAATGGGGGTCACACTGCAGAGCAGGCTGCTCCGCGTTCTGGAAAACAAGACGTTCAGAAGGGTCGGAGGGGTCAAGGACCTGCGTGTTAACACGAGGATCATATCGGCAACCAACAGGGATCTGAAGGTCTCGATCAAGGATGGCCTGTTCAGGAACGACCTGTACTACAGGCTGCAGGTCATACCGATAAACCTTCCCGCGTTGCGGGACAGGAAAGAGGATATTCAGCTTCTCACGAACCATTTCATTTCGATCTTCAATAAAGAGTTCAAGAAGAACATAAAGAAGGCCGGTAAGGACGTATTGAAAATCCTAAAGGGATATTCCTGGCCGGGCAACGTGAGAGAGTTGAAGAACGTAATAGAGAGGGCGATCCTGCTCGATGCCGAAGATGAGCTCCTTCCGGAGCATATCCCCGCAGAGATCTCCGGTGCATGCTTTGAGGACGGGGAAAGGAACGATGTGGAGGAGCTTGCCGATATTGGACCGATGAGCATACGCGAGATGGAGAAGATACTTATAATGAAGACTCTCGACGAGACCGGGGGGAACAAATCCCAGGCGGCGCGCATTCTGGGCATCAGCCGTCAGACGCTCAGGGAGAAGACGAAGCTTTACGAAATGGAGTGACCGGCATGAATCCCGTGATATGGGCGCTTGCCGAAAGAGACGAGGTCGGCGAGATCCTCGAGGAGCTCGCCTCAGCGGAGAGCCTGCATATTCGAAGACTCGTGTCCGTTTCCGAGGCGCTGGGACTCGAGGAGCCGGCAGGAGGCATAATACTCGCTCTCGATTCGTCCGGCGAGTATTCGAACTACCTCACTCTCATCAAGAGGTTCGCCAGGACGTTCATTCAGTTCGATGCTATCGTGTTCGGACCTCCCAGGAAGGAAGACGTCGGGGAGTCCGAGAGAAGGGCGGGCGTCGACCTTTATGTCCCGGAGCCTGTTGACCGGGAGGATTTCTTTGTCCGGGCGATAAACCTCATTGCACTTCGAAGGCTGAAGAGCGCCACGGGAATAGTCGGGCGTTCCGAGCCTCTCAATGAGATGCTCGAGATGACGATGCAGGTCGCGCCGACAGAGGTGTCGGTACTCATCGAGGGGGAGAGTGGATCCGGCAAGGAGCTGACTGCGAAGGCTATACACATGTTGAGCCGGCGCAGTTCGAAACCTTTCGAGGCCGTGAACGTAGGCGCTCTCGCCGAGGGCGTCCTCGAGAGCGAGATCTTCGGACACGAGAAGGGCGCGTTTACCGGCGCCGTAACGAGAAGACGCGGACTTTTCGAACGAGCCGATACCGGAACGCTCCTGCTCGACGAGGTCGGCGAGATGTCCCTTGGGATGCAGGTCAAACTCCTCAGAGTAATCGAAACGGGAGAGTACATAAGGGTCGGCGGCATCGAGAGGCTTCACGCAGATGTGAGGCTCATCGCCGCCACCAACAGGGAACTCGAGACGGCCGTTGAGCAGGGGACCTTCAGGAAGGACCTTTATTACAGGCTCAAGGTCGTACAGATAAGGATCCCGCCCCTCAGGGCGAGGCAGGAAGATATCCCGTTTCTGGCGAGACATTTTCTGCGCCGCTCATCGGCCAGACATGGAAGGTCGGTAAAGGGAATAGACCGAAAAGGCATGGAGATGCTTGTCCGTTACCCATGGCCTGGGAATGTGCGTGAGCTCGCGAATATGATAGACAACCTGATCGTTCTGGGCAGGCATCCCGTGATAAAGGCTGAGGAAATCGAGAAAAGGCTCAAGGAGAGGCTGGGCAGGGAAAGTCAGGCCTTTCCAGATCTGCCTATACACGTCCACAAGACTCGTGAGGAGATGGAGAGAGAATTGATCATGAACTCCCTTCTCTCGCTTCACAACGATGTCCGGGAGATCCTGCACATGCTCAGGGATAGAGCCGGGCAGTCCACCACCCCTGGAAGATGGGGTACGTGGGTCGAGGTGGAGGAGGCTCGCGAAGACCAGCACCCCGACATGAACAGTATCGAGAAGGAAGCGATCCTCGACGCACTCGCCAGGAACGGAGGGAACAGGAGCAGGGCAGCCAGACAGCTCGGAATGTCGGAGAGGACACTTTACAGGCGACTCAAGGAGTACGGCCTGGGAGGATCCAGTCGGCCTGACGTTCTTTTTTAATATTTGTTTCGGATTACGGAGTCTGTTATAATTACTATGTTACAGGTGCCAGCCTATAGTCGCTGCAACTAGATTTGGAGATCTGAAGATATATCCCCTGGGAAATCGGAGGATTGCATGCGGATCCGTCTTTTCGTGTTGTGCCTGCTCAGCATACCCATCCTGACCGCTGGCGCATCGGCGGAGAAGTACGCCGGTGAGTTCATGGCCCTTGGAGGCGGTGCGCGGGCAATGGCGATGGGAGGCACCTTCATAGCCGTAGCCAACGATGCGACTACAACCTACTGGAACCCTGCCGGAATCGCCGATTTTTCATCCTTCCTGACGACTCCAGGCAGTTGGGAGATGTCGCTGATGCATTCCGAGAGGTTCGGAGAGCTGATCGACTACAATTACTTCTCCGCTGTCTTCCCCCTCAAAAATGGAAAATCCGGATGGGGCGTTTCGCTCATACACATGGGTATCGACGATATCCGTATAGTGCCGATGAACGGAGGAATGATAGACAACTCGGACGGTGATGACAGGTTCGAGCCGTGGGACGGAGAGAGTCTCAATTTTGACTACAGGAACTATCCGCTGGAGAGCGTTAACGACATGGCGGTATTTCTCACATATGGACAGATGATGAGTTTTGGAGATGTTGGAGCGACCCTCAAGTTCATAAGAAACGATCAGGTCACAGGCGTCTCGAGTTTCGGCTTGGGGATCGACCTGGGCTACGTCAAGCGAGGCCTCTGGCGTGACCTCGCCGTGGGTCTGAAGCTGCAGGACGCCACAGGGACGTTCATCAGCTGGAGCACGGGGAAGCGAGAGTTTATCTATCCAGCGATCAAGGCAGGCCTGGCCTGGCCATTTCATATAAAGAGCATGAACAGCGTACTCATGCTGGCTGCCGATGGGGACTTCCGCTTCGAAAACAGGAAGTGGGTCTCGCAGTACTGGGTCGGAGCAGCCAGCGCCGACTTCCATTTCGGTGCCGAACTGCTCATACGCAACATCGTGGCGCTCAGGGGCGGAAACGACATGGGCAGGTGGACTGCCGGGGCGGGATTCCTCCTCAGCGACTTCACCTCTTGGGATTTCAATCTCGGAATCGATTACGCGTTTCTCATGCACGACGTTCTCGACACGACCCATCGCGTCTCGCTTCTCGTCTCATACTGACAAGGTCGTTGCCGGGAGCCCGGGGGTGTTGCAGCCGGTTGAAGATCCTCACAATGATACTGGCGGGTGGAACGGACGAGGGCCTTTCCGTTCTGACTAGACACAGGGCAAGGACCGCTGTCCCTTTCGGGGGGCGGTACCGGGTCATCGATTTTTGCCTGAGCAACTGCGTCCATTCGGGTCTTACCGATATCAATATCCTCGCCCAATACAATCCGAAATCCCTCATCGAGCACATAAGGATGGGAAAACCGTGGGATCTCGACAGAAAACACGGTGGCGTAAAGATCCTCCAGCCGTCTTATCATGGGGAGGCAGCTCACTGGTATCTCGGGACCGCTGACGCCCTCTGCCAGAACCTCGATATAATCAGAAATTCCGAATGTGACCTCGTGCTGGTGCTGTCGGGCGACCAGGTTTATATCTCTGATTACGGCGAGGTCATCGCATTCCATCTTTCCCATGGAGGGCCGGTGACGATAGCCTGCAAGAAGGTTGCTTCGAGAGAGAGTTCGAGATTCGGAATGGTCAGGTGCAGAAAGGACGGGCTTGTCAAGCAGTTCAGGGAAAAACCGGACAGGGTAGCCGCCGGCGACAGAGCCTCGCTCGGTATCTACCTGTTCGACGCGCGGTTGCTGATGGGTCTTCTAAGGGAGAGCAGGACCGACATCGTTTTCGACATGCTTCTTCCGCTCATCGACGGAGGCAAGGTCTACGCCTTTCCTTTTGAATCTTACTGGGAGGATATCGGCTCGATACCGGCATATTACCGCGCATCTATGAGGCTGCTCAGAGGAGCTTCGCTGATATCGAGAAGGGGATGGCCTGTATATACTAGGGGTGACGATCTTCCACCAGCCAGTTTCTGCGCAGGTTCGGAGGTTTCCAGATCGATTGTAGCCTGCGGCTGCAGGATCGAGGGGAAAGTCAGCGGCAGTATCCTCTTTCCTGGCACGGTCGTTGAGAAAGACGCCGATGTGCGGGACAGCATCGTCTTCTCTCGATCGAGGATCCGCAGAGGTGCCCGTCTGAAAAGGTCGATCCTTGACAAGGATGTGACTGTCGGAACTGAAGCCGTGATCGGTGGCGGTTCCCCAGTGACCACAGAGATAACCGTAATAGGAAAAGGTGCCTCGATCAGAAACGGTATTACAGTCAGGAAGGGAAGGATCGTCGAACCAGGAGAAACGGTGAGGGACAAGGAATGATCAAACAGATGTCTGCATTCATACTGGCGGGAGGCGTCGGAAAGCGGCTCAGCCTGCTGACCACGTACAGGGCGAAACCTGCCGTTACGTTCGCCGGCAAATACAGGATAATAGATTTTACGCTTACGAACTGTGTCAGATCAGGGATCGGAGAGGTCTTCGTGCTCGCTCAGTATATTTCCCGTTCGCTTGAAAGCCACCTCGGCATAGGAAAGCCGTGGGATCTCGACAGGGTCGCGGGCGGACTTCATGTACTTCATCCGCATCTCGGATACAGGGCGGCCGACTGGTACAGAGGGACTGCGGATGCCATCTACCAGAACATGGCTATTCTCGAATCGCTCGATTGCGAGCATGTTCTTATCCTTTCGGGCGACCACGTCTACAACATGGATTACAGCGATTTCCTCGAATTCCATGTCGAGTCCGGGATGCCGGTCACAGTAGCCGTATCAGATGTTCCGCGCAGCATGACAAGACATTTCGGGATCGCGACAGTCAATGCAGGCGGAAAGATCCTTCGCTTCGACGAAAAGCCGGTTACCGCCAGAAGCACACTCGCCTCTATGGGAATATATATATTCGATCGCCGGTTCCTGATGAGCACGATGGAAAGGATAAAAAAGTCCCACGACGACCTGGATTTCGGGAAGCACATCATCCCGGATCTGGTTGTCAGGGATAAGGTCTCAGCATTCAAATACGGCGGGTTCTGGCTCGATATAGGGACTCTCAAGTCGTACTACCAGGCAAGCCTCTCCCTGCTCTCGAAGCGTCCCAGGCTAGTACTGTCCGGCTCCGGACGCGGAGTGATGACGGCAACGGACGACTATGCCCCAATGCGCCTGCTGAAGGGTTCGAAGGTCGAGAGATCCATGATCTGCAGCGGCTCAGTTATTGCCGGAAGTGTCAGGTCATCTATCCTTTCTCCCGGCGTGATCGTAGAGAAAGGCGCCGTCGTCGAGGATTCGGTCATATTCCAGGATTGCGTAATAGGGAAAGGGGCGAGGGTTACCAGGACGATACTGGACAAGGGAGTGAGTGTCGGAAGTAAGGCAGTGTTGGGCGTGGGGAACTCGCGTACGCCGAACGACCTCCAGCCTGAGTATCTCGATTTCGGAGTAACGCTCGTCGGAAAGGGAACCAGGATACCGTCCGGAATCAGTATTGGCACCAACTGCCTCGTTGCGGGCCGCATCCCGCGGACGGATATCCCGGACGGCAGGAGTTCGATTGTCGGGGATAAACTAGTTTGATTCTATCCAGATCATCAGCTTGTCGCCGGGGTAGACGAGGTCCTTTTTTACGCTGCTGTTCCACGCAAGCAAGTCGGATACCCTGGCCTTGTAGAGCCTGCTGATAGAGCTGAGAGTCTCACCTTTTCTCACCGTGTGATAGACCTTCATCTTTCCTTCCACCGGCTTTGAATTTGCGATCCGCGTATTTGCGCCGGCAGGAAGGTATATCACGATACTCTGGCCGGGGTGGATGGTGGAGCTGTAGCGCAGATTGTTCCATCTCCTGACCTTGCTCAGGCCGACGTGATGCCGTTCGGCTATCTCGCTCACTGTGTCGCCATCTCTGACAGTGTAGACGATCTTTGTATGCCCCCTGGGCGGCGTATATTTCTTGACGTTTATCTTCGACGGGAGATTCGGAGAGTCCTTGTACTTTGGTTTGCTCGTCGCGGAGGCTACCTGACCGGAGTCCTTTACCGGGATAAGCAGAATCGTACCCGTCCTGATCTTGTGAGCATTCCTGATGCTGTTGATCCGCTTCAGTTCCGACTGGGAGATCTCGTATCTGGACGCTATCCTCGAGAGCGTCTCGCCGCGACGGACCTTGTGCCTGTGCCAGGAGACACGTTCTTCTGGAGGGATATCGGCCAGTACGGCCAGTACGGCGTCGCCCTTCCCGGCGGGCACCTTGATTTCGATCTCCATTCCTGGAGGAGTGGCCCATCTCTTGAGAGCCGGATTAAGCTTCTTCAGCCTGGTGACTGTACAGTTGGCACCTTTCGATACGTGCTTGAGATCTGTAGAACGATCGATTCTCACTATGTCGAAGGTGATTGGTTTGACATCCCTGATCTTGAAACCATGCGCCGCAGGATCGCGTCCGATGATCAGCGCTGCCATGTATTTGGGAACGAACCATTTTGTTTGGCTGGGAAGGCGAAGCTGCCAGTAGTCTTCCGTCTTCTGCCTCGAGATCGCGCCTGCGACTCTGTATTCGCCCGCGTTGTATCCCGCAAGGGCAAGGTCCCATTTGCCGAAGAGACTGTATAGGTATTTGAGATAGTTGGCTGCCGCATAGGTAGAAGCGATGATATCCTTTCTTTCGTCTACCCACCAGTTGATCCGCAGACCGAACAGACGTCCTGTCCCGGCCATGAACTGCCACGGGCCGGTCGCATTGACGCACGACCTTGCATTGAGGTTCAGGCCGCTCTCGATAACGGAGAGATACATCAGATCACGGGGCAGTTCCTGCTCGATGAGTATAGGTTCTATGATGTCGCGGTACATCTCGACCCGTTCGAGCCATCTGGTGAAATGCCGACGTCCCTTGCCCTGGAAATACCGGAGCCAGTGCTCGGTACGCCAGTTGATTACGACTTCGATCTCTTCCTCGACGACATGGTTCTGTCCGATCGAGTTGATAACGGAGGTCATGTGATCACGCCACTCGTTCTCCGTTTCCTCCTTCTCGATCTGGGTGTTAAGGAGGACGGCTCTATGTTCGAGATTTTCGAGATGGTCGCAGACGAAAGGATCGGGATCGGTCGACATGAAATCGTTGATATCACCGATGAGAGCTTCGCTCAGGGAGTGGGAGTAGTCGAGGTCGCCGAGACTGTAATACGCCTCGGCCTCGTCGAGCTTTTTGTTGAGCAACATGAGCTGGGGATACAGGAGATAGACCTCTTCCTCGGAGGCCGAGGCCTCGAGGTCGGCCTGAACGGCCGATTTTCCGCTTTTACCGGCAGGAATGCAGCCGGTAAGGGAAAATGCTATCAACACGGTCATCAGCTGCGTCAGCAGACGTCTCATCCAGTCTAACCTCCCAGTCTGGCGTAATATATCCAAATCCGCGGAGACATACAAGTTCAGAACTGGCCGCGGATGGATAGTGCATTATACGCAACATATGCAGGAATAGTGCCCGGGGATGCGTCCTGACCCTTTAAATCGGTGCCGTATTAGTGTATAATGGTAGGCGGAGTATACTGTAAGTATGGCCCGGCTTGAGCAGGACGAATTATGCACCATGGGTTTGAGAAAGATTACAGGTTTCTCCTGTCGAGACTGATCCCCAGACACCTTCTGTCCTCGAATAGGATCGAGGGCATCAGGAATGCCCTCGATTCGGGAATACGCACGGAGCTGATAAGAGAGGCCTGGCTTGCGATGGAGGAACTCGTATCTCTGCGTGTATACGACCGCGAAGTACCCGAGAACAGGGGTGGCGAGGTCCATGTCCGTTTTACGGAGCGTTCCGGGCCGTCCAGGGTCACGCTCGAGATGCCTGTCGCAGAGTACAATGCCGTTTCGGAAACAGAAAGACGCCAGGGCGTAATAGTCCCATCGGTCCTGGCCGGCATCATCTCAGCCCTCTCTCTGGACGATTCGCCCGTCAATATCTCCGAGAGACTCGAAAATCTGCTCGAGCTGACGGGAACCATAGAACCTGGAGCTTCGGCCTTCCTTATGCTCTTCAGTGAATTCGATGCGCCCAATATCAGGAAATCGGGCAGGATCGGGGAATCCTCTCTGGCAGACGCCGAAGCGGGCGGCTTCTATGGGACTTCCCTGGCATCCGAAGAAGCTGCGATACTTCTCGAACGCGGTCTGATGAACGGCGGTATCTTTCCGGTCGATGGGAGGAGCATGAAGATCATGCTTTTCCCGTTGAGAAGCGCGGGAATCGTCTACGGGCTCCTCGAAGTCCATTCCATCTCACGCGGCCAGCCGACGAACGACAGGATGATCAACTATCAACTCGTTGCAAAGGGTATCATCAGGGTCCTCGATAATAACCGTCAGCTCGAGCGCATGGTGTCGATCGACAGGCTTACCGGTGTGAACAACAGGAACAACTACGAGGTACAGCTGCCGCTGGAAATGGAGAGGGCGACCCGTAACAGAAAATGTCTCGCCTTTCTCATAATGGACATAGATGACTTCAAGTTCTTCAACGACAAATATGGCCACGATACGGGCGACAGGGTCCTTAAACTCGTTGCTGAAACAGTCAGAAAACATCTCAGGAAGATCGATCAACTGTTCAGGTTCGGCGGGGAAGAGTTCATAGCGCTTCTCCCGGGAGCGGGGCGTGAGGCTGCGGAAAGGACTGCCGAGAGGATCCGTGAGATCGTAGCCGGAACGAAACTGACGATGGATGACGGAATCGCCCTGGGGATAACGATCAGTGTGGGCGGGTGTATATTCCCTGTGGACGCCGGCGACGAAGAGGACCTGTTCCGCAAGGCCGACCAGGCCATGTACAGGGCAAAGAGGGAGGGCAAGAACAGGATTTCTTTCTACGGAGGATGACAGCGGTATAGTGACCGGGTACGGCCGGGAGGTGGAGGATGTTCGTGTGGTGGGCCGTTTTTTTCTTTGCTGGTACGTTCTTTCCATCCGGTGCGGCCAGCGCCGCGTCGGCGCTGTGCACAATTTCCATCCTTGTTTCATATACGGGGCGGTTCCCGCCGGCCCTCAGGTCGCGAACATTCCTTACGAGCGCGTCGGGCCTTTTTGTCCTTGTTACGGCCTCTCTTTCACCGATGGATAAAGACCTGCTCTCCGGTTCCTCTCATCCGGTTGTTTCCCGGAAAGCGGACGACATATCTCCAGTGACGGCCGTCAGGGAAAGAGTCCTCAAGATCATAGACAAAGGGGAACTGAGCGCTGAGACCAGGGGGCTTCTCAGGGCGCTGCTTATCGCCGACAGGACAGCCCTTTCGAGAAAAGCCCGCCGCGACTGGAGGAACACAGGGACGGCTCATTATCTCGCTCTCAGCGGACTTCATCTCGGGCTGATCGCCGTGCCTCTGTTCGGGATCCTGACGCTGGCTGGAACGAGAGGGATCCTCCGCGATTTTACGGCCCTTTTTGTGCTCTCCTTCTATGCAGCGGTGGCGGGACGCCCCGGTTCGCTTCTCAGGGCGTTGTCCATGATGGCCGTGATGAGGACATACAGGCTTTCCGGGGTCAAGATCAGTCTCGCCAGGTGTGTTATTGCAGGGGCCTTCCTCGTCTGCATCCTCGATCCACCATCACTGAACAATACGGGCTTCATGCTGTCGTTCAACGCTGCCGCCGGTGTGGCTCTGCTCGGAGTGCCGTTATGCAGGTCGATCCAGAAAAGAATAGCCGGACGGAGGGGGTCCCGGATTATTCTCCCGCCGCTGCTCGCTCTGGCAATGTCGCTCAGCGTGCAGGCTTCCATGCTTCCGCTGTCCGTGAGGATCTTCGGTTTTGCACCTCTTACGGGACCGGTGATGAGCGTAGTCATGGCGCTGCCCGTTACGGGCCTTCTCTACGGCGGGTTCATTTACGTCATCGCCGGACACTCATGGAGCAGTATCACATCGATTCCGCTTAATCTTCTTTCCGCGCTCACAGGAGAGCTCGTTTCCCGTGGGGCGGAGATCTCGAGGGCAGGCCTGATCATATCCGACTTCGACGTCCGTTTTTACGTGCCCGGACTTGTGCTGTGCGCCGTCGCTTTCAGGTGCGAGAAGCATGGAAGGGCGATATTCATATTCGGACTGGCTCTGTCGATCATCTCATTCCTTCCCGTGATCGCAGGGCGGGATCATGGAGATGGAGGAACGGTTTGCTTTCCTGGTCACGGAGGAATTCTATACGGTGGTAACGGGGGCGTCCTGGTACTTGAACAATGGCCCGCGGCATGGTCCGCACATTATGTGGCCAGGGAAGTTCGAAGATCGGGTGCCAGAAATATCGATGTGCTGGTCATCCTCGACCCGGAATATTTCGAGGCGACGGGGATGTCGATTCTGGCCGATGACCTGGGCCCGGAGAAAATACTCGTCAGTCCGTGGTATGAAGGGCCGTATCCATGCAACGTCGAATTTATCACCGTTCGCGCAGATACGATCCTGAAAGCGGGGAGCATGCTCCTGAAAGTCCGTGCTCCTGCGTTTCTTCCCGAAAGAGGAGTTCATGCCGGCAGTGACGACGCGTCTCTCTTCATATCACCGCTTGACTGATGGAGATTTGGCGGATAATATCCACCCATCAACAGGTCCGGCGCAGGATACGGCGCCGGGCTTCTGACAGGCTGCCGTGTCCGGCGGCCGAATCCAGCAAGCCAGGACTTCGCGGTCGGCTTTCTCAATCAGGGAGTGATGATGAAAGAGAAGATGAAGATCGCTGTACTTGCATCCGGACGGGGCAGTAATTTCAGTGCGCTTGCAGGAGCATGCAGGGAGGAAGGCTATCCCGCGGAGATAGTGATACTCCTCTCGGACAACGCGGAAGCCGGAGCGCTCGTATTCGCACGGGAGACAGGCATCGAGAGCGTCGTGATCGACTGCGGCCCGAAAAGGGGATCGATGTCACTCGAATCGAGCGAGGAGATGTTCCGTCTCTGCCGGGAGCGCGGGGTCGAACTCGTGTGCCTCGCAGGATTCATGAGGATAGTAAAGGGAAGGCTGCTGGAGGAATACAACGGCAGGATGCTCAATATCCATCCGGCACTGCTTCCAAGCTTCAAGGGCCTGCACGGACAGAAGCAGGCTCTCGATTACGGCGTCAGATACTCCGGGTGCACTGTGCACTTCATCGACGCCGGGATCGACACAGGCCAGATAATAATACAAAAGGTCGTACCCGTGATGGAAGACGATGGCGAGGATTCGCTCAGCGAGAGGATACTCGCAGAGGAGCACAAGGCATATCCTGAGGCAGTCCGGCTATATGCAGAGGGAAGATTGAGGATCGAGGGAAGGAGAGTTCTGATAAGTGATGAATAACGATAAAAGCAGCCTGCCTGGGATCATTCCCGAATACAGGGGCAAGGTTAGAGACATCTACGATCTCGGCGAGATGCTGATCATCGTCGCAACCGACCGGGTATCCGCATTTGATTCGGTGATACCGACTCCAATACCGGGTAAGGGAGTTGTACTGAACACGATCTCGGCCGCCTGGTTCGAAAAGTTTGACACAGTCCCGAATCACATGATCTCGGTAGACATCGACGATTTCCCGGATCCTTTCAACGCGTTCCACGATCAGCTCGCGGGCAGGTCCATGCTTGTCAAGAAGGCTCACAGGCTCGATATCGAATGCATCGTCCGCGGGTATATCTCCGGATCGGGATGGAAGGAATACAAGAATACGGGTGCTGTATGCGGAATAAGGCTTCCCGAAGGACTGAAGAACTCCGACAAGCTGGAGAAGCCGATCTTCACGCCGTCGACCAAGGCGGACTCGGGACATGACGAAAACATCTCGATCGAGGAGGCGGCGAAGATCGTCGGCGAGAAGACCGCGCGCGATCTCGAGAAGATGAGCCTGGAACTGTACACGAGGGCGAGCGAATACGCCCTCTCCAGAGGTATAATAATCGCAGATACGAAATTCGAGTTCGGCGTGACCGACGACCAGATCATCGTGATA
This sequence comes from uncultured bacterium, assembly GCA_965371515.1. Taxonomy (GTDB): domain Bacteria; phylum Krumholzibacteriota; class Krumholzibacteriia; order Krumholzibacteriales; family Krumholzibacteriaceae; genus JAUWCL01. The sequence goes on along the minus strand of CBDUYR010000014.1, from coordinate 36,639 downwards.
GACGAGGTCCTGACCCCTGACTCGTCCAGATTCTGGCTCGTCGATAAATACGAGGCGGGGCATCAACAGGAAAGCCTCGACAAGCAGTTCGTCAGGGATTTTCTCGACGAGAGCGGATGGGACCATGAGCCGCCGGCTCCCGAACTGCCCGCCGATATAGTAGAGAAAACGAGCGACCGCTACGCGCTGGCCGTGAAGATGCTATTTCCCGATCTCAATATCGAGAGGTATATAAAATGAATCGCAAGATCGAGAGAGCCCTGATCAGCGTTACCGACAAGACGGGAGTGGTCGATTTCGCACGCGGACTCGCCGGGAGAGGAATCGAGATCATCGCATCCGGTGGAACGGCACGTACGATAAGGGATGCCGGGATAGAGGTTATCGGGATAAGCGATCTGACTGGATTTCCCGAATGCATGGACGGTCGCGTAAAGACCCTTCACCCGAAGGTTCACGGTGGCATCCTCGCAGACAGGAGCAAGAAGGATCACATCGACCAGGCCTCGGAGTTGGGGATAGGTCTTATCGACCTGGTTGCGGTGAACCTTTACCGTTTCAGGGAAGCGTCCTCGGACCCGTCTCTTTCAGCGAAGGACATAGTTGAGCAGATCGACATCGGCGGGCCGACTCTCATCAGGTCGGCGGCGAAGAATCACGATTCCGTATCGATCGTGACCGACCCCTCGGATTACGAGAAGATCCTCGAGGAGATGGATACGAACGAGGGGGCCGTTACCGACGATACGCGAAGAAGCCTGGCGTCGAAGGCTTTTCATCACACAGCTTCTTACGATTCGGCGATTTCCGCCTGGTTCGACAAGAACGAGGCCCCAGGGGAGATGCCTGAGGAGAGGATCGGCATATACAGGAAGTCGCGCTCCCTGAGGTACGGCGAGAACCCGCACCAGAAGGCGGCCCTCTACATCGAGGAATCGCCTTCCGGGTCGTTTCACGAATTCGTTCAGCACCAGGGAAAAGAACTCTCTTTCAACAACATTCAGGACATGTGGGCGGCGTTTCTGCTCGCCCGTGATCTCGGTGATAACGCATGCGCAATCCTCAAGCATATGAATCCATGCGGCGCGGCGGTCTGCGATACTGTCGGGAATAGTTTCCTACAGGCAAGAAGGACCGATCCAGTGTCGGCCTTCGGCAGCGTCATTTCCATCAACGGGATCGTTGACGAGGATCTCGCAGTTGCCTCCAGGGAGGGATTCGTCGAGGTCATACTTGCCAGGGGATTCACCGACGGCGCGCTCGAGGCCCTGAAGAAGAAAAAGAACCTCCGGCTGATCACTATCCCCGAAGAGGAATGGGACCGGGATATCACCGGTCTCGTCTCCAGGGAGGCCGGGCCGATGCTTCTCGTCCAGGAGAGAGACACCGGATTTCCCGAAATCGAGAAACTCGAGATCGTTACCTCGAAAAAGCCCTCTTCCGATGATGAGAAGGCGATGCGCCTCGCGTGGAAGGTAGTAAAGCACATGAAGTCGAATGGAATCGTCATCTGCGATTCCCTCGGGACAGTCGGCGTGGGGGCAGGTCAGATGAGCAGGGTCGATTCATGCAGAATAGCGGTCGACAAAGCGCAGAGGGAAGGGATCACGATAGAAGGCGCAGCGGCAGGTTCCGACGCGTTCTTCCCCTTTCCGGACGGCGTCGAGACTCTGGTCGAGGCCGGGGTGAGATGCATTATCCAGCCCGGAGGATCGATAAGGGACGATGAAGTGATCGCAGTTGCCGAGAGCCTCGGTATAACGATGGCGATCACAGGCAGAAGGCATTTCAGGCACTAGGAGGAGTATCAGCGTATGATGAGGGAGTGGGAAGGTGAATCGATTGTCATCCTCGATTTCGGATCGCAGTACACCCAGCTGATCGCACGCAGGATAAGGGCGGAGAAAGTATTCTCCGTCATCCTCCCGCATTCAACCGGAATCGAAGAGATCTTGCACGAAAAGCCGAAAGGAATCATCCTTTCAGGCGGCCCGTCCGATCTGACCGAGGAAAACGCTCCTTGTCTTGCGGCGGATATACTCTCTATTGGAATCCCTGTACTTGGTATATGTTACGGCATGCAGCTCATATCTCAGATGAAAGGGGCCGAGCTCGAGAGGGCCGACCACAGGGAGTACGGACACACCAGGATCGAGGCCGATACAGATACCGCCCTCTTCAGGGGGACTCCCGTGGATCAGAAGGTCTGGATGAGTCACGGTGTTCGCCTCAAATCGATGCCTTCCGGTTTCAAGACGATCGCTTCGTCTGCAGGCTGTCCCATAGCCGCCATGAGCAATGACGAGGAGCGGATATACGGCCTGCAGTTCCATCCAGAGGTCTTTCACACGGAGAATGGAATCGAGATACTGCAGAATTTCCTCTTTGAGATCTGCGGTTGCGACAGGGTGTGGAGCTCAAAATCGTTCGTCGAGCTGGAAATATCGCGGATCAGGGATAGAGTGGGCGACGCAAGGGTGCTGTGCGCTGTGAGCGGCGGTGTGGACAGCTCCGTGATGGCAGCACTTGTCGACCGGGCGATCGGAAAACGTCTCGTCCCGGTATTCGTTGACAATGGACTCCTGAGGGAAAACGAGGCGATAGAAGTCCAGGATATACTTGCAGGCTGTCTCAGTACCGAGCTCGTTTTCGTTGACGCAGCGGACGAATTCCTTTCGAGGCTCGATGGAGTCACCGAGCCGGAGGAGAAGAGAAAGATAATAGGAGCTGCTTTCATCGACGTCTTTGAGAGGGAGAGCGAAAAGCACGGACCATTCACCTTCCTGGCCCAGGGGACACTCTATCCCGACGTGATCGAGAGCCGGTCGACGGGAGGTCCTTCCGATACTATCAAATCACACCACAATGTAGGCGGCCTTCCCGACGAGATGAGCTTCGAGCTCATCGAGCCACTCGCGCTTCTCTTCAAGGACGAGGTAAGGGATGTGGGAAGGTTTCTCGATCTGCCGGCCATTCAGATAGAGCGGCACCCGTTCCCCGGGCCGGGCCTGGCGGTCAGGGTCCCCGGAGAAATCGTCAGGGAAGACCTCGATCTCCTGCGCAGGGTCGACAGGATCTTCATAGACGGCCTCAGGCGCGAGGGCCTTTACAACGATGTCTGGCAGGCGTTTGCCGTACTGCTTCCCGTAAAAAGCGTAGGCGTTATGGGAGACGAGCGTACCTACCAGAAGACCGCTGTCCTCAGGGCGGTGACGAGCACCGACGGTATGACGGCCGACTGGTCAAGGCTCCCTTACGATTTCCTGCAGGATATAGCGAGCGAAATAATTAACAAGGTCGATGGGGTCAACAGGGTCGTATACGACATCAGTTCCAAGCCGCCCAGCACGATCGAATGGGAATGATCCGAAGACCATGATTCAGGCATCACTCTTGCCAGTATCCCGAACACTATGATCATTTGGAAAAGACTGCTTCTGATCTCGATAACTGCTTATCTGTGTTTGCCGGCCAGTGGCGCCAGGGGAAATTCTCTGGCAGACGCGATGAGGGCGCTTGAATCTGACAGCTTTTCCACGGCACTGGAACTCTCAGCCCTTCGAGAATCAAATCCCTGGCTCGAGGTATACAGGCTTTGCGTAAGGGCGGAAGCGTTTCTCTCTTCCGGAGACAGCGTCAGCGCTGCCGAGCGGGCAGTATCGGCGTCCCGGCTGGTATATTCCGGTGAGGCGGGAGGTCATCCAAAAAGCGGAAGGCTGATCGACATCGCCATCCTGTGCGGAGGTCCGGAGATCGCTCTGCCCTTCGTCACCGATGAACTCCTGGCGTCTCTCGCTCCTCGTTCACTGCTGCTCATGGGACGCCATTATTTCGAGCTCGGCGACAGCTCTGCAGCGATATCGAGTCTTACACTCGCAGCACGAGGCAGGCCGGGTGAGGAAGAGATGGAACTGCTTAACGAGCTGGCAGGCGACGGGACTTTATATGCGCCCGGAGTCTCCGGCGAGATAGTAGAGAGATTAACCGCGGCGGCGATCTCGGCGAGAGACTACTCTACGGCTGAGCGTCTCATCGTAATGGTCGGATCAAATGGAGAAGATGCCTGGCTGAAGGATATCCTCGAAGGCGATCTGCTTTCCGCTTCCGGAAATAGATCTAATGCGCTTGCGCGCTACAGGTCGGTCTTCCGGTCCGGGATCTGCCCGGTTGAGGGAAAGAAAAAAGCGCTTCAGCGGCTTGCCGCACTTCAGTACAGAATGAAGAGGTTCAGTGACTCTTCGGCCAGTTACAAGATATACGGGCTCTACTATCCGAACGACCCGTTTGCAGAAATGTCGACGGACAGGGCGGCCAGGATAGAGGTATCTTCCGGCAAATGGGAAGACGCCGTGGATACATGGAAGCGGATAGCTGATGCCGGACCGAAGACCCTTCTCGGCAGAGAAGCGATACTCGGAATGGCCGTGTCACTCGAAAGGATGGGAAGAAAGAGAGAGGCATGCACAGTTCTTATCGACAATCTTCAGGGAGTAAGGGGCAGGCTCCGGGCGGCGTACCTGTACTGGATCGTAAGGACTTGCAGCGACGAGAAGCTGCGTTCGGATCATGCGATGATCCTGAGCGGGGAATCCGCGCAGTCGTTTTACGCAAGGTTGCTCGAGGACGGGCCGGGCTTTCTGACTGTAAACATGGATCGCCCGGACCTTCCCTCGATCAGTCGGCTGTCGATAACCACACGGGAGTCTCCGTTCCCCGGGACCGGCACGGCCGTCGATCATCCTTCCCTCGGGGCGTTCATATATCTCGTCCGTGAAGGAATGAAGGCTGCGGCCTCCGAATGCGCACGTGGATATGTAACGGTGCTCGAAGGGAAGAACGAGTCAAAAGGCATAGAGATCATTTACGAGGAGGCGAGAGAGGCAGGGATCGAGAGTCTCTGTCTGGAGATGGTGGTCGCTAACCCCGATCTGTTTACCGGCAGGGAAGATTACATCGAATTCCTATACCCTTTCGCGTATGGTTCCGAGATCGATGGAGCCTCTGACATGCGAAGCCTCCCGCCAGAGATGGTGCTTGCGGTCATCAGGGAGGAAAGCAGGTTCGACGAGAACATCATGTCGTCGGCTGGCGCCTATGGCCTGATGCAGATCATGCCTTCGACCGGTGAGTGGATAGGGCGTAAGATAGGCAGAAAGGGTGTCACGGTGTCTGATCTGGAAGATCCAGGATTCAATGTCGCAGCGGGATGCTGGTATCTACGATTTCTTCTCGACCGTTCCGAAGATTCAATAGTTGCGTCACTGGCCGCCTATAATGCCGGTCACGGGAGAATGAGGTCATGGAAAAAGAAGTTCAGGCCGCAAAGTGATCCGCTGGCAGCGCTCGAGCTCATAGGCCCTGCAGAGACAAGACGCTACGTCCGCCGAGTCCTCGACTCGATGGCTGCTTATTGTGAACAGACCTCCTTTTACGACGATTGACACTCCAGTACAACCTTTGCATTATGCATGGGTTACCTCAAGCATACGTCAGGATTTTCATCAATACGGCATTTATCCTGCCATGAATTCAGTCGGACAGGCTCCAATTCACTGCATCTTGCATCAACAGTTGATACAATCTGTTGGTATAGAAGCAATTGGCATTTAGAAGCCGAAGTGCCTCATAGTATCCCGTTTGGCCTGTGACTTGCTTATCATTCCGCGAGGGGTGTCTTGAAGACACATGAACCGTAAGAGAGACAAGAAAGGTCAGATATTATGTTCGCTGAAAGGTTTCTCAAGTTTCTCCCGAAAAACAATCTCAAGAAAGCCATTGGGTTCTTAAACAAGGGCGAGTACAGAAAATCATGCAGGGAATTCGAAGCCTACCTCGAACATTCCGGTGGACTGAGCGCCGGCAAGGATCAGGAACTTATCCGGATGTACATGGTCGAATCCTACATCGAGTATTCGAAGAAACTCGACGGCGACGGTGATACATCGGCCGCCGTCAAGCAGCTCGAGAAGGCGATCGAGATCCAGCCGAAATACGCCGACGTCCATTACGGACTCGGAAAGCTCTACGAAAAGACAGGGAACAGGGTCAATTCAAGGGAAAGCATCAAGAGAGCCCTGGTGATCAACCCGAAATATTTCAGAGCGCGCATCATGCTTTCCAGGAGTTACTGGCTCGACGGCAAGCATGATCGTTCCGCGGAGGAACTCGTCTCAAGCCTCTCGGCTTCTCCCGCGTTCTTCATCGATCAGGTCCAGGAACTCACTGGACTGGTGAACCACGATTCCGGCAACGAAGATATCAGGGATCTCTTCAGGAAGCTTCTCGAGGAGAGGCCTTCCTCTTCTCAGGTCAGCAAGCAGCTCGCACTCGAATCAATACAGAACGGCGATTATGATTTCGCTCTCGCCGAGCTCAAGAAGTCCCTTTCTCTTCATCCGAATTATCCCGACCTGCACAACATGCTCGGTATCGCCTATGCCAATACCGGGATGACCGACGACGCGATAATGGAATTCGAGACGGCACTCAAGATAAATCCGGAATACCTCAAGGCGAGGCTCAATCTCGCTCTGTCGCTTTACGAGAAGGGTGCACGGGAGGAAGCGAGGAAGAACCTCGACCTGGTCCTCAATATCGATCCGGCGAATGAACTGGCGAAAAATCTCATGAAGGAACTTTCACCTGTAGGGAGTGAGAAGTAAGTGGCCGTAAACACGACCAATAAAAAGATTGACTTTTATTCCATACTGGAAGTATATGCAAAGTCCTCCGATGCGGATATTAAGAAGAACTACTTCCGCTTGGCCAAGCTGTACCATCCCGACGTAGCAGGCGACAAGCCCGAGAACAGGGAAAAGTTCAAGTCTATCAACGAAGCTTACAGTACCCTGGGTGATCCCGAGAAGCGCAGGGAATACGACGAATCGATACGCGTGATGGGAGGCGCCACAAGGGACGGCAAGGAAATGCACGAGCAGGACGGCAGAGGCGCATTGGTGGCGTTCAAGCAGGCTCGCGAGTCGATGAGGGTCGGAAGGTACGATAAGGCGATAATGCTGCTGAGAACGGCGATCAGGTTCGATTCTTCGGATCCGGCGTATCACAGCTGGTACGGCTTCTGCCTGGCGATGACAAACTCAGATCTCCACGAGGCGAGGGACGCATGCAGGAAATCGATCGAGATCGAGTTCTACAGCGCCGATTTTCACGCGAACCTCGGTTTTGTCTACTTCAAGGCCGGTCTGAAAAACCTGGCTGTCAAGCATTTCAAAAACGCGCTGAAATGGGATCCCGACCATTCTCTGGCAAATAAGGTCCTGGCCAAGCTAGATGGGGGGGCCTCAGGATTTGGGGAGACCGGACTTTTAGACAAATTGGTAGCGGGATTCAAGAAGATATTCGTCGGCTGACGAAAAGCGGAATTTCCATCCGATTAATTGTTGATTTTTCAGGCGCCTGTGGCTAATCTCTCTCCCGAGGTGATTGCCATGAGAAGGACCTGCTTTGTGTGTTACGGCGTTGGCGGCAAGAAAAACTCTCTCACATATCACGAAATCTCACGAAAGTCGGAGGGAGATGAATTCTTCGTCTTCCTTTCGTGGGCGAGGCCCGAGGACGAGGTGCCGCTGAGAGATCTTTACCGGCGGCTGGTTTCGTCCTCCAGACTGGGACATCCGGCGCGGTTCTTCAGGGAGCTTGCCGAGTACGCTGTTAAAGCCGAGGAAGACACCGGACACGATTCATGGCTGGAAGAATCCTGCATACTCATCGTGTGGAGAAAGGGCGAAGAGGCCTTTCTCTTCAGGAACAGGAGGATAGAGCCCGTTCATTTTGATTCTGCCACTGGCAGGGAGGGAACGATCCAGTCCCTCGAGGGCAGGGTCGAGATCGTCCTCCAGAGGGACGGGAGCCAGGCCGATTTGTTCGAGAAGAAGTGCGGGGATCTTTTCACTCTCGACCAGTTCAGGATGTCGGCAGGTGGAAATACGCTCCTCTTCGCACCATCGAAGGATTTTGTACGGAGAAACAGGGAGACGCTTCTCGACAGCGTCCTGTTCCCTTCATTCGACGTACCGATCAGCGGGGAGCTGGTTGTGGATACGGACAGGTCGCTGGGGGCGATGCACTGGGGAAGAGGAAAGGCTGTCAGCGAATTTCCGGAAGGAAAGAAACGGGGTTTAGAGATCATGAAATCTTCTGTGCCGATGGCAGCGGGGGCAGTGGCGCTTCTAATTGCTATTCTGCTCATTTTCAAGCCTTTTGGAAACAATGGGGAGCAGTCCGGCAGCGGGGAGGATATCCTCCTGACGTCGGCGGGAAATACTGATACCGGTGATAGCGAGACAATGGGTGGCAGCGGAGATGTTGAGGAGTTGACTGCCGCTTCCGATGCGGTTGTGTCCGTTTCGCCTGCGACAGTGGAGAAGACGCCGTCAGCGGTCAAGGTAGTCATTACGGAGGGATGGAAGAAGAAATTCGACGCTGCTGTGACCTCGTCGCCGGTAATCTGCGGTGACAATGTGACGTTCGGTTGCAGGGACGGGAATCTCTACTGTTTCTCGCTCAAAGGTATCATTAACTGGAAATACGAAGCGGCAACAGGCGTCGGCGCCACACCGGCATGCTCGGGAAAGCGGATAGTGGGAGCAGATTACGAGGGAAATGTATTCTGTCTGCAGACCGCGGACGGGAAAAGGATCTGGAACTACCGGGGCGGCGCCAAGATCGTCAGCAGTCCTGTGATAAAGAATAAAGCGGTCATAGTCTGCACGATGGACGGGCGGATCATCTCGCTCGATCTCGAGTCAGGAGAAAGGAACTGGAGTCAGAAAATAGGGGACCAGATATGGGCCACCCCGTCTGTCGGCAAGGACTACATAGTGGCGGCCACCACCGACGGCTCACTCGTACGAATGACCCTGGACGGCAGGATCGTCTGGAGGGTGGCGCCCGGAGGATCGCTCCATTCTGCCCCTCTCTGTCTCGATAAGGAAGATCTCGTTGTCGTCGGCACCGGCGACAGGTATCTGATCGGATATTCCCTCTCCAGAGGGATGCTTATGTGGCGATACGGGGCGGGAAGCGAAGTCAGGAGCGCTCCGGTGACCTCAGACGGAAGGATTTTCGCGGGAAGCGAGGATGGTATCCTGATAGCCCTCGACAGTAACGGTCAGCTGCTCTGGAAGAAGGACCTTGGGGGAGCGATCAGGTCAAAGCCCTTGATATTGGGTGAGATGATCGCTGTAACATCGTACAATTCAAAATTATGCATACTATCGTTGTCCGACGGCTCGGTCGCGGCGGAGTACAGGGCCGACGCTCCCATTTACTCCTCGCCCGCCTACCATGACGGCAGGGTTTTCTTCGGCTCGAACGGGGGATTCCTGCACGCTCCGGTGGTGTCGACGACCGGGGGATGATCGGTAGAGAAGGCTTCCGGTATATCTACGCCTCCGCCGTTCGATCAGGGGACGACCTTGATTGACCGGATGCGGTGTATTATCTTGCTGTACGGTTGACTGGAGGTTCTTTCTTTGTTCAAGGGACTGATACATAAATTTGTCGGCGACAGGAAGACAAGGCTTATGAAACGCCTTGCTTCAGGCATCGTCGAGGTCAGGGAATGGGCCGACAAGTATTCCGGACTCGCCGACGATGATTTCCCCGCAAAGACATCGGAATTTGTAGATAGGCTGCGGAGCGGCGATACGGTCGACAACATCATGCCGGAGGCTTTCGGGCTCGTATACGAGGCATGCAGAAGACACGTAGGCAGGTCCTGGAGTATCGTCGGACAGGATATCACGTGGGAAATGGTACCTTTCGACGTCCAGATCGCTGGCGCGATAGTGCTGCACGAGGGATCTATCACCGAGATGGCCACCGGAGAGGGCAAGACCCTCGTCGCGGTCATGCCGCTATATCTCAACGCCCTCGAGAAAAAGGGCGCACACCTGATCACGGTAAACGACTACCTCGCCCGGCGAGACGCCGAGTGGATGGGTAAGATCTACGAGTTCCTCGGGCTGACGGTCGGCTATCTGCAGAACGATATGTCGCCCGATGAACGCAACAACGTCTACGGCTGCGATATCACTTACGGGACAAACAACGAGTTCGGATTCGATTATCTCAGGGACAACATGAAGCTCAGCAGCGAGCACCAGGTCCAGAGGGTGCACCATTACGCCATAGTTGATGAGGTAGACTCAGTGCTCGTCGACGAGGCGAGGACTCCGCTGATCATATCGGGACCGGTCCCAGGCTCATCGAGGGACGAGAACTTCTCCTTCCTCCGTACGAGGATCGAGGACCTGGTTCGCAAGCAGAAGAGGATGATCAACGACCTGATGACCGAGGTCGAGAAGGCGTCAAACGCGGATGAGGAAGAAGCCAGTGATGACGACGACATGGGCGTGAAGCTCCTCCTCGCCCAGCGCGGCGATCCGAAGAACAAGAGATTCATGAAACTCCGCAAGATGCCGGGGTTCGAGCGGATGATGCTCAGCGCCGAAGCGGGATTCATGAGGGAAAAGAGGATGCAGGAGCTTGAAGGGGAGCTCTTCTTCGTCATTGACGAGAAATCCAATGTCGTAGATCTGACGGAGAAAGGCCACAACAATCTCTCCAGGGAGGACAGGGAACTCTTCGTCCTTCCCGACCTCAGCATCCATGTCCAGGAGATAGACTCGGACGACTCCCTCGATCCGGCGGAGAAAATCAGAAAGAAAGACGCCGCTTACAGGCGATACGCGGAGAAAAGCGAGGTCATTCACAATTTTTCCCAACTGATGAAGGCCTATACACTCTTCGAGAAGGACATTGATTACGTCGTCCAGGACGGAAAGGTCCTGATCGTCGACGAGTTCACCGGCCGACTGATGCCCGGCAGGCGTTTCAGCGACGGGCTCCACCAGGCTCTCGAGGCCAAGGAGAAGGTTCGTATAGAGGGAGAGACCCAGACCTTCGCCACGATCACCCTTCAGAATTACTTCAGGATGTACAATAAGCTCGCCGGCATGACCGGTACCGCCGAGACCGAGGAAGAGGAATTCCACAAGATCTACGGTCTCGAGGTAAACGTCATTCCGACGAACAGGCCGGTCAGAAGAATTGATTACGACGACATTATATTACGAACGAAACGGGAAAAATACGCCGCGATCATACAGGAGACGAGAAGATTGCACGAAGCGGGGCTGCCCGTGCTCGTCGGCACTGTCACCGTCGATGTATCCGAGACCCTCAGCCGGATGCTGAAGCGCGAGGGCATTCCGCACAACGTCCTCAACGCCAAGCAGCACCAGAGAGAAGCAGAGATCGTTGCATGGGCCGGGAAAAAGGGCGCCGTCACGATCGCCACAAACATGGCCGGAAGGGGAACCGACATCAAGCTGGAGAAGGGGATAGTCCAGTGCGAGAGGTGCTGCATCCTGTGCGAGACTCCCGACGGATGCGCCGAATGCCCAAACGATGAAAAAAAGACCGACTGTCTCGAGGACGTGCCTTGCGGCCTGCAGATAATCGGCACCGAAAGGCACGAGAGCCGAAGGATCGACAGGCAACTCCGGGGAAGGACGGGCAGGCAGGGCGATCCGGGAGCATCGAGATTTTTCATCTCTCTCGAGGACGACCTGATGCGGCTGTTCGGGTCCGAGAGGATCTCCAGCGTGATGGACAGGCTGGGAGCCGAGGAGGGTGAGGTCATAACGCACTCCTTCATAACGAGGGCAATCGAGAAATCACAGAAGAAAGTCGAGCTCTACAACTTCGGGATAAGAAAGAGACTTCTCGAGTATGACGACGTGATGAACAAGCAGCGCGAGGTCATCTACGGACGCAGGAACAGTATCCTCGATACGGACGACCTGGACGGGATGGTACACGGACTCATCGATAACGTGATAGACCAGGTGCTCGACGGGTACATGCCTCCCGATACGCTCCACGAGGAATGGGATATCGAAGGTGCCGCCGGCGAGCTCGAGACAATATTTATTTTCAAATTCGATACCTCGAACCTGTCCGAGAAGGACATGAAGGAAGAGCAGACTATTATCATGCACTTCCGCTCTGAGGCAAGAAAGGCTTTTGAGCTGAGGAAGTCGATGATCCCCGATGAAATCATGCTGCAGCTCGAGAAGATGATCATGCTGCAGAGCATCGACGAGAAATGGATGGATCACCTCAGGGAACTCGACAATCTGCGGGAAGGAATCCATTTCCGGTCGTACGCGCAGAAGGATCCGCTCGTCGAGTACAAGCAGGAGGCCTTCCAGATGTTCTCAGAGATGGTGGACGACATCGACAGAACGGTCCTTTGGGGACTGTTTCACGCGAGGGTCGATTCTCCGGAGAAGACCGGGCGGAAACAACCCCGCCGGGAGGTCGCCATGCACCGCACAGTGGACGCCTACGCGGCCGCTTCCACGCCGCAGGAGGCGCCAGCACAGGTTGCCGCTCCCGAAGGAGCCATAGGCCCCGCGAGCTCCCGGAGAAACGCTTTGCCCCTGCAAAGGGAAGAGCCGAAAGTAGGAAGAAACGATCCGTGCCCCTGCGGCAGCGGCAAAAAATATAAAAAGTGTTGCGGCAGGGATGCCTGAGGGACATTATACAGGCTTTCCGACAGCAGACAGGGAAAGGACCAGTCAGGTGAACGGCAGAGACGACGACAATCGCATCAGGAAGATCATTTCCTGGATAATTGATAACGATCCGGAAGACCCCTACGATCTCGGGACCGTGCACACGCGACTCGAGAATATGGGTTACTCTTCTGAGGAAATCCGTCAGGCTATGCTCCTTCTCGATGCCGATTCGGTAAGAAGCGGCATGCTCGCCGATGACGGATTCGAAAAGGGCACACGTATTCTGTCCGCTATGGAGAGGAGCATGCTCAGCCTCGATGCCCAGGGCTGGCTCCTGTGGCTGAGGAGTACCGGATGGATATCGGAGACACATCTGTGCCTGATCATAGAGAGCGCGGGATTCGAGTACAGGCCCCCCGCTTCGCTCGAGGAAGTGATGGAGATAGCACTCCGGTACGTTCCTTCGATACCGGGTGAGTCCGAAGAGAATGGAAACAGCAATATCAACTGAGGAAGCGTGACAGTGGATAAAGTGCTTGTCATAGTGGAGTCGCCTGCCAAGGCGCGGACCATTAAGAAGTATCTCGGGAAGGGCTACGACGTAAAGGCATCCGTCGGACACATACGTGACCTGCCGAAGCGTGAGCTCGGTATAGATGTGGAGAAGGACTTCAAGCCGAAGTACGTAAACATGCGGGCGAAGAGCAAGGTCCTCAAGGAACTTCGCGAAAAGGCTTCGAAAAGTTCGAGCGTACTCCTCGCTACCGATATGGACCGCGAGGGAGAGGCAATCGCCTGGCATCTCGAGGAGCTTCTGAAGAAGACAGGCGCACCGATCAAAAGGATCATATTCAACGAGATCACGAAGAACGCTATCAGGGAAGCGGTCGACCATCCCAGGGACATCGACATCGACAAGGTTAACGCGCAGCAGGCGCGCAGGATACTCGACCGCCTCGTCGGATATCTTGTCAGTCCCGTCCTGTGGAAGATATTCTATCGTGGACTTTCGGCAGGTCGTGTACAGACTGTCGGCCTCCGTCTCATATGCGTCCGCGAAAACGAGATCAGGGCATTTGTCCCGGTCGAGTACTGGACGATAGAAGGAATTCTGTGCTGCGGCGAAGACAGGGAATTCGAGGCGAAGCTTCTCAAGATCTCCGGGGAAAAACCGGAGATCGGATCTGAAGCGGATGCAAGCAGGATCGTTGAGGAGATAAAGGCCTCGGAGATCGTGGTCGAGGCTGTCAGGGAAAAACAGAAGAAAAGGAATCCCCAGCCACCGTTTATCACCAGTACGCTGCAGAGGGAAGCGGCCGGAAGGCTCGGCTTCTCGGCAAAGAAGACTATGGCCGTGGCCCAGCAGCTATACGAGGGCGTCGTGCTAGGCGATGAGGGTTCTGTCGGACTGATAAGCTATATGAGGACCGATTCCACCCGGGTGAGCAATGAGGCCTGGACGCAGGGAAAGACCTGGATAGAGGAAAACTTCGGGAAGGATCATGTCGGCGGAGCGCGAACTTTCGCGAAGGGAAAGCTCGCCCAGGACGCGCATGAAGCGATCAGACCGACCGACTCTTACAGAAAACCGGAAGACGTTGAGTCTTTCCTTACCAAAGACCAGAAAGCCCTTTACGATCTGATATGGAGGAGATTCCTCTCCTCGCTCGCATCGCCGGCTGTATACGACGTTCGCGAGGTAGACATCGCGGCGGGTGACCATTACCTTCTGCGTGCCGGGGGCAGGAAACTAGTCCATCCCGGATTCCTGGCGCTTTACCCCGACAAACAGGCCGAGGAGGGCAACTGGATACCTGACCTGGCCGAGGGTGAGACGGTCGATATCAGGAATCTCGACGCTTTGCAGCATTTTACCGAGCCGCCTCCGAGATTCACAGAGGCCTCTCTGATCAAGGAACTCGAGGACAAGGGTATCGGTCGACCAAGTACGTACGCCAGCATCATCAGTATCATCCAGGACCGCGGTTACGTAGAAAAAGAGGGAAAGGCCTTCCACCCGACCGAACTCGGCGAGAAGGTCTGGGAATCACTTGCGGAACTGTTCAACGATATCTTCGAAGTCGATTTCACCGCCCGCATGGAGACAGAACTCGACAAGGTCGAGGGATCTGAGGAAAAATGGCAGGACGTGGTAAGGTTCTTCTACGAGCCACTCCTGATCGACATCGAGAAATTCAGCGGCCGCAAGGACGAATTGAAGAAACTCGTACAGGAGGAGACGGACGAAAAATGCCCCAAATGCGGGCAAAATCTGATCAAGAAATGGAGCAGGAACGGTCCCTTCCTCGCGTGTCCCGGATTCCCCGATTGCCGCTACTCGAAATCACTCGAGGAGGAGGAAGCTCTTGAGAAGGAGTGCCCGGAGTGCGGCGGCGAACTCATGTACAAGTCGGGAAGGTTCGGAAGATTCATCGCGTGCGGCAACTACCCGGACTGCAAGTACACGGAGCCTGTCTCCCTCGGGATCTCATGCCCGGAGAAGGATTGCGATGGCCAGATCTCGGAGAGAAAGACTCGCAGAGGAAAGATCTTCTACGGATGTACTAGATATCCCAAGTGTAAATTCGCGAGTTGGGACAAGCCGATCGAGCGGGAGTGCCCTTCATGCGGCAACTCCTGGATGGTAGAAAAGACCACAAAGAAGAAGGGAAGCTTGCATCGCTGTCCCTCATGCAAGCATGAGGTCGCCCCCGAATGAAGCGGGTGACCGTCATCGGCGGCGGTCTGGCCGGTTGCGAGGCCGCTCTCCAGCTAGCTTCACGCAACATATCTGTCAGAATGATCGAGATGAGGCCGGTCGCTGAAACGCCCGCGCACAGAACAGCACTGCTCGCCGAGCTCGTCTGCAGCAACTCACTCAAGTCTACCGATCCCGTAACGGCCTCTGGGCTTCTCAAGGCCGAGCTGAAAGTCCTCGGATGCAGACTGCTCGAGATGGCTTCCGGATGCGCGGTTCCGGCGGGCCATGCCCTCGCGGTGGACAGGGATCTCTTCGCTTCAGAAGTCACGGAATCGATCAAGCAGTCTCCGCTGATCGAATTGGAACGCACGGAACAGACCGTCCTGCCTGAGGACGGATGTGCCATCGTCGCCACCGGCCCTCTGACTTCTGACAACCTGACTTCCTCGATAGAGGAGCATTTCGAGGGTGGGAAGCTCTATTTCTACGACGCGATCTCCATATCGGTAGAGGCAGAGAGCATCGACGAATCCCTCATCTTCCGTGGATCGAGATACGGGAAGGGAGGAGACGATTATCTCAACGTCCCCCTGACCGAAAAAGGGTATACCGATCTCGTAAGATTTATGCTTGAAGCACCTAAAACGGAGAAGCGAGGATTCGAATCCGGGATGTGTTTCGAAGCGTGCCTGCCGGTCGAGGTGATCGCTTCGCGTGGAGAGCAATCGCTGAGATATGGACCACTGAAACCGAGGGGGCTCGCCGATCCTTCGACCGGGAAGGAGCCGTATGCCGTGCTGCAGCTCCGCCAGGAAAAGCGGGACGGTTCGATGCTCGGCCTCGTAGGATTCCAGACCCGTCTGACGCGTCCCGCGCAGAAGCAGCTCCTGAAAATGCTTCCCGGGCTGGAAGTGGCGAGGGTGTTGAGGTGGGGGGCGATCCACAGGAACACCTATCTCGACTCACCGCGCCTGCTCGACGACAGGCAGATGTCGGCGAGACAGGAAGGGCTCTTCTTCGCCGGACAGCTTGCCGGAGTAGAGGGATACGTCGAGTCGATCGCTCACGGGCTTCTGACCGCGCTCAATGCAGCCGCATACCTCGATGGAAATAAACCGCCCCTGCTTCCGGCCGACACGATAACTGGTGCCCTCCAACGCCATCTCTCCTGCACGGAAAGGGATTTTAGGCCTATGAACGCCAACATGGGACTCCTGCCGCCTGCCAGGGGAAGCAGGATTGAACGAAAGGCGAAGAAGGCCGAAAGGGCTCTCGCCTCTCTGGACCAGTATCTTGCAGAAAACACGACATTTATGGACTGATTCAATTTAGCACAGGCTCCTTGATGATATTCATCCGGCTGTGTTAGTATCGTCCCCTATGGTAGATAAAACGCTGAAAAAATACATGATCCATCTAGGAATAGAGAAAGGTGTGTCGGAGGCAACCCTTCGTGCGTACGAGGGTGACATGCTCCAGTTCTTCGCATACCTGCGGGATTCCGGTGGCAGAGCGGATCCCTGCTCCACATCTCCCGCGCAGGTAAAGAGCTGGCTCGGATCGCTCTCGAGAAACGGCTACACGGCGAGGAGCATATCGCGCAAGATCGCCTCTCTCAGGAGCTTCTTTTCGTGGCTTGCGAGGCATGGAGAGATAGAGAAGGATCCTACTCTCGGCATCTCGACCCCGAAGGCGGGCCGCGACCTTCCCGTCTTTGCAGGCAGGGAAGCGATGAACAGGATGATGATGCTGCCGCCCAGGGATTCAAGGAAGGGATTGAGGGACAGGGCGGTCCTGGAGCTTCTTTACGGCACGGGGATGCGGCTGGCGGAGCTCGTCGGCTGCAGCGTCATGAGCTGCGATTTCAAGAGGGGAACGATACGGGTAATCGGAAAGCGCGAGAAGGAGAGGATCCTTCCATTGAGCGGAGAAGCTTCCGCCAGTCTCGAGTCCTGGATGAAGGAGATATTCGGGATATCGGAAAAGGCTTTTACGGACAGGGCAGACTATACCATTTTTTTTACTGATCGGCCCGAGACTCCTCTCTTTCCCGGACGTGGCGGAAAGAGCATAAGCAGGCGCACCGTACAGCGCATCGTGAGAAAATACCTCGAGCAGGTCGCCGCGCTGACCAAGATGAGCCCCCATGTCATGAGGCACACATTTGCCACACATCTTCTCGACGGGGGAGCGGACCTTCGCGCCGTTCAGGAACTTCTCGGCCATGTCGATCTGACGACGACACAGATCTACACGCACGTAACGATGGAAAAACTGCGGGAGATTTACGACCGCTCTCATCCCAGGGCCTGAGTGAGCGACTGCATGCAGGAAAAGATTGAATCGGACGAAACGACGATTATATTGTTATTGGATACACCAGACGGAGGATGAGATGTTCAGGGGAACGACGATACTCGGAGTGAAGACCGCTAACAGCGCCGCTCTCGGGGGAGACGGACAGGTAACATTCGGAGACACTGTCGTAAAGCACGGCGCAAGGAAGATAAGGATCCTCAGGGACGGAGATGTCCTCGCGGGATTCGCGGGAAGCACAGCTGACGCGATGACACTTTTCTCGAAGTTCGAGGGAAAGCTCGAGGAGCATGCCGGCAATATCGTCAAGGGAGCCGTCGAGCTAGCAAGAGAGTGGCGAAGCGACAAGGTTCTCAGGCATCTGGAGGCGCTGCTTGCCGTTGTGAGCAATGAGCACTGCCTGATCATATCGGGCAAGGGTGACGTGGTGGAGCCGGACGACGGGATCGTTTCAATCGGCTCGGGCGGGCCTTACGCTCTCGCCGCAGCGCGGGCGTTTATCGTCAGTGGCAGGGAAGACGCAGCAGGCATCGTCCAGGGCGCTCTTGAGATAGCCTCGCAGATATGTATTTACACAAACGATCGGATCACGGTCGAATCGATCTGAATCAGAGGAATACCGATGTACGAACTGACTCCTACGCAGATTGTCGGCGAACTCGACAAATACATCATCGGCCAGGACGAGGCAAAACGGTCCGTAGCCATAGCCCTGAGGAACCGGTGGAGGAGAAAAAACGTCGAGGGAGCAATAAAGGACGAGATTCTTCCGAACAACATCATCATGATCGGCCCGACCGGGGTCGGGAAGACCGAGATAGCGAGAAGGCTCGCAAGGCTATCGCAGGCTCCATTCATCAAGGTCGAGGCCACGAAATTCACCGAAGTAGGATATGTAGGCCGTGACGTCGAGTCGATGATAAGAGACCTGGTTGAGATCGGCATAAGCATGGAGAAGGCCAAGGTCTACGAGGAGGTGGCGGAAAGGGCTTCGAAGCTCGCGGTCGAGAAGCTGCTTGACCTGCTGCTTCCGTCGGCCTTTCCGGACGGGCCTGATGATTCCAGTATGGAGGAGAGAAGACAGCGCACCAAGGAGAAGCTGAAGAAGAAGCTCGAAGAAGGAGCGCTCGACGCAAGGGAAGTGACCATAGAGACATTCGAACGCCCGTCGAACTGGATCGAGATCATTTCTGGTTCAGGGCTCGAAGAGATGGGGGTCAAGTTCCCAGACAACCTAGGGAACATGATGCCGAAGAAAAAGAAGGGGAGACGAGTCACGGTCGAGGAAGCGCTGAAGATCCTTGAGGTGGAGGAAAGGGAAAAGCTTGTCGATCAGGACAAGGTAACTTCGAGGGCACTGAAGGCGGTGGAAGAGACAGGTATCGTCTTTATCGATGAGATCGACAAAATCGCCACGACAGGGCAGAAGTACGGACCGGACGTCTCGAGGGAAGGTGTACAGAGAGACATCCTGCCGATCGTGGAGGGCTCGACCGTAAACACGAAGCACGGAGTGGTCAAGACAGACCATATTCTCTTCATTGCGGCAGGGGCGTTTCATATGACCAAGCCGTCCGATCTCGTTCCCGAGCTGCAGGGGCGTTTCCCGATAAGGGTCGAACTGGACTCGCTTACGGCCGAGGATTTCGAGAGGATTCTTCTAGAGCCGGAAAACGCGCTTCTCAAACAGTACACGGCGATTATCCAGACGGAGGGCTGTACGGTCAAATTCACGAAAAGCGCCGTGAAAGAGATCGCCCGCGTGGCCTTCCTGGTCAACATAAAGATGGAGAATATAGGAGCTCGGCGCCTGCATACTGTTATGACGACCCTTCTCGACGAGATACTGTTCGATCTCCCCGATCCGAAGATAGTGAAGATCACGGTCACCGAGAAGAACGTCAGGGAAAAACTGGAAAAAATCGTAGAGGACGAAGATCTCGCA
This sequence comes from uncultured bacterium, assembly GCA_965371515.1. Classification (GTDB taxonomy): domain Bacteria; phylum Krumholzibacteriota; class Krumholzibacteriia; order Krumholzibacteriales; family Krumholzibacteriaceae; genus JAUWCL01. The sequence goes on along the minus strand of CBDUYR010000014.1, from coordinate 17,129 downwards.
AGATACATACTCTAGGAAGGATTCTATATGAAACTCGGGAAGAAGGATTTTCTACGCATCACGGATTTCACAAGGGCAGAGCTCCAGGAAATCCTCGATCTCGCTATTATGCAGAAACCCCTCGCACGCAACTTCGTGCTCGAGCACTCTCATCCGGGACGTATTCTTTGCTGCATCTTCCACAAGCCGAGCCTGCGGACCAGGATCAGCTTCGAAGTGGCGATCAGACAGCTCGGCGGCAGCAGCCTCTACATCACCGACAGGGAGATCGGTATAGGCAGCAGGGAATCGCCGAATGATATCGGTGAGGTATTGTCCCGTTATGTCGACGGAATCATGATCAGGACGTTCGAACAGAAGATGGTTGAAGAGCTGGCGGCGAACGCCTCCGTCCCGGTCATCAACGGTCTGACCGACCTTCTCCATCCCTGTCAGATCATGGGCGACATCCAGACTATCATCGAGCACCGTGGACCTATCGAAGGCAAGAAAATCGTTTTCATAGGTGATGGTAACAATGTCGCGAGGAGCTGGCTTAACGCCGCTGCGAGATTCCCGTTCAAATTCGTTCTTACCTCTCCCGCCGGATACCAGATAACTGATTCGTACGTCAAAGAGGTCAGAGAACTCGGCGAACCTGATTATGAGTGGATAGAGAATCCCAGGGAAGCTGTCCAAGGCGCGGACGTCATCTATTCCGACGTGTGGGCCAGCATGGGCCAGGAAGCTGAAAAGGTCGAGAGGATGAAGGTCTTCGCTTCATACAAGGTCAACACGGAATTGATGGCCCTCGCAGATGAGAACGCTGTATTCATGCACTGCCTCCCGGCGCACAGGGGAGAGGAAGTGACCGACGCCGTGATAGACGGAAAGAACTCTATTGTATTCGACGAGGCGGAGAACCGCCTGCATATCCAGCGGGCCATCATCGCACTTCTCCTTAAGTGACGCGGGGAGCATGAAATTGAGAAAGGCTCTGTTGCTGACGACCGCGCTTGCATTCCTGTCATGCGCGGTCATGGAAGCCCCGTCAGGCGGGCCGAAGGACGAAATCCCTCCCGATGTGATCGGCATCCTTCCTGTTCCTGGAAGCTCCGGCGTAGACAGAAACTCAACGATACAGATCGCCTTCTCCGAAAAGATCGACGGGGACAGCTTCAAGAAACTTGTTCAGGTCTATCCGCCGCTCGAATTCGACAGAATCGGCGCAAAGGGCGAGAATTTCGAGATAAGGTTCAAGGACGAACTTCCAGAGACGACAATCTGCGTTGTTATCAGGAAGGGTTATACCGATCATCACCGGGTGAAGGGGAGTAGCGAGATCAACTTCTGTTTCTCGACTGCCGATTCTATAGACACGGGAAGCATCAGTGGACGTATCCTCTTCAAGATGGCTCCTGATTCGACCGGCCTCGCGAAGCTTGTGGCGGTCTCCGCGATCGACTCGACAGGTGATGTGACGAGGGCACTCGAGTCAAGAGTGGCCTTCTGCGGAAGAGACGGATCGTTCAGTTTCGAGGCGCTTCCGACCGACGGGACGATGTTCCGCCTCTGGATGTTCACAGACGGAAACGGGGACACGAGATATTCACCGGGTGACGAATTTTCAAGCGTTCTGGAGGATACCTTCATCCTTGTGCCCGAAAGTCCCTCCATAGCGGGCCTGGAAATCAACATAATCGATCCCGACGAACCTGGCAGGATAGAGGGGACTATCACGGATCTGACAGACCTCGGCATATCTCCGTCCGCGAGGTTCGAACCTCTTTTAGAAGACGGCATTCCTCTTCTGGTTAGGGCCGATTCAACCGGACTGTATACTGTACACTCTATACTACCTGGCGATTATATCTTCACGGCGTTCATAGACGTTCTTTCAGACAGCCTTCCTGGATCGTACGCTGATCCTCTTGATTCAACGAGGACAGTGGCTGAACCGTTCGCCGTCTATCCGGACACAGTCTCTGTAACGCCCGGTGCGAGGATCACGCTCGATTCTGTTTACATACAGAAGGATTCAAAGACAGATGAGTGAGTTCGAGTTCACCAAGATGCACGGCGCCGGAAACGACTTCATATTGATCGACGACATGAAGCGCGACTTCGAGGAAAGCCCGAAAAAGATCGCCGCGCTATGCGAGGCTCATCGCGGTATAGGAGCTGACGGCCTCATACTGCTGAGACCCTGCAAAGGCTACGACTTCGAGATGAAGTATTTCAACAGCGACGGGAGCGGGGCCGAGATGTGCGGCAACGGCGCCAGGTGCGCCGCGATGTTTGCACGTGACCGGAGGATCACAGGAGAAAGGATGACTTTCTCCACGGGAGCGGGGCCAGTTACCGCAGAGGTGAGCGGAGACCACGTGAAGATCGGTCTCGAACCGGTCCACGGAATCCGTCTCGGAATCGAGCTTCCGGGAGGTATGACGGCGGGGTTTGCAGTCAGCGGGGTTCCCCATGCGGCGATAATGGTCGACGACGCGAGAAGCTGGGAGAGGGAGAGATTCGTAGATACAGCGAGAGCTGTCAGATTCGATCCTGTCTTCGAACCGGCCGGTACTAATGTCAACATCGTTACCGTTGATTCTCCCAAAAGCCTCGCCTACAGGACGTACGAGAGAGGTGTCGAGGATGAGACCCTCGCATGCGGGACCGGAGCGGTCGGAGTATCCGTGATAGCCGCGCACATGGGGCTCGTCTCATCGCCGGTAACATGCGAGACGTCAGGCGGCGATATACTCCAGACCGGTTTCGAGCTCACGAGAGACGGAGCGAAACTATGCACCCTCACTGGCCCTGCGAAAATCGTTTTCAGGGGATTTGCGGATCTCTCCAACTAGCTTTCCAGTACCTCTAGAGCGAGCCTGTACCTGTTGAACGGGGCGCTTACCTGCGCGCCGTCGACAATGGGCAGGACCTTGCGCAGCATATCAGCGGCGATCTCCACGCCGGTTTTCATCGCGGCCTTTCCGCCGCCTGAATCTTCCATCCTTTTCATTATCCAGTCCGGCACCGAAACGCCTGGTAGTTCGTTATTCATGAACTCGGCGTTCTTGAGACTGGTCAACGGCCAGAGCCCGGCTATGACGGGGATCCGGAGGGATCTCGATTCTATATATTCGATGAATTTTTCGAGAAGTGCCGGATCGAAGACGGGCTGGGTCACGGCGAACTCGGCCCCCGCATCGACCTTCCAGTAGAACCTCTTCATCTCCTCATCGAAATCGACCGCGCCGGGATTGACTCCCACGCCGATCAGGAAGGAAGTGGGCTCATCGAGGCTCCGGCCGCCTATGTCGGCGCCCCTGTTGAGGAGATGTATGACGTTTGTCAGTCCGATAGAGTCTATGTCGAACACCGCCGTAGCGTCAGGGTAGTCTCCCGTCTTTATCGGATCGCCGGTTATGACCAGGATGTTCCTGAGGCCGAGCGCATGCGCCCCCAGTATGTCGGACTGCATTCCCAGGATGTTCCTGTCCCGGCAGCAGTAATGAAGGACCGTCTCTATGCCTGCGTCCCTTTCGATGAGCACGGCCAGCGCGAGGGGGCTCATCCTCGACGATGCGCGCGGGCTGTCGGGGATGTTTATCGCGTCAACGCCCGCCCCGGAGAGGAGGGCGGCAGCTTCGAGCACTTTGCCGGGATTTCCTCCGCGCGGGGGGACCATCTCCACCATCCGCACGAATTCTCCCGCGGCGATCTTCCTGGCTAGAGACGATTTCTCGGCAAGGGGAACGGCACGCGAGATCTCTATCCTTTCATCGTGATGGTGGTGGACCATCATATCGACATTCTTCGGCCTGACCGTCTTCAGCACGTCTGCGATGGCCCTGATGTGTGCAGGCGTCGTGCCGCAGCAGCCCCCGACGATCCTTGCGCCTGCCTTGACGAACCTGCGGGCGTATTCGGCCATGTACTCGGGCGAGGTCATGTATATGTTCCTGCCATCGACGCTCTGTGGGATGCCCGCATTTGGCTGTGCCGATATCCATTTATCGACTTCGCCGGAGATTTTCTCTATTGCTTCGAGCATCACACGCGGTCCTACCGAGCAGTTCACACCCACCACATCAACATCCCAGCCATCGAGGCGGATCGCGAATTCTGCAGGTTCTGTTCCGTAGAGTCCAAGGCCATCCTGTTGAAGGGTCATCTGCGCAACGAGAGGCAGATCGGTGACGGATCGAACGCCGTTGATCGCCTGTTGGATCTCGTTGAGATCTGCGAAGGTTTCGAGTACGAAGATGTCAATACCGCCCTCGAGGAGCGCTGACGCCTGTTCAGCGAATGCAGCTGCTGCCTCTTCGTTTGAAGTGGGGCCCCAGGGCTCTATTCGTATCCCGAGAGGCCCGATCGCACCGGCGACTATGGCCCTGCCGGCCGATACGCGCATGGCCGCTTCCGCGCCGACCCTGTTGATCTCGGCGAGTCTGTCGTCGAGGCCGTGCAGCGCCAGCTTGAACCTGTTGGCGCCGAATGTGTTCGTTTCGATGATCCCTGCTCCGGCATCGATATACTCGCCGTGGATATCTTCCACCAGGCCGGGATTGCTCAGATTGATCTCGTCGAAGCACCTGTTTATGAAGATGCCCCGGTCGTAGAGCATCGTGCCCATCGCACCGTCGAACAGCACGACTCCTTCAGACAGCATATCGAGAAACCTGGAACTCATTGACAGCAGCCTTTCACATGGACCAGTTCAACCTTGCATAGCCGGAACGTAACGTAGTATATACTGATTGCATGTAGAATCAATCGATTATCGCCGGCCTTCGGGGCGGTCAGGAGAAAGAGGCAAAATGCGCTGGTCCGAGAGCTGTATACCTACACTGAAGGAAAATCCCAGGGAAGCCGAGATACCGAGCCACCTGCTGATGCTGAGGTCCGGATTGATAAAGAAGCTGACATCGGGGGTCTATACATTCCTGCCTGTCGGTCTCAGGGTCCTTAAGAAGATAGAGAGTATCATACGCGAGGAAATGGACGCGGCAGGATGCCAGGAACTCCTCATGCCGATCCTCCATCCGGAGGAGATCTATGCCGAGAGCGGAAGACTCGAAAGCTTCGGCCCGGAGCTGTTCAAACTCAAGGACAGCAGGGGCAGGGTCTTTGCCCTGGGTCCGACTCACGAGGAGGTCATCACGCTCATAGCCCGCGACGTGATGAGGAGCTATCGCGACCTTCCACAGACTTATTACCAGATCCTCACAAAATTCAGGGACGAGATCAGGCCGAGGTACGGAGTGATGCGCGCTCGCGAGTTCATCATGAAGGACGCATACTCGTTCCATGCGGATGACGATTGCCTCGACAGGATGTACAGGCGTATCGAAAAATCCTACTGTAATATCATCGAGAGATGCGGCCTCGAGTACGTCATTGTAGAGGCCGAGTCCGGATACATCGGCGGAAACGAATCCCACGAGTTCATGGTGCTCGCGGAGAACGGTGAGGACATGCTGCTCTCATGCCAGTGCGGTTACGCGGTAAACCTCGATAAGGCCGATGCCAGGGTCAGTGACGGCAGCAGGGGCGAGAAGCTCGATTCGTACGAAGAGATAGCTACCCCCGGGACATCGACGATCGAGCAGGTGTCGGAGTTCCTTGGAGTGCCCGAAGAGGGTATCGTCAAGACGCTTCTCTACAAGACGGGGGAGAGGAGCGTTGCCGTACTCGTGCCCGGAGACCGTGAAGTGAATGACATCAAGCTCGTCCGTATGTTCGACGACCCGGACATCCGCTTCCTGGAGCCGCCCGAAATCGAAGAAGTCACCGGAGGCCCCGTGGGATTCTCCGGACCCGTCGGTCTCCCCGAAGGGGTTGAGATCGTGGCCGATACACTCATCCAGGACTTTGTGGGAATGGTCGTAGGAGCTAACAGGGTCGATGCTCACCTTAAAGGAGTCGTTGCCGGAAGAGATTTCGAGATCGGCAGGTTCGAGGATCTCGTCTTCGCACGCGAGGGAGACCTCTGCCCGAACTGCGGCAAGGGCCTCACCTCGAGCCGTGGGATAGAAGTCGGCCACATATTCAAGCTGGGCACTAAATACTCATCGGCGATGAACGCGACATTCCTCGACGACAAGGGCAAGAGCCACCCCTTCATCATGGGCTGCTACGGATTTGGAGTAAGCAGAATGGTGGCAGCGGCGATCGAGCAGAATTACGACAAGGATGGTATCGTCTGGCCGATGTCGATCGCTCCCTTCCATGTCCTGCTGCTTCCGCTTAATACAGGCGACGAAAAAGTCATGAACGCTGCCTTGAAGCTCGAGGAGGAACTGACCGGAGCCGGCCTCGAAGTGCTGATGGACGACAGGGACTTGAGTCCCGGGGTGAAGTTCAAGGACGCCGATCTTACGGGCGTTCCCCTCAGGATCACCATAGGCAGGAAGATAAAAGACGGGGTGGTCGAGCTGTTTCACAGAAAGACAGGACATGTCGACGATGTAGCCATTGACGACGCCGCCGGGAAGGTCCTGGAAATAGCGGGAATCAGGGGCTAGAGAGTCTTTCTGGAAAGCCTGGACTTTATGCGCGCGGCGGTCCTGTGATGGATGATGCCCATCTTGGCCGATTTGTCGACCCTGGAAGCGAGAGCTGGGTAACTCTCTTTCGCCTCGGCGCTATCCTCGATGGCCTTGTAACTCTTGATCGCATTGCGGAGAAGAGTCCTGTGATTCTTGTTAAGCAGGCGCCTTTTCTCGTTCTGGCGCAGTCTTTTCCATGCGGACTTGTGATTCGGCATCCGGTTTTCACCTCCAAGTGATGCGCTAACATAACGGAAGGCCCCTGCTTTGTCAAGAGATCAGAAGAACAAAATCCACAAAAAGATAGAGCGTTTGCCCGACTCCCCAGGGGTCTATTTCTTCAAGAATCCGAAAGGCCGTGTGATATACGTCGGAAAGGCGAGAAATCTGGTCAGCAGGGTACGCAACTACATGCAGGCGCCCGAAAGGCTGGACCCGAAAACGAAGGCGCTCATGGATGCGGCCGATTCCGTCGACTATATCGCCACGGAAAACGAGGTAGAGGCCCTCGTGCTCGAGGCGAGCATGATAAGGGAATACCGTCCCCGTTACAATATCCGCCTGAAAGACGACAAGCGCTATCCCTATCTGAAGATAACGACAAACGAGGAATACCCGAAGCTCCTGATCGTCCGCAGAGTTCTCGACGATGGAGCGGAGTACTTCGGTCCGTATACCGACGCCGGAGCGGTTCGGCGGACACTCAAGGCGATAAAGACTATCTTTCCTCTGAGGGACTGCAAGGGAAGATTCAGAAGCCGTGCGCGTGAGTGTCTCAATTTCCAGATCGGGAGATGCCTCGGTCCCTGCACGGGGAGGGTCGATTCCGATGAATACGCCGTCGTTGTAGGGCAGCTGAGGATGTTACTGCGGGGCCACAGCGAGGCGTTGGTGGAGGAGCTGCGCAGGTCCATGGAGTCGTTCTCCAAGAACAGGCGCTACGAGGAAGCCTCCGTGGTGAGGGATCAGATCGCCTCGATCAGGAAGATCAGCGCCAGGCAGCACGCCGTCGACCCGGGAAGAGCGGATGAAGATGCTGTCGCGATCGCAAGGGAGGGAAGCAGCGCCTGCGGAGTTGTCATGAGGGTACGCGAGGGAAGGATCCTCAGCTCCGAGACCTTCATGATGCCCGTTATGCCAACAGACGATATAATAATAGCATATGAAGGATTCTTCAAGTTGTACTATAATGCATCGCTTGATATTCCCCCAGGCATCCTCGCCCAGTACGAGCTTCCGGACGGCAACCTTATCGTCAAATGGTTGAAGGAGAGGGCCGGGAAACCGGTCTCTATCTCGGTCCCATCAAGGGGGCACCGGAAAAAACTCGTCGACCTCGCCGAGAAAAACGCCGCGTCAAGACTGCTCACGCTGAGAGGAAAGAAGTCATCGGCCCACATGGTGCTCGGACACTTGAAGAAAGCGCTCGGGCTCCACGCCACACCGTCCCGTATCGAGGCCTACGACATATCGAATATACAAGGCTCTGCAGCTGTCGGCTCGATGGTCACCTTCGTGGACGGAAGGCCGTTGAAATCGGGATACAGGCATTTCAGGATCAGGACAGTCAATGGGCCCGACGATTTTGCCATGATGAGAGAGGTGCTGCTGCGGAGGCTGGAGCGTTTGAAGGACGGAAAGAGCAGGCGGCCCGATCTGATTCTTGTCGACGGAGGGAAGGGACAGGTCTCTGCCGCCCTTGAGGCCATGCATGCGAGCGGGCTCTCGCCTATAAACGTAATCGGGCTTGCCAAGAGGAACGAGGAGATATTCGTTCCGGGCAGGAAGGACCCGATCGTGCTTCCCCGTAGAAACCCCGGGCTGAAACTTCTTCAGAAGGCACGGGACGAGGCTCACAGGTTTGCCGTAGAATATCACAGGAAGCTGCGGAGCCGCGGACTCGTCGAATCGGGCCTGGACGGGATACCGGGAGTAGGGGAGTACAGGAAGGTTCAGCTGCTCGTCCGCTTCGGAAGCCTCGCAGGGCTTGCGAATGCCACCGAGGAAGAGATATCCACCGCACCGGGCATCGGCCGCGTCACAGCTGGAAAGATACATGAGCACATCCACAGGAAATGAAGGCTCCGGCCTGTTCGAGACTCTTGGAGAGGCGTACATCGATCATCTCGCCGTCGAGAAGGGCCTCAGCCCGTTGACGATAGACGCCTACAGGAGCGATCTGCGCGAATATTTCGCCTGGCTTGCCGGTGCCGGCATCGATTCGCCCGAGGTCATCGATCTCGAATCGAGCCTGCGTTTCGCCGCCGGGATCGAAAAGAGCAAGAGCCGGGCCTCCAGGTCGAGGCTCCTCAGCGCAGTGAAGGGATTTCACAGGTATCTTTACCGGGAGGGAGAACTGCGCGATCTCGATATAACATCGATATCCACACCGAAGATAAGAAGGCGTGTGCCGTTCGTCCTTTCCCAGGAAGAGACGGCAAGGCTTCTCGACCAGCCCGATGATTCGAAGAAGGGGCTCCGGGACAGTGCGATGCTCGAGCTTGTCTATTCCACCGGCATGAGGGTATCCGAGCTCTGCGGCCTGCGTTTCGAATCGCTCGATCTCGACTCGAGGCTTGTTCGGATCAGGGGGAAGGGTAACAAGGAAAGGATCGTGCCCGTCGGATCGGCAGCCGTGAGATCATTCGAAAGGTATATCGCAGAATCGAGGCCGGATTTCCTGTCCGATGCTCCTTCACCATTCGTATTCCTCAACTACCGGGGAGGGCGTCTCTCGAGGGTCAGTTTCTGGAAGATACTAAAGAAATACGCGGCGATGGCGGGACTCCCCGCCGACGTGACCCCCCATACGCTCCGCCATTCCTTCGCCACCCACCTGGTCGAGGGAGGAGCGGACCTGAGGGCAGTCCAGGAGCTGCTCGGTCATTCGAGCATAGCGACTACCCAGATATATACACGTCTCGACGTCGATTACCTCCTCGAGGTCCACAGAACATTCCATCCGCGAGGATGACCGTTGCAATACAAACATCTTGTTGACACAAGCCTGTGTATCACTTAGCATTCCGGTTGATTGACAACGCCGGGATATTCTCTGGGAGATCTCTCCGCAAGAGCAGAGGAACTGACCTTTTATGAGCTACCATGTTCGCCTGACACAATTCGAGGGCCCCCTCGACCTGCTCATGCATCTCATCCGCAGGGACAAGATCAATATCTACGACATACCGATCTCCCATATAACCAAGGAATACCTCTCGTACATCGAGATAATGCAGGAGCTTAAGCTCGAGGTAGCGGGACAGTTCTTCGTAATGGCGGCCACCCTGATGAGGATCAAGGTGCAGATGCTCCTTCCGAGAAGGCCGGATGAGGAGGACGAGGAGGACCCGAGGGAAGAGCTTGTAAGGAACCTGCTCGAGTACCGCAAGTTCAAGGAAGCGGCCAACCATTTTGCCGACAGGGAGAGCGACAGGAGAAAGGTGTTCACCAGGCCGGCCACCAGGCCGCCGGAAGGAGAACAGGACACGTCGCTTATGGAGGTCTCCATATTCGACCTTGTCGATGCATTCAAAAAGGTCATGGAGGACCTGAGAAAGCAAATCAGCTACAGGATCGAGAAAGAATCGCACACTGTAGAAGAGAAAATAGATCTTGTCCGCGACAGGGTCGCTGCCCGCGCGGAAGTCCTCTTCTCTGAGCTTTTCACAGGCGACACGGACCGGTTGGAGATCATAGTCACCTTCCTCGCCATCCTCGAGCTGGTAAGGCTCGGCGAACTCTCCGCGAGACAGATGAAATCAAGCGGGGATGTCTGGCTATACAGGTCGGGCGGCGCGCCGAAGGAAGGGCTGAAGGAGATACCCGATGGAGTCAGAGAACAGAGTTGAGACCGGCAGGCTTGCCGGAGATATAGAAGCGCTGCTCTTCGCCTCCGATACGCCTCTGAGCGTTGGAAGGCTTTCTTCGATCACCGGTGAATCCTCTTCGAAAACAATAAAGGAAGCCCTTGGGAAACTTGAGGAGTTCTACCGTTCATACGGTCGAAGCTTCGGAATCGCCGAGGTCGCAGGGGGATACCAGATAACCACAATGCCGGAATATGCTTCGAAGATCTCTCTTCTGTTCAAGAGCAGGAGAAAGGCGAAACTCTCGCAGGCGGGGCTTGAGACTCTCGCGATCGTCGCCTACAAGCAGCCTATCAGCAGGACCTCAGTGGAGGCCATCAGGGGAGTGAATTGCGACGGTGTTCTTGCCACGCTTACGGAGAGGGAACTCATTGCGATCTGCGGAAGGGGCGAAGGTCTCGGCAGGCCGTTCCTCTATTCGACCACATCGAGATTCCTTGAGTACCTCGGCCTCAAGGACATCAGGGACATTCCTGACATTGAAGAACTCGAGAAAAGCCTCGAGACAATCGATCTCATACCGCCTGCGGACCTTTCCGTAGAGGCCGGCGGGGACCCGGCACCCGGAGAAGGACTCGATACCGGCAACACCGGAGAAGACGACGGGAGCTGATGAGCCCGAAGATGAGGATCAACCGGTTCCTTGCTTCGGCGGGAATCGGATCGAGAAGGAACTGCGAGGATCTTATCAGTGAGGGAAGAGTTCAGGTAAATGGTGAGACAATCTCGGAACTTGCCAGCTTCATCGACACGGATTCAGACCTGGTAAGTATCGACGGTAAAATCATCGAGTATTGTTCGGGGAAGATGCTCCTCGTAATCAACAAGCCTTTCGGGGTTCTCAGCACGGTGCAGGATGATCGCGGCAGAAGAACCGTCATAGACATGATCAGGGAGATGGGATACGGGGAAAGGCTATTCCCGGTGGGACGCCTGGACATGAACACGACCGGCCTGCTTCTGCTGACAAACGATGGCGATCTTGCTTACAGACTAACGCATCCACGGTATAAAATAGAGAAGAAATATGTAGTTACCGTCGAAGGCCTGATAGAGGACAGGACGGTAGAAGCGATTGGAGCCGGAGTCGACCTCGGAGATTACGTCACGATGCCCTGTCCCGTGAAGGTGATCGAGAGATCAGAAAACAGATCGAAGCTTGAGATCATATTGAAAGAGGGAAAGAAAAGGCAGATAAGAAGGATGTTCGCCGAAGCGGGACACAGGGTGCTTGAGCTGAGGAGGACCGCACTAGGCGACCTCGAGTTCAGCGACATCGAACCGGGCGACATCCGCCCCCTGACCAAGGAAGAGGAATTCAGGCTCAGGGAGATGACAGGCCTCTTATGAAGGAGAAAACCGGATGGATTTCAAGAAACTGATGCAGCCCCATCTAAAGAATGTCAAGCCGTACGTGCCGGGCAAACCTGTCGAGGAGCTGCGCAGGGAACGCAACATTGAAGGCGAGATCATCAAGCTCGCATCAAACGAGAACCCGCATCAGCCTCTCGAGGAGATAAAACGCTCGATCATCGAGGAACTTGACCTCATCAACCGGTACCCAAACTCAGGCAGCCATTATCTCTCTCACGAGCTCTCCGAAAAACAGGGTCTCGATCAGGGCCAGATATTCGTTGGTAATGGTTCGAACGAGATCATCGAGCTTCTCGTGAGAGCATTTGTAAGACCTGACGAAAACGTCATGTACCCCTATCCCAGTTTCATAGCATATCCGCTGATCATCCATCAGGCGGGTGTGGGGGAGATAAAGGTTCCTCTATCGAATTACACACTGGACCTCGAGGCGATGAGAAGCGCCGTGAACCAGAAGACCAAGATGGTCTTCGTCTGCAATCCCAACAACCCCACGGGAACGTACGTGCCCGAGGGCGATGTGGTAATGTTCCTCGAGACGATCAGGAAAGATGTCATAGTAGTTTTCGACGAGGCGTATTACGAGTACGTCACGGCGAAAGATTATCCGGATTCGAGGAAGCTCCTCGACAGGTTCAGGAACATCGTGATACTCAGGACATTCTCGAAGGTCCATTCGCTGTCGGGAGTCAGGGTGGGTTACGCGATGGCGGACGCGGAGCTCGTTACGATCCTGCATATGGTGAGGCAGCCGTTCAACGTCAACCGGCTGGCGCAGGCGGCGGCAAGGGCCGCTCTGAGGCACACCGACGATCTCGGCACCAGGATAGAGGAGAACAACAGCGAGAGATCGAGGATAGCGGCTGAGCTGCTGGAACTGGGGTTCACCGTACCCGATTCCCAGACAAATTTCCTTCTAGCAGTGCCCGAGGGACCTGACAGTAAAATAGTGGACAGTTTGATGGACCTCGGGATCATAGTGAGGAGCGCTGCTCCATGGGGGCTCGGCGAGGAAGCCTTCCGTGTCTCGATCGGTACTCCCGCCGAGAACGACAGGTTCCTCAAGGGACTCCGGGAAGTCCTGTCCCGATAGAGAAAGTGCCGCCCATGATCGATAATGACATCTCCTTGAATTTCCTTCGGGACATGATCGTCACGGTTGATGGTCCCGCCGGTTCGGGCAAGAGCACGACGGCGCAGACCCTGTCCAAACGCCTCGACCTGACCTATCTCGATACCGGAGCTATGTACAGGGCCGTGACCTGGAAGGTGCTGCAGTCAGGTATCGATCCTGAAGACAGGGAGGCGGTAACAAAGATCGCCGAGGAGACATCCCTTGAGATCGATATCAGGAACGGTGCTCCGGCCCTCATCATCGACGGCGTACCCGCAGGGGGCGAAATACGAGGCCCGGAGGTATCGGAGGCAGTCTCTCCGGTAAGCAGGCACCCGGGGGTCCGCCGGGCGATGGTCCGATTCCAGAGAAAGATAGGGAACAGGGGAGGCATCGTCGCCGAGGGACGCGATACCGGCAGCACGGTCTTTCCATTCGCCCACGTTAAGATCTTTCTCGTAGCCGACATGGAATCAAGGACGCATCGCCGCGTGAAACAGCTCAGACAGATAGGCATCACACAGACAAGCGATGAGATCCGTAACAATCTCGCCAGAAGAGACGATATCGACTCGGGCCGTGAGTACAGTCCGCTTGTTCGGCCTGTCGGCGCATTTATCGTCGATACGTCCAGTATCACAATCGAGGAACAGGTGGCGATCATCGAAGAGATCGTCAGGAAAGAGGCTTTCAGGCTGGGTACCCTTTACGTACCGAGGGGAAAAAAGAATCCTGTCAGTAGAGGCCGCACCTTCCTCTTCACCATCGCCCGGGATACGATCAGATTCTTCGAATGGTTTCTGTTCGGCATCAGGATCCACGGTTCGGAAAACCTTCGGTTCGCAGAGAGTTTCTTTTTTGCATCTAATCATATCTCCTGGTACGATCCGCCGTTTGTCGGTTCTACATTCGAGAGAGAGCTCTGGATAGTCGCAAAGAAGGAACTCTTCCAGAACAGATTGTTTGGATGGCTCATCAGAAAAGTCAACGCGATACCGATCGACAGGAAGGGATTTGACAGGTCGACTATCAAGGCAATAGACAGGGCGATCGAGTTGGGGGATTCGATCCTGATGTTTCCCGAGGGCACGAGATCAAAGACAGGAAAGCTCAAGAAATTCAAGCCGGGTATCGGTATGATCGCCTACAGGTCGGGGAAAAGTATAATCCCGGCCTACATATCCGGATCGGATGCGCTGAAGGACTGTTTCCTGAGAAAGCGTCGCCTCGAGGTACGTATAGGGAGGGCGATTCGCATTCCGGAAGAATATAAATCGGACGACAGGAAGAAGGATTACGCGGTACTTTCATCGATGATATATGAGGCGATGAAGATGCTCGAGGACGAAGCAAATGCTTGAAGTGATCATGTCGCCTATCACAGGTTTCTGCTTCGGCGTGAAGAGGGCTATGAGCCTCATCGAGGAGGGACTCGGCGACGGAGGGAAGACCATATACTCGATCGGGGACGTCATCCACAATCCGCAGGCAGTAGAAGACCTCAAATCGAGAGGCGTAATCGCGGTCGCCACGATGGATGAGCTCTCTGAGGGAGATACACTGATCGTAAGGGCTCACGGCGTAATGCCGAGTCTGATCGAAGAGGCCCGTAACAGGGGTATCAACCTCATCGACACAACCTGTCCTTTCGTTCAGAAAAGTCAGGAATACGTACGTCAGATGGCCGATGAGGGAAGAATAGTCATCATAATAGGAGACATCAGCCATCCGGAAGTCCGTGCCATCTCCGGACAGGCTGGCTCCGATCACGTAATCATATCTACCCCTGAAGAGGCTGAATCGGTAGGCGTGATAGAAAGGGCCGGTGTCGTGATCCAGACGACCTTCTCGCATGAGAAGGCAATGAAGATCATATACGAGCTCGAGAAGAGTATCGGGGACCTCAGGGTCCACGATACGATATGCCAGGCTACTGTCCTCAGGCGGGAAGCGACGCTCGAGCTTGCCAGCAACGTTGACATGGTGCTCGTAGTCGGAGGAAAGGGAAGCTCCAACACTAAAAGGCTCTATCAGATGTGCGTAGACGAGGGGCTCACGGCCAGATTCATAGAAACAGCCGACGATATCGACCCTTCCTGGTTCAAAAACGGGGACAGGATAGGCCTCACCACCGGGACATCCACGCCCGACTGGGTGATCGAGGAGGTTCTCGCCCGCCTCCAGGATATATCCGACTGCTGAGAGGGCTCCCAGACTCCTCGAAAATTCACTTGCGAACGGTCCAGAAACCGCATATCATACCTCAATAAATCCATTATGAAAGGGGAGATAGCTTAATGCAGGAAGAAACATTCGAGTCGAAACAGCATGACCCCGGGACACCCGGGACAAAAATGGAAAAGGAGGGTGAAAACCCTGCGGGCAGGAACAACCTGTCGTATCTCAGTATCTTCGAGGAAGTGACTTCCGAGGAGCTCGAGGGGAAGGATGCAACAGAGGAAGACTGGATCGCGATGATGGATGCCGTGCCCACCAAGAACGAGGAGCTCAAAGAGGGCAAAATAGTCAAGGGAACGGTCTATTCCGTCAACGAGAAAGAGGTCATCCTCGATGTCGGATTCAAGAGCGAGGGCACGATCCCCATCTCTGAATTCGCAACCTGCAGCGAGGTCAAGTACGGCGATGCGTTCGACGTGTTCCTCGAGAAGATGGAAAACCAGGACGGCCTGATCGTACTTTCGAAGATCAAGGCAGATTTCCTCAAGGCCTGGGATGAGATCAAGGATTCATACGACTGCGGTCGCGTTGTCAGCGCTATCGTCGACAGAAGGATAAAGGGCGGGCTGGTCGTCAAGCTCATGGGCGTTGACGCATTCCTTCCCGGATCGCAGATCGCCCTCAGGCAGGTTCCCAATCTCGACGATATGCTCGGCGAGGGCCTCGACTGCAAGATCATCAAGCTCAACAAGAGGCGCCGCAACATCGTCGTCTCTCGTCGTGTGGTCCTCGAGGAGGAACGTGAAGAGAAGAAAAAGACCCTTCTTGCCGAGCTCGAAGTCGGGCAGGAAAGGGAAGGAATCGTCAAGAACATCACCGATTTCGGCGCCTTCGTCGATCTCGGCGGCATCGACGGTCTTCTTCATCTCACCGACCTGACCTGGGGCCGCGTGAGCCATCCTTCGGAAGTCGTCGCGATAAGCGACAAACTCAAGATCAAGATCCTCGATTTCGATCCTGAGAGGGAGAGGATATCCCTTGGCCTCAAGCAGCTCACTCCGTATCCCTGGGAAGGCGTTGAAGATCGCTATCCCATCGGAGATAAGATGCGCGGCAAAGTCGTTTCAATTACAGACTACGGTGCATTCATCGAGCTGGAAAAGGGCATCGAGGGCCTCATCCACATCTCTGAGATGTCATGGACGAGACACGTCAAGCATCCCTCGAAGGTCGTTGCCATAGGCGACACCGTCGAGACTGTCGTCCTGAACGTCGACAAGGATCACGAGAAGATCTCGCTCGGCCTCAAACAGCTCGAGCCGGATCCGTGGAAGGCGCTCGAAAGCAAGTACCCTCCCGGTACAAGATTAAAGGGCAAGGTCCGGAACCTTACCAATTTTGGAGCCTTCGTCGAGATCGAAGACGGTATCGATGGACTGGTCCATATATCGGACATGTCATGGGCCAAGAGGATCCGCCACCCGTCAGAGATGGTCAAAAAGGGCGACGACGTCGAAGTAGTTGTCCTTGAGATCGACAGCGACAAACGGCGTATCAGCCTCGGCATGAAGCAGACGCGGGAGAACCCCTGGACCGAGCTCGCTAACGAGTTTAACATCGGTACCGAGACCAACGGCCTCATCACACGCCTCCTCGACAGGGGAGCGGTTGTTGAGCTGCGTGACGACGTCGAGGGATTCGTGCCCCTCTCGCACCTCGGTGTAGAGGGCATGAAGCAGCCTGCCGAGTTCTTCGAGAACGGTATGGATCTTCCTCTCAAGGTCATCAAGGTCGATCCGCAGAACAAGCGCATAGTCCTCAGCGTAAACGCCTTCTTCGAGGGCAGGCCGGCGGAAGAGATTGCCGAATACAGGGAAGCTCACCCACGCAAAGCGGCCCCCGAGCCCGAAGAGACGGAGACTGAGCCAGCAGCAGATGAAGCGCTGCCCGTTACGGACTCGGACGACGATGACAAACTTGAAGATGTCGAGGTCGTGGCCAAGGAAGAGGCTAAGACTGAGCCGGCAGCAGATGAAGCGCTGCCCGTTACGGACTCGGACGACG
>CBDUYR010000013.1:0-59289 GCA_965371515.1 uncultured bacterium | reverse complement strand
CTTATCTGACCAGCAATATCTTGGCCGACAACTCCGTCGATCCGCTCCTCACGCGGCAGAAGTAGATCCCGCTTGTTGCCATCTTCCCGGCATCGTTTCTCCCGTCCCATGTGATCGAGCGCCGTCCCGCGGGTATCACGCCAGCCGCAAGCCTCCTGACAAGCCTGCCGGAGACATCGTATATGGCCACATCGGTCGCCGACGCAGCACCCTGCGATATGTACCGCTCTTCACTGCCGTCCGGCACCGGACTCACCTCGAATCGTATCTCCGCCGAGCAGGAGAAGGGATTGGGATGGACCGTTATCACCGGAGCTGCCGGAAGGGAGCCGTCAGGAAGATCCTCTGTTCCGGTGGTGATATCAACGAGGTTTGCGTACCACTCACGCGCGGCGCCGAACTCGTAGAAGGCGCGGATCGAGTCCTCCGGTGTAATCCACTCCCCCTTGTCGGACGCAAGTCCGATCAGTGAATCGACCCACTCCATGAAAAAGACAGCCGATTCCCTTGTCCGGATGTGTTCTCCGTTCATGTCGAAATAGAACGGGCCTGTGTGTGCGAACAGTTCGTCGCCGATGGTTACCCACTCGCCCGCAGGACCAACCGCCATGGCGGCTATCCAGCAGCTCTTATATATGAAGAAATTGCTACTTCCCGATATGACCCGGGGATCGCCTTCGGGAAGCAGTGTGTCGACTACCCTCCCGTTCATCACAATATCGACCCTGTCCATGGGAAATGCGCATTCCGCTGTAACGTCGAGAATGATCTCGAAGGTGTTCCCGTTGACATAGAGGCTGTCGCCGATCCCCAACGATCCAAGCATTCTGAATTCAGTGAACAGGGGCCCGTTCGTGACAAAAGTCCTCCCCGCCGCAATACCCTCCAGCCACTGGTAGATATCGGGGGATCCCCCTTTGTGCTCGACATAAACCCGGAATCCTCCTATAGGCGCGTCACTGGCCCTGTTGATAGCAGCATCGCTGCCGGCGCACGGCGGCATCCTGAATCCGCAGTTGAGGAGCTTGTACCACATATCGAGCTCGACCCCACCATTGATGTTTGAGTAGCTCATGACCTCTATCGCGTCAATTTTTCCGTATATCACGTCGACAGGCAGCTCCCTCGCCAGGCCGGAACCGGGCCATTCCTCTATCTGATCGAAATCGTATGTCGTAACGGGATGGGAGCAGATCATCAGTGGCCCGTCCTGTGCGTGCACCGAGTCGGCAACATCCATCAACAGCCAGTCCCAGCTGGCCCATACGGGTTCGATAAGGCTTTTCAGTCCTGGCAGCGCGCAATGACCGTAGACGTGATTGCGAAGCTCTTCGGACATGTAGACAACGCAGTCTTCCGTACTTACTGTATCACTCGCCCCGGTGAACCAGAATCCGTTGTCGAGGCAGTTTACAAAATGCAGGTCCTCGGCCTGTCCCATCCAGTGGGCATCCGACGGATCGAGATTGAAGATCCCTCCATCGTGGTCGATATGTATCTCGACGTCACCGCTGTACCACCCCGAATCTCTCATATCGACAAGCCTCTCCATGCTGCAGGTGACGGTCGTGTCCCCATGGATAGTCAATGTATCGATGTATGGATAATATTCGGGGCCTTTGGCAATCCTGACGATTGTCGGCCCCGTCGGGACCGACAGGGTGAAATCCCCGTCACAGTAGAAATAACCCTGCCCGTATGAATGGTAGAGCGAAATATACATGTAGGGAAACTTGCTATAGCCGAGGCTGTCGATCACACTGCATCGGGCGGGGGTCGGTTCTCCACTCTCCGCGTCGATGACCACGACAGTCAGAAGTGCATTTCCTGCGACCGGCCCCGCAGCCGTCAGCAGACATATTGCCAGCGCCGCAGATAAAAGCCGGGGGCGGCGCCCCCGGCTGTCTGTTGCTGTATATGAAATGTCTACCAATCGATCCTTCCGAAAGTCCATCCCCTATTCTCCTGTCAGCCCCCACTCCTCGAAGACCACATTGGCGATGGAATCGACTGCCGTGAACCTGAAGAACCAGAGCGGCAGCCCGAAGTGTACACTCCTTGCCGCCACGGCCGGCGAACCGGCTCCCTCGGGCACTACGCTGGAATATTTGTCGATCCATATGGCGACCGTCGCACTATCGAGTGGCGATCTCGTGTTGCGCGCCCGCATTCTGTACATCGGATGGAAGCATTTCTGTTCGCGTATGCCGCTCGTCTCGACCCAGTATGCCGGATTATACACCTCTACATAGGTGAATCCACCCACAGTTACATTCAGCGGATCGAAGAACATGCCCGGCTGGGTCACGTCCTCGCTCAGGGTGAGATCGAGCGGAAGACCGGGATACAGCATTGTTATCGGATCCTCGGCTTCGATCACACAATGTCTGAGAACGTCCTGTTCCCGCTTCCGCACCGGCATTTCACTGCCGGTACGGAACGTCCCAATGATCTTGTCGACTATCGATATGCAGTAATCCCTGTGCCCCATGCAATTCACACCGCTCGTATCGAACCCGCCGGTCATATCGAACTGGAACGTCGCGGGGAACTCTGGGGGGAATTCGAATATCACTGACAGGCCTCCCGATGCAAGATCCGATCTCCCGCTCGTCCAGACATGGCCGCCTCTCAGCAGGAAGAGAGACATGTAATTGATAAGAACGACGGTGTTCTGTAGAATCTGCGATTCCGGAGTGAACCTTATGACATCCCGCAGCGTACCTTCCTTAGAGTTGCCGTACGTCCAAATGATGTTCTGGTACTTGCCGACGACCGTCATCTCGGGTGGAACGTTGTTATGTTCACGGCAGTCGTAGACATCCCTCGATTCTATGAACTGGGGATTCTTAGAGCAGATATCGATCCAGAAATTATCGTGCGTCTCTTCGTCGGGAAGCATCATGTTGACCAGGACCTCGTCTCCAAGGGCCCAGTCATCGACCCAGAGAAGCGTTCTTTCCATTGAGAAGGGAATGATCTCGATCTGTATCCTTCCGAGGGTGATCCTTCCGCCGTTGTCGACGGCCTCAATATAAATCGTATGGATACCGCTGTACCAGGTCCTCGGGGCCGCGCATTTGATGAACGGGCTCGAATCGACCGCCCACTGGGCCGGGTCATCGAGCTGCTGGATGTCCCACCCGTACCTGTAGCTCCTGATCTCCCCGCCGTAGATGCTCGCGTCGGCCGACCAGCAGAAATTCAGTTCTATCCCGGGAGGCAGCTCGACCTGGATGGGATTTAGATCAGCACCCATGAACATGAACCCTCCGAGGAACGGTTCTGTTATCGTCAGCAATGGCCCCGTTTTCGGGGAGACTGAGAACTTCCGGGCGTTCTGATCACCTTTGAATATCGCCGTCACGGCCCCCGCCTCGTCCTTCGCCTGGACTACGAAGACGTGATTCAGGTTCATTTCGATGATTTCGTCGTCGCCGAGGATCGTCGAAATGCCCGAATCTCCTTCGGCGATATACCAGATCCACGGGCCCCAGAGCGGTTCGTAGAATTCGAAGTTTTCGTTCAGGTCCCTTATGATGTCGAAGTTCGAATTGTAAACACCTTCCTGGTCTACGACCTGCGACCACAGGATCCTGATCGAGTCGGGGTACTGGAAGTTTGACGGGCTGTCAATCGGGTCCCTGCCCTCCCACCGGAACGTGATGACATTGCTGTAGATCCTGTTGACGCCCTCTGGATGCGTGATCTGTACGAACGGCGCCAGCGTCCAGGCGGTAAACGATCTCGTTACGACTTTTGACCTTTTCCCCTGCATGTCGACCCCGCGGAGAAAGAAAGTATGTGTCTTGTCGTATTTCGTGTAATTGTCGTCTTCCTCGTAGTCCCTCGGGTTTTCGTCGGCGGAGACGCTGATAACGCTGTCGTACGATTCGGTCCTGTTCCATTTGTCCAGACCGGTGGTATCGACCGGATCGAATCCGAGCGGATCGCCGGCCGCCACGATGAACTCGAAGAAGTCGATCTCGCCGTCAGGGTCCCATCCACCCCAGTAGAAGCGCACCTGGTAACCTATGGTATCTCCCTCGACCGGCCCGCTGGAGAGCCAGACCTCGGGAACCTTGTTTGTCTCGTGGGTCCCCGTGAAAACATCGTTCGAGCAGCCGGCCGCCAGAGCGAGGAGCCCTATAACAACGACGGCGGCCACATACGGGTATCTCTTCCTTACCACTGAACGCCCCCCTGGTGGGGTTGGAGCTTGGATCTCTCAATCTCTCTTATTATACCACATTCCGGTTATGCTCCGGCACTGCGGCGAGCTTAACATCTCGCTTTTAATATAAAGTCAACGCTTTGCCCGGTCAACCGCTGAGACTGCCGCCTTACAGTTTTCCGCCCTTCTCGAGTTCCTTCCGCGACTGCTCTATTTTCGGCCATATGTCGGCAACGACGTCGCGGTGGACCATGTACATCAGCATCTTGAGCTTGATGTAGTCGGCCCTGTAGAAGAGGTAACCGTGGAACTTCCCGCGCCGCGCAGCTCTGGATGAGTCCTTTATCAGGTACCAGTCCCTGCCCTTCACCTTTTTATAGGCGAGCACGTGGAGAAGGTGGTCGTCCCCGGTGGTCTTGTTGTAGAACCTCAGCTCGCGCGAGTCCTGGTCGATGTAGTCGCGCGGGATGTCGAATGTCGGCACCACGGCGGCATCCTCCGTGCCGTAGTATCCAGGCTCTGAGACGTCGCCCCCTATGCAGACGGTATACCCCTTCTGCGTCGCCCTCTTTATATATCCGTAATATTTGTCCAGTGGAAGATTGTAGTAGCTGTACGTCGGGCGCCAGTTGTCGGGGACATTGAACTTGTCCAGCGTATTGAACGGGACCGACAACGTCGACATCATCATGACGTAGTCCGACGGAACGATAGCGAGGACGTCGCGGTAGAATTCGTTCGGCGTCATCGTCATCCCCCCGTGTTCGACCGTCGCAGGCGGGCTGCCGATATACTCGTCGAGGATCAGCCGGATATGGCTGATGATCGCCTCCTCGTTCCAGTATCCATGCTCTTTGCACAGCTCGAGAAACGACCTCATCTCATTTATCATAAGGCGATGATTGTGCTTCGTAGAACCGTCAAGCAGGCCGGTGTAGGTCTCGGCCGGCACGGCTCCGTATTTCTCCCATATGATCAGAACGCCATCCGCTTCGCCCCCCTGCGCGAACGGCTGATTGCCGCGTTTCCGGACATAGCCGCGCGCCTTCTCGACATACTCCCAGTAGATCGTGTGCAGCTCGGAGACCTTGATCTCACGGCCGTGCAGCCTCGCAACCTCCGACTCGAGGAACGATGTAGTGGCAAAGCACCAGCACATCCCGGTCAGGTGCTGCGGGATCGGGGGAGTATGAAAAGGCGCATTGAAGCTTTCGGGGGACTCGGGTATGGCGATCGATGAGAAATCGAAACGGATGACCTTACGGTCCTTCTTCTTCTCCTTCTTTTTCGCCTTGTACTCAGCGTCTATTTCTTTCGTGATGCTGTCGGCGACCGCCTTGAGGCTGTCCATCTCCTCGATGATCCCCTTGAGGACCGGATCGCGCTTGTACTTATCGTACCGCACCCTGTCCCTCTTGTCGGCCGATACCGTGCCGGCGAATATAGCGGCGATAACGACTGTCGCCAGAAAGACCGCCAATACTTTCCTCATATCTTTACCTCCGTTTACCTGCCCTCGTGGAGTCTGACTTTGCTGCCTGGAGCATTACCTCCGACGGACATTAACATATGGGACAGGATATTAAAAGGGCCGGCTCCCCGAAGGGAACCGGCCCCTGCAGTCATCTACAAGTAGGCTCAGGGACTTCTGTCCGGTCCCTTCGGCTTCTTGACTTTCGTCTTGGGATTCTTCTTCATCTCCTCGAGAAGATACTCTACAGCCTTCTCGATCATCGGTTCCTTGCCGGCCTGGATCAGTCCCGGGTCGTCCCAGCAATAGATGTCGGGGTCGACGCCTACCGCCTCGACGTCCCACTCGCCCTTCGTGTTGACGAAGGCGAAGCCGGGTACAGCGAAACTGCCGCCGTCGACAAAGCTCGGAGAAGAACCGTATCCGATCAGGCCGCCCCAAGTCTTCTCGCCGATCAGGGGACCGAGACCCGCTTCCCTGAAGTAGAACGGGAAGGCGTCGCCGCCCGAGGACGACAGCCCGTTGATCAGCATCGCCTTCGGTCCATCGTTCACTATGAACGGCGTAGAATTGAGCTGCGAGTTGCGCGCCGCCCAGTAGCTGAACGGGCGCCTGCTCATGATCTCGACCATCTCGTACGGCGAATGTCCGCCCCCGTTATACCTCTCGTCGATGATCAGGGCTTCCTTGTCCATCAGCGGCTGGAAATTGGCGAAGAACGACCTGTACCCGTGATACCAGGTGTTGGGGATATGCATGTAGCCGATTCTCCCATTTGAGAGCTTGTCGACGAGCATGCGGTTCTCCGCGACCCAGTCCATGTAGAAGAGGCTCAGCTCGGAAGCGATCGGCCTGACGCTGATCTCCCTTGCCGACTTCATGTCTGGCTTGTCGCCGATCTTAAGAGTGACGGGGATCCCGACCTTGTTCTCGAGATAGACATAGGGGCTCTCGTCGGTCGTCAGCTCGTTACCATCAATGGCGAGCAGGTACGAACCTTCCTTGACGTTGAGGCCCGGCTCGGTTAGCGGCGAGCGCTCGTTGTTGTGCCAGTTCGCCCCGCCGTAGATCTTCACGATCTTCCATTTGCCCTTGTCCGCCTCGAACCTGCATCCGAGAAGGCCGACACTTACGCGTTCGACCTGAGAAAACCGTCCGGGGAAGACGTAGGTATGACCGGCGTTGAGCTCTCCTATCAGCTCGCCGAGTATGTAATCAAGGTCTGTCCGGTGCGCAACGTGAGGCAGCAGTACCGCGTAGCGGTCGTGCATAGCCTTCCAGTCGACGCCGTGCATGCCGGGATCGTAGAACCAGTCGCGCATGATCCGCCAGGCATCGTGGTAGACCTGCTTCCACTCGACCGCGGGATCGATCCTCATCTTCATGCCGGAGAGGTCGAGCTTGCCGTCGCTCGTCTTCTGTCCCGGCGAGAAACTGGCGATACCGTAGCCGCCGCCGTTCCTCGGGGAGAAGAGGAACTTCTTCCCGTCGGGAGTGAGCTTGTAGCCGCGAAGGTTCTTCATGATCGATTTCGACTCCCGCGATTCGAGGTCGAACTTCTTCAGCTCTGTGTCACCTGTCTCCTCGCGGACAATGAAAGCGAGCCCGCCGTCGATGGCGGTGAGCGCATAGTATCTCTTCGGCTCCTCGGGCAGGGCCACTACCCTCGAGTCGAATCCTTCCGCATCGATCTTCGCGATGCTGGAATCCTCTTCCTTGTCCTCTTCCTTATCATCGTCTTTCTTCTTGTCGTTCTCTTCCTCAGCGTCATCGGCCGGTTTTTCCTCGTCGCTCAGCGGCGCGAGGGGATTGGGCGTATCGGCAGCCAGGGTGCCCATGTAGAGCCTGTCCTGCCACTCGCGCTCCATGTATACGAAATCTCTTCTCGAGACAAAGTAGATATACTTGCCGTCCTTCGAGAAAACGGGATTGCGGTCGTTGGTGAAGCCACCGGTAAGTTTCATGTTCTTGCCCGATTTGAGCGAGTGGACCCAGACCGAGCTCATCCAGTTGTCGTCTACCTTCGTGTAGCAGAGCCAGTCACTTTCCGGGGAGAACGAATAGCTGCCGAAACCGCGCATCTCGCTCTTGTCGGCCTTTTTCTTTTTTCCGCTTTCCACATCGATAATCCAGAGGATGTGCTTCTTGTCTGTGATAGCGATCTTCTTGCTGTCGGGCGACCATTTCGGGGTCATCATCCACGAATCGGTGCCTTTCGTGACCTGCTTCGCTTCACCCTTTCCGTCCTGCGGATATATCCAGAGCTCGTACTCGCCGCTCTCCTCCGAGAGTGAGGCGATCCACTTACCATCGGGCGACCACTCGACATCGCGCTCGCGGATCGGCGGGGTCAAAGTGATGTTCCTCGGTATGCCGTGCTTGGCGGGAACGGTGAAGATGTCGCCGCGGGCTCCGAACGCCGCTCGATTCCCCGAAGGGGAGATCGTGTTGCTCCCGATGTTGCCGCTCACCCCGCTGTAAACTGTACGGGTGAAAGGTTTGTCGCTGCCGAGGGTAACCTCGATCTTTTTCGTCTCGCCGCCGGCCGTATCGTGCCAGTAGAGGTAGCCGCCGTTTTCGAATATTATCCTGTCGCCGCCGCGGCTGGGATAGAGGACGTCGAATTCCTCGAATGCCGTCACGCGGTCGAATTTCTTCGTGGGGATGTCGTAGCGCCAGAGGTTGAGTTTCCAGTTCTCGTCACGGTCGGAAGCGAAATAGATCGCATCGCCGACCCACATCGGGAAGTTGTCTGTTCCTTCCCACTCGGTGATCCTCTCAGCCTTGTCCGTGTCCAGATCGTATGTGAATACGTCCTGTGCCCTTCCCGCCACATATCGCTTCCAGGTCCTGAACTCGCGCGACTTGATATTGTACGCGAGCTTCTTTCCGTCGGGAGAGAATGACGCCGGGCCGCCCTCAGGTATCTGGAGTTCCTTCTCGATGCCGGGATTTGCAGGATCGATGAGGATATATCTGCCTACCCTGCGTCCGAACGGAGTCCTGTTCGCGCGCACGAGGATATATTTCCCATCGGGCGTCCAGTCGAGGATCATGTAGTCGTAGCCGCCTCTCGGAGGCATCGGGCCGACGTCGGGATAATAGGTCAGTCTCTTCGGGACCCCTCCATCGAAGGGCACGACGTAGACCTGGCGCGTTCCGGCATATTCGCCCGAGAACGCGATCCACTTTCCGTCCGGGGAGATCTTCGGAAATACTTCTAGTCCCTCGGGCATCGAAGTGACTCGGCTTGCGCTTCCGCCCGCTACGGAAACTGTCCAGATGTCTCCGGCATAAACAAAGGCCACTCTGTCGCCCATTATATGGGGGTGACGAAGCAGCCTCGCCTCATCAGCGGTTGCCGGCAGCGCCGCGGCGGCGATAAAAGCCGCAGCGACGACAAGAGCCGCCGCTCTCGATATAGCAGATCGCATCTGCCCTCCTTGTGGTGAATGATCCGGTCCTGTTTATTCATCTAATACACGTTCAACGCCAGAATGTTTCATTTCTCCACGCATAAGGAGGTAAAGCACCACTCCGGCGGCGGCAGCAAGACCGAGGAGCAGGAGCCCCCGGCTCGGCGCGCCGAGTATCAGGCTCCCAGTCCCGATAAGCGTCGCGAATACGAGGACGGCCCCGGCGACTATCTTCGCCGCAGTCCGAAGGGCAGTGCCGGGAACGGCCTGAATGCCGGCCTTCACCCTGACCCTCTCCCATCCGGGCCCGCCGGGCCTGACCCGTTTATAAAAATCAACGAGACGCTCGTCACTTACAGGACTGGTCAGCATCGTCACGATGATCCATACAGGCACGACTATGAAGAATGTGATAACGGTCGAATAAGGAAACTGCGTCACCGGCGAACCGGCGAATCTCTCTGTCGATGCCATGATCGCGAATACGAGCGTGCAGATTCCGGCGGTGACCATCGCCGATATCTCCGACCACGCGTTGACCCGCCACCAGTACCAGCGGGCGATGTAGACCGACCCGATCCCCGCTGTTATCGAGATGATCAGCTTCCAGGCAAACGAAATATCGCTGACGGCGAAGGAGGCGAGAGCGCCGAGCACGGCCAGCCCGAGGACCGACAGGCGCGCAGCCGCCATATATTTCCTGTCGCTCTTTCCCTTCCAGAGGAAGCGGCGAAGAAGATCGTTGACCACGAGCGAGGATCCCCAGTTGAGCTGCGTATCGATGGTCGACATGAACGCCGCGAAGAACGACGCGAGTACCAGCCCGAATATTCCGGGCGGCAGTATCTCCCTCATCATCATCGGGTAGTAAGTCTCCGGATCGCCGACCTGCCCGAACAGGGCCATCCCTCCGAGGCCTACGATTATCCACGGCCATGGCCGAAGGCATATGTGCGCTACGCAGAACCAGAGATAGGCAAACACCGAGTGCCGCTCGTCCTTCGCGGCAAACAGCCTCTGCGAGATATAACCCCCGCCGTCGACCTGGTACGACGCCCACCATACGACAAGGATCAACAGCAGGAACTCGGTGAACGGGTTTGCTGCCAGAAGCTTGTCCGGAGCGGGGAGCATCCTGAGGACCTCCACCGCGTTAAATCCAGAGTCGGGCAGGCGTGACATGATCCCGTCGAGCCCGCCAAGCCTCGACCAGGTCGCGACGGCGAGATAGATGGAGCCTCCCATCGCCATGGCGAACTGAAGGACATCGGTGACGACCACCCCCCACAATCCCGAGAGGGCTGTATAGGTAACGGCTATGACGAACAGCGCAAGTACGGTAAAGACATCGGCCTGCATACCGAGTATAGTCGTCCCGCTGTCCCAGCCCATCACGACGAGGATGATCTTGGCCATCGCCCGCATCACCCAGGCGATCACGAGAACGTTCTGGAATATGCCGAACCAGGCGGCGCGGTAAAACCTCAGCCCCCGCGCCGGTTTTCCGTCGTAGCGCAGCTCGATCAGCTCGGCATCGGTCGTGATCCTCGCCTTGTTCCAAAGTGGCGCGAAAAGGAAGACGGTCAGGATCGCGCCGAACGCCCAGTTCCACCACATCCAGTTACTGAATATCCCGCCCTGGGCCATGAGGCCGGACACTACGAGCGGGGTATCGGCGGCGAAGGTCGTTGCCACCATCGACGTGCCGACAATCCACCACGGCAGGGAGCGGCCCGAGACGAAGAACTCCTCTGTGCTGCGCGACGCCCGCCGCGACATTGCGACGCCGATGCTGAATACGATTATGAGATAGAGCGAAAGAACGACTATGTCGGGCGATGAGAGTATCATTCTCCGGCTGTCACCCCGTCTTCCGACTGCTCGCCGTAATGCCTGTTATAGAAGAACAGCGCTATGAGCGCCACGACGCCTACGGCAGCGAAGACGAAGAACATCTTCCACGGCTCGCGCGTTCCCTCTTCGGGTACATGCTTTGCGAGCAGGTATCCGCCGAGCGGGCCCCCGATCATGTTGGCAATGAACGAGCGCATGTAAGCGAACCCGAGGTAGAGCCCGACCTTGCCCTTCGGAGCGAGGCTCGACACATAGTCGAGGAAGCGCGGCGCGAATGTCATCTCGCCCAGCGCAAAGAGCATTATCGAGAGGCATGCTCCCCAGAGAGTCGGGATGAGCCCCATCATCACCATAGCCAGAGCTGATATCCCCATACCGAGCGCCATCGTGCGCGTCGACTTCATCTTCATCACGACTCTTGCGACGGGGAGCTGGAAAAGAATGATCATCAGCGGATTGATCGCGACGATCAGCTCCATCGGGGCCGTTTCCGATATGTGTGTCACGATGTACTTCGGTATCGATATGTACAGCTGCCAGAACATCAGGTCGAAACCGGCGAAAATAAGGATGAACGTGACGAACTTGACATCGCCGAACAGCCTGAACATGTCGATGAAGGTCTTTTTCATCGACCTCTGCGGCTCACCGGTCCTGTCGGGTTCCTTGTAGGTGAAGGCGACGAATGCGAGGGCGATCAGGGCCATCAGCATCGAGAATACACATATCGCCTGCATACCGAATCCCTGCCACTTCAGCATCTCCATGAACGCCTCGGGGGATATCGGCGGTGACTGCTCGGCAGCCCTCGCGGCAAGTCCCTCGTTCATCTCGAACGGCGGTACATTGGCGGAGATCCAGCTCTTCAGCCCCTCGTAATCGGAGCGTGAGAGCCACTCGCCGAGATTCTGCCGGAGGAGCTTGGCGACGATCTTGCCGGTAAATCCGCCGACATTGACGATCATGTAGAAGATCGAGAATCCGAGCTTGGAGAGGTCGGCAGGGGACGCTTTCTTCACCGTGCCGGAGATCACCGGCTTGACGAACGAGCCGCCGATGGCGATCAGTACAAGCGAGAAGATGACCATCGATTTCGACGGGAAGAGTCCAAGCAGGCCGTATCCGATCGCGAGGACTGAGAAAGCTATGAAGAGACCGTTCCTGAACCCGATCTTGTCGGATATCGCACCAGTGGGTATCGGCAGGAGATAGAGCGCCGCAATGAACATTCCCGTGATCGTGGCCGAGGCCTCGATGCTGTACCCCACCCTCCTCGTAAGGTACAGGACGAGGATGATGTTCATCCCGTAATAGGCCAACCTCTCGAAGAGCTCGATCGTGTTGGCCGACCAGAAGGTTTTCGGGAACTTCCTGATCGATGACAGCATATTGCCCGCCTTTGACACGGCCCGGAGAATGGAACGCACCTCTCCCCGGGCCTTCGATCATGTCCGCATCAGAAACTGAATGTCATCCCGATAAAGATCGTGTAACCACTCAGGTTGACGGAGGCTTCCTCTAATCCGGAATCCTCTGTTGCAGGTCCATAATAGGGCATTATAATGCCCTCTATCTCGACTTCACCCTTCCCAAGATAGACTTCATTCTGCTCGCCGTCCAGATTCGTTGAGGTACCCTCGAATCCACTGATATCCGCCCAACGCCCCTGGATACCGACATCGAAACTGATCGTAGGAGCGAGCGCTATCCTGACGCCGCCACCGGCCTGGAGCCCGAATTCCCACTTGTCCAGCTCGGAATTTCCACCGTCTGTCTGCCCGCCTTCAGTCAATGATTCTTCGAATTCAAGGATAGTCCTGTAGAATCCGACTCCTCCATAAACGAACGGATTGATTGCTGTCAGTGGGGGTTCCCAGTATACGTTCAGGAAAATCGGCGTCGATTTCACCCTGTGTGCGTAGCTGTATGAAATAAGGCCAAGGTCGACATTGTAATCCGTTTTACCTGAAAAATAACCGATTCCGATCGACCCCGAAAAGGAAGGCATGAGAGGGAATGTGAATTCTGCCGAGACCTCGGGGATCCAGTGGAGTGTTTCATAAGTGGGGTATCCTGGCGGAATCTCTGAATTACTTTTGTCCACCCAGTCATTATAGTCCCCGTAGCTGATATGGGTGAACCCGCCCTTGACCTTGATGCCGAACCCGGCCTCGGCCGGGACCGCCGCCGCGGTGACCGCCAGTGCGATCGCGAGAGCGATGAACTTTTTCATGTTGCCTCCAGTAATAGACATTGAAAACAGCAATGCGATAATTCATGCAGTGTTCTTCGTTCCCGCCCTCCTCGCGATCAACCCTTGCTCAGTTGTTTGATCTTCTTTATGTCGTCGCGTGTGCCTATGACGAGCAGCACGTCGCTGTCCTTGATAGTAAAATCTGCCGCGGGCACCAGGACGAAGTTCTCCGGGATGAACTCCTTGATACCGATGACATTCACGTTATACTGCGACCTCAGCTTCAGCTCCGCAAGTGTCTTTCCCACGAACTCCTGGACCGGGGCGATCTCGGCGATGATGTAATCGCCGGTCATCGGGAAGTAGTCGAGCACGTCGGGAGTGGAGAGATTCCTCGCCACTTTCACCGCCATATCCATCTCGGGAAAGATGACCTGTGTGGCCCCGACCTTTCTCAGTATCTTGCCGTGATCGGTGTTCGAGGCCTTCACGACGATCTTCTTCGCCCCGAGTTCCTTTACGTAAAAGGTGGCGAGGGTCGAGGCGCTGGCGTTGTCGCCCATGCTGACCACAACGGCGTCCATCTCGTCGAGGCCGAGCGTGGCAAGCATCTCCTTCTGGGTCGCATCCCCGATTATGGCCTGCGAGCTGAACGGCTGTATTTTAAGGACGAGATCGTTGTCCCGGTCGAGGGCGATGACGTCGTGGCCCTCCTCGAACAGCGTTCTCGCCACGTTGAACCCGAAACTCCCGAGTCCCAGTACGGTGAATTTCTTTGCCATCTCCTTTTCCTTTCCCTCCGCGGGGGCGCGGCATCATCCTATCATGATTCTTCCATCAGCGTATCTGTAAGTTATCGGGCGTAGCCGGCTGGTAACGATGTAGGCCATCGTCAGCAGGCCCACCCTTCCGAGGAACATCAGAACGATCACTACGACCTTGCCGGCCGGATTAAGCGTGCCTGTAGTTCCCATCGAGAGGCCTACCGTGGCGAAGGCCGAAACCGTCTCGAAGAGCGCAGACAGGAAATAGTCGGTCGATCCATGCGCCAGGTCCATGTGAAAGATGAGGAGCAGGACCAGCCCGACCGACACTGTGATGACCGCCATGGCGAGGATCGACAGCGCCCTCCCTATCCTTCCTTCCGGTATCGTACTCCTGAACACGCCGACCGACTGGCGGCCGGAGATCCGGCTCTTGATTATTGCGGCGAACACGGCGAGGGTCGTCGTCTTTATCCCCCCTCCCGTAGAACCGGGGCTCGCCCCGATGAACATCAGCATGATTATTATAAAAAGCGTGGCTGGCTCGAGCGCCGAGATATCGACCGTGTTAAAACCGGCCGTCCTTGCTGTGACCGACTGGAAGATAGATACCAGCGTCCTGTTCCTCAGCGTCAGCGTCTCCCACTCCGGCCCCCTCTCGATGAAGAATATCAGCAGCGCCCCGCCGATTATCAGAACTGCTGTCGTTGACAGGACCAGCTTCGTGTGTAGGGAGAAATGGTAACGCTTGCGGTCCCTGCGGTGCCTGATCCTCCAGTAGAACTCGTTGATAACCGGGAATCCGAGGCCCCCGAGGATTATCAGGCTCATCACCGTGACGTTGAGCAGTATGTTCCCCTGGTATTGCATGAAGCTCGTTGAGAAGAACGAGAATCCAGCGTTGCAGAACGAAGATATCGCGTGAAAGACGCTCGTGAAGATCGCCGGCTGCAGCGGCATCTCCCTTCTCCAGACGAGGAAGAGCAGTGCGGCCCCGACCACCTCGACGGTGAAGGTGAATACGAATATCATCCGGATCAACTGTCTGATGTCAACGATAGGATCGGGAAGGAACGACTCGTTGATGATCCATCTCTCCTTCGTCCCCAGGCTCTTTCCGATAAACAGAAAAAGAAAGACGGAAAACGTCATGATGCCGAGCCCGCCGACCTGTATCAGCGTCATGACTACGATCTTGCCGAAGACGGTCAGCTTCGTCCCGATATCGATGACGACGAGTCCTGTCACGCAGACTGACGATATGGCAGTGAAGAAGGCATCGAGCCTGCCCAGCGGGCTGCCCGTCGAAGCGGCGGGCAGCGAGAGGAGGATCGCCCCGAGCGTCGCCGTCAGAAGGAAGCTCAGCGCCACGACGAGCCCGGGAGGCATCCGCTGGATCTTCCTCTTGACCTTCCTCCTGAAACTGTTTGTTTTTGCGTCGTACATGAGATCGCTGCGGGTCGCCGGGGGGCGTCCTACTTTATGAAACCTATCCTTCCCGACTGCTCGGCTAAACCGAGAGCCTCTTCGTCGATTTCCAGGTTCTCCCCGTTCTCATCCTCGAACATTATGATCGTCTGGATCGTCCTCCACGGGAGGAGGATGTTGACCGTGTGCTTCTGGGGCTTTCTCTTTTTCTTCGGTACAGCCCGCCCGCTCGAGTCCCTCAACTCAACGGTCATGAACTTCCTGTTCTCCACCCAGATCCCCGCTTCGTCGACGGCCTTGACCTTGCAGAAAAACGGTCCCTCGCTCTCGATGCCGGTGAACTCGATCCCCTCGCAGCTCTCCAGCTTGACCAGTACGGTCCGGTCGATGATATCCCTCGCGTCATTCATATCGGGTACTCCTGTCTCTTTCCAGCGCCTGGCGCCGGTGCATCCCGGTGATACTGCCCGTAAGCACGGTGGAATTCAAAGGAAAAAAGGGATATTGAAGCAGATCAGCCTCGATAGGGGTGCAGCTTGCCGACCCATTCGAGGTATAGCGGCGCGGCGGCGCCCTCCACGGCGAACCTCTCGCGGAAAAGGGCCTGGAGCTCCTCGAGGGAGACCTTCCCGTCGTGGAACCCGCTGTAGAACGCGTCTCCCAGCGTCCACCCGAGTGCCTTGATGATCCACAACCTCTTCCTGATGCCGAGACTGTGTATCCGTTTCATCTTCCCGGTCGACATCTTCCCGCCGGTCTTCTCGCGGGCGATGTGGTACCTCAGCAGGGCCGCTGCCTCCCTCGTCTCGGCCAGGGTCATTCCGGGCACCGGGCCACCGACCGGACCGTTCTCTCCCATCGCTTCGAAGAGCTCTCCCGGTCCCCCGCACGATATCACAGGATTTACCAGCCTGGCGCCCAGGGTGCAGAGCGCCTCCTCGAAGACAAATGCATAGAATCTGTCCTCCATCGTCCTCCTGATCTTCCGCAGCGGACCGATCTCGTCGCGCATCGCGTAGAGGACGAACCTCGCCGCTTCACGTGCGGCGCATACTATGTCGAAGCGCTGAATCACCAGCTTATTGACAACAGGGATGTAGCTCATGCCCGAACGCCGCAGATTTTCGGCTGCGGCCAGCACGCCCTTCTGCGTCATCCCGAGAGAACGGAGGTGGGCCGATATCGACTTGTATGTCGTGCCGCAGTGGATCTCGGGAACGACCGATTCGACCGGCTCGCACCAGTCCTCGCCGGCGGTGACTTCGAGGCGTCCCCTCCCGCCGACGATGAAGTTGAGGATATTGTCGAACATCTCGCCCATCGACGGGGTGTGGATGTCGCACCCGGCTCCCTCGGTCCAGATGTCGATCACGCGGCGGTACGACTGGTACTTTATCATCGGTGAGGCGGTGAAGATGCAGTACCTCCCCGCTCCGATCTGTACCGCTTCGGCGTCCTGGCGCCCCTTTCGAAGGAGCCTCCAGTATATCTCGTCGATGTTCTGGACGATCGTCGTCTCTTTCAGGCGACCGCCGGTGAGTTTTCTCACGTCCGCAGGCAGGTGGCTCGATGCGATGTGGGATTCGCCTATGACGACGAGGATCGTATGGTCGGGAAAGAAATCCCTTATCGAGGCTATCTTGCGGGCGATCATCCTGTCCCTGTGACGGATGAAGCGGAGCTGGTCGCGGGGCTCGTAATCGATCCCGAAGATCGGCACGAACGGGTCCTTCGCCGCTTCGAAAAAACGGCGGTAGCTCTCCCAGTTGAATCCCCACTCCGAACTGTAGTTAATCGCCTCGACGAACTCCTCCTCGCTCATCGCCCCCTTCATCCACCTGTCGAGCGTCTCCTGCTCGTACTCGTAGAGCATCTCGAGGGCAAGGATGACCTTTGTCCCCCTCGCCTTCAACTCGGCCAGAAAGTCGAGCGCGAGCTTCTGGCTCGCGTCGAGCGGATGATAATCACCGAAATAGACGATGTCGCTGGCGGCGGCCCTTTCGAGGACTTCCTCTTTCGAGCAGATCTTCCTGTAACCGGACAGCTCTGAATGGAACTCGCGGATATACGACGACTTCGAGGTCTTGTCGAGTCCGAATATCTCCCTCTTCAGACTCCTGATGACTGACCTCTGGGCCTTTATCTCTTTTTCTATCGATTGCCTTGCCGTCATCGTCTCTCTCCCGTGCGCGACAGAGGGGTGATAATGTTCGACAACAATATTGCCTTCGCATATAATATTCTACGTTTAAATTATTCGAAAGGCCGATCATGACGCGACAGCCCAGATGGTGCGACCCCGACTGCCGCCACGCGTCTTTTCCGGACAAGGACGCACTCGACGGCGCCTGCCGCACCAGCATAGCCCTCTGGTGCGATAAATACGGCAGACTCGTACAGAAAAGCGCGCTCTGCCTCGATATGACTACGGAGAAGGAAGATGAATAATACGATCGAGCCGCGGGTGCTCGCCGCGATCGAGGAGATCCTGCTCGGTATTCTCGACGAGGGCAGGGAGATCCCCCGCGAGGACGAGGTCTATGCCGTCCTCGACCTTCTCGGATTCGAGACGCCCGAGGCCGTCTTCGTGACCTCGGCCGACGAGATAGCCGAGGAAGCGCTCGCCTCCCTGCCGGGCAACGAGGTCGTCTGCAAGTTCATCTCACCGCAGGTCGCTCACCGCACCGAACACGGCGGCATCAGATTCACCGAAAAGAGGCCTGAGACGCTGCGCGGCGTATTCTCGGATTTCGAAGCGACCGCCTCGAGACTCGGGGTAGAGTTCTCCGGGATGCTCGTAGCCCGCCGCCTCGACGTGGACGAGTCGGTCCCCAGGCAACTGCTCCTCTCTCTGAAGCAGGACAGGGCATTCGGCCCCGTCGTCGCCGCCGGACTGGGCGGGACGGGAACGGAGGTATACAACGAGGGGCTGAAGAAAGACCGCGGGCTGCGCGTGATGGCCTCGTCGATGTGCGCCGAAAAGGAATCAGTAGAGAACGCACTGATGAATACGCTGTTTTTCCCGATCATCACCGGACAGACGCGGATATCCTCGCAGCCGATGATCGCTCCCGGCGCGTTCGTCGAGGTGGTGCAGCGGTTCGCCTCTCTGGCCGCGAGCTTCTCCCCCCTCTCCGACCGGACTCCAGTAACAATAGAAGAGCTCGAGATAAATCCGCTCCAGATAACCGGCGACGGCGGGCTCGTCCCGCTGGACGCGATGATGAAGCTCTCGCGCATAAAAGGGAGCCGCGAGGCGGCTCCGCAGGAGAAGATCGACAGGCTGCTTCGACCGATGAGCATCCTCGTCATCGGAGCATCGGCAGCCAAAGTCAACATGGGCCGCGTGATACTGAGGAACCTCGCCGCGTCGGAGACGATACCGCGCGAGAGGATCTACCTCCTCCATCCCGAGGCCGATTCGATCGAAGGGTGCGCGGCCTTCCGGTCACCCGCCGACCTGCCGGAGAAGGTCGATACGACCGTCTTCACGATCCCTGCGAGCGAGAAATCGGAGGCTCTCCTCGAGGAACTGATCCTCGGCGAGAGGACCGAATCGATAATCCTCATATCGGGGGGATACGGCGAGACCGAGGGAGGCCGCAAGCTTTCCCTGAGACTGAGAAAGGCCATCGCCGATGGCCGGGAACTCCCGGGCGGAGGCACGATCGTCAACGGCCCCAACTGCATGGGTATCATCTCGGAACCGGGCGGCTACAACACATTCTTTCTCCCCGAGTACAAGTTTCCTCTCGAGGGAGAGTTCGGGAAGCGCAGCGCCGTCATAAGCCAGAGCGGAGCGTGGCTCGTTACACTGCTCAACACGCAGGCGGCGTTCCTGCAGCCGCGATACATGATAACTGTCGGCAACCAGATCGACCTCACGATCACCGATCATCTCGAAAACATATCAGGCGATCCCGATATCGACCTGTTCTGTATATACATAGAAGGTTTTCGTGCCTGGGAGGGCGAGCGATTCCTCGAACTGGCCCGGAGGATCATATCCTCCGGCCGCAGCATCATCCTCTACAAGGCCGGACGGACCGACGAGGGCGCCGCGGCCGTCGCGTCGCACACCGCAGCGATGGCCGGCGACTACGCCGTACTCGAGCGGCTCCTGCGCGACGCCGGGATCCATGTCGCCGACTCCCTGGAGGAGATGGAGGACGCGATGAAGGTCCTCACCCTGCTCGAGGGGAGACGCGCGGGCGGAAACCGCATCGCGATATCGAGCGACGCAGGCTACGAATGCTCCGTGGCGGCCGACAGGCTCGGATCGATGGAGCTGGCCCGGTTCTCGGAGAAAACGCTCGAACGGCTCGGCGATCTCCTCCCCACCGGGTTCATAGATGTCCACAACCCGATCGACGCCACACCGGCGATCACGACGGAGAAGTACGGGAAGTGCATAGAGGCGGTCCTGGAGGACGACAACGTCGACTGCGTCTTAATATCGAACGTCGCCTCCACCCCGTTTCAGGAGAACCTCCCCGCCGGACCAGGCCACGGGGAAGACATCAACCGGGAATCCTCCCATCCAAACACGATGATCAGGCTCTTTCGCTCTACGGAAAAGCCGATGGTCGTATGCCTCAACGAAGGCGCGATCTACGACCCGGCGGTCGAGATGATGGAACGGGCAGGGATACCTGTCTTCAGGAAGATCGACCGGGCTGTCCGCGCGATGGACATATTCCTGAAAATCAGCGGTCCGAAGGAGACCTGACGGGACCTTTTGTGTTGAGCGGACCGAATCGATGATATAAACTTCACATCCGGCATATTTGCCGATTTTTCCTGTAACCGAAACGCGCTGGCGATTGACTGAAACTATATGAGGTCGAAGGCGTACGAAGGATATCTACGACGCCGGAAGGGGCGAGGATGAACATATCGGTCAAAGGATTGAGCATGACATACAAGGGCGGCACGGCAGCCCTCACAGGAGTGGACCTCGATATAGGCAGCGGGATGTTCGGCCTGCTCGGGCCGAACGGCGCGGGAAAGACGACCCTGATGAGGATCCTCGTCACGCTGATGAAGCCGACGGGCGGCAGCGTCAGGGTGAACGATCTCGACCTGCAGAAGAACCGGCGCGAGATCAGGTCGATGCTCGGATATCTTCCGCAGGAGTTCAGGTTCTTCTCCAAACTCACTACATGGGAATTCCTCGATTACGTGACGCGCCTCGCCGGCCTGAGGGAAACGAAGAAGCGGACAAAGGCCGTCGGCGAGATGCTTGAACAGGTCGGCCTCTACGACGTGCGCGACCGGCTCGCCAACAAGCTCTCCGGGGGAATGAAACGCAGGCTGGGGATCGCCCAGGCTCTGATCGGAGAGCCGAAGATCATAGTCGTCGACGAACCGACGACCGGCCTCGATCCCGAGGAGCGGATCAGATTCAGAAACCTGCTCGCAGACATGGGCCAGAAGGATATCGCCATCATCCTCTCGACTCATATCGTCGGCGACATATCGAGCACCTGCCATAACATGGCGTTGCTCGACCGCGGCCGCGTCGTTTTCCGCGGCTCCCCCGACGAGCTTATCGAGAAGGCCCGCGGGCGGTCGTGGAAAATACGCGCGCTCGACAGCGAACTCGAGGAGATAAAGACGACCTTCCCGGTGATATCGACCATCCCCGCAGACGACGGCTGGGAGGTCCACGTCGTGGCCGACGATACGGGCAGATGGCCCGGTGAAGAAATAGAGCCGAATCTCGAGCACGCTTACGTCTATTTCATGGAGAACCAGTCCGAGAACTGAGAACGCCCCGGAGGCGTTGCGATCCCCACCGACCGATGAAAGGCTGATGCAATGATATCAATCTACAATATCCTCACAGTGGCCAGGTTCGAGGCGAAGACACTGTGGAGGAGCTGGTTCTTCCGGATATTCTCCATACTCTCCGTCGCGATCATCGGTTTCTTCGATTTCGTATCCCTCTCCAACGTCACACACGCACCGTGGGCCTTACAGGGCGTACCGACAACGATCCCTTACATGAACATCCTCTTTCTCAATGTGGCGCAGGCGATCATCGCAGTCTTCCTCGCCTCAGATTTCCTCAAGAGGGACAAGAAGCTCGATACGACCGAGGTCGTATACATGCGTTCGATGACGAACACCGATTACGTCCTCGGCAAGACGGTCGGGATCATGACGATGTTCCTCCTCCTCAATATCGTGATCCTGCTGATAGGCCTGGTCTTCAATGTCTTCTTCGCAGATACGACATTCGCCGGAATCGCCTACCTCATATATCCCGTCGTTATCAGCATCCCGACCCTGATCTTCATCCTGGGATTCGCTTTCCTGATGATGGTCACGATCCGTAACCAGGCTGTGACATTCATCGTCCTGCTGGGATATATCGGGATGACACTCTTCTATCTCGGGCCAAGGATTCACAACGTCTTCGACTATATCGCCTTCAACGTCCCTCTGGTCTATTCGCAGTTCACAGGCTTCGCCGACATCACGCATATGCTCGTGCAGCGTTTGATCTATCTTCTCTTCGGCCTTTCGTTCATTTCCCTCACGATCGTCATGATACGCAGGCTCCCGCAATCGAGGGTGATGACGGGATTTGCGCGGATCGCCGGATTCGCCTGCGCGGCTCTCGCCATAGTGCTTATCGTAGTCTACACAGGCAGGGACGGGAATATGGCTCGCCAGCGCGAGAGGATACTTGCAGCATCTGAAGCGGCCTCCGCGAGAGATGTCGCGACGCCCCTCTCCTGCCACATCGATCTCAAACACGAAGGCGGACTGATAGACGCCACGGCGGAGATAACAGTGCGGAACGAGACCGGCGCCCCCCTTTCATCATATATATTCAACCTCAATCCGGGACTCACCGTCCGTGAAGTAGAGGGAGCATCAGGAACGCTGAAGTACGAACGGGATGAGCATATACTGATGGTCGTTCCCGGCAGCCCGCTCGCCGCCGGCGCTGAGGACTCGTTCAGTATACAGTGGAGAGGGATTATTAACGAAGATGCTCTCTATACCGATATAGATGTAGGGACACTCACCGGCATGAACAGGCTCATGTTCTTCGTTATGGGGCGGAGATACTCGTATATCCATCCCGGATATGTCCTGCTCACCCCGGAGACGATGTGGTACCCCGCCGCCGGGCCCGGCTTCATCCCCTCGAGGCCGCTCGAGCGCAGGCACGATTTCGTAGATTTCTCACTCGATGTCACAACCACTCCCGGCCTGACGGCAGTCTCACAGGGTGCGTCATCGAATGACTCCCCGGGAAAATTCAGCTTCAGGCCCGAAAACCGCCTCCCTGCGATCTCCCTGACGATAGCCGGGTTCGAGAGACATACAGCTGTCGTCGACTCGGTCGAATACAATATCTATTTCGGCCCGGGGAACGATTACTGGTCGGAGTACATGACCGAGGTCGGGGACACTCTCGAGGCTATGATCAGGGACCTCAGGCAGACATATGAAAATAATCTCAACCTCGAATATCCCTTCCCGAGATTCTCTATAGTCGAGGTCCCGGTCCATTACTCGGCGTTCTATCACGCCTGGTCGGTCTACCAGGAGACGGTCCAGCCGGAGATGGTCTTCATCCCCGAACGGGGCATCACCATTCGTGGCGCTGATTTCAGAAGGATGAAGCGAAGGACCAAGCGACAGCAGGAACGGAGCAACGAGGATATCTCGGAGATGGAGAACCAGGCGGGGATGTTCGCGGTATTCGTGAACGCGACACTTACCGGGCGATTCGGAAGATCGGACTGGGACTCTGATGATCCGTTCCAGAGGTCGCCTTCGTATAACGTATTCCCCAACATGCTCGCTTTCCGAGGCGGGATCGATTCGAAGGAGATGCCCTGGCTCGGGATGGCCCTCGAGTCATGGTACGCGTCGAGACTCGAGGACAACACGTTCAGCTGGAGCAGGATGCGCTGGGGGATGACGCTCGATGAAAGGGTCAACCTCAAGCTCGCCGAGATGAGTCTTCGTGACCTCATCCTCGACCCCGAATACCGCAAGATGTCTCACTACGCCCTCAAATCTAAGGGAAGTTTCCTCCTGAGGATGCTGGAGAGCGCCGCGAGCCGGGACGAACTCGACAAGATTATCAAGGGACTGTTCGAGGAATACGAGTACGACAATGTGCCCGGTGATGTCTTTGTTTCCTCCCTGAATGATGAGTTCAACATCGACCTTTCAGCGATCACGGAGGGCTGGTATGACGGCATCTCCGTCCCCGGATTTACGATGTCCCCGGTGGAGATATTCAAGTTCATCGACGAAGAACGCGAGAAGTTCCAGGTCCGTCTAAGTGTGACCAATAACGAGGATACCGACGGGCTTATTGTATTTACTTTCAAGCAGATGGACGTAAACATGCGCGGCGGCGGGGGACGCATGAGACGGATGATGACCGCCACGATGACGATGGGCAAGGATTACAGCCGGTACGTTCCGGTCAAGGCCGGCGAGACGAGGGAACTCGGTTTCGTCCTGGGATTCCAGCCGTCATCCGTCCAGGTCAACACACTGGTCTCCCGCAACCTGCCGGTGCTCATGGATATCGATCTTCCCGAGGAACTTGAAGAGAAAAAGAAAATCACACCTTTTGACGGCGAAAGGGTCCTGGACAAACCGGTAGAGCTCACTGTCAAGGGAGAGACGGTCGTAGACAACGAGGATCCCGGATTCTCATCGTCGTCGGGCACATCGAAGAGCCTGCTTAAAAGGCTCATCCCACGCGGCGCGAGCGAGAAAGATGTGAAATATGTCGGGATGCGTTTCTGGGACGGGGGCAGCGAGTCGAGCAGGTGGCAGCCGACGATCGACACGAAATTCTACGGCGCCCAGATCCGCTCGGCCCACTTCATAGCGAGCGGCAGCGGCGACCATACAGCCGCGTTCACGGCCACACTCGAGAAGAGCGGGCACTTCGACGTCTACTATCACGCGAGCAGGATCGTCTCGCCCTGGCGAAGGCACAGAGGCGGAGGCCATGATGCCGATTACGGAAAGGTCCACTTTCTCATATATCACGATGACGGCGTCGAAGAGACCGAACTCGATCTCAACAGCGCCGAAGACGGATGGAACTACCTCGGCTCGTACTACATCTCTCAGGGTGAGGCAAAGATCGAGATTACCAACGAGTCAGAGGCACGGTTCGTGATCGCCGACGCGGTCAAGTGGGTCGGGCGCTAGATTCAAGAAAGGAAAGATTACGATGGTATCCGAATCGAGGATCTCCGGAGCGGCGAGGAGGTTCGCCGCAGTACTGCTTGCCCCTCTGCTGCTGGCCGCCGTGCCGTCCGGTGTGTCGGCGCAGCACATACTGTCGCTCAACGACGCCCTTTCCATCGCGATGGAGAACAGCCCCGATATCAGGCATACGAAATTCCGCCTGGACGCGAGCGAGGCAAGGCTCAGGGCAGAGGAGGCGAGTCTGAAGACGCAGTTCGGGTTGACCCTCGGACCGATCTCGTATCAGAACACCAACAGGTTCGACGAGTTCTTCTCCACCTGGTACACGTACGAATCAAAGGATATAGCCGGACAGATCTCGATCAGGCAGCCGATCAAGTGGACCGACGGCGTGCTCTCGCTCAACGACCGCCTCTCCTGGCACGACACCTACAGCGAGGTCAACGACGAATCGACTCAGAACTACCGTAATGCACTCTATCTCCAGTTCGACCAGCCCCTGTTCACATACAACAGGATGAAGATGGACCTCAGCGAGCTCGAGCTCGATTTCGAAAGCAGTGAGCTCAGCTTCGTGATCACGAAGCTGAACATCGAGAGAAGGGTGATGAGGGAGTTCTACTATCTTTACGCAGACAAGATGAGGCTGGAGATCAACCGTGACGCAATGGAGTCCGACCGCGAGAATCACCGGATCATGAAAAACAAGTACGATGCGGGAATCGGGAAGCTCGACGACCTCACCCAGGCCGAGACCGATATGCTTGCGAGCGAATCGAACTATAACAACACGACCGTCTCGCTCGCCAACGCCTTCGACCGCTTCAAATACCTCATCGGCCTCCCCCTCGACGACGATATCGACATCGATACCGACATCGGATTCAATCCAGTCGGCATCAACATGGAATTCGCCGTCAGGCACGGGCTCGAAACGAGGATGGAACTCCGCCAGCAGGAGATCACAATCGCCAACGCTTACAACGCAATAGTCCGCGCTGGAACGGTCAACGAATTCAGGGGCGATCTGCATCTCTCCTGGGGATCGTCAGGGACAAATCCTGATTTTAACAACATCTACGAGAAGCGGACGGATGAGCAGCTTGTCAGCATTTCATTCGACATACCGATCTGGGACTGGGGACAGAAAAAGAATACGATACTCGCCAGCGAGATCAGTCTCGAGAGCCAGAAACTTACTCTCGAGGAAGACAGATACGAAATAACTATGGATATCCGCGAGTCGTGCCGCGCGCTCGACAACCTCGTCCGCCAGATCGAGCTCGCCAGCAGACGTGTCGAGAGCGCGGAGAAGACGTACGAGATCAACCTCGAGAAATACCAGAACGGGGACCTGACGAGTCAGCTGCTTGGCGATTACCGACAGTCCCTCTCCAACGCGAGACTAAGCGAGATCAATGACCTTATCAACTACAGGCTGCAACTGCTCGACCTGAAGATACAATCATTGTGGGATTTCGAAAACGACCGCCCCGTCATCACGATATCAACCTCTGGCATCGAGGAAGGTGAGAGCAGTGCCGCCGGATTCGATCAGGACCGTATGCAGGACGACGCGGCGCCCGCAGAATACGAATCGGACGGTATGGAGAGAGCGATTGTGGCCGGACCGGTTCCCGTCGGGAAGCCCTCCACGGCTGCTCCTGCTTACGAGGTCTCGTATTATACGGTTCATGTAGCGTCTTTCACGGAAATCGGGCGGGCGGGCAGCGAGAGCGATTATCTGGAGAAGAACGGTTTCGCCGCTACCATATTAGCGACCGAAGTAAACGGTCGGACATGGTACAGAGTCTACGTTGGAGAGTATCGGACGCCGGAAGAGGCAGCATCGACAAAACAGCGGCTGCTCGATCTTTCCCAGATAGGTTACGCAAAGGTCGTTCCGCTGAATTATTCAAAGAACTGATATATATCATTGAGCAAGGAGTGGGAAGTGAAGAAAATCACACTGTTATCAATCGCCCTGCTGACTTTCGCTTCCTGTGGAGGCGGGGACGAGGGAACAGACGTCGAGGTCGCCGTTCCCGTTTCGGTCGAGGAGATCGCTCCCGGCTCGATCGAGGAGTTCGTGACAGCGACCGGTACGGTAAAGGCCTCCAAGGAGGTTACGATCAACGCCGAGACAGGCGGCGAGTACATCCTGCTTAAAAATCCCTCAACGGGCAAACCGTTCGCTCTGGGCGAAATCGTCGCAAAGGGCACCAGGATAATCCACCTGGTGAATCCCGAGGAAGAAAACAACATCAGGATCGATGCGAAGAAACTTACCCTCGAGACTGCGCGTCTCGAATACGAGCAGCAGAAATCTCTCTACGACAAAGGCGGAGTCACGCGACTGGAGCTGAGCCAGGCCGAGCGCTCCTACATCGACTCGAAGTACGACTACGAGAACGCCCAGTTCCGCCTCGAGAACCTTCAGATCACCGCACCCTTTAAAGGCGTCATCACGAGCCTCCCCTACTACACGCGGGGGGTCAAGGTGGCACAGGGAGCCGAACTGCTCGGCGTGAAAGAGTACAGCCGCCTCCAGCTCGAGGTGAGCCTCCCCGGCAAGGAACTCGGCCGCGCCGACGCAGGCCAGAACGTACGTATAATGAATTACACCCTCCCCGACGACACGCTTTCGGGTGTTGTGACGCAGGTCTCCCCCGCACTCGATCCTGCTTCGAGGTCGTTCAAGACTATGATCGAGATCGGCAATCCCGATCTGATCCTGCGTCCGGGCATGTTCGTCAAGGCCGAGATCGTAGTCGCAGGCAGCGACTCGACGATCGTCATACCCAAGGACGTGATCCAGGTCAAGCAGCGCGGCAAGACGGTCTTCATCGTCCAGAAAGGCGCCGCGCAGGAACGTATCATTACGACGGGCCTCGAGAACCCCGGCTGGATCGAAGTACTCGACGGCCTGGAGGTCAATGACCGTCTCGTAATCAGGGGTTTCGAGACGCTGAGGAACAGGTCGAAGGTAAAGGTCGTGAGGTGATGAGGAAGATAGCGGACTTTTCCGTTAACCATCCCGTTACCGTGACAATGATCGTCCTGGGCGTGATCCTGCTCGGCTGGATCTCGTTCCAGCGCCTCGGAATAGACCTCTTCCCCGACCTGAACAATCCCCGACTCT
Organism: uncultured bacterium; assembly: GCA_965371515.1. Taxonomy (GTDB): domain Bacteria; phylum Krumholzibacteriota; class Krumholzibacteriia; order Krumholzibacteriales; family Krumholzibacteriaceae; genus JAUWCL01. The sequence goes on along the minus strand of CBDUYR010000013.1, from coordinate 31,642 downwards.
TCATCGAGATAGAGGCGGGCGAACGCCCTCCCGAGGAGATGGAAAAGCAGTACGTCGACAATATGGAGAACCTGATCTTCACACAGAAGGGAATCACCGGGGTCTCCTCTATGATCAGGGTCGGCGCTGCACGTATCACAGTCGAGTACGGCTGGGACATGGATATGGACGAGGCCTTCCTCAACCTCCAGAAGGCCGCGGCCGACTTCGGGCAGAGATACGACGACCTCGAGATCACGATCACACAGCACAATCCTAACTCCGATCCAGTCATGATGGTTGCCCTCGTCAATCCCGACGTTATCGATATGGACGTCCCGCGCAGGATCGCCGAGAACTACATACGAAACGAACTTGTGAGGATCGATGGGATCGCCGGGGTAGAAATCTCGGGAGGCGAGACCAAGGAAGTGATCGTACAGACAGATTCCTACACACTGGAAGCTTACGGCCTCTCGGTCGACGACATCGCTGCGACGATAAGAAACTACAACGTCGAGGCTTCGGGCGGCACAGTCACCGAGATGGGCATCTCTTACCTGATCAAGGGCGTCTCCGTCATGGAATCGATCGAGGATATCAGGCAGATCATCCTCGCCTGGAAGGAGCCCGGCGAGGGGCAGCAGCTCTCCGCGGAGCGCATGCAGACCGATGACGGATCGACGGAGAAAGCACCCGTATACCTGCACGACGTGGCCGAAGTTTCGCTCAGCAACAGGGATCCGGAGAACATCGTAAGGATCAACGGCACGAGGTGCCTCGGGCTCTCGATATACAAGGAGATGCGGTTCAATACCGTCGAGGCGAGCGATAATCTCATCGCAGCTCTCGACCGTATCGAGAAGGCGCTGCCCGGATATGACCTCGTCGTCATCCAGGACCAGGGACAGTTCATCAACTCGTCTATCGGTGAGGTGAGGCAGACGGCACTCTTCGGAATATTCCTCGCAATACTCATACTCTTCGTCTTTCTCAGGCGCATCGGGACCACTGCTATCATCAGCATATCGATACCGGTCTCGATCGTAGCGACCTTCAACCTGATGTACTTCAAGGGACTGTCGCTCAACATCATGACGCTCGGAGGCCTCGCCCTCGGCGCCGGCATGCTCGTCGACAACGCCATCGTCGTCGTCGAGAACATAGTCCGGAATATCGAATCGGGCATGAACGTCAGGGAGGCCGCCGCGACCGGCACGGCACAGGTCAGCGGCGCGATCACGGCTTCGACGATAACTACGATCGTCGTTTTCCTCCCGATAGTCTACCTGCACGGCGCGGCCGGGGAGCTCTTCAAGGACCAGGCGTGGACCGTCGCATTCGCCCTTCTCTCCTCCCTTGCAGTCGCGATACTGATAATCCCCATGCTGGCCAGCAGGTTCCTCGGGAGCGGCAAGGCCGCGACCGCTGCACAGCCGGTCCGCTTCGAAAGGTACGGCGTCATTCTGACGAAGGCGCTCGAGAGACGCTGGGCTGTCATCATCGGGGCTGCCGCCCTCGTGGCGCTGGCCGTCCTCATCCTTCCCATAGTGGGCAGCGAGTTCATACCCGAGGCGGATGCCGATGAATACTCGATATACCTCACTCTGCCCGAAGGCTCCGACCTGACAAGAACCGACGGAACGGTCAGAGGACTCGAGGAGCTGATGAAGGGAATCTTCGGCGACGCGATCGAGACTCTGTACAGCACGGCCGGGCCGGTGACCGGAATAGGCAGCGACGAATCTTCCGTCTTCCAGGACGAAAACACCGCTGTCGTGAAGATCAAGTTCGCTGAAGGGCACAGCCGCAGCTCCGGAGAGATCATGTCCGGCCTCGGAGCGGCGCTCGCGACGATACCGGGCGTCGAATCAAGGCTCGTGCAGGACCAGACGGCCCTTCGCTCCATCCTGGGGGCGGATTCTGCTCCCGTGGTGATCGAGATCAAGGGGGACGACCTCGAAACTCTTACCCTTCTTGCCGATCAGGTCAGGGAGAAGCTCTCGGGAATCGAGGACCTGTACAATGTCGAGACATCCCTCGAGCACGGTCGTCCCGAGGTCAGCGTCGTCGTCGACCGCCTCAGGGCGGGTATGCTCCAGGTACAGCTCAGCGAGGTGACCGGAGCCCTCGAATCGAGACTGACCGGCCGGAACGCGGGCGAATGGGACCGCGGCGGAGAGAAGACCGACATCACAGTAATGCTTCCCGATGTGGGACTCGGTGACCTCGACAGGATCTACGTCGATTCCGGCGGCAGGAAATACCGCCTCGACGAACTGGCGACCCTCGAGATCGGAACTGCGCCGCGCGAGATAAACAGGCGCGGGCAGATGAGGGCCGCAATCGTCACCGCGCACAAGCGTGAGGGCAGGCCGTTCGACCACGCGATACGCGAGATAAACGGCACCCTCGCCGCGATAGACCTTCCGCCCGACTACCGGCTCGCGATCGCAGGCGAGGAGGCCAAGAGGCGTGAGGAATTCCGCGACCTGCGATTTGCCCTGATACTATCGGTGATCCTGGTATACATGGTCCTCGCCTCGCAGTTCGAATCGCTCATACATCCGTTCGCGATCCTTCTGACGATTCCGCTGGCCGGGGTAGGCGCCGTACTGATCTTCTTCGCGCTCGGCCGACCCCTGAGCGTCATGGCCTATATCGGGATGATCATGCTCGTAGGCATAGCGGTGAACGATTCGATCATCCTGATCGATGCGATCAATCGTCTGAAGCGCGACGGCATGGCCAAGATGGAGGCTATCGTCGCCGCCGGCAGGATGAGGATCAGGCCTATCGTGATGACAAGCGCCACGACGATCCTCGCGCTCCTCCCCCTCACCCTGGGATTCGGCGAGGGAGTCTCGCTCCGCTCTCCGATGGCCCTGGCGGTTATCGGCGGACTGGTTACGTCGACGATACTCACCCTCATAGTAATACCCTGTGTCTATTCCGTCCTGGATCGGAGCCGATGAGCGCTGGCAACTTCATAATCCGCCGCAAGACTTTTATCAGCATGCTCTTCATCGGGCTTGTGATGCTCGGAATCATATCGCAGAGGCGCCTCTCCGTGGAGCTGATCCCAGACATCGAGCTTCCCTACCTCTTTGTAATGGTCCGGTCAATGAGGCCCGCCGATCCGGTCCGCGTCGAGAAAGAGGCGATTATCCCGATCGAGGAGGCGGCCGGCACCCTCGAGGGGATCGAGCGTATCGAATCAGACATAGGCCGCGGGTCGGGCAGTATCACGATCGAATACAAGAAGGGCGTAGAAATCAAGTACGCCTACCTCAAACTCGAGGAGAAGATCGCCGAGATCAGATCCTCGATCCCCGAGGACTACTTCGTAAGGGTCATCAAGTTCGACACACAGAGGATCTCTGACAATCTGATGGACCTCGAGATCCGGGGAACGGGCGGCATCGACCGCGTCCGCCGGGTAGTAGACGATAAGATCAGAAGGAAGTTCGAGAGCATAGAGGGGATTGCCGAGGTAAGCGTTACGGGCGGCCGGGAAAAGTCGGTCGACATCGTCCTCCACGACGAGGCTATCGAGGCCTACGGGCTCACAGCGTCGAGGATCTCCGCTCTTATCTCTCAGAACGGCGCTTCCAATACCTTCGTCGGTCAGGCGGTCGAAAGGGACAGGAAATACTTCGTCAATGTTGTGACTGAATATCTCGACATCGCCGACCTCGAGAAGATCGTCGTGCATCCAGACGGGCCCGTCCTGCTAGGCGACATCGCCGAGATCTACTTCGGCGTGAAAAAGCAGGAGAACATCACCCGTGTAAACGGCATGGAAACAGTCTCGATGAACCTGATGAAGGACCAGATGGTCAACATGATCGAGGTCTCCGACAGGGCCCTCGAGATGGTCGAGCGACTGAATCGCGAGATGCGTGGCCAGGAGATGGAGATCGTCGTCCAGTACGACGGCGCCGAGTCGATACGCGGCAATATAAATCTCATTGTCAGGCTCGCCCTCATCGGCGGACTGCTCGCTATCGTCATACTGTGGTTCTTTCTCAGGAACCTCCGGCTCGTATTCGTGATCGCCCTGTCGATTCCCATTTCGGTTTACATCGCGATGAACTTCTTCTACGCGGCGGGGATATCGATAAACTCCCTCACCCTCATCGGGATCGCACTTGCGATCGGAATGCTCCTCGACAACGGAGTCGTCGTCCTGGAGAACATATACAGGCTCGCATCGAAGGGTATCCGCGCCGACAGAGCCGTAATCCAGGGAGTGAGCGAGGTCTGGCGCTCAATAACTGCCGCGACGGCGACCACGATAACGGTCTTCCTTCCCTTCGTCTTCTCCTCGAATTTCATAGTTCAGAGTCTCGGAAAGCACATCGGAGTGTCAATCGTCTCTACGCTGATCGTCTCCCTCGCAGCCGCCCTTCTGCTCGTCCCGATGGTCAGCCATTACTTCCTCTCTAAAGAGAAAAGAACCGACTACAGCCCGGTCCAGTCCTCGGGCGGCAGGATGATGGAGATATACCGCGTCCTGCTCAAGACGGGGATGAGATACCCTGCGAGGACAACGGTCGGGGCGCTCGTCATCTTCTTCGTCAGCATCATACTCTGCGTCGGCCTCAGTGCAGGCTCTTCAAATATTGAGGAGACGGGATCGTTCGATATCTTCCTCGTCATGCCGCGCGGCTCTACACTCGAATCGACCGATGCCGTCGTCCGCGACATCGAGGAGAGACTCGACGGGATCCCCGAGAAGCAGGACATCATCAGCCACATCTACGAAGAGGACGCGCGGATCACGGTAAAGCTGAAGGATGGGTACAGCGATATAGACAGGCGCAACCTCGGCCAGGTCAAGTCCGACGCGAAGCAGCGGGTAGCCCCTATCAGAACGGGTGATATATCTTTCGACGAGCCCACATCCAGCACAAGGTACCGGGGAAGACGCGGCGGAGGGATGGGCGGCGCGATGGGACGCTTCTTCGGATTCGGTTCGCAGCAGAAAAGCATAGTCGTAAAGGGAAACGACTATGAAGCGATGTCGCGATTCGCCTCCAACCTCGCGGATTACATTGACGACCTCGCATCGACCGCCTCGGCAAATTACGACGTCATCCCGGGCAGCCCCGAGATACAGCTGATGTTCGATATGCCGCTGCTCACCTGGAACGACCTTACCCTGCAGTCGGTCAGCAGGGAGCTTAGCTCCTTCCAGCCTGAGCGGTCCACCGGGCAGGTGTTCAAGGATGGGACCGACGAATACGAGATCGTCATCAGGAGCGCCGGTGTCGAGGAGCGCCATACCGACGACCTGCGGGAGATGTCCCTCCAGTCGCCTTCCGGCGCGGTCATCGAGCTCGAGGAAATCAGCGACATGGTCTACTCGCGCGGCATGACGAGGATAAGGCGGATCAACCAGGAGAAGCAGATCTCGATAACCTATTCCTTTATCGACGGGATCAACGATTCGAGGAAGCTGCTCGAAGCAGCCGAGATAGAGATAGAAGATCTGATCGCCGGGCTCATCGTCCCGCAGGGAATGGCGGTGGAGATCGTCGAGGACGACAGCGGTATTGGCGATTTCAAGTTCCTCATCCTGGCAGCATTCATCCTGATCTACATGATCCTCGCATCGGTCTTCGAATCACTCACGACACCTGTAGTGATGATGTTCACCATCCCGCTTGCCGCCATAGGTTCTCTCTGGCTCCTGATCTTAACGGGCACCTCGATCGTAGATGTCTACACGCTGACCGGATTCCTCATACTTCTCGGCGTCGTCGTCAACAACGGGATCATACTGATCGACTACTCGCTGATACTGAGGCGCAGGGGCTACCGCTCAACGAGAGCGCTTATGATGGCGGGGCAGGCGAGGGTCAGGCCGATCCTGATCACAGCGATCACGACGATCGCAGCGATGATCCCGCTTGCCATGGGAAAGGAAGAAGAGGTCTCAGTGATCGGTGCGCCCTTCGCCATTACCGTCATAGGCGGCCTGACGGTGAGCACACTCTTCACGCTCGTATTCATACCTGTCGTTTATTCAGGGCTCGATTCGGCGCTCGGCTGGCTGAGAGGGCTCGACTGGAGAATAAAACTCGCTCAGGGACTTGCAGCGGTTCTCGGTATATGGCTCGTCTGGGAAAAGATCGATTCGCTGATCTGGAGATCGGCACTGACAGCAACGCTTATAATGGTCATCCCCGCGGTGACCTGGTTCATCCTGGCGAGCCTGAGGAAGGCATCGGCAAAGGTCATCGACAGTGACAGCACGATTACGATCACGGTGCGCAACCTCGTCAAGATCTACGACCAGCCGTCGAAGTTCGTCCGTGAATGGAAGAAGGGCGGGCGTATCAGGGAGAGTCGCGGAGATACACGCACCAGCGACGCGGGAGACCTGCTCTGGCAGCTCCCCGTGCTCGGCTTCATTATCTACTTCGCATACTACTACCTCTCCTCCTTCTTCTGGGCCTTCGTGCTCTCACACCTGCTCTTCTTCTTCCTGATGTTCGTCTGGGACGGCTGGAGCGAGCGGCTGTCAGGGCTTGCGGGCTTAGCGGGGCGCCTGCTGCGCGGGCTGTCGAGGATATTCATATGGCTCTTCCCTCTCGTCAACCTCACCGTCTTCTACAGGAAATGGGACAACCTCGCCGCGGTGATCTTCATTGCGGTCCTCTGGTTCACAGCTATCGCTGTCTTCTCCACCTCGCGCAGGCTCCATCGTGACAAGATCAACATCGCGAGGATCGAAGGACGCCTTTCCGGCATCCGCCGCGCCCTCTACCGCTTCGTGCTCATGATTCCTGTCATCGGAAAACGCAAGCAGCCCTTCAAGGCGCTCGATCGCGTGTCGCTCGAGATCGGCAACGGAATGTTCGGCCTGCTCGGTCCGAACGGCGCGGGCAAAACGACACTTATGCGTGTTATCTGCGGCATCCTCGACCAGAGCTACGGCAAGGTATACATCAACGGGATAGACACGGCGGAGAAGCGCGAGGAGCTTCAGGGGCTGATCGGCTACCTGCCGCAGGAGTTCGGGACTTACGAGAACTTGACGGCAAGGGAGTTTCTCGACTACCAGGCGATCCTCAAGGGTCTCGCCGACAGGAAAAAACGCCGCGATATGGTCGATTACGTCCTCGAGGCGGTGCATATCGAAGAGCACGCCGACAGGAAGATAGGTGCATTTTCCGGCGGGATGAAGCAGCGGGTCGGGATAGCGCAGATACTCCTGCACCTGCCGAGGATCCTCGTCGTCGACGAGCCGACCGCGGGGCTCGACCCTCGCGAGCGGATCAGGTTCCGAAACCTCCTCGTCGAACTGAGCAGGGATAGGGTCGTCATCTTCTCTACACATATCATCGAGGACATATACAGCTCGTGCAACAAGGTCGCGGTGTTGAACAGGGGACAGCTGCTCTATCTCGACGAACCGACGAAGATGACCGCGACAGCCGCCGGTAAGGTCTGGTCATTCAGCGTCGAGCCGGCCGATTTCGAGAGGTTAAGAAAGGAGCATCTCGTCGTCCATCACATGCGCGATGGAGCGAATATAAAGGTCAGGTGCCTCGCCGCCGTGAAACCAGTGCCCGACGCGCATGAGGCGAGACCGACGCTCGAGGACGCCTATCTATGGCTGCTGAGATCTTCGGGGAGCGATGTGCTGGGCGTGCGGAAAGCGGCGGCAGAAGCCGCGGGAGGTGACGCGGATGAGCAGGTTTGACAGGGTTCGCAACATGATCTACTCGGCCAGGAAGATATCTTCGTACAACCTGAAGATCATCTTCGCCAACAAATTTATCTACTTCCTGCTGGCCTCCTTTATATTCTTCCTCGCCGCAGGAGCCATCTCGTTCTTCTCGTCCGATTCGAACCCGGGCGTGCCCGATGTATACTACATACTGATGTTCCCCGGCATCCTCCTCGTCTTCTACCCTACCGCTTTCGGCATCCAGAACGACGTCGACTCGAGGATGATCGAGATCCTTTTCGGTATACCTGACTACAGGTACAAGGTATGGCTGTCGAGGATGGCGCTTATATGGCTTATTACTTTCTCGCTGCTCGTAGTACTGACTGTGCTGAGCTCAGTCGTATTCGTACAGGTTCCCATATTCGAGATGGTCTACCAGTTGATGTTCCCGATCTTCTTCCTCGGGGCGCTCTCGTTCATGTTCTCGACTGTAATTCGAAACGGGAACGGGACGGCTGTGATCATGGTGGTCATCGGCATGGCATTCTGGATAGGAGCCGAGGCACTGTCAACGAGCAAGTGGAACCTCTTCCTCAATCCATTCCAGGTACCCGACCAGATGACGGCTGCCGCATGGTCCGGGATCATCTACCAGAACCGCATCATGCTCGCTGTCGGCAGCGTGCTCGCCATCCTGTACGGGCTCTATAACCTCCAGAACAGGGAAAAGTTCATCTGAACCTCGATCCCTCCAGCAGCGGTATTGCGCAGAACCCCGATTGCTGTTAGCATTGCGGCCATGTATCAACTCATGAAGAGATTTTCGCTGACGGTCGCCGTTCTCCTCTCTATCACCCAGGCAGGCACTGCGGCCGGAACCGGTTCGGAGCCGCCGAAGATCGGCATCGCCTTCAGCGGGGGCGGCGCCAGGGGCCTTGCCCACATAGGCGTACTCAAGGTCTTCGAGGAGGAGGGGCTCCAGGCCGAGATCGTCACCGGCACGAGCATGGGCTCGATCATCGGCGGGCTGTACGCGGCAGGCTATTCCCCCGCCTTTCTTGAAGATATGGCGAACAACGTCGACTGGTTCGGCCTGTTCCGCGAGACGGTCGACCGCAGATACATCTCGATGCGTCAGAAGATGTTCAGGGACCGGTACCTCCTCGCCTTCCCTGTAGACGGCGGCAGGGTCAACCTCCCCTCTGGCATGATAAAGGGTCAGAAGATACACAGGCTCTTCTACGAACTCTGCTGGCCCGTCCTGGAGATCGACGATTTCAGTGAATTCCCCCGCGATTTCTCCTGCGTCGCGACCGACATAGTCACGGGCGATCCGTACGTGATAGACAGCGGCAGCCTTGCCGACGCGATGAGGGCAAGCATGGCTATCCCGACCGCCTTCTCACCCTTCGAAATGGACGGACGGCTGCTCGTGGACGGAGGGCTCGTGAGAAACCTGCCAGCCGTCGACGCTATCGAGCTCGGCGCCGACATCGTCATATGCATCGATGTCTCGAGTGAACTCGTCGGCGCGGACAGTCTCAGGAGCTTGCTCGAGATCACCGATCAGACCATGGACATCCTGATGAAATCGACGATTGACGCACAGAAAAAATACTGCGACCTCTATATCAGGCCGGACCTCGTTTCGGTGGGCACCCTCGATTTCGATGACGTCCCCTTCATCATCGAGCAGGGCGAGAAAGCGGCCCGCAGGCATATCGAAGAGATCCGCTCGCTCGTCGAGAAAACGGGAGGCTTCCGCGAGCCCCCTGAACAGATGGAAGAGACGCCGGTCAGCCCTGTCTTGATCACGAGGGTGCGGCTCGACGGTCTCTCCGAGGTGCCTTCGAAATTCGTGTCATCCCTGCTCGGGATCAAGCCGCCCGACTCGATCACCGCGGACGATATGGACAAAGCGCTGCAGAAACTGTACAGCACGGGGTATTTCTCGAGGATCTCGTACCGCTTCATGGGGAAAGACGGGGAAAAGACGCTCGTCCTCGACATCGAGGAAGAGAAGATGGACTACCTCGGCCTGGGCCTCAGGTACGATACGCGATGGTCTTTCTCGGTCCTTCTCGGCGCACAGATGAAAAACCTGATAGGTCACGGCTCGACGCTCAACATCGACATGGTCTTCAGCAGCAGGGTATACCTCCAGGGTCTCTATACGCTCGAAGCCGGCCTCGGCACGTGGCTCAGGCCCGGCCTTGCAGGCAACTACGTCGACGATTATATAGAGGATTACGAGAACGGCGAGCGAACGGCAAGGTGGGGAGTCAGGGCAGGAAGGGCCGCCCTCCTGGCCGACACCTCCCTGGGCTACATGTTCCGCTGCATAATAGGGGCAGGCGGGGAATGGTACAGCATCAGGCCCGACATTGCGCCGCAAGGTACCTCTACCGAATCCGGCAGCCTGTTCCTGGTCGGCGGTGACCTGTGGCTCGACACGCTCGACCGGTCCTGGATGCCGCGAAGGGGGCTCCTGCTCAGGCTCTCAGGGTATTCCTTCCCCGAGATGTCGGCGAACAAGATCTCGTACAACAGGGGGTACGCCAATGTCATCGCCGCCCTCCCGTTTCACAGGCGCGTATCGCTGCGTGGCAGATTTCTCTACGGGATCACCGGCGGTGGAAGGCCCCTTCCCCATCACAGGTACAGTCTCGGCGGGATCATGTCGTGGTTCGATTATTACGGTGAGCGTGACGTCTCGTTCTACGGTTACGAGCCCTTCGAGATCTCAGGGTCGAATGCCTACATCGCCTCGGCCGCCCTTCAGATAGAGATCACCGGCAGGTGGCTCGCAGCCGGGCATTTCAACGCCGGTGCGGCGGTCGACGATAGGAGCGAACTCTTCAGGAGTGAGAATGCCTTTACAGGATGGGCAGGGACTGTCGCGTACGAAACGCCGGTGGGACCGGCCGAGCTGACCCTCGCGGGCAGTGAACGCAACGGTCTGAAGCTCTGGTTCGGCCTCGGATACCGCTTCTGATCGCCGGGCTGTCAGATCCCGTACCTGATCAGATAGAATATCTCGATTATGATATCCTTCAGCATGCTCATTATTCCCCCTTCACAGCCCCGCCGGCAGCCCGATTTTCGAACATATCCTTGACCTCGATATTCATCAGCACCCAGATCGTGTAGATGCCGAGTATCGTCCCGAAGGGGACGAGGAGCAGGTTGATGAAGCCTGCCACGAGAAGCGTGATCCTCGCCCACTGCCTGTACTTGAATATTCCTATTCCGCCGACCAGTCCGGGCAGGCATGGAAGGAGCAGGCAGAATGAGATCGAGGTGCCGACTATCGACGTTATCGCCATCGCTTCCGGATCGCACGAGATTATCCCCCCTCCAACCACAGCGGTAAACACGATCATTGCGATGAGAACGCCGAGCGCACCCCACACAATATGAAGAACACCCAGTATCGTTATATGCTGCTCCATTTGTGCCCCACTCCTTTCGGCGTTTCGCCAGAGCTCGATCAGAAGTCTTCCAGATCTCCAAGCTCGGGGATCGATCTTCTCAGTTTTTTATGAGTTTTCTCGAAATCGTCGGCCATGTCCTCGATCTTTTCCGCTTTCTTCTCGAGCTTCCTGGCCATCTTCTCGAGGTCATCAGGTTTTATCTCGAAATCGTCTTCCATATCGTCGCAATCGTAATCCTCGAGGATGAACTTCGCCGCGCACACCACGGCGACCACACCGAGCTTCACTCCCCCTTTGGCGATCTCGGCGGCCAGTTCCTCTATATCCTCGTAGTCGCGGTAGTACCTGCGGAGGAGTTTTTTCTGCTGCCTGTTTGTCCTGACCTTGTCGCCGTCGATGTAGAGCTTGTAGTCCTCGGTGATCTCGACTATCCAGTCCTCGTCCTGGTGCTCGATCACGAGAGAGCCGTCCTCGAAATCGATGCTCTTCGCATTGAAGGTCCAGTCCTTATCGTAGCAGCGCCTGTGCGATTCGGCGTCCGCCGTGAACATCACGGAAACGATCAGGGCCAGGGCGATCTGGGGCAGTGCCTTCTTCATCGGTCATCCTCCGTCAGTGATCGAAACGCTCCAGTTGTATTGTGATACGCAGACCGGCTCCATGTTGTTGCACGCTTTTCTGACCATTATCGATTGTGTACCTGCGTGGACAGTCTATATGCCAGATATGTACTGTATGGTACAGTTTCGGCTGTAAAGAGCGGTGGAACGAATTTTATATTAGCGGCTATTTTATTGATAATACTATATATACATGATTTTACGTCCTGTTTTGCGATTCGGCATCTCTCCTGCAAGGTTCCCAGACATGAAGGTGGTACAGAAACACTAAATCAAACTTTTTTATCGTAAATCAGACAGACAAGGAAGCTGTAATTCACTGATGGGAAGGAGCAGAGGATGAAGAGATATCTTGCATTTTCGATGATCCTCGTCTTCGCCTTGATTGCGGCCGGATGCGAATCGATCAGCCCCGATAACTCGGGCGATCCCACGCTTCAGGTCGTCGATCTCGATTCGCCTACGGGCGGATTCACGGAGACGGACGAGGAGCCAATGTTCGCAGACCCGGAGACATTCCTCATACTTGAAGAGGGTGAAGGCGAAGATTGCAATTACGATGACCCGCTCCGCAACGAGGAGCAGGTCTGCGAGATGGAGCGCAGGGACGGTGTAAGGATATACCGCTTACGCGCGTTGTGGGGCAGGATGGTCAACGCTGTCAACGACACGACCGTCACCGACTGCTGCGAGGTCAACTGGTCCGGCAGCATGAAACTCGAGGGCGGCGTAATCGTGATCGAGCGTCTCATCAAGTTCGAAGCGAACGACGAGATTCACCATGTGGGACCGAACGCAATCAGGTGGGAATCGCTGACCTGTCCTCACGTGGACGGGATCCAGGTCCGCCTGATCGTTCCTCCAGTACCCGACCCAGACTCGACCACCGCTCAGCCCGATACTCCCGACGAGGAAATACCAGTGCCGATGCTGACTATCATTGCCGGCCCGTACGAGCGGACCTTCACGATGGACGAGCTCGAGGCCCTGGAAGTCATGGAACCCGTTGACGAGTGCAACAACTACATGGCGATCGCCAGCCACAGGATACTACCCGGCTGCCCGAACGGCTACCTCCTCGGCGAGTGGAACAGGGCCGATGAACCCGACACGCTCGTTAATCCCGATACAGGCGAGATGCGGGGTATCGTATTCGGATACTTCAAGGGCATCTGGATCAGCGAGAGAGGCTGGGCCGTCGGTCACGTAAGAGGCATCTACGGCGTAAACAGCAATAACGAACAGAAGTTCTTCGGTAAGTATATCAACCCGAAGGGCGAATTCAGGGGAATAATCGCCGGTGACTGGGCTGTCAACCCGATCTTCGCAGACGATCCGATCAACGATATGGGATCATTCGAGGGTCTGTGGTACGGCTACAATCACGGCGTAAAAGGACGCCTGAAAGGAGAGTGGGTCACAGCATCGGGCCAGGGATACTTCAAAGGTATCTGGGACATGCTTTGCAACGAGAAAATGTGATCACCTCTTTCGTGAGGGGGAGAGCCTGGCGGGGCACTCCCCCTTTTTTTTCGGGCGGGCGGCGACCCGGCCGGATCAAGCCTGGACCCAGCCTGAGCCGCACCCGCCTTCCATCCTATATCAGGTCGTTCGCGAGAGCGGCCACTCCCTCTTTAGTAAACGATCCGGTGGTCACCTCCACGATTTTGCTGTGAATCGTCCTGCTGCCCGCGACGATATTCCCCGCCGCGAGAAAACCGTCATCGCCGAAGAAATCGGTAACAATCCCCCCCGCCTCGCTGATCATCAGCGCTCCGGCTGCCATGTCCCACGGCTTGAGGTACAGTTCCCAGAATCCATCGAGCCTCCCCGCCGCCACGTGGGCGAGATCGAGGACGGCGGCGCCCGCACGCCTCACCCCTCTGCAGTTGAGAAAGAGCTTCCTGAACGTATCGAGGTATGGATCGAAGTATTCGTATGTGCGGAAGGGGAATCCCGTGCCGAGAAGACATTTCTCGAGAGAGTCGGCGCTCGAGACTGACAGAGGCCGGCCGTTGCAGAAGGCTCCTTCCCCCCTGCCCGCCTCGAAGACCTCGTTTCTCAGCGGATCGTAAGTCACCGCAACAACAGGTTTTCTGTCCTCTATCAGCGCGGCGCTCACTCCCACCTGGGGATACCCGTGTATGAAGTTGGTGGTTCCGTCGAGAGGATCTATCACCCAGAAGAGTTTCTCGCCGACGCTGCCCCCGCCCTCCTCGCCCATGACGGGGATATCGGGAAATGCAGCGGTCAGCATCGAGACGATCAGCTCCTCGCTCGCCCTGTCGGTCCCCGTAACGTAGTCATTCCTGTCCTTCTCCTCAACGTCGATACCATTCCGCCCGTCGAAACTCTCCCTGACGAGTTCTCCAGCCGCCAGCACCGCTTCCCTGGCCGCCTCGATCCTTTCATCCATTTCCATCCCTTTCATCTACCCAGTGAATATCAATTTTCAACTCTTCTTTCATCACTTCGAGAAAGGCCCTGGCAGCCACCGTAACATGTCTCTTCTCGGGCATTATCAGGCCTATCGACCTATCTATCTTCAGTCCCCTGACTCTCGGGCGGGCCAGCGTACCTCTGCCTATTTCTCCCCTGACCGTTTCGTGCGGAAGGATCGACAGCCCAAGCCCAGAGGCGACTAGATTCTTTATCGCCTCCTGGCTGTCGATCTCCATCGCCACCTCGAGCGTCACGCCCATATCGAGGAGCGCGGCCTCGATCATGCGCCTCGTTACCGAATGACGGTGGAATGAGATAAACGGATGGCTGGCAAATGTCTCGACGTCTACGCCGCGCTTCGCCGCGGCGGGATGGTCCGGCGGGGCTATGGGGACCAGTTTTTCCCTGAAGATCTCCGTCTCCCTCACTCCCGCCCTCTTCTCCGCCAAGAGGGTCCCGACGACGAAATCGAGCCTCCCGTCGAGCATCCTCTCGAGCAGGGGCAGAGTCGGCGATACGTCGATTCTCAGTTCTATTCCAGGGTACTTCCTCCGAAAGGAAGAATAGACTGCGGGCAGGATATATATGCTAGCCGCGTCTATCGTACCGATAGAGACCTCTCCGCTTGCCAGCCCTGTTAACCCCGAGATCTCCGCGGCCATTTCCTTCTCCAGGGCCGACATCCTCCTTGCGTAGTCGAGGATCTTCTTCCCTGCCGCGGTGAACCGCACTTCCCTTCCAACGATCTCGAAGAGGGACGTCCCGAGTTCTTCCTGGAGCTTTTTGAGCTGGATGCTGACCGCCGGCTGGGTGACGAAGTGCTCCCGCGCTGCGGCGGTGATGCTCCCCGTCTCTTCTACGCTCAGCAAGTATTTAAGGGCTCTCATATCCATAAGATTTATTTATCCTTTTCATTAGTATAATAAATTTGATTAATTCCGTCAAGAGGGTAAGATTTGCCGAAAGGATTCCAGTCCACAATTTATCAGAAAGGAAGAACGAGCATGGAGATCAAGAACAAGCCCGAAAAGCCGAAGGGAAAACTCGGAATACTGACTCCCGGTATGGGAGCTGTGTCCACCACATTCATCGCGGGAGTCGAATCGATCCGCCGCGGCCTCGCGAAGCCGATCGGATCGCTGACCCAGATGGGTACGATCCGCCTCGGCAAGAGGACCGACAACAACACCCCCATGATCAAGGACTTCATTCCCCTGGCCGATCTCGACGACCTCGTGTTCGGCGGCTGGGACATCTTCGAGGACAACTGTTACGAGGCCGCGATGAAGGCCGGCGTCCTCGAGAAAGAGCTCCTCGACGGAGTAAAGGACTTCCTCGAGGGCATCAAGCCGATGAAGGCCGTATTCGACCAGAAGTACGTCAAGAAACTCTCGGGTGACTGGGTCAAGAAGGGCGACAACTGGTACGACTTCGCGCAGCAGCTGATGGACGACATGAAGAACTTCAAGAAAGAGAACGGCTGCGACCGCCTCGTCATAGTCTGGTGCGCCAGTACCGAGATCTTCCTGAAGCCGACCGCCGCGCACGAGACGATCGAGGCATTCGAGAAGGCGATGAAGGAAAACAGCCCCGAGATCGCGCCTAGCATGGTATACGCCTACGCTGCGCTCAAGATGGGCATCCCCTTCGCCAACGGCGCGCCGAACCTCACTATCGATATCCCCGCCCTGATGGCGCTTGCGAAGGAGAACGACGCTCCCATCTGTGGGAAGGATTTCAAGACGGGTCAGACGCTGATGAAGACGATCCTCGCACCGGGCTTCAAGGCTCGGATGATCGGCCTGGGCGGCTGGTTCTCGACAAACATCCTCGGCAACCGCGACGGCGAGGTCCTCGACGATCCCGAGTCGTTCAAGACGAAAGAGGAGAGCAAGCTCTCCGTTCTCGAGCATATCCTGCAGCCCGAGCTCTATCCCGATCTGTACGACAACTTCTATCACAAGGTGAGGATCAACTACTATCCGCCGCGCGGCGACAACAAGGAAGGCTGGGACAACATCGACATCTTCGGCTGGCTGGGCTACCCGATGCAGATCAAGGTCGATTTCCTCTGCCGTGACTCTATCCTCGCCGCTCCTATCGTCCTCGACCTCGCGCTCTTCATGGACCTCGGGAAGAGGATCGGATTCAGCGGCATCCAGGAATGGCTGTCGTTCTACTTCAAGTCGCCGCAGCACGCGCCGGAGCTCTATCCCGAGCATGACCTGTTCATCCAGCTGATGAAGCTGAAGAACACCCTGCGGTACATCCAGGGCCAAGAGCTGATAACGCACCTCGGCCAGGAATATTACGACTGATTGGAAGAATAAGATCGGAATGTAACGGGCCCGCCCTGATCGGCGGGCCTTTTTTTATTCGTTGGCGTCCGGCTCCGGCCCGACGGCCGAGGCGATGTTGTCGAGAAGGCCGAAGCAGATGAGCCTGTCATCGGGCAGGATCTTCTCCCCCGCCTTGGGAGCGGTCACCATGTCGTGCTTCCTTCGTATGGCCAGAACGAGTATATCGCTGCTCGAAAGGCCCGACTCGGCAAGCGTTTTTCCCGAAAGCCTGTCCGAATCGCTCACGACCAGCTCGGCGATTCCGAAACCGCGTGCGAATCTCATCATCTGCGAGAAGGCTCCCATCGAGAAATACGTGCTCTTGGACAAACGCCTCATTATGAAGTTATCGAGAAGGTTGTCCAGTCCCTTCGAAAGGGGTAAGGCCAGCATCAGGAGGACGAGCAGGCCTATGACGCCGAACTTGGCCAGCGCGTTCGTGACTGTAGCTCCCTGCAGGGAGAGAAAGAGCATAGCCAGCGTCGTGACGATCCCCACGTTGCCAAGAATCATCAGCGCCTTGACTATCTTGCGCCTTCGAGGGTCGTTGACGATGTTTTCCGCCTCGGAAGTGGTGAATCCCGTGCCGCTGAAGGCGGACAGTGCCTGGAATTGCGCCGTCTCCCTGTCGATCCCCGTCATACGGAGAGTTATCGCACCGATCTTGATAATCAGCGCCGAGATGAGGATCACGGAGAGGAGAACAAAGAGAGACATACGACCCTTCCTTTTATGCTACTGCCTGATAATCCTGTAGAAATAACCGCCACCGCGGTATATCACGACCATGACCTTGTCCTCGTCATAATCGTCCATTACCTTCCTGAAATCATCCAGATTCTCGATCTGTTTCTTATCGATCTCGACGAAAACGTCCCCCCGCCTGACACCGGCTTTTGCCGCCGGGGTCCCACTCTGAACGTCGGTGACGATCACGCCGACGACGTCGCCCGGAATATCGAGCGGCTCGCGAATCTCGTCCTGCAGGGTCTGAAGCCCGACCCCGAGAAAGAGCGGGGAAATAACCTCAGCGTCCTCCTCGATTGCCCGTTCAGCCGTCTCCGTCGGTCTCTCGCCGATCTCCAACTCGATCGTCTTCGATTTTCCGTCACGGATCACGACGATATCGACTTTCTCGCCCGGTGTGGCTTCCGCCGCGAGCATCCTGAACTGGTCGACGCCGGTGATCTTCTTTCCGTCGAATTCGACGATGGCGTCACCGCGCTCGATTCGGGCCCTCTCTGCCGGCGTATCCGGCCCGATATTCGTTATGAGCACTCCGTGTGTGGTCTCGAGCCCGAAGTAATCGACCATCTCGCTTGTGATCTCCTGGGGAGAGACGCCGACATATCCCCTCACGACCCTGCCATCGGTTATCAGCTTGTCCATGATCGAGCTGGCAAAATCGATCGGTATTGCAAATCCTATGCCGAGACTTCCCCCCGTCCTCGATGCGATCGCCGTGTTGATACCGATCAGCTCGCCCCTCTCGTTAATAAGGGCGCCTCCCGAATTGCCCGGGTTGATAGCAGCGTCTGTCTGTATAAAGTCCTCGTAGGCGACCAGCCCGAGGGATCTGCCCTGCGCGCTTATGATGCCCTTGGTGACTGTCTGCCCTATGCCGAAAGGATAACCTATCGCTATAACCGTCTCGCCGAGACGCAGGGTTTCAGAGCTTCCGAGTACTATCGCTGGGAGATCACCGCCCTCGACCTTGATGACGGCGACATCGGACTGCGCGTCGGCGCCGATTACTTCCGCGTCGAACTCCCTCCCGTCGTTGCACCTGACCATTACTTCGGTCGCGCCGCCGACAAGATGATTGTTCGTGAGGATGTATCCCTCGTTGCTGACGATGACGCCGGAGCCGAGGTTCTGCTGCTCACGTTCTCTAGGGGCATCGAAGAACCTTCGCCAGAAGGGATCGTTCATCATCGGATGATCCCTTCCCGTGGTCACCATCTTCTTCGACTCTATATAAACGACAGAACAGCTTACCCTGTCGATCACGTCGGGCAGGCTCTCTTCCTGCAACGCGGCTGATACAGGCACCGATATCAGGGCCGCGGCCCCGTCGATCGTTCCCGGCCTCCCGCCGACGAATCCCGCCGCGAAGACGGCGGCGGCAAGTATCAAAATGGTAATTGCTCCCGGGAATCTCACTCTTCTCTTCACCGTTCTACCTCCATGATGCGTAGGACTTCTATCACTTCATCGTTATATTGCGGAAGCGACTCAAAAGTTCCAACAGGGAATCAATAAGAGGTCGTCATCGAGACAAAATTTCTCAGGACAGCCATCGATGACGGCGTGTCGACAAACGAGTCCCTGAAGTTGGCGAGATGCTCCTTGTCGTCAACGAATTTTTCCCTCCTGATAAGTACACTCCCGTAGAGATCAGTCATCAGCCTGAGATGATGCGGCGTAAGCTCCGGATGGGGCTGGTAGCCGTACGACCTGCCCACGGCGAAGGCCTGGTTCGGGGTCATCCTGTTCCAGGCGAGTCTCACCGCACCTTCGGGCAGCCGTGAGACATGCGTTCTGTGGGCGAGGCTGGCCATGTCGCCCGAGGAAAATCCCTTAAAGAGCGGGCTCGCCTTCCCCTCTTCGGTCAGATAGACGGAGACGGTGCCCATCTCCCTCCCCCTCGGATTCATGATGACCTCGCCGCCGAGAGCATGGCCAAGCGCCTGGTGCCCGAAGCATACCCCGAGCATCCATCCACTCCGCGCATGGATCTCCCCGATCAGATCCATCAACGGAGGGATCCACTCTTTTTCCTCCCAGACGGGTCCGTGGCTTCCCGATACGATCACACCCCTGCCGCTGCCACAGCATTCATCGAGGGAGGGATATTCACCTGCGGTGCCGTCGTGGATTACCAGGTCCGTTTCGCCATCGAGGCCGAGGGTCTCGAATGCGCCGGCGAACCACTCCGCGCTACCGGTCCCATCGGAGAGTCGGAAATCGGTCACGTCTATCAGATGTATCGTTTTCTTTTCCATGATCAGAGCCTTATTTCGAACCCGCTGTAGCCAACAGGGCGTATCTCACTGACCCTCAGTCCTCTCACGCTCGAAGCTGGCGGCCCTTTGCCTATCTTCTCGACGAAGGCATCGACCATCTCGGCGTTCCCCTCGGCAACCGCCTCTACCGACCCGTCGCGCATGTTCCGGACGTACCCGTCGAGGCCGAGGCTTACGGCAACGCGGTGGGCGAAGTACCTGAACCCTACTCCCTGCACAACGCCGCTGACCCTGACACGGGCCGCCTTCAATTCATCGTTTCCGGGCATCGCACTCAACCCCAGGTCTCAATGAACTTTTTGAATGACCTGTCCCAGGTCTTCTCGACGTCGTCGGGAAAGGCGCAGGCCGGGAGTTCCTTCTGCTTCAGGTGATACTGAATGCAGGCGCAGCAGTTACCCATCCTCGGGCAGCCCGAGTAGGTACAGTTGCAGGATTCCAGGTTGCTTTTCAGTTTCTCGCAGTCTATCGGCATCTTCCGCATCCTTTCCGACCATCGATACTATCCGAACAGGGGGCGCCCTTCCAATATTTAATCATCAACATTCAGATATTCCTGTGCGCTTTTCATCCTGATCAAAGAGGATGCATATCGAGGCATAAACTTAGCAAGGCGCCAAACATTTTTTGGATGTTTGATATACTTTTTGATACTAAAGTAAATAGGATGCATTACGAGAATAAAAACACCTCCAGCAGCATATGCTTCCAAGAAACATTCAATGAAGTTGTTGGTCAGTTCCCTCTTGTATTCCTTATCTGCCTTTGTACTTATGTCTGCGTAATGTTGCCCAATGCTTAAAGTCTTTCTAGTGCCAGTATCACAAGGAAGATGAAGTGGTAAATAATACTTGTTTCGATAAAGGGTTTCATACATGAATCCTGCTGATTCGATTGCTCTCCAAGTTCGTTTGGTGTAGTTTGCACGAAGTTCCCCGCCATGCATGCATACACCTTTCACTTCTCTTCCAATATATTTCTCGAGCAATGTTTTTTCTTCTCTTGCAGCAGTAAATTCATCAGTAGATCTATTTTCAGCTGTTGTGACAAATTCACCGTGAAGTGCGACTTCGTGCTGGTCATGATTATCTATATAGTTCTGAATATCGGATCTCCCGTAGAAGTACCCTGATGGGCGCAGATATACAGTGCTCCTGAGGTTATAAGCTTCTTCAAGCTCATGTATGAAAGGCAAGTTTACAATTGCCTTATCGACATCATAACGGACTGACACGCAAACCCGCTGTATCTTTCCTGTTATGTGCGGAAGGGTCCATAATCTTAATTCAGGAATACCTTTTTCATGGTGAACATCTGCTATTTCTTTTCTTAAATCCCCGACATCGTTCTGCTCGTAACGCCAGTGTTCGAAGGCGTTTTCCCGAAGTCTCCTCAATATGGGCTCAATCGATTTAATGGACAGTGTTGCTTCTCCACTGCACAATCCAGCCTCAATATGACCATAACCAAGATGCCCGACAATCTCATTAAAAAAGGCTTTATCGACACACTCTTCATCGGAGCAGGTCACATGGACGGTGCCAATCGGCAATTCCATTGAAACAGGAATATCAAATGGCGGAATTCTCAAATCTTTGCCGTCCACTTCAATGACAGATCCATCAAGAGGACAGGAAACATGCAATCGACCTCTCGCCATTATCTCCAATTTGATTTTTACACTCTGCCTGCGCTCCCACCACTCAGCCAATTCTGATTGAGAGACTTTCCATACATAATCAAACTTGTGGATATAGTTCAGGAAATCAGAATAGGCAGGATAGTCCTGCATATACTTATGTCTATTGGCAGCTCTTTGTATTTTACCAAAATTCATGACTTAAATAACCGACACACCAACTACCTTGCATAAATAATTATTATATTCTGAGGATCAACGAATCTATTCCAGTGGCAATAATCCCTCTTTAAAAGCAGTATACGTATTTTTCTGAATAAGAGGTACAGTCACCCTGGCTATTGGCTTGGCAGGCACTCCACCAACAAACGTATATGGTGGAACATCCTTGGTGACAACAGAACCTGCTCCAACAACAGCGCCTTCACCAATAGTAAGAACTTCCCCTGTAACAGCACTGATAACGCAATTGGGACCAATCCATGCCTTCTTACAAATAATCAATTTACCTGGACCTCTCACATGAGCCATGATAATTGACCTTAATGCGATCTGAGCTTCATCGTGGATTTCAACATAATGAGGATATTCATTCTCCAGATAGACCTCTTCCCCAATAAATACGTCTTTGCCGATTTTTACTCCGCGCAGTTTATGGAGAAAGGGGCGCACCGATTCTGCTCCCGGTAAAAAGCGCGCCAAGAAATGTAGAAACCTGTTTGCCATTCTTCTGATAAAATGTCTTCTCATATCATCCACCTCTGAACCATTAGTCTCAGGTCATTATTGGTACGTATATTAGCGATATTATATCACATCCAGCAGGAAACACGCAGCGTACTCTGGCCAACATCATCCCAGCGCTTATTCTAGAAGCGAAACGATGCCCGATTCGATGTTGTAGAGAGCTGCGGTGACAAGCAGCGAACCGTCATCTACGTGTTTCTTCAGAATCGGTTCCGACGAACGCAGCTTCCGGGCTATCATCAGCGCATTCTCCTTCACCGCGCCGAGGACCCGTTCGGCCTCGCCCGTATCCTCAGTACAACTGCTCTGTGAGGCCTCGACGGCCTCACAGAGTTCGCCGAGGACGGCCCCGATACATCCTTCTTCCTCTGCCCCCGAGACTGCGGCTGTAACAGCTCCGCAACTCGTATGGCCTAGCACGAGCAGCAGAGGGGTATGAAGATGCGCGGCGGCGTACTCGATCGATCCGAGGACGAATTCGCCCGCCACCTCCCCGGCAACGCGTATGACGAAGAGATCGCCGATGCCG
Source organism: uncultured bacterium (assembly GCA_965371515.1). Taxonomy (GTDB): domain Bacteria; phylum Krumholzibacteriota; class Krumholzibacteriia; order Krumholzibacteriales; family Krumholzibacteriaceae; genus JAUWCL01. The sequence continues at coordinate 9,203 of CBDUYR010000013.1, read as the reverse complement.
CTGTCGAAGATGATCTCGGGCGGCACCCTCGAATCGGAGCAGCCTAGGACTATAGCGAATGGGTCCTGGCCGCAGACCGTCTCGGCCCTCCGGCCCTCGTGGCGTCTCTCCCCCTGGCACTCGCCCGCAAGATATCTCATGTTCCCCCCGAGAAGTTTATCGAGGGCTTCCTTTCCATTCATTGCCTTTGTCTCTTTCCGAGCAGTATCAGGTCCCTGAGGTCCTCCCTGCCCTTGGCACTGACCCATCTTTTGTCAAAGTGCGGATCCTGTACGATCTGCGCAAGCCCAGCCAGTGCGCGCAGGTGGAAATTCCTCTCGTCACGCGAGCCGGCCAGGACGAATATCGCCCTGATGTTGGTGGCCGATTCGGAAAACTCGACCCCTCCCCTGCACCTCGCGAGCATTATCTCGAACCGCCCCTCTCCGCGTACGACGATGTGCGGAATAGCCAGACCCTGCGTCAGGACAGTGCTGCTGTCCTTTTCCCTGTCGTGAAGGAGCTTCATCATGATCGCCTTTTCGATGCCCAGTCTGTCGGCCATCTCGTCGGCGACCATCGCGAAAAACTCGGCCGCCTTGAGCGGCCCGGCGACGTCCATCACGATGGCTTTCTCTATGAGGTGGTCGAAGCGGTCCTTCACGATGTCGTCGCGCTCGCGGATTATCTCCTTGAGCTCCGATTCGAGCGAGCGGGTCGTAAGCTCCTTCGCCGTTATCCTTTCGATTATGTGCAGCAGGGCGAACTCCCTGCCGGACCTGATTCTCCCGTATACCCAATAGACGAGAAATCCGCAGAAGAGGGCCGCGGCGACAGTCGTCAGGGCGGTCTTTCCCATGCTCGCAAGGAGGAAGATCGATCCGGCGATTCCGGCTATCTGGACCCATGGATACAGAGGCGACCTGAAAACGGGCTGGTAGTTCTGGAGCCTGCTCTCCCTCAGTATAATGATCGACAGGCAGGAGAAGGAATATGTGAGGATCATCACGGCCGAGGCAGCCTTGACGAGTATTTCGAGTTTGAAGAAGAGGAAGGCCGACATCACGATCCCCGTGGCTAGGATCGAGAAATGAGGGGTCTTGAACCTCTCATTGATCCTCCCGAGCATTCCGGGAAGGAGCCCGTCCCTGCTCAGGGCCAGAGGATATCTCGACGCCGCCATGATCCCCGCGTTGGCCGTCGAGATGAAGGCGAATATAGCCGCTATACCGAGGATTATCCTTCCCTTGCTTCCAAAGAAGACGGCGGCACCGTCAGATATCGGCGTAATCGATATATTGAGCTTCGCGTCGTCCATCACACCCGCCGTGACAAATACGACCGCCACGTAGAGCAGGCTTACTACGAGTAGCGACAGTATCATCCCGAGGGGCACCACGCGGCCCGGGTTCCTTACCTCCTCGGCAACGCTCGCGACTTTCAGAAGGCCGCCGTACGAGACGAAAACGAAACCGGTCGTAGAGAGGACCGCCCCCCACCCGTAAGGACTGAACGGTGCGAGGTTCTCGACTGTGACCGACGGTACGCCTCTGACTGTGTAGACGGCGAGCGCCGCGAGCAGCCCGACCACGAGGACGACCTGCACCCTGGCCGCTTCCTTGATGCCGACCAGGTTCAGGGCAACGAACACCGTACATAGGGTCAGCGCGATGAGCCTTACGTCGATATCTATGATATACGCCGAAAATGCGGCCATTCCCACGAGGGCGAATGCGCTCTTGAGCGTCAGGGAGAACCAGGTGACGAGTCCGTCGACCGATCCCATCGCCGGCCCCATCGCGCGCTTGACGTAGAAATACGTCCCTCCCGCCTTGGGCATCGCCGAAACGAGCTCGGCCTGGCTCAGCAGGCCGGTCAGTGCGAAGAGCGCGGCGAGGAAATAGCTCGCGATCACGGCCGGGCCCGCACGGGCATGGGCCATACCGGGGAGTATGAACAGTCCTGAGCTGATCATCGCCCCGCTCGCGAGGCAGAAAACATCGAGGAGTCCGAGCTCTTTTTTCAGCTTCATCATTTCCCCATACAGCTATCGACAGAACGCGAGAAGTTCCTCGCCTGCTTCCTCTGCCTCCCTGTAACCGTGATTCACGATATCTTCAGCCATATCGAAATCGAAATCCTGGTAGCCGCCGACATCCGGCCTGAGAAGGTAGAGGGGTCCGTCGGTATCGAGCAGCTGGAGTGAAAGGATCTTCGACGCGGTAATAGCGGCTGTATCGGTAACGACGTCCATTATATTTCTTTTTCTGCGGAGCTTTTCGTATTTCTCCCCAAGTCTCCTGGTATCGATCAGCCCCCTCTGTACAAGCGGATTCTTTTCTATGAGCTCTTTCAGTCTGCCGTCGACCCGGTCCATCCGCGATGCGGGCACATCCTCCCCGAATGTCATCCTCTCGGTGAATATCGAGAGGTTTACGTTGACGCCGATAACAACCTCGGCGCCGAGCTCAAATGCGACGTTTATGGGTACGGGATTTACCAGCGCGCCGTCGACGAGGTGGAGTCCCTCCATCTCCACGGCGGGAAAAATCGCCGGAATGCAGGCGGACGCCCTCAGCGCTTCCGTGACCCGTCCTGTCCTGAAGACATACTCATTGCCCGTATCGATATCCGTGGCAACGCAGGCGTAGGGAATCTTCAGCTCCTCGATCATCCTGTCTCCAAACATCTCGCGCATGAACTCGTCTATTTTTCTCCATTCGAGGAAGCTCTTGCCTTTGAGCGACGGCCTGAGATATTTCAGAGTATCGGTCCACTTGATACCGAGGGCGATATCCCTCAGGTACTCAGGTGTGTATCCGTACGCCATCGCGGCGCCGATTATCGATCCTATCGATGTGCCGGATATGCAGCTGACCTCGATTCTGTTTTCCTTGAGCCAGAGCAGCATACCGATCTGGCTCAGACCCCTGGCCGCTCCCGATCCGAGTGCCAGTCCTATCTTCTTCATCGTTTTCCGGGCCTCCTTCTGCCGGCGAGGTCCGGCCTCTTGACCAGAATGTAGAGATAAACCGCCGATGGAACGATCAGCGCGAGCACCAGCCAGAGCCTCGCGCCCAGCATCCCCGGTTCGAGGATGGTCGTCATAACCACGCCCGCAATGGCGCCGCCGAGATGCGCCTCATGGCCGAGGTTCCCAAATCCGGTCCTTATCCCGTAGATCGATATCAGGACGAAGCCGATCCCGAAGAGCCACGACGGGATGGCAATTGGAAAGAAGAGGAATGAGATCGAGCCGTGCGGGTACATCAGGATGCTGGCGAATATTACGCCGCTCACCGCGCCGGACGCCCCGAGCGCCCTGTACTCGGGATTCCTGCGGTTGATCTGAAGCGCGAGCAAGTTGCCGGCGATGAGACTACCGAAATATATCAGTACGAAATCGAGTATCCCGACGACACGGCCGATTCCCTGGCTGAACGAGTATAGGGCAAGCATGTTGAACGCGAGGTGCGGGATATTGGCGTGAAGGAATCCCGAGGTCAACAGCCTGTAATACTCCCGCCGCCCCAGTATGCTCCCCTCGTGAAAGAGATACCTCTCGAGGAAAAGCCTGTTGCCGAATCCTCGGAACGAGAAAATCCCGTTCGCCACTATCAGCACTACGGTGAATGCTTCGACAGCTTCGTTCATGTCGCTTTGATCGCTCCCCTGTGGCCCCGCGCGAGGCTCACTCGATGATCCTGGTCCTTCCGTCCTCGGTTATCTGTTTGACGCCCGAGCCGTCCAGTGCATTAAGCCTCGCCTCGAACCTGTTCTTCGTGGCCTCGAGCGCCGGCGGCCACTCGTGATCGAATATTTCCCTGTTCTTCAGTCCCAGTGCTCCGAAATCGGCGGTGTATTCTCCGTACTTGAGGAACCACGTCTTCTCCGCGTAATAGAGATCTCGAAGCGCGTCCCAGGCCTCTTCTTCGGGGCCGGGCTCGAAGGCGCTTCCGCCCCATGACCTGACCGCGTTCGTGAAGAGGACATATCCCCACATCTCGGGATAGTGCATGTTCACGATCCCCTGCGGCGACCAGGTCCAGTTGCTCTCGGCATATGGTTTTCCTGTTTCTGGATCCGTGGCCTTGACGTAACGCCCTCCCTCGACAACCGTTTTCCATTCGACGCGGGAGAAATTGATCCTCCAGACATCGCCTTCGGACGGTGGAGCGGCACGGTTGGCGCACTCGGCAAGAACCTTCCACGGTATCGCCAGCTCGATCTCCCAGCCCGTGTCGCGGTCCGACGGGTCGTTCAGGGTGCCGTCAATGCTCACCGCCTTCTTCAGACCGGCAATGTCCCAGTAATGGACCGCCGGTCCGCCGTCCCGGTAGGGTTTTACGAGAAAGAGATCGAAGACGGTTGCCAAAGCGTTGATCTCGAGTTCGTAGTATTCGTGGGTATCACCGTCTGGATCTATGAACACCTCGAAGTCATTGTCGTGCCATATGACGGCATCGCGCCCGGTAAGCGTCGCCTGAACGTGAGGCTCCTCGAGCCTGGCGGCCAGGAAGAAATAGTCATCGTCCCACGCCATCTTTACCTGGGTACGCAGCGAAGGATACTCCCCGCCTCCGGTGATATCGACGAAATCCTCGGTCCAGATTGCACCCTTCCACTCCTCCTCGTTGATCCTGCCATCGATGACCGGCTCGCCCCGGAGCCTCTGGCAGTGATAGATGTTACGTATTATGCCTTCTGCGGGCCTGGCGAACTCCTCGTCGGAGAAGACCCTGGATCCATTCCCTCCCTCTCCAACTTTCTCGCACGACATCCCCGAGACCAGTGAGAGAGCTACGACCATCATCAGGGTTCTTCTCATTATTCCTCGTTCCTCCTGTTGCCTTACAATCCCTGTTTCCCCGTTATATTCTCTATGTCGATCTTCAGAACTCCGAGCTTCCCGTACGATCCGTCGTCTGGAAGGGTGCGTTTCCTTATTGGTTCCGGCTCCTTCTCCTGGTGCTCGAGCAGGACCTTCAGCCCGTGCTTCTTTTCCTCGAGCTCCTCGACTATCCCGATTGTGCCGCGGATTACGACCGAGCGGTATGCGTGCTCGCATTCTCCGTGCCTGTAGCCGTTATCCTCGACAACGGTAGCACAGGCGCGATCGTTGTCATTGATAAAATCTATCTTCTGTCCCTCGTGTGCACAGTGAAAGTAGAGCGTCTCGCTCTCCTCATCGTAGCCGTAATTCATAGTGACGACGTATGGTTCGCCGTCCCGGCACAGCGCTATAGACGCGAGCCTGCCGGAGACCAGTATTTCGCGCATCTCGCCCGCGTCAATTATCTCCTTTTCCTTTCGCCGGACGTGGTAGCGGTTCATGCATCCTTCTTTCCCGGCAATTGTTTACTGTTTTTCTTTATCATCGTCAGCTTGTCGAGATCGACCTCGCCCCTCGGCATGAAGCCCTCGCCGAGCACCTCGTGCACGCGGCTGATTATCATGAAGGCATTGGGATCGATCTTCTTTACCCTCTCGACGAGCCTGAATATCTCGCGACGGCTGACCACGGTGAAGATGATGTCCCTCTCGACTCCCTTGTACAGCCCCTTCCCGTGGAAGGCTGTGGCTCCCCTGCCGAGTCCCTGCGTTATCTCGCTTGCGATCTCCTCGTGCCTGTCGGAGATGATGTAAGCCGACTTGGCGTAGTCGAATCCGAATATTATCACGTCGATCAGCTGCGAGGAGATCAGAAGGAGGAGGAACGAGTAAAGCATGAGGACGAGGACCGGCGTTCCGGGCGACAGCCCCTTGAGATGGATCGCCAGCCCGGCGATGCATATGACGAAAAAGTCTGTGACGATGATCGTTATCCCCGGCTTGAACTTCCAGCGCTTTCTCGCGATCGCCGCGACGATGTCGCTGCCCGCCGTGGTGCCCTTGAACTTGAATATGATCCCGAGTCCAACGCCGAGAAAGACTGCACCGATGAGGACAAGGAAAAAGAAATCGTTCTCGAGAAGGTACTGGACAGCCACGCTGTCCTGGAGCCTGATCGACTTCACGATGTCACCGCGGAGGAAATCGATGAAGAAGGCGTTCACGCTGAATCCCCAGAAAGTCCTGAATCCGAATGACCTGCCCAGCTCGACGATTCCCCAGATGAAGAGAGGAATGTTGAGTACCCACATGAGGATCCCGACCGGAATCGTGTTCCCCGTCATATAGTGCACAGCCATTGAGAGCCCTGTGACCCCTCCCGGCACGACCTTCGCGTCGATAAGGAATACACCGACTCCGAGGGACATGATGAAAGCCCCGATCGTGATGAATAGATATTCGACGAAGGTCCTTCTGAACGATCCTTTCACGATCTCTCCCGAATCCTGATAAAGTATGAGGTCAATCTCTGCCCTGACATTCTAAATGCCCGCCGCGGTCCCCTTCAAGACTCTTTTCGCCCCCTTGACTGGCGGGAACTTCTTGGTTATCCTGCAATAACGTATGATGTTGCGGTCGGCGTCGTCGACCCGTACCCCGTTTCGATGGAGAAAATGACATGCGCGGACCGATATGTATCCTTCTCGCGGCGATTCTCGTCCTCGCAGCCGGCTGCGGCGGCGGAGACGACAGCAAACTGGATGAGCAGATCTCAGGGCTTCCCGAATATCTGCCCAGGTCTATGGATTTCCACATCTTCTACTACGCCTGGTACGGGACTCCCGAATTCGACGGCGAATACAGGCACTGGAATCACGCCGTTCTCGAGCCGGATGGAAGCGAGACCGGCAGGTCCTACCCCGGCGGGGACGACATCGGCTCGAATTTCTACCCGAGAACCGGCTGCTACAGCTCGAACGACCCCGTGACGATCGCCAGGCACTGCTTCGAGATCCGTCTGGCCGGCGCCGGCGTGATCTGCGTCTCGTGGTGGGGACGGAACAGCTTTTCCGATAAAGCGGTCCCCGGCATACTCGACGCCGCGTGGCAGCACGGCCTCAGGGTCGATTTTCATATAGAACCGTTCGAGGGGCGGACGGCGGCGGCGACAAGAGAGGCGATCGCATATATAATCGACGAATACGGCGATCATCCGGCCTTCTACAGGACCGACAGGTTCGGCGAGAAGCCGATGTTCTACGTCTACGACTCGTACCTGATCGACGCAGACAAGTGGAAGACGATACTCACGCCCGGAGGCGCGAACACTATCCGCGGTACCGAATACGACGCACTGGTCATCGGGCTGCTCGTCGAGGAGGATCACCTCGACTTCATACTCGACAGCGGATTCGACGGCTGTTATACATATTTCGCGATCGACGGCTTCACGTGGGGCTCGACTACAACGAACTGGCAGGATATCGCAGGATGGGCACTCGATAACGAGACTCTCTTCATCCCCTGCATCGGCCCCGGCTACGACGATACCCGCATCAGGCCGTGGAACGACGTCAACAGGCGCGACCGGGACAGGGGAGAGTATTATTACGCGATGTTCGTCGAGACGCACAGGATCCAGCCCCCGTTCATCGGGATCACGTCATTCAACGAATGGCACGAAGGAACACAGATCGAGTCGGCGGGAGCAATGTCGATAGAAGGATACAAGTACCTCGACTACAGCCCCGTGGAGCACGACTTCTACCTTCACAAGACGAGAAGCCTGTTCAGCAATTACAAGTATACCTTCAGCCACTAGCAGTCCCGCTATCGGGAGGATATCGTGAAAAAGGGCCAGCTCGGATCGGAAGGCCTCCTGCTGCTCGCTGCGATCATCTGGGGATTCGCGTTCGTAGCGCAGCGAGTGGGGATGAGGCATGTCGGGCCGTTCACCTTCAACGCAGTCAGGTTCGCGCTGGGAAGTCTCGCGCTCCTGCCTTTTGCGATCGCGGCGGCGCGAAGGCGGCGCGGAGCCGGGCCGGATGAAGGCGGCGGATGGAAACGCACGACGCTGATGGGCGGCATCGTCGCGGGTACTGTGATCTTTCTCGGCGCCTCATTCCAGCAGACGGGCCTCGTATACACGACCGCCGGCAAGGCTGGATTCATCACGGGGCTTTACGTGGTCCTCGTGCCTGTTCTGGGCATCGCTATCGGCCGCAAGACCGCAGCCGGCACCTGGTTCGGGGTTCTCCTTGCCGCCGCGGGACTCTACCTCCTGAGCTTCACCGGCACCTTCTCGATCTCGAAGGGCGATCTGATCGTCCTCGCCGGAACTCTGTTCTGGGCGATACATGTGCTGCTGATAAGCGTACTGATCCACAAGACCGAAGCGGTGGTGCTTGCAATGATACAGTTCGTCGCATGTTCAGTTCTGAGCTTTGCCGCGGCGCTCCTGTTCGAGGAGATCGAGATCGCGGGAATACTTGACGCCACCCTCCCCATCCTGTACGGAGGGCTGCTGTCGGTCGGAGTGGCATATACGCTTCAGATCATAGCACAGCGCAAGACTCCTCCCGCCCATGCAGCGATAATACTGAGCCTCGAGACAATCTTCGCCGCTCTCGGCGGATGGCTCGTTCTCGGTGAGGTGCTCCCCGCGAGGGGGCTTGCAGGATGCGTGCTGATGCTGCTGGGAATAATCGTCTCGCAGATCGGTACGCTCAGAGCCCGAGAAAGCGTATCCCCAGGCCGCTGAACATGACAATCGCTCCGGCAAGCGCGTGAGAATACCTCTCCAGCCTGTCCAGCCTTACCATCTTCACTCCCGCCAGCGACAGCATCACTGCAGCCAGCATCGTACCGACTGTAACGACTGAGAAGATCGAACCGACGAGGATCACGCTCCCCATGTCGTGTCTGGCGGCGGGATACAGCAGGATCGGTATCAGGGGCTCGCACGGGCCGAGGACGAATATCACGAAGAGGACCCACGGGGTGTAGTTGGGCCGGCCCTTCTCGAGATGAGGATGGGCATGTTCGTCGTGATGGTCGTGCGAGTGCTCGTGGACGACGTCGCCGAGATGCTTGTGCTCGTGCCTGTGCGGCCTGTTGAGGATTGCCCTGCGGACACCCCAGATAAAATAAAGGAGCCCGAAGACGATCAGCAGCCAGGCGGCGATCTCGCCGCGTGCCGACTCGAACGCCTCGAGCCTCGAGAGCTGAGTGCCGAGGAAGATCCCGGCGAATCCGAGGAGTACGGAGCTCAGCACATGGCCGACCCCGCACAGGACAGTAACGATCGCCGTCTTCGAGTTAGACCAGCGCCCCGCTCTCGCCATCATTATGAAGGGGAGATAATGGTCCGGACCGAGCAGGGTATGAAAGAA
>CBDUYR010000012.1:0-63008 GCA_965371515.1 uncultured bacterium | reverse complement strand
ACGACCCGATCGCCCCATTCCACGATAGAACCAACAGACTGTCCGAGCGCGGCGCTCGTACTCAGGACAATTAAACCAAGGCACATCAAGCCCAGGATTGATCCACTTCGTTTCATGATGCCTGCCCCCTATGAGCTAAAGAATCTTCTTTTTTCGCCTCAGCGGACCAGAACCGCCTTCACCGACCGGGAATCACCCGCGATGCCATGCAGACTCAGAAAATACACACCCGAGACCAAGTTGATCCCACTCCCGTCACGTCCGTCCCACTGCGCCCGATGCCGGCCCGGCCCTACATACCCAAGGTCGATTGTGCTCACACGCCTCCCGCTAACGTCATAGACTTCCAGGCTCACCTGACCGAACAAACGCGTCTCGAAGTAAACCTCAGTAGACGGATTGAACGGGTTAGGCGAGAGAGAGAGTATCTCGATCATCGCGGCTCCGGGCAGACCACCGGGCCCGTGTTCCTCGACATCGGTTGTAGATGAGATTCTTAAACCCAGGCTGTGCCACCCGCCCGCGGCGACCTCCACGAAGTACTCGTTCGGCTCAGGGACATTGCACTCGCGGTTATAATTGTACCCCCAGGCCACAATCGTTCCATCGGACTTTAGACCCAGGTTGTGCCACCCGTGCGCGGCGACCGCCACGAACCCTTCGTTCGGCGCTGGGACATCACACTGACCATAGAAGTTGTACCCCCAGGCCACGATTGTCCCATCGGTCTTCAGGCCCAGGCAGTGAGACCCGCCCGCGGCGATTGCCACGAAGTCCTCGTTCGGTGCGGGAACGCCGCCGGTATTACCCCAAGTCACGATCGTCCCGTCGGACTTTAGACCAAGACTGTAAGCACCGCCCCCGGCGATCACCACGAAGTCTTCGTTCGGTGCGGGGACATCGCACTGGCCGGAGCCGTTGGACCCCCAGGCCACAATCGTCCCGTCGGACTTCAGACCCAGGCTGTGCCACCCGGTTGAGGCGAGCGTCACGAAATCATCGTTCGGTTCAGGAACATCGCACTGGCCATAGGTGTTGTCCCCCCAAGCCACGATCCTCCCGTTGAACTTTAATCCTAGGCTGTGCCTCACGCCCCCGTCGGCCGCCACGAAGCCATTGTTTGGCACGGGGACGTCGCACTGGCCATAGTCGTTATCTCCCCAGACCACGATTTTCCCGTCGGACTTTACACCCAGGCTATGATCCTCACCTCCTGCTACCGCCACGAAGCCCTCGTTCAGCGCGGGGATCATGCACTGGCCGATGTCGTTGTCGCCCCAGGTCACAATCGTCCCATCGGTCTTTAGCCCAAGATTGTGCTTATAGCCACCGGCGACAGCCACAAACCCCTCGTTCGGCTCAGGGACGTCGCACTGGCCATAGTTGTTGTACCCCCAGGCCACGATCGTCCCGTCGGTCTTAAGGCCCAGGCTATGTCGGTCACCCCCTGTAACCGCGACGAAGCCCTCGTTCGGCGCAGGAATGTCGCACTGGCCATAGTCGTTCTTCCCCCAGGCAACAATCGTCCCGTCAGTCTTAAGGCCCAGGTTGTGATACACGCCCCCGGTGACTGCTACAAAACCCTCGTTCGGTTCAGGAACGTCGCACTGGCCACAGTCGTTTCGTCCCCAGGACACGATCGTCCCGTTGGATTTAAGGCCCAAGCTGTGCCACTCTCCTGCAGCAACCGCCACAAAACCTTCGTTCGGCTCCGGGACACTGCACTGGCCATCGTTGTTGTCCCCCCATGCCACGATCGTCCCGCCTGACTTAAGACCCAGGCTGTGACGACCGCCCGCGGCGACCGCCACAAAGCCCTCGTTCGGCTCCGGGACCAAGCACATGATATATAAATCCCCCCCCCAGGCCACGATCCTCCCATCGGACTTTAGTCCCAGGCTGTGATTCCTGCCCCCATCGACCGCCACGAAGCCCCCGTTCGGTGCAGGGACATCGCACTCGCCGACATCGTTGTCCCCCCAAGCCAAGATCTTCCCATCGGACGTTAGACCAAGGCTGTGATCATTGCCCGCGGCGACCGCCACGAGACTATCAAGCGCTGATTGTTCCGCAAAGACCCGATCGCCCCATACCACGATGGAACCAACAGACTGCCCGAGCGCGGCACCCGTACTCAGGACGAATAATCCAAGGCACATCAGACCCTGGATTGATCCACTTCGTTTCATGATGCCTGTCCCCTTTTAGATAAAAAGTTTTTCAATATCATGTCAGCGGACCAGAACCGCCTTCACCGACCGGGAATCGCCCGCAATACCACGCAGACTCAGAAAATAGACCCCCGAGACCAGGTTGACACCACTCCCGTCACGTCCGTCCCACTGCGCCCGATGCCGGCCCGGCCCCACATACCCAAGGTCGACTGTGCTCACACGCCTCCCGCTAACGTCATAGACTTCCAGGCTTACGTGACCGAACAAACTCGTCTCGAAGTAAACCTCAGTTGATGGATTGAACGGATTGGGCGAGAGAGAAAGTATCTCGATCATCTCGGCTCCGGGCACATTACCCGGCCCGGGGTCCTCGACGTCAGTTGTAGATGTACTTCTCAAAGCCAGGCTGCGATTACCACCCCCGGCAACCGCCAGGAAACCCTCGTTCGGTTCAGGGACATCGCACTGGCCTAGGTCGTTCAACCACCAGGCCACGATCGTCCCGTCGGACTTGAGACCCAGGCTGTGAAATGAGCCTCCGGCCACCGCCACGAATCCCTCGTTCGGCGAGGGGCCCCAGCCCGCGTAGAAGGAGCCCCAGACCACAATCGTCCCGTCGGATTTAAGGCCCAGGCTATGATCCCCTCCTGCGGCGACCGCCACAAAACCCTCATTCGGCTCAGGAACATCGCCCTGGCCAGAGTAGTTATTTCCCCAGGCCATGATCATCCCGTTGGTCTTTAGACCGAGGCTGAAATACGGACCGCTAGCAACGGCAACAAAACCCTCGTTCGGCTCAGGGATGTCGCACTGGCCTATGTCGTTGTTCCCCCAGGACACGATCGTCCCGTCGGCCTTCAGGCCAAGGCTGTGCTTATCGCCTGCAGCGACCGCAGTGAAGCCCTCGTTAGGCGTTGGTACGTCGCACTGGCCATCGCTGTTGAGCCCCCAGGCCACGATCGTCCCGTCGGTCTTGAGCCCCAGGCTGTGCCAGCCGCCACCACTGACCGCCACAAAACCCTCGTTCGGCTCAGGGATATCGCACTGACCGTAGCTGTTGCCCCCCCAGGCCACAATCACCCCATCGATATTAAAAGCCAGGGTGTGACCCCCACCCCCTGCGACCCCAACAAAGCCCTCGTTCGGTACGGGGATGTCGCACTGGACATAGTTGTTCCTCCCCCAGGCCACAATCGTCCCATCGGCCTTCAGGCCCAGGCTGTGTAGACCACCCCCAGCAACTGCCATATACTCTTCGTTCGGAACGGGGATGTCGCACTGACCATAGTAATTGTAGCCCCAGGCCACGATCGTCCCATCGGACTTAAGGCCTATGCTGTGACGACCGCCCCCGGCAACTGCCACGAAGCCCCCGTTCGGTACGGGGACGTCGCACTGACCATAGCCGTTGTTCCCCCAGGCTACAATCGTCCCATCGGTCTTGAGGCCCAGGCTGTGATGCTGACCCCCGGCGACCGCCACAAAGCCCTCGTTCGGCTCAGGGACGTCGCACTGACCATAAGTGCTACTCCCCCATCCCACAACCGTCCCATCGGCTTTAAGAGCCAGGCTGTGATTCTCACCCGCTGCAACCGCCACGAAGTCCCTGTTCGGTCCTTTGATGTCGCATTGACCAAATCTGTTGCTCCCCCAGGCTACGATCGTCCCGTCGGATTTTAGGCCCAGGTTGTGAAAGCTGCCCCCCGCAACCGCCACAAAACCCTCGTTCGGCTCGGGGATGTCGCACTGGTCATCGTAGTTCCTCCCCCAGGCCAAAATTGTCCCGTCAGACTTTAGCCCCACGCTGTGCCACTCGCCCCCGGCGACTGCCACGAAGCCCTCGTTCGGTTCAGGAACATTGCACTGGCCATAAGTGCTACTCCCCCAGGCTACAATCGCCCCGTCTGACTTTAGACCCAGGCTGTGATTCGCGCCCGCGGCGACCAACACAATACCATCGAATTCCGATGGGTCCAGGACGACCCGATCACCCCATTCCACGATGGAACCAACAGACTGCCCGAGCGAGGCACCCGTACTCAGGACAAATAGTCCAAGACACATCAGACCCAGGACCGATACACTCCGTTTCATGACACCTATCTCCCTTTGAGAGAAATAATCTTATGTACTATCTCAGCAGTACGAGTTTTTTAGCCACGGTGAAGTCCTTCACCGTCATCCGCGCGAAATATATGCCGGAGGCGAGTGCCCTTCCGTTTTCGTTCCTGCCGTCCCAGACAACTTCTGAATATCCTGCCTGGAAACGACGGTCGGCGATTACAGCCACTCCGCGACCCGCTGCATCGTAAACGGCGATGCGCACATGACCGGATTCGGGCAGCGAGAACCTGAGTGTGGTGACAGGATTAAAAGGATTTGGGAAGTTTTGTAAAAAATTCGGCACTGTGGGGATCAGCGATTCGTTTTCGATTGCAGTCGCAATGGGAGTGAGATTAAGCGCGATCATAACATCTATCCCTAGTGCAGCAGCAAGGTCGGCGTTTCCATCACCGTCGAAATCGGAAGCGCAGATATCCCAACCGCCTCCCGCATAAAAGGTCTGCTTATCCTGGAATGTCCCATCGCCATTTCCCATCAAGAGCGATAAATCGGGTCTGCTACCTATTGCTGCAATATCAGGAACCCTATCGTGATTGAAATCCGATATACAAAACGACTCTATTGCATTTATGTAATTCCAGTGATGGGCTACGAACGTCCCATCTCCGTCATTCAGGTAGGTCCAGATTCCGTATGTACTTTTTGCAACGATGTCGCTGTCACCATCCCTGTCAAGATCGGCTGCGACAAGAACTTTCGTTCTCCATTCGGAGTAGTAGATTGCCGGAGGTTGAAACGTCCCATCCCCATTATTCTCCATAAAGCCTAGTCCGTTATGACTCCAATGCAACGAATCGTCTCCTACTGCAAGATCGATGTCGCCATCACCGTCAAAGTCGGAGGCGCATATCCCGTAGGGATGTATCAAGCCATAAGCCGAGACACTCGCAGGACTCTGAAACGTCCCGTCGCCGTTTCCAAAGAGTATAGAGACTTCCGATGGAGAGCCATTCGTTATTGCAAGGTCCATTTCTCCATCACCGTCAAAGTCGGCTGTACAGGCCTCTTCGGGATCGCTTCCGGCCGCATAATCCGTCCTGCTCTGAAATGTCCCGTCTCCATTGCCGAGAAAGAGAGAAGCGGTTCGTGGGGATCTGTTGATCAGAGCGAGGTCTTCGATACTGTCACCGTTATAATCCGCGATGCACACGGACCTCGCATCAGCCCCGACTTCATAGTCTATCAGATGTTGTAATGTTCCGTCTCCATTGCCGAGAAATATATCGAGGTCGTCGTCGCTCATGGACACAAGATCGATGTCTCCGTCACCGTTGAAATCCGAAGTGGAAACGGTGTGACAATTATAATATCTATAGTACTCAGGAACAAGATACGTACCGTCGCCGTTGTTCTTATAGACAATAACTTGAAGATAATCTCCTCGAACGAGGAGATCCAGATCTCCGTCGAGGTCGAAATCTCCACCTAATAATGTCGACAACGCATCGGCATGGTACTGCCCTTCGAACTGAAAGTTCCCCGTTCCATTGCCGAGAAACACGATAAGATATCCAGCAGTGACTGCTAAATCGGCATAGCCGTCTCCATTGAGATCTGAGCTATAAATATTATCAGGGGACCCCGCAGGATAACTAACATGATATGTGGATCCTTTCCTGAAGGTCCCATCACCTTCGTTAAGAAGGATTGAAATATCATTGGAGTCATCGTTCGCGACCGCCAGGTCGATATTTCCGTCGAGATCGAAATCCGATGCCGTTAACCAAAGAGGGTTGTCTCCGACATTATAGGCAGGGATCGGTTTCCCTGTGTCGAACTGCCCATTCCCTTTGCCAAGCAGGATCATGACCTTTCCATTGTAAGAACTGGTTACGGCCAGGTCGGTATTTCCGTCGTTGTCGAAATCTGAAGCACATATCGAAGACAGGTAAATATACCAATCCAAAGGAGTATCAATAGCATTCTCGAATGTTCCGTCACCGTTGCTCAGAAGTATCGATACCTTCTCCATATATTCGTCTTTTTGATAAAAGAGAACCGCCAGATCGTTATTTCCATCTCCGTCGAAGTCGGACAGACATAACTGTCTAGGTCGAAATTCATCCGGGAACTCTGTTTCTCCTCCGGGAGTGAACGTGCCATCCCCATCATTCAGAAAGATTACGACTCTATTGTCATGATTATATCTGCATGCAGCAACGAGGTCGGCGTCTCCGTCATTATCAAAATCATCAGTTTCTATAAAATAAAATTGATCGTAATCTTCAGCATAATTGTATCCTGCCTCGTTATGGAAAGTGCCATCGCCTTTGCCAAATAATATTCCGATGTTTGGATCATCATCCAGACCAGCGGCCAGGTCCAGGATCCCATCCCCGTCAAAGTCGAAAGTGCAGACCGAATAAATATATTTACTAGTGTACTCATCATAGAACGCGAATGTTTGTGGCGCTTCGAAGACAACCTGGTCCTGGGCCATCAGGCTGGAAGATGAAATTAGCAGCAGGAAACAGAAAATTGCGATGAATGCGCTTTTCACGAATATACCTCCTGATTTATCACTGGTTGAAAAGATTTGATTAATTTACTTCAAAATCTTATCGATAAATCATTCGACTCTTCGTGCTCGCAGCATCAGATAATCATGTTTCTGTTATAAATGAGATCTTCATCGCTTTTGGGCATTATACCATACATTGCGGGTCAAAATAAAGCATATAAACCTCTAGTATTTAACCTGATATATTGAGTTGGAAATAGTCTTCAGCCATCTTATTCTCACACATGTATATACAGAACCGCCGACCCGTTTTCACGGGTCGGCGATGATTTTCTGGTGGGCCCAACAGGATTTGAACCTGTGACCGACCGGTTATGAGCCGGGGGCTCTACCGCTGAGCTATGGGCCCTTTCCCTGGTTGTCTATATATCTATATACCCTTTGAGTTTTCGCGCACGGCTGGGGTGCATGAGCTTCCTCAGCGCCTTCGCCTCGATCTGCCGCACCCTCTCCCTTGTCACCTTGAAGATCGTGCCGACCTCCTCCAGGGTCCTCGGGGTCCCATCGCCGAGACCGAACCTCAATCTTACGACCTTCTCTTCCCTCTGGGTCAGGGTCGCGAGCACCCTGGCCACCTGGTCCTTGAGCATCGAGTGGGCGGCCGTCTGGTCGGGCGACGAGGCACCGGTATCCTCGATGAAGTCGCTGAGATTGCTGTCGTCGTCCTCGCCTATCGGCCTGTCGAGCGATATCGGCTCCATCGAGGCCTTCATCACGCTCTTGACCTTGCCGACGGGATAGTCGAGTCGGCTCGCCACCTCTTCGGGCGTCGGTTCGCGGCCGAATTCCTGAATCAACTTGCGCTGGGTGCGCGAGACCTTGTTAATCGCCTCGATCATGTGCACCGGCACCCTGATCGTCCTCGCCTGGTCGGCAATCGCCCTTGTGATCGCCTGCCTGATCCACCACGTGGCGTAGGTGCTGAACTTGTAACCCTTGCGGTAATCGAACTTGTCGACAGCGCGCATCAGGCCGCTGTTGCCCTCCTGGATCAGGTCGAGAAATTCGAGTCCGCGGTTCGTATATCGCTTGGCGATCGAGATAACGAGGCGGACATTCGCCTCTATCATCTCCTGCTTTGCCCTCTCGGCCTTGCGCTCGCCGAACCTGACGTCGCGGACGATCTTCTTCAGCGACTGGTACTCGACGTTATCGCGTTTCTCGATCTGGCGGCACTCGCGCTCGATGACCTTTATCCTTCCGGAGAAATCCTCGAGATTATCTTTTGACCACTTGATCTTCTTCTTCAGGACCGACTTTGCCTTTGTTGAGCGTCCCTTCATTGTCTTCACTGCGTCGCGCACTTCGTCGGTGGTCATGCCGATGAACTTCTCGTATTCGCGAAGCTCCTTGTAGTGCTTCTCGAGCTCGATGAGGATCTCCTTGTTACAGTTGACCATCCGGGCGACCTGAACTGGGTGCACTTTGATCTTCGAGTACTTTTCCTTGAGCTTCCGGTTCTTCTCCTCGAGTTGTTTGGTGCGCTCCGCTTCCTTCTTCTTGCTGATGCGCTTGCGAAGCTGTGCCCTGATATCGTCGGTCTCGTTGCGCAGCTTGATTATCTGCTTGAGAATCGAGGTGTACTTCTTCTGGTCCTTCTTTCCCGAGAAATGCGGGTGAAGTCCTCCTGTCTCGAGCTGGATGACGTCCTCGAGGCGCACCTCCTCGGCCTCGATAAGCCTTACATACTCGACGAAGCGATCGGTCGTCGCGGTCAGACTGAAGATCGCGTGGACGACCTTGGCATTGCCCGTCTCGATGCGCTTGGCGATCTCGATCTCACCCTCGCGGTTGAGCAGCGGGACCTTACCCATCTCGCGAAGGTACATCCTCACCGGATCGTCGTACCGGATGCCGGGACTGAGCATATCGTCGGCTTTCTTCGCTTCCTTCTGCTCGCGCCTGGCCTGGGCATCGATCTTCAACTTGGCCTTCTCGTCGGTATCGAAGAACTCTATGTTCTCTTCGCTGAGCTTGTCGTAGAGGGGGATGATATCATTGGGATTAAACTCCGTCCCTACCAGACCCTCTATCTCATCGTGGAGAACGTAACCCTTCTCACCGGCGAGTTTCCTGATTTCTACAAGAACTTCTTCAATTCTGTCGCGATCCATCAAGACTGAGAATCCTCCTTGATTTCCAGTTTGCCGAGCTCTCTCTCGATCTCTATATAAGCCGAGACTATTCCTATCCTCTCGGATGAAGTCTCGTCCGAACCTTCTTCTTCGAGCTGCGTGAGGCGTTCCTTCATCTCGGCCATCTCGACCTTCAGGGCCGCCTTCTTGATCCACAGCAGCGTATCGTGCAGGATCTCCCGCGCCGGGCCCGGGGGCGGCTCGGCAAGCGTTATCTCGGCGGCAAGTGTCGAGAGCTCCGGGTCGCTGATCGAGCCTATGAACCGGATCCCGGCAGGATCAACACCGTTCTCCATTGCCTCCTTGAGGGCCTTGAGGAGCTTCCTGTGACACTCCCCCTCGAGATCCTCCTCGATCAGATTATCGGTGACCATGGCGGCCAGGTCCGCGCTCGTGAGCGCGATCCTGAACATCACCTTCTGGTTCTCTTCTCTTTTTGTGACGGTGTGCCGAACGGGTCCTTCGGCGGGCGACTTGCGCCTTTTTCCCGGTTTGAGGCTCGATTTCAGGGTCGCTACGGGTATCTCGAATAGACTGGAAACTTCCTGCAGAAGTATCTCCCGCCTCACCCCGTCGTCTACCCGCGAAACCGTCGCAAGCAGGTGCTCTACGACCTGCTGCTTGCGCGCTGCAGTCCTTGACCCTTTCCTGACCTCGCCGTGGAGGTAGTTAAAATAATCAGGAGCAGAACTCATCAACTCCCGGAGAGCCTCTACTCCTTCTTTTCTTATGAAACTGTCGGGATCCTCTTTTTCCGGCAGAACGACTATACTGGTATCCAGCCCCTCGATTACAAGCTGGTCAGCAGCCCTTACTGCCGCACGTACTCCCGCCCTGTCACCGTCATTGATAATATATATACGTTTAGCGTATCGTGCAAGGAGTCTGGCCTGATCTTCTGTCAGTGAAGTGCCGCATACGGCACATATATTGGTGATCCCACTATCCCACAGCATCAGGTGGTCTACATAACCCTCTACTATCACGGCTGTTCGGGACTTGCGAATATCATCCTTCGTCTGGTTGAGCCCGTAGAGAATTTTACCCTTGTGGTAGATGGGATTATCCATCGAATTGAGGTATTTTGGCTCTGAACTGTCCAGGACACGGCCCGCGAAACCCACTACTCGCCCAGGGAGACTGTGGATGGGGAACATTATGCGGTTCCTGAAGTAGTCCCTGTAGCCCGTAGACCCCCTGCTCCGCATTATCAGCCCCATCTCGAGCAGGGTATCCTTCTTTATGTCCGTCTCCGAAGCCGCCTTGTAGAGCGATTCCCAGGAGGGACCGGCGAAGCCGATCCTGTACTTCTCGACCAGTTCTCTGCCGAATCCCCTGCGATCGAGGTATTCAGAGGCTTCACTGCTCTCCTCGAGCCCTTTTCTGAAGTGGAGTTGTGCGAACTCCATCGCCCGGTAGTATGGATCGAACCTGCTGCGGTCCTCGCTTCCGGTCAGGTACCTCCCGACGTCGACGTTGAGAGGCCCCGCGAGCTCCTTTACCGCCTCCACGAACCCGACCCCTTCGTACTCCATCAGGAAGCTGTAGACGTTCCCGCCCTTGCCGCAGCCGAAGCAGTGGTAGATCTGCTTATCGGGGCTGACCATGAAGCTCGGGGTCTTCTCGCCGTGAAAGGGACATAGAGCCTTGAAATTGCGCCCGGCGCGCTTCAGATCGAGGACTCCGCCGATCACGTCTACGATATCCGTCCGCTCCCTGATGTCGTCAATGACATTTTCTGGTATCATCGCTGTTCAGTTACCTTTTTCTGACCTGTCAATTATCCGAGATGAAAGTCGTTTTCGTCTTCGGCTTCGGGGCCTTGATGACCATGAACCGCAGGTCGGCGTCGCTCTCGTTGTACCAGCAGTGCATGATGTCCTTCGGACTCTCGACAAGCGAATCTTTCGTGACCTCTGCCTTCTCCTCGCCGACCTCCACTACGCCCGTTCCTTCCAGCACGTAAAAGATCACGTCTACCGGGGTGATGTGACGCTTGAGGTTCTGGCCCGGCGTCAGCGTGATCACCGTGACCATAGCATCACCGGTATCGTACAGGTTGCGCGCATCGACGCCGTGCGCGGTCTTCATGATCTCCATGTCGTTCAGTTTCCTGATGATCATTCTCTCACATCCCTTCTGTACAAAGTCTATTTCAACTTCACTATCGCAACTCCGTCACCGCCGAGCGCCGGTTCGCCCGGCCTGACATCGGCGACGCGCGGATCGCTTCTCAGCATGTCGTATACCGCCTGCTTCAGGATCCCCCGGCCTATTCCGTGGATGATCCGCACCGTTTCGAGGCCCTGCAGGGCGGCCCTGTCGATGAAGGCGTCGACTTTTTCCATAGCTTCTGCCCTCTCGAGCCCGCGGATCATAAGCTCTGTCTCGACCGGCACGTCATAAGGCACGTCGTATCTGACCTGCGGCTTTTTCGGCTCACCTTTCGGGCCCTCCGCCCTCGAGAGATCGCCTGTCTTTGTTTCTACCCTTATGCCTCCGGGCAGTTCCACCAGCACCCTGGAGGTCCCTTCGACCTCGATCACCCTCCCTTTCCTGCCGAGGCTGATGATCATCACCCACTGGCCGGGAACAAGATCGGCCGGGTCGACCGGCTCGAGGGAGTCTTCCGGCCTGAGCGGCTTTATTTTCTTCTCGAACTGCTCGGTTCTTTTCTGTATCTCATGTTTCGAGCGGGCGATCACCTTGCGCTCCGCCTGAGCGGTGCGGATATCCTTTACGAGCCGCTCCATCTCTACGCGCGTCGACTTGACGATGTCGAGCGCCTCCCTGCGCGCCTCCTGTTCGAGCTCCTCGCGGTTCTTCTCGAGGTGATCGAGGCGGTTGCGATAGCTGTTGACGAGGCGTTCGAGCTCTCCCTCCCTGCCGATCAGCTGCTCGCGCTCGGCTGCGAGCATGTGCTCGGTCCTCTCAAGATCGGCCAGCAACTCCTCGAGCCTGAGCGACGGGCTGGCCATGTTCTCCCTGGCCTTATCTATGATCTCTTCCGGGAGCCCCATCCTTCCCGCAGTCTCGATACCCCAGCTCCGTCCCGGTATACCCATCTTCATCCTGTAGAGTGGCTGCAGTTCGGCGGGGTCGAACTCGAGGGTGGCGTTCTCGGCGTAATCAGTATCGTGGGCCCAGCCCTTGAGAAAGCTCATGTGCGTCGTCACGACGGTCCTGCCGCATCTCGTGGAGAGATCTTCGAGCAGGGCACCGGCCAGCGCCGCTCCTTCTTCCGGATCTGTCCCGTCACCTATCTCGTCGACGAGGACGATCGAATCCGGACCGGCAAGCTCGAGGATCCTGTTCATCTTGATCACCCTCGACGAGAAGGTGCTGAGCGATTTCTCGATCGACTGGTCGTCGCCGATGTCGACGAAGACAGCGGGATAGTCGGGAATGACCGTACCGTCGAGGCATGGCAGCAGCAGCCCGTGCCTGTCCATCAGGACCATGAGGCCTATGGTCTTGAGGGCGACGGTCTTCCCGCCCGCGTTGGGGCCGGAGATCACGAGGGTCTTCAGTTCTGCTCCGCATGAGAGATCGAGACCAGTCACTTCCCTGCCCACTCCCTCATCGGTGAACCCCTTCACGAGAAGGGGGTGCCTCGCCGACCTTATTACGAGTGTGCCGTCCGTGCTGTGCCCGGGTTGTACGCAAATGTATTTTTCGGCGAATACCGACCTGGCCCTTATCTCGTCGAGGATGAGAAGATTGTCCTGGTTGCCGGACAGGTCGTCTCTTGCTGTATATACTTCTGATGTCAGGTCGGCGAGGATCCTGAGGACCTCGTCCCGCTCGCCGCGCATGGCCGCCTCGAGGCGGTTGTTCTCCTCGACGAACTCGAGGGGCTCCATGAAGAGAGAGGCCCCGCTGCCGCTCTGGTGGTGGACGATGCCCTTGACATGCGACGCTTCGTCTCTCGGCAGGGAGACTACGAACCTCTCCCCGCGCACCGTGACAAACTCCTCTCCCCTTCCCTTCGTGTGAGAGGAAACGAAGTCGGCGCACTCCTTCCGGAGCTTCGAGCGGAGATTGCCGACCTTCTTCCTCAGCCGGGCGAGTTCGGGACTCGCCCTGTCGAGCACTTCGAAATCGGGACCGATCGTCTTCGCGATCCTCTTGACGATCTCGTCGCTGATGGAGAATCCGGTGAGATATTTCGAGAGTAGAGGCAGGTCCTCCCTCGATCTCTCTATGAACCTGCTCACCTCGCCCGCCTTCCTCTCGGCGGCGGCGATGGCCACCAGGTCCTCGCCCGATGAAGTCATCCCCTCGGCTCTGATCCTCGAGAGCTCCGCCGTGCTGTCCCTCCAGCCGGATATCGGCAGGTCCTCCCCCTTCTGCCTGACCTTCATAAGCTCGAGCGTCCCGTTCTGGCGCTTCTCTATCTCTTCGATAGTGCCGAGTAGCGGCTCGGACAAGATGGCGCCTGACGTCCGCTCCGAGACGGCCTGCCGCGCGACCATCGCGAGTACGACGCCGAGCTCGAGCTTCTCCGCCGCCTGCGACAGTTCGTCTTTCAATGCGGAACGTCTCGCGCCTGAGTCCATTAGTATTCCTTTTCGGGGGACGTACCGGTACATGCCGGTGCGGTATCAGTCTTCAGGGTCGTTTTCCAGCCGCTCTTTGCTCTTCTCGAAATTTTTCTTTATATTATCGATCTTTTTCTTCGCATCCCTGATCGCGTCTGAGTCCTTGATCCTCGCGATCTGCTCAAACTTCGCGCCTCCCGGTATATTGCTCATCACGATATCGAACATCAACGGCAGGACCGGGTATATGGCGCCAGTAACCGGGTCTTCCCTGACCTCGTCCTTTAGATCTTCGGGAAACGGGAGGACCATCATCAGCGAGAACACGAGACTGACGAGCAGCACGCCCTTCAGCGCGCCGAAAAACCCGCCGGCAACGCGGTCGAACATCCCCATGATCGTCAGGCCAAAGAACTTATGCAGTCCGTCGCCGACGAAATGGACACCGATGATGATCCCCATGAAGATCGCCAGTGCGGCGAGTGCGAGTGCGACCCTGTAATCGGCCGAGGTCTTTCCCTCTATCCACACAGCGAGGGCATGGGCGAGGTAGAATGCGGCCAGGAACGCTACGATGATCCCGACCACCTCGAGCACCTGGCGCAGCAGGCCCCTCTTGAGCCCGACGATGAAGAACCAGGCGAGGAGCGCTATCACCAGTATCCGTACTATCTCCAACTATCTATTCCTTTCCACCGCGCAGTTGTTCCATCGCGATCGTCTTCACGATGCCTCCGTCGACGCGGCCCTTGAACTTTGCCATCATCTGTCCCATCACCTTACTCATGTCCTGTGGCCCGCTCGCACCGGTCTCCACGATTATCCCTTCGACTTCGGCCCTGATCTCGTCCTCTCCCATCTGCTCGGGGAGATAGGTCATCACGATCTCGAGCTCCTTGCGCTCACTCTCTACGAGATCGTCACGGCCGCCCTGCTCGTAACTCTTGATCGACTCGCGCCTCTTCTTTGCGTAGCTTGTCAGGATGGAGAGCTCCTTCTCCTCGCTCAGCTCCCCTCTCTCTTTGAGCTGGGCGTTCTTCATCTCGCTTATCAGCATCCGCATGGTGCTGACACGGAGCTTGTCCTTCTCCTTCATCGCCGCCTTGAGGTGCTCCTGCAGTTTTACCGTGATTACATTTCCAGCCATGGCATCCCTTTCGAGATCTGATCCCGTATAATGACTAATCGAGGATTATATACACGGCTGACGCCGTGCGTCAACAAAAGGCGGGGTTTCTCTATGTCCTGTAATCCATTTCCCGGAGTATCATGAGGGAGGCGATCAAAAACGAGCTCGTCTCGCTTCTGAGCCGGTTCAGGCCAAGTGAGACCTTGACGGCGCCGGCCGAAACGAGCGCTTCCTTCTCCGTTTCCGTCAATCCGCCCTCCGGCCCGGTTATCCCCAGCATCTCGAGCGGATGCGCCGGCAGGCCGTCCTCTTCTCCTGATACGGCAGAAAATGACAGGCCGTCGGCGTCAGCGAGATATATCCTCCCGTAATCCTTCAGCCTGTCGAGGAACCCGGCGAATGGAGTCACAGGCTCAATTCTCGTGAACCACGGATTGCCCGACTGCTTGCAGGCCGCGGCGACCTTTCTCTCGAGGCGCTCCCGCTTCTTCAGGGCTTCCCGCTCGCCGCCCTTCCAGATGCTTCTCTCGCACTGAAACGGTATTATCCGCCTCACACCTATCTCTGCGCATTTTTCTACGGCGATATCCATTCTGTGCGACTTGATCAGGGGCACCGCGACAACGACGGTGAAGGCCGGCCCGGACTGTTTTGCCGACACGATCTCGGCCGTAACGTCGGAGTTCCTTTTCAGGCCGCCGATTGTTCCACCCGTCCTGATCACGGCCCTGTACATGCCGCCCGCGCCGTCGAGGAGGGTCACTTCATCGCCCGGTTTCGCTCTGACGACCTTGAACAGGTGACGCGACTCGCCCTCGCCCAGGACGACCACATCCCCCCTGGAGGGCGATTCATTGATGATAAAGAATCTCTCCGATGACATATCAGGAAGTGTAGACCTTCCTGCCAGCGGGCGGAAGGTCGTTCTTGAGCTTTTTGTCGAGGTTCTCGAAGGCCTCTTTCTCCTCACCGGAGATGTTCTGCGGCGTCCAGGCGATCAGCCTTACGAGCTGGTCGCCGCGGCCGTGGCCGTGGAGACTCTGTATACCCTTGCCTTTCAGGCGGAATATCTTGTGCGAATGCGTCCCGGCGGGGATCTTCAGCACGGCTTTTCCCTCGAGCGTCCGGATCTCGACCTTGTCGCCGAGGGCGAGCTGGCTGAACGATACAGGCAGGTCGAGCAGGATGTCGAAGCCGTGCCTCTCGAAGGTCTTGTCCTCGATCTCTTCGATGACGATTATCAGGTCGCCGGGCACGCCGCCCCTCGGGGCCGAATCGCCCTGGCCGGACAATGTGATGTAATTGCCGGTCGAGACGCCGGCGGGGATCTTTACCTCGACGCTGCTCGTACCCTTCACGCGTCCGTCGCCCCTGCACTTCGTGCAGGGATCGGTCACTATCGTGCCCTCTCCCCCGCATGTCGAACAGGCCGAAACGTTTATGAATGTGCCGAAGAGCGATCTCGATGCCTGCCTGATCTCCCCCTGTCCCTGGCAGGTCGGGCAGGTCTTGCGTTCGGAACCCTTCGCGGAGCCCGAGCCGCCGCACTCCTTGCACGGGACCATCCTCGACACCTTGATCTTCTTGACGGTCTCCCTGGAGACCTCCTTGAGGGTGAGCTTGAGATGTATCTGAAGGTCCCGGCCCCTCATCCTCGCTCCGCCCCGCCTTCTTCCACCTCCCTGGGAGCCTCCGAAGAAGTCGAATCCACCACCGCCCATACCAAAATCGCGCATGAAAGCGCGCAGGGCATCGCTCAGATCGAAGCCACCGCTGAAATCGAATCCGCCTGCACCGCCTGCGCCAGACATGCCGGCATGGCCGAACTGGTCGTACTGCGTCCTCTTCTCCTGGTCGCGGAGGACCTCGTAAGCCTCTGTGGCTTCCTTGAACCTCTCCTCGGCCTCGTGGTCGCCTGGATTCTTGTCGGGATGATGCTTGAGCGCAAGCTTGCGGTAAGCTTTCTTTATATCATCGGTCGAGGCACTCCGCTCAACGCCGAGCACCTCGTAGTAGTCCCTTTTCGCCATGCCCCATCCGGTCGCTTGTTATATCTGTACGCCGGTTATTGAGATATCAGAATTATTTTTACCCACCGAGCGAATCTGAATCGTCAGTCGCATGATGATACATCAGCTCGGCGATCTTGTATACCGCTGTTGAGAGGTTCTCCGATGAGCGTCGGATATCCTCCGGATCGGCTTCCTCGTTCTTTATGAGATCCCTGAGATCAATCAGCGCTCCCTCGATGATCACCCTGTCGTCCTCGGGGATCATGTCGAGATGTTCCTCGAGCGTCTTCTCTGTCGAGTAGACGAGAATCTCCGCCTCGTTGCGGACCCTGGCGACCCTTCTCTTCTGCTCGTCCTCGACGGCGTGCTCCGCAGCGTCCTTGACCATCCTCTCGATGTCGTCCTCGGAAAGGCCGCTCGCGACCTTGACCTGTATCTTCTGCTCCTTGCTGGTGCCAAGATCCTTTGCTGAGACGTGCATGATACCGTCCACGTCGATGTCGAATGTGACCTCGATCTGAACTACGCCGCGCGGTGCGGGCGGGAGACCGACCAGGTCGAACCTCGCCAGTGTCCTGTTGTCCTTCGCCATCTCGCGCTCACCCTGCAGAACATGGATACTCACGGCAGGCTGGTTGTCCGTCGCCGTGGAAAACACCTGACCATGCTTGCACGGTATCGTCGTATTACGTTGAATCAGCTTCGTCATCATCCCGCCGAGAGTCTCTATCCCGAGACTGAGAGGGGTGACGTCGAGCAGCAATATCTCGTCGACGTCTCCGGAAAGGACTCCACCCTGTATGGCGGCGCCCATCGCGACTACTTCGTCAGGATTGACGCCCTTGTGAGGCTCCTGGCGGAAGAAATCGTTCACGAACTTCCTCACGGCGGGGATCCTCGTCGAGCCGCCGACCAGGATGACGTCGTCTATGTCCTCTACCTTCAGGCCCGCGTCCTCGAGCGCCTGCTTGCAGGGTTCGAGAGTCCTCTGCACGAGGGAATGGATCAGCTTTTCCATCTCGGCCCTGGTGAGCACGAAATCGAGGTGCTTCGGTCCTTCCTCATCTGCGCAGATGAACGGCAGGTTTATATTCGTCTCGTGGACCGTACTCAGCTCGCATTTGGCCTTCTCCGCAGCTTCCCTGATCCTCTGCATAGCCATCTTGTCCTCGGACAGGTCCACTCCGCTGGTTTCCTTGAAGTTATCCACTATGAACTTGACGATCACGCGGTCCAGGTCATCGCCTCCGAGCAACGTGTCGCCGTTTGTCGACTTGACCTGATATACGCCCTCGCTGAGCTCGAGTATCGAGATGTCGAAAGTACCGCCGCCGAGATC
Organism: uncultured bacterium; assembly: GCA_965371515.1. Taxonomy (GTDB): domain Bacteria; phylum Krumholzibacteriota; class Krumholzibacteriia; order Krumholzibacteriales; family Krumholzibacteriaceae; genus JAUWCL01. The sequence continues at coordinate 45,033 of CBDUYR010000012.1, read as the reverse complement.
GTAGATGGCGATCGTGCCTTTCTTGTCCTTGTCGAGCCCGTAGGCGAGCGCGGCTGCCGTCGGTTCATTGACTATCCTCTTGACCTCTAGTCCCGCGATCTTGCCAGCGTCCTTTGTCGCCTGACGCTGGCCGTCGTTGAAATATGCCGGAACGGTAATTATGGCCTCGGTGACCTCCTCACCGAGATACTCCTCGGCGAAGGTCTTTATCGCACGGAGCATCATCGCTGAGATCTCCTGCGTGCGATAACTGCGGTCCTTGAGCTCGACGAGGATCTCGTCGTTCTTGCCGCTCTTGATCGAGTAGGTTACCTGCTTCGTCTCTTCCTCGGCCTCGGAAAACCTTCTGCCGATGAAACGCTTAATACTGTATATCGTGTTGTCGGGATTGGTCACCTGCTGTCTCTTGGCCAGCTGTCCGACGAGCCTCTCGTTGTTTTTCGCCAGAGCTATGACCGAAGGAATGGTGCGTCCACCTTCAGCGCTCGGAATGATCACCGGCTCGTTTCCCTCGATTACAGCTACGCACGAGTTTGTCGTTCCGAGATCGATACCTATTACCTTTCCCATGTTTCTGTCCTCTTTCCGGCGGGGCACCAGGCTCCTATTGGCCGCTTCCTTTTGAGACAACGACTTTGGCCGGCCTGATTACCTGGTCGTTCAACATATATCCTTTCTGAACCACTTCAGCGACGATCCCTTCCTCAACGTCTTCGCTCTTCATCTCGGCTACCGCCTCATGATACTGAGGATCGAACGGTTTGCCGGCCGCTTCGATCTCTCTGAGCTTCTTACGCTTGAGCAGGTCGAGGAGGGATGAATGAATAATTGTAATGCCATCCCTGAAATGTTCGTTCGATTCCCCCGAATGCTCGAACGCCCGGTCAAGGTCGTCGAGAATGCCGAGAATCTCTGTGAGGAGCTCGGCATTCGCTTGATTTATAAGCAATTCCCATTCCTGACGGGTCCTCTTCTTGTAATTTTCAAACTCAGCCGCCAGTCTCATCAACCTATCTTCTTTTATTTCAACAACTTTTTCCGTCTCGATAAGCCTCTCGCGGAGCCTCTGGAGCATCTCGTTCTTGCGGATAAGATGGTCGGCCAGTTCAGCTTTGGATGCCTTTTTGGGCCTTTTCTTCCCGGATTTCTTACCATCTGACTTTTTATACGTTTCGTCGTCCGGATTCCTCAGCCATTCCAGTTCACTTTTACCGGCAGCTTCTACCGATTTTTCAGGCGTTACGGGTAAGGATTCGCCCCCATCCTCATCCTCGACATCATCGTGCAGGATCTCGATGTCGTCGGGATCGACGAGGTCCTGTGTCTCCGTCTTCCTGGAGGATTCGGTCTTTCCGGTCTTTTCACCTTCGCTGGTCAAGGGATCCTCCTTCCGTAGTTCACGATAACCTGTCATAGCTCTATCAACTCGCTCGCCATCCCGTCAAGAAGGGACAGTACCGACCGGTAACTCATCCTCGTCGGTCCGAGCACTCCGAGCAGCCCCTCGCATCTTCCCGCGGGGATCGCTCTGGTCACGACTGAGAAATCCTTCAATTCCTCTATCTCGTGCTCGGCGCCTATTGTCACCATCACTCCGCGCCCGAATCGGTTTCTCATTGTCCTCAGCATCAGGCTCTTCTCTCCCATCAGGGTGACGAGAGAACGCAAGATGCGAGGATCCTGCATCTCCGGTGTATCTTCGGTGCTGTCCGTTCTTCTCAGATAGTACTCCAGGTCATACATACCTCCAAAGAGGTAATCCGATTCGCCGGCGACCACTACTGCGATCTCCCTGTCCGGCCCGGTGCACTCCCTGGTGCATCCGGCGAGGCGTTCTGGTGCCTCGTGGAACGGGCAGCCCGCTATTCTCTCGTTTATTAACTGTACGGCCCGGTCGATAACGCGCGGTCTGTACCTGCGGTCCGTTTCGACCTCGACCATCCTCTCTCTGCCGTCCTCTGTGCGCAGGATGACCAGCGCCCTGTTGCCCTCGCGCTGAATCATCTCGAGCCTGCCGATCCTGCCTCCGGAACCGAACACCCCGACCATCAGCCCGACGCAGTTTGTCAGTTCGCTGATCAACCGGGACGTGGTCGCCATGATACCGCGGATATCGCCCTGGTTGCGACCCATCCTCGACTTCAACTGCTCGATGACTCGCCTTGCCGGTCTGCCGATCCTCCCTATCCCATCGACATAGAGACGGTATCCCGCATCGCTCGGCACCCGGCCCGCGGAAACGTGAGGCTTATAGAGAAGACCTCTCGATTCGAGGCGGTTCAGGATCGCACGGATATTGGCCGAACTGGACTGTAACCGGTATCTTTTCTTCAGCATTTTCGAACTGACCGGTTTTCCCGTATCGATGAATAGATCCACTGCGTTCCGCAATGTCTCTGATTCTACGGGTGTTACGTCATTTTTGGCCGTCATTTCTGGCACTCTCCATGGTAGACTGCTAACTGTCTGCAATAATGTAGGGCCTCTCCGCCCCTTTGTCAAGGGCCGTAAACGCCTGTCATAATTGCAATTTGCCGCTCACTGGCTTAGTCACTGAAACGCCCGGAGACGTTCCGCAGCCTTTCAGGACCGAAGTTGCAATAATAATGCCCTGGGAGAAAATTTTCTTCTGCTTGTTGTCGGTAATCGCCCCTTCGGGCGGAAACTCACCTTATCAGATCGCCGATCCTGGTGACCCGCACCCAGGGCCATTCCTTCTGGACCGAGAAATAGATGAACAGGGCCTTGCCCATGATATATTTCCTTTGCAGCATACCCCATTCGCGCGAGTCGGCGCTGTTGTCCCTGTTATCGCCCATCACGAAGACGTGTCCCTTCGGAACTGTCTTCGGCCCATATTTGCTCAGCACCCTGCCGCCGCGAATGTGTTTCGTGTAATCCTCCTCCATCACCTTCCCGTCGACCTTGAGGACCTTGCCCCTGACCTCCACGGTCTGGCCCTCTATGGCTATGCACCGCTTGATATAGTCGGTCTTCCCGTCCCTCGGATACTTGAAGATGATGATGTCGCCTGGCTTCGGGTCCCTTATAGAGGGAAGCCTGTAGTCTGTCATCGGGACCTTGGCGCCGTATATGAACTTGGACGCGAAGAGGAAATCGCCTTTAAGCAGTGTATCCTCCATCGACTCGGAGGGGATATGATAGCTCTGCACGATAAGCGCGCGTACGATGAGCGCGAGCACAACCGCCGTGACGACTATCTCTATGTATTCACGAAGCTTCGACTTGGGCGGAGCTTCCTTCCTCTTTACATTGCCGTTTCCCTTATCTGACATCCGGTCCTCCGAGCGGTCTGTAATCTCCATTATATACGATTCGGGCCCGTCGCTGTTTCACAGGAAGCATCCCGCCAGCGCGGGCCTATGGGAGATAATGCAACATCGATACCTAGAAATCAACAACTACGGCAAGCCCTGTTCCCTCTCCCCTGCGGGCGGTTTCGAGACGGAAACGCATGTCGTGCAGGTGGGCGTCGACGTAGGCATCGAGCATCACGACAAGCACGACTCCGGCTGTCCACCACATCCAGTCTACCGTCCTCTCCTTGTACTCCTCGTACCAGGCGTTGGCGTTCCTCCATTCTGGGTCGCTCGTGTCGTAGCCGTCCCTCTTCTCGAGCCAGTCATCCGCCATCCTGTAGTTGTGAAGAAAGTTCATTATATAGTAGGTCTCGACACTGAGGGCTATCACTGCCTTGAACGCCTTCTCGTTGTAGATCTGGCCCAGTCCGGGGAATACGAGGGCGCAGAGCATCGCCGTCCTCGGGTTTTTCCTCTTCTTCCAGGTCGACCCCTCGATGTCGGGCTCACCCGTCTCTTGTGACAGAAGTTCCTTGATATGGTCGGACGACCAGTCCTGCTGCTCAGCCTTTTTCGCCGTCGTGTCGGCCGGCGCCGGCAGAGAGAGGGCAGGAAAGCCGGGACTGGAAGCAGCCTCTCCGGCGACGCACGCGGTTCCGGCGATCAGTGCCGCGAGCACAGCGGACGGGATTATCAACCTGCGAAGATTCAACCGGTTCTCCCCGTTGCGCCCCGGCGCGTTCGATCATCCGCGCGCCGGATAGAGATATGGCGGGAACGTGTGGGAATCGAACCCACCCCGGATGGTTTTAGCACCCGGCAGAAGGATTTGAAGTCCTCGGGGCCCACCAGAACCCATCCATTCCCGCCCGATCAACGATAGTTAAATCCCGGGACACTGTAAAGAATCTCAATCGAGAAGAGCGATCGCCTCGATCTCTACCAGCGCGCCAAGGGGCAGTGCGCCGACCTCGAAGGCCGCCCTGGCCGGGGGATCCGACTCGAAATACCCCGCGTAGATCCCGTTCATCGCCTTGAAGTCGTCCATCGACTGGAGCAGGACGGTCGCCTTGACTATCGAGTCCATGCTTCCGCCCGCTTCCTCGACGATCGATTTCAGGTTTTCGAGGACCTGCTTGACCTGGGCCTCGAGGCCCTCGGCCATATTGCCCGTGGCCGGATCGATGCCGATCTGGCCAGAGATGAAAAGCAATTCTCCCGCCCTGACCGCCTGGCTGTAAGGGCCGACTGCGGCAGGAGCCTTGTCAGTGCTGATGATTCCCTTCATCGGATCAGTTCCCTTCTATTCGACTGTGACACTCTTTGCGAGATTGCGCGGCTGGTCGACGTGACAGCCCCGCATCACCGCGATATGATAGGCCATGAGCTGAAGCGGTATGACCGTGAGTATCGGGTAGAGGAAATCGAGAGTCCTCGGGATGAATATCACATGGTCGGCCATCTTGATGATCTCGTCGTCTCCCTCCGTCGTTATCGCGATGATCTTGCCCTTTCTTGCTTTCACCTCGTTGATGTTGCCGATGATCTTCTGGTAGGCAGCGTCGCGCGGGCAGATGATAACGACGGGCATGTTCTCGTCGATGAGCGCGATCGGCCCGTGCTTCATCTCTGCGGCCGGGTACCCTTCTGCGTGCACGTACGAGATCTCCTTGAGTTTAAGTGCTCCTTCGAGGGCGACGGGGTAGTTCGGTCCGCGGCCGAGGTACAGGAAATTGTCGTGCTTGTGGTATTTCTCCGCTATATCCCTGATAGAGTCGTTCGACTCGAGGATCTGGGCGACCTGTTCGGGAAGGGCCTTCATCGCGGCGATCATCTCCTGTCCCTCCGCCTGCGAGATGTTCCGCTGGCGCCCGAACATCAGTGCGAGCAGCGAAAGGACCGATATCTGCGACGTGAATGCCTTCGTCGAAGCCACGCCGATCTCGGGGCCTGCGTGGATGTAGACGCCGGCATTCGATTCACGCGCGATCGTGCTGCCGACTACGTTTACTATCCCCATGCAGTGCATGCCGCGGTTCTTCGCCTCACGCAGCGCGGCGAGTGTGTCTACCGTCTCGCCCGACTGGCTGATGGCAAAGACGAGCGTACCCTCCTCGAGAACGGGATTGCGGTAGCGGAACTCGCTCGCATATTCGACCTCGACGGGGATGCGCACCTTATCCTCGATCATGTACTCACCGAGGAGCCCGGCGTGCCAGCTCGTGCCACACCCGAGGATCACCAACCGCTTTACCTCGCGCATCTCCTCCGCAGTCATGCCGAGGCCACCGAGCTTGGCGCGGCCCGTCTCATCTATAAGCCTTCCCCTCATCGCATTGCGGATCGTCTCGGGCTGCTCGAATATCTCCTTGAGCATGAAGTGCTCGAATCCGCCCTTCTCGATCTGCTCGAGGTCCCAGTCGACTTCCTCTATCTGGTGCTCGACGTATTCGTTCTGGACCGTCATCGTCGTGAAGTGATCAGGCGTAGCGACGACCATCTGCTGGTCCTCGAGGTAGATCACCTGGCGTGTATGCTTGAGCAGAGCGGCGACGTCGCTCGCTATGATGTACTCGTCGTCGCCTATACCGAAGACGACCGGCGAGCCGTTTCTCGCCGCGACCAGCTTCTCCGGTTCTGAGGCGGAGACAACCAGGATGCCGTAGGTACCCTCGACCACCTCGAGTGCCCTCTGCACGGCGACCTCGAGATCGTCGCCGTTGTAGAATCTCTCGATCAGGTGGGCAAGCACCTCCGTGTCGGTATCCGATGTGAACTCGCACCCTTCGGCGATGAGCGTTTTTTTCAGCGTCAGGTAGTTCTCTATTATCCCGTTGTGAACGATGGCGATCTTCATATCCGAGGAGTAGTGCGGGTGGGCGTTGATCCTGTTCGGTTCACCGTGCGTTGCCCATCTCGTGTGAGCGATACCGATGCTTCCGGAGAGGTCTTTGTCCCTCAGGATATCCTCGAGCTCTTTTATCTTGCCGGGCATCTTCTCGGTGAACAGCTCGCCGTCGCGGACGATGGCGATCCCCGCCGAGTCGTACCCCCTGTATTCGAGCCTCTTGAGCCCCTCGAGCAGGATATCCCCTACATTCTTGCTCCTGCCGATATATCCGACTATTCCACACATCTCAAACTCCCCCGATCAAGCGGGCATACCGACCCGCCGGGTAAAATCACGGCGTCCTGCCATCCACCGTGGGTATTTTTACGCCGGTTCCCATGCCGGCGCATTTTCTCCTGCGTTTATCCGCTCAAACTGAAGCGGCTGCCTCAGATGCCTTTGAAACCAGCTTTTCGGCATGTTCTGCGGTCTCCGCCTCGGCTATTATCCGTACTACCGGCTCGGTGTTCGACCTTCTGACGTGTACCCAGCCATTGTCCATATCAATTCTTATACCATCGAGGTCGTTATAATTCCCGTCAAATGTCTCCCTGAGTTTAGAGGAGAGATCCTCGAACGACCCTTCGAACCCGATCTTCTCCTTCACGATACTGTAGTCGGGTAGTTCGGCGGCCAGCTCCCCGACGCTCCTGCCGGAAGAGGCGACGTACTGGAGGATCAGCGCGATCCCCGTCATCGCGTCCCTGCCGCGGTGTACTCTCGGGAATATCACTCCCCCGTTCCCCTCTCCACCTATTACCGCGCCCTTCACCTTCATCAGCTCTATCACGTTCGCCTCGCCGACCTTCGACCTGAACGCCTCCACCCCGTGCCTTGCTGCTATGTCGTCGATACGCCTCGTCGTCGAGAGATTGATAACGACCGGCCCTTTCTCGATCCCCAGCACGAAATCGGCCGCGAGCGACAGTGTCAGTTCCTCGCTGAGCACCGTCCCGGAGCCGTCTACCAGTACGAGCCTGTCGGCGTCGGGGTCGCAGGCGAATCCGATGTCGGCGCCCGCTTCAGGCACCGCCGCAGCGAGTTCGGTGAGGTTCGCCGGACGTGGCTCCGGATCGTGCGGGAAGGTAGAATCGACGTCTGTGTAGAGCTCGGTTACACCGACTCCGAGCTCACCGAGCAGCAGCGGTACGATGCGGCTCCCCGCACCGTTGACGCAGTCGATCGCCGCCTTGAGGCCGGCGCATGCGATGACCTCGCGGTCTATGCAGTCGAGCGAGAGTATCTTCTCTACGTGATCGCGGTCGGCTCCTTCGTAAATTTCGTATGAGCCGAATCTTCCTGCGGGTTCGTAAAGCCCGCCGTCGCTCTCGACCAGTTCACTGATACGGGTAACTGCCGCCGAGTCTATAAACTCGCCCCGGCCATCGAGCAGTTTCAGCGCGTTCCACGCCTCGCCGTTATGACTAGCCGTGATGACGATCCCGCCGTCGGCGCCGAGGTGTCCTACCATAAGTTCAACGGTCGGGGTAGCGGCGATACCGACGTCGACAACGTCTATCCCGAGGAACCTCAGGGCCGCCGAAACGGCCGAGGCAAGAGCCGGTCCCGAGGCGCGGGAATCCCGTCCGATCACGACGCGCTTTCCACCGAGCCACGCGGCATAGGCGGCAGCGAAGCGAGCGGCGACCTCGGGATTCATGTCATCGCCGAGAAGACCCCTGACGCCTGAGACGCTTACCATCAGTGAATCGGGTATCCGCAAATCTCCCCCCTCGTGTATCCGGCCGCTTTCAGTGCCTTACAAGACTGACGTTATCCGATATAGGCACAAGTGTCAACCGCCGGCACTGCTCCGTCCTTCCATGCAAAAAAAAGGCGGGGGGAATTCACCCCCCACCCTTCATTGTCAAAACAGACGACCTGCGGCTTACTTCTTCTTGTCGGCGAGCAGATGCTCGACGACCGAAGGATCAGCCAGGGTCGTGGTGTCGCCGACATCGTCGCTTCCGGCTGCGATGCTCTTGAGGATACGGCGCATGATCTTGCCGCTCCTCGTCTTGGGCAGCGCTTCGGTGAACTGGATGAAATCCGGCTTCGCGATCGGGCCGATCTCCTTGGCTACGTGGCCGGCGAGCGTCTTCTTCAGCTCGTCGTCGCCCTCGAGGCCGGCTGTCAGGGTCACGAAGGCATAGAGGCCCTGGCCCTTGATCTCATGCGGCATCGGGACGACTGCCGCCTCGGCGACGGTGTCGTGGCTCACCAGAGCGCTTTCGACCTCCATCGTACCGATCCTGTGACCTGATACGTTGATCACGTCATCAACGCGTCCCATGATCCAGAAGTATCCTTCTTCGTCCTCGCGGGCCCCGTCACCGGTGAAATAGATACCGGGGTACTTCGAGAAGTAGGTATCCCTGAAGCGTGCATCGTCGCCCCAGATAGTCCGGAGCATCGATGGCCACGGCTTCTGAATGGTGAGGTATCCGCCCTCGTTCGGCTCGCAGAACGTGCCGTCCTCTCGGACCACCTTCGGGAAGATGCCGGGGAACGGACGGGTCGCCGAACCGGGCTTGGTCTCCCAGGCGCCCGGCAGCGGGGTGATGAGGATCCCGCCGGTCTCGGTCTGCCACCAGGTATCGACGATCGGGCAGCGCTCGCCGCCGATGATCTTGTGGTACCACATCCAGGCCTCGGGATTGATCGGCTCGCCGACCGTGCCGAGGAGGCGCAGACTCGAGAGATCGTGCTTTGCCGGCCAGTCGTCGCCATGGCGCATGACCGCCCTGATGGCGGTCGGAGCGGTATAGAAAATATTGACCTTGTACTTCTCGACGACGTCCCAGAAACGGTCCGGTCCCGGATAGCTGGGAACGCCCTCGAACATCAGGCTCGTCGCGCCGAGCGCGAGCGGGCCGTAGACGATGTATGAATGCCCGGTGATCCAGCCGATGTCGGCGGTGCACCAGTAGATGTCCTCGTCCTTGACGTCGAAGACGAGCTTCGTGGTCATCGTCGCGTAGAGCAGGTAACCGCCTGTCGTATGGACGACGCCCTTGGGCTTGCCGGTCGTGCCGCTCGTGTAGAGGATAAACGATACGTCCTCGGAATCCATCTCCTCGCACGGGCAGTCGGTCGAGGCGTCTTTCATCTCGTCGTGCCACCAGAAGTCACGGCCCTCGACCCAGTCGATGTCCTCCTTTGTCCTCTTGACCACTATGCAGTTCTCGACGGTGGGGGAGTCCTTGAGGGCCTCGTCTGCGGCGTTCTTCAGGGGGATGATCTTGCCGGCGCGGAACGAGCCGTCGGAGGTGACGAGCAGTTTCGCCTCGGCGTCGTTGTTTCTGTCCTTCAGTGACGCGGCGCTGAACCCGCCGAACACGATCGAGTGGATCGCGCCGATACGGACACATGCGAGCATGGCAATGGCCAGCTCGGGGATCATCGGAAGATAGAGGCAGACCCGGTCGCCCTTCTTGATGCCGTGCTTTTTCAGGACGTTGGCAAACTTGCTGACCTCGTCCTTGAGCTGGGAATAGGTGAAGGTCTTTGAGTCGCCCTCGGCTTCGCCTTCCCAGATGATGGCGGCCTTGTCGCCCTTGCCTTCATCGATATGACGGTCGAGACAGTTGTATGCGATATTGAGCTTGCCGCCGGTGAACCACTTGGCAGCGGGCATCTCGCCCTCGAGGACGTTGTCCCACTTCTTGTACCAGGTGATATACTTATCGGCCTGCTCGCCCCAGAAACCCTCGAAGTCTTCCTCGGCCTTCTTGGCCATGACCGTATACTCATCGAGACTCTTGATGTGAGCCTTCTTGATAAATTCCGGTATCGGCGAAAATCTACGCTTCTCGTCGAGCATGGAAGTTATCGACTTCTTCTCGTCTGCCATCTGTAACCTCCTGTAGGTTCAGCGTTTAAGTAAAGAAAATTAACTTTTCCAGAATATAGGAAAATTACGAACTGGAAAGGGCATGTTATCCGCGCCAGCTCTTCTTGTCAACACTAATAAAGTGAGAAAATCATGAGCGTGCAAGCAGTTTCGGGGCGTTTCGGACCGTTTCAGGGACTTTTTTCACTTTGCCGCCAGGGAAAGCTCAAGACGGCTTGACATGGGGTGCCCGAAGTCTTACTTATTGATGGAGATTCAAGCGTTTATAGGCTCTTAAGACCATCCGGAGGCGGATTGATGGATTTCGTAAAAAACTCACTGGGGCGCAGAGTCCCGACCGTAGTGAACGGTGTTGAGAAGAAACCCTTCAAACAGGCGTTCGATCCCGATTACAGCGACCCCTACGCGGGACGGCCCGGCCGCTCGAAGATGCGCAGCGGCATGAGCAAGGTGACCACCCTCGACGAGGTAATCTCGATCCTGCGTGACGGCGACTGGATCTCGTATCCTCACTACTACCGTCTCGGCGACCATTGCCTCGAGATCATCGTCGCCAAACTCCGCGAGAAGGGCCTCAAGGACATTCACCTCCTCGGCAATGCCTTCTTCGACAACTGCGTCCCCTGGCTTCCCGAGGCGATAGCCGACGGGACGATCACGGGAATAAACGGGAGTTGCTACCGCAAGATGGGCGGGCACCTGATGGCAGGCGATTTCCTCCCCTGGATCGTCACCGGGTACGGTCACGGCAACAGGGTCAGACGCTTCCATACGGGAGAGGCAAAGATCAAGGTCGCATTCGGCCCGGTGCCGATAGCCGACCAGTGGGGAAACGCCAACGGCCTGATGGGCGACCCGTCCTCTTGGGTCGGACCGCTCGGCCTCTTCCTTGCCGATACCCTCTGGGCTGAGAATGTCTGCCTGCTCGCGGGCGAGGTGAGCGAGCAGTACCTCTTCCCCCGTTCCCTCTCGATGATCGACGTCGATTATGTAGTAAAGGTCGACAATCCCGGCGACGCTTCCGGCGTTGGTTCGGGCACACTCGACATCGACAAGATCAGGGGGAACGCTTTCAACTCGCAGATCGCAGGTCAGGTCCTCAAGGTAATGGAAGCGGCCGAAGTGATCTTCGACGATTTCAATTTCCAGGTCGGCTCGGGAGCCGGGCTGATCGTCCTCGATGAAATAAAGAAGATCCTCATCGAGAAGAAGATCCATTCGGGATTCGCGATCGGCGGCTGCACGTCGCTGCACGTCGAGATGCTCCAGGAGGGCCTTATCCGGAACCTCCTCCACGGCCAGTGCTTCGAGCCGTCGGAGAGGGTAATAAAGTCGATGCTGTACGACCATAACCACTACGAGATATCAACGGGCGAGTACGACGACATGGCGAACAGGGAGAACGCGGTGAACATGCTCGACGTATCGGTCCTCTCGACCCTCGAGATGGACGTCGACTTCAATGTCAACAGCATCTGCGCGAGCGGCAGGATCATCGGCGGCATCGGCGGAGCTCAGGGAGTAGCGGCGGGCTCGGAGCTCACGATCATGTTCCTCCCCCTGGCGACCGGCAAGAAGGAGAGCGGCAAGGGATTCCCCAGGATAGTCGAAAGCGTCTACACAGTCTCGGTGCCGGGCGAGTGCATCGACGTCGCTGTGACGGAGGAATACATCGCCTTCAATCCGAAGTCGCCCGCGAAGTACATGGACGCGCTGAAAAAGAACGCGGCGGCGAACGGCCTGAAGACCGTCTCTATCGAGGAACTTCACGAGCTGTCGAAGAAGGCCGCGGCGGAATTCGGCAGGACTCCGCCCCGCCCCGAACTGACCGACGAACCGGTAGAGGTAGTCGAATGGAGAGACGGGACCATTTTAGATACGATTTTCAAACCAGTGCCGAAATAGATGCTCCTGCGCTAACAGCCAGAAATAGTACAGGATGAACAGGATTTCATTCACCCGGGAACCAGATGGAAAATCCGGATCCCTTGTTCTCGACGCTCTTGCAGTATATGTATCCGCCGTGAGCGGCGACGATCTTCTGGGCGACAGAGAGTCCGACTCCAAATCCCTTCACATCGCCTACAGCAGAGTTGGAGGCTCGCTGAAAAGGTTTTCCGATAGTGGAGATCTCCTCCAGCGGGATTCCTCTACCATCGTCGATTATGCTGATCACGAGCCATGAATCCACGCAGTCTTTCCCGGTTCCGGTTTGGGACAACTCCTCATCCGCACTGTCCCAGGCTGAGATCTCTATTCCATCATCACTGCCTGGACCACGGGACAGCACAGTTAACCGTATCTGAATATTGCCGTTACGCTCTATGGAATTCACCGCGTTTTCGAGCATACTTCTCAAAACGCCCTTAACCTTGGAAGGATCGACAGAGATATATTTCTCTCCGATCTTGTTTCTGATATCGAGGATGATCTCTCTTTCCTCCAGAGTCTCGGCCATCTCCCTGCAGGTGCTGATCACGAGGCCCGAGATCTCCACAACCAGGGGCTCAATAAACGCCACGTTTATATCCATTTTGTTGAGCGAGAGTATATTCTCCACCTTCTCCTCGAGTCTCAGTACCGAGTCCCTGGCCATCGACATGAGTTCTGCCTCGTCCCCTTCGGTTTCAATCGACCAGAGGCTGCTCCTCAGCACCGTGATCGGGGTGCGCAGTTCGTGTGATGTGTGATTGATAAATTCCTTTTTCATCCTCGAAAAATTCTCGAGTTCGTTTCTCGACCGCAGGACGGACTGGTAAAGAGACGCGTTCCTGATCGTGATAGCCGCCACCCTGGCCATCATCACAAGGAGTTCCCTGTCAAACTCCGAGAAACACTGTCCGCTTACTTTCTGGCTGAAAGCCATTATGCCGAACAGTTTGTCCCCCTCCTTCAGGTCACAGACATAACTGAAGCCGCTATTGACAAGAGCGGTTCCAATCGCCTGCTTTTCCTTATATCCGATCTCATCTGATTTAAAAAAGTCGTCGATCATGACGACTCCATCCATCTCGTCCATCCACTTCATGAAGGAAGAGTCGAGTGAAAAGGAGGGTAATTCCACGTACCGTCCCAACCCTATCGAATGATGCAGATCGAGCCTGCTCGACCTCTCCCTGCGCAGAAAGAAGGCCACGCGCCTCAGACCGAGCTGCCCTACGACAGTCATCAGCAGGAGCTTAATGATCATTTCGAGATCAAAGGTCGTCCCGATCTTCTCGAAAAGCCGGAACAACGCTTCGAATGCAATGTCACGCTTCTCGAGACTCTGCTCGACCTCTTCTGATCCGGAGGCCATCTCGGTATTGTCTTTATAGCCTGTTTCCGTCATTTCTCACTCTCAGCTCAGGACGATCTCTTCCTCTGAATCCTTAACGAGGAAGAAGTCATCGAGGTTCAATAATGCGAATACTGACAAGACCTTTTTCGACACCTTTGTGAGCCAGACTTCGCCACCTTCGTCGCGCATAGTCGACGTCAGTCCGAGGAGCATCCCTATGCCGGCGCTCGAGACGAAATGAATTTTTTCAAAATCAAGAACGACCTTGAGGATCTCCTTCTCGAGCAGCTCTCCCATCAAGGTTTCCAGGGCGAGCGCTCCCTTCGCGTCCAGATCGCCTGTGAGTTCGATCTTTATCACTCCATTTCCGAGATCTACGCACTCTCCGACTTCCATGGATGCCATCTCATTCTCCTTTTCTGCGTCATCAGTGAACGGCAGTGCTCTATCAAAAAATGTCCTGTTCAACCCATTCTTTCTCTCGTACTGAAAAGACTCGTACATTCTCTTCATCAGGATCAATCCCAGTCCCCTGCGCTTTCCTCCGAAAACATATTCGTCCAGATCGAATTCTCTTTCACTCGTGGGATCGAATTCTCGACTCGGATCGACAATCGAAACGGACAGCTTTCGATCCTTCCGTTCGATCTTGATCTGGAACCAGTTTCGCCCATCTATAACAGTATCGTGATCAATGACGTTCATAAGTATCTCGTAAACGCCAAACTTGACATCGAATGCTGTCGAACCGGGGAATCCCATGATGTTCGAGATCAGATACGCCGTCCGGGCCGCCAGCTCGACGCTTTCCCGCTCTGCCGAGACGACCAGAGAGTACATCCAGTCTGTATCTTTCTCCCTCAACAGCAGGAAGTTCTCCGTACAGGTAACTGTGGTAAATACAGGCAGCTCAAAGCTATTTCCGGTATCCGGTATCTCTTCAAGACTGATCCAGGGATTTCTTTCTACGAGCGTTTCAGCGATCCTCGATATGTGCGAAGGGATTACTCCGGCATGTCTCATCACGAGTTTATGGATCCCGCATTCTTCAGCGACGATGATCAGGCTTGCGATATAGCCCGGGATCTCCATGAGTTCATCCCGGTCACACAGGACCGTGAGCTCGTTCCTCATAATGTCAAGTCTTTCGATGATCATGATCTCTGAGCTCCCCCGGCCAGCGAGCCATCAGCGCTGACGCCCTGTAGATCCGGCGATCCGTCCAGGCTGACAGCGAGCAGGGTCAGATCGTCCCCCATCGGGGTTTCTCCCCTGAATACATCAAGGCTCGTTCTGATTCCGGACAGGACACCTTTTGCCCCTGCAGACGCGAATCTGCCTACTGCCTCCCTGACCCTGTCTATACCGAATTCCTCGCCTGAGGAGTCATGCGTCTCGTTCAGACCATCGGTGTACTGGAAGATCAGGTCTCCCGGCTCCAGCGTAAGGCTCTGCTCTTCCAGACCCTGCGAAAAGATATCGTCATCGAACAGACCGAGCGGTTTGGCACTGGTCTTGAACTCGAAGACTTTCGACTCCGATTCCCTGTAGAAACAGAGCGGCATATGAGCAGCGCTGGCAAACTCGAAGGTACCCTGCCCTGTATCGAGATGCCCGCAGAACAGCGTCACGAACAGATTGTTCTTGATATCTTTCCTCAGGAGCATATTGAGGTGCCTTAGAAGCCTCGCAGGACTCTCTCCCCTCGAAGCCAGGTCCCGGACCATGATCCTTACCATAGCCATTACGACAAGACCCGGGACTCCCTTTCCCGCGACATCACCGACAACGAAAAGGTATTTACCCTCGCTGGTCTCGATGATATCGAAATAGTCGCCTCCGACCTGTGATGCCGGGTCATAATAGGCATCGATCTGGAAACCGCTGACCTCGGGGATCCTCTCTGGAAGAAGTGTCTTCTGGATCTCCCTCGCGATCTCGAGTTCCCTGTCCATCCTTTCCTTTTCACGGATGGCCGCCCTGTTTTTCTCGAGGTTCTCGGCCATGCTGTTGAATGTATCGGCTAGTGTCTGGATCTCCTGGACGGCTCTGATTTCTATCCTTGTATCGAGATGTCCCTCACCGATTTTCTGCACGCCGTCCACAAGCTTCCTCACAGGCCGCGTGATGTGAATGCCGAACAGCAGAGAAGCGATAGCACCCACCACCAATGCCACGACACCGATCCTTATCGCCCTATAGATGATCCCGGAGAGTGCTTTGCTCAGTTCGTCCTTTGAATAACTAACATGTACCGAACCGATCGCTTCGCCCTTGTCGGTAATTGTAGTGATAAACTCGAATATCGACTTGTTCTCCCTGAAACTCTCACCTTCACGAAGATCCGGCGCTTCTGCGGGAACTTTCAATCCCCCAAGTTGAATATAGCCAGTATCGATCAGGCGCAGATCCTTATGGCCTTTTACAATGCCGCTCAGGTTGAGTACAGTTATCGATTCTATAGCGGTCCTGTTTTTGAGCACGCTCGAAATATGCGGATGCAGTTCGAATTCCGGATCTGTGTGAAGCAACGGCTTGGAGTAACTTAGGGCGAGATTTCGTCCCAGGAGGACAATCTTCTCTATCAACTCTCCCCTGATTATTTTGCTTTCGGTCCTCGCGATGTTCCATGAGAATGCCGTCACAAGACTCGCGACGAAAATGATCGCCATCAGGGTGACCTGCAGTTTCAGGCTCAGTGTTCTTCTCTTCATAGCTTTACCTATTAGCCCGTCAAGCTTCGCAATCTTTCGAGCTCTTCCTTCGTTCTCTGTATATAGCGAAGTGCCTTTTCGTTGTTATCATCGACCGTCAGGATCCGTTGCCAGACCTCGAGTGCTTCGTCGTACTTATGCTGCGTATAGAGTTCCATTCCCCAGTACTCGTAGGCCTTGACGAGATAATCGTCCAGGTTCTCGTATCCGGGATACTTCTCCCAGATCGGCTGCCACTCATATGCGGCCCTGTCGAAGTTTCCTGCTCTGAAATGCTCCGCTCCACGCTCATATAATGGCCGCATCTTCTCCAGTTCTTCCCTGGAAGGTTCGGGACGCGCTCCGGCTGACTGGGCGGCAAGCTTTTTCTCCTTTTCGACATCGGCCTGCATCTGTTTCAGTCTCGCTTGTCTCGAGTCGAAATCCTGATCTGCACCGTATCGCTCCGTTCCCGTACGGATCATCTCCTGAGCCTCACCGAACCGTTTCGAAGCAATTAATTCGTCTATCCTCAGGAGAGTCCTTCCGCGTTCTTCCTCTATTTTGCTGCTTGATTTCTGGAGATAGCTCGAAGCCAGCTCATGACCCGGTTCGAGTGCGAGCACCTCACTGAAGGCCCCTCCGGCCTCGAACCATTTCCTTTCGGAATAATATTCGAGTCCGCGCTCAAACATCGTCTCTATCATTGTCTTCTTGTCGTCAGCTTTGGAAATCATCTCGTCACAGGCCGCGATCTTAGAGTCAAAACCATCGCTACCGTATCTCGACGACAAGTTCCTGTAGATCAGCAGAGCGCCGGCGAAATCTCCGTCATCGAAGTGTGCAGCCGCTCTGGTCACACCCTCTCCGATCACTGCCTCGTCCTTTCCCTTCAAGGCCCTCTCGTTTCCGGGGTCCATGAGCAGAACCTTGTCGAAAAGAGCCGCGCTTTTGGCGAAGTGTCCTTCACTCAGAGCCTTTTCCGCTTCGTTGATCGAGTTCTCGATAAACCTGTCTTCGTACTCGCGGATCTCCCTGTCTATCTCGTTTTTGATCTCGAGTTCGCGTGCCGCGATCCTGTCCTCCAGTCTTTTCGACCTCGTCTGCCCGAACCCGACCGTGATGGAGAAAAGATGGTAGCTCTCTAGATCGCTTGTCCTGTATGCATAATCCAGTTCGATCACCCTGAACATGAATCCGAGCCCGAATGTCGGAAATCCATCATCATAGCCGCCGCGAAAGGCCATGTGCGGCTGGATGCTGTACTCGAGACCGGCATGCACACCCATCTCGCTGTATCTCCTGTCGTCTAGATCGAACGCGAAGAGCAGACGGTCATCGAGGCTTCTGATGACGGAACCCCAGATAGCGATACCTGCCCTTAATCCCTGCGGATCGCCCGATTCTTCCTCGACGATCTTCATTGTCGGTTCTATGAGATTGACCAGGGTGAGGCCAGCAGTCATGCCCTCGATTACCGTGGATTCGAACTTCCTTGCATAGCCAAATCCGAAATCGGCTCCAAAACCATTCGCCGAGTAGTTCCCTTGTGAGAACCTGTCCAGCTTGACTGTCAGCCCGCCGGTAAAAGAACCGTATAGCCTCCTCGAATATCCAGCGAGGTATCTCGTCTGCCTGCAGCTGAGGTCTCCACCGATGAGCAGATTGTTCTCGTCCCTGGCTTCGATACCGCCTATTGCCAGCTGGAGAACTCCTACTGAAATCGTTCCGCTCTCGAGGAACGGGTAAGATCCGAGTAGCGAATAGTACGACGCGTCATCCTCAAACAGAGATGTGTGAAAGAGCCCTATCTCGGCCCTGTCTATACTCTCCAGTCCGGCCGGGTTCCACATCAGCGAGTACGAACCTCCCCAGACGGCCGAAGCGGCGTTGCCCATCGCTATGTTCCTCACACCGCTTCCTAGAGCGAACGGGCTTTCGGTACCGCCTGAATCGTCTCCGCAGCGGGCCCCAGCCGGCAATATGATCAGGACCGCAAGGGCCGTTATGATTAATATCCGCTTCATCGGACGAGTGAGACCTTTCTCCTGAATACTTTTTCGCCGCTGCCGCTGTTCGTAGTCAGTACGAGAAGGTAGACTCCGTTGATCGCTGGATCGCCATTACCGTTACAGCCATCCCAGATGATATCCTGGTGAAGACCGGCGTCCAGCTTTCTGCCGCCAAGCAGACTCGTGACGAGTCTGCCGAATATCGTATATATTTCCAGTGAGACAGTTGCGGGTTCCGGCAGATAGAAGGTGACAGTGGTCGGCTGCCTTCCGGGAACAAAAGGATTAGGATAGTTCGAGAACGATTCGGCGGTGGCTGCCACGAGAAGAGCCGTCCTCGACGTGACGAACGGGAAGGTACTCTCACCTGCCGCTTCCGCTGTTACCGTACCGCCAATCACAGCATCCCTGCAGGAGATATCCATCGGATCAGTGATCCTTACAGAGAATGCGCTGGATTCCGCTTCGCGTAGCAGTCCGAAGAATATCGAGAATTCCAGGGATTCACTCTCTGAGACGGCCGGAGGGTCATCTATATTGACCGTTATACTGGCAATATCCATTTCGACATCCACAGGGAGTTCTCCACTCCCGTTTTCGAATCTCACCGATTCCACGAGAAATGCGGGATCGGTGACAGCCCCTCTGTCATCGAGGATCTCAAATCTGATGCTCTCGACAAGGACCTCAGAGCCTCCCGCTGTTCCGCTGAATTCAAAATGCGCGTCGAATATCTGCACTTCGTCGCCCGTAGCAGAGTTTGCAGCAAGCATCGGTGTAGCGGAGAAACCAACGCTCTCGGCCGGCAGAATGACCTCGCCGGGACCGCTCGTTATCGGGAACTCACCGGCTATCCCTGTGAAGGACCGGCTGTCTGTCGCGTCACTGACATCGAAACCTGCCGCACCGATCATTACCTGGAAGATCCCCGGAGAAGCATTCGCCGAAAGATCGCATCTCAGTTCAAAATCGACTGAATGCGCCGAATCGATTGTTATAGGCTGTGCGAAGACTATGTCGATGGATGAGAGGGTATCCCCAGTCGAAATAAATACTTCTCCGGTCGTGGTGTCAGATGCCACGACCCTGAAGACATCGATACGGTCTCCCGGGGACAGACCTGTTCCGGTCTGGTCCAGAAAGCGTATCGTTATAGATGAGACTATAGCTGCAGATTCGCCGGCTGACCCGGTATGCTGGAGAGAAAAATCGATCACGCCTATATCCACCATGCCGGCTATCATGTTCGCCGGAAGCACTCCGCTGCCCGACGCCGCGAATCCGCTGAGGGGATCGACGAAGAAAGCGGGGTCCGTTGTCATCGGGAAACTGTCCTGTGAGGCACCCGTCAGAATATCAACAGGATTGCCCGAATTGAAATCCCGGGCCATAACGTCCAGCGAATCGACCAGGGCGAGAGCGAATCCGGTCACCACCGGTTCGTCGAGACAATCGATCACGGCACTCAGGGTCACGGGCATGCCAGGAGAGACCTTCAGCTCGGGCTGGAACTCGCAGAGTATTCCGTCCGGATATGGAAAAGTCTCGATAGTGAAATACCCGAAGCCCAGATCGTCTTCCAATCGCAGTTTTCTCAGGAAATCTCCGGGGTGCGTAATGCTTCCGCCTCCGTCCATCGCGACAAATCTGATAGACGATACGCTTATATCCGAGGCGAACGGTCCGCCATTGCTCTCAAGGACAAGGTCGAATGCCTCAACGTCCTCCTGGCCCCTGTTGACCGCAGCGGGCAGCGAGGGCATCAGGTCGACGATCAGTTCAGTTACCGGATCCTTCAGGGTGACCGTGTTTGTGCTCCACGGGAAGACAGTTCCGCCATACGGGACTGACTGGTCATTGTTAACATCCGTCAATACCAGGTCTCCCGCAACCTCGAGCCTTGCCATGAAATCGACGGCGGAGGCTGTGTCGGATACATCGAGGGAAAAACGAAGCGACCTCATATCCCCCGGCTGCAGTATCAAACTCTGAGAAGGGATCATGGTCAGGCTTGTGCCGGACGAATCCTCCGTATCACAGGAGAAGATCACCATAGACTCATCCTCGAGGACTACCCTCGAAGCGATCGAGAAAACAGGCACCGGCAATCCCTGGCCATCCATGAACGAGACTTTTATCGAGGAAAACTCTACAGAGGCGCAATCTGAACATGACGAACCGTATATAAGCATCGACTCGAAGAGAGTTGCATCCCTGTGCCCCTTGTTGAGGCTGACCGGGGAAAGATCGTCCATCGTAACATTGACGAAATCGGGGATCTCTTCGATCACGAGCGTATCAGAGAGCTCGAACCAGCTTACCGCGCTTCCACCTCTCTCGACGGCCCTCGCCCTGAAGACATCAGTTCCGACAGCATCCGCAGTGAATGACCACGTGAATGTTGAAGAACCGCTCCCGGGAAGATCGACATCAGAGGGAACAGGGCCCGAGATCTGCGTGATCGATCCGTCGCCCGACCAGCTGAAACTGTCCGGCTCTACAGTCGTAAGGATCGTATCGGACGCGTTAGATACTCCGAAGAGGATATCAAACTGTTGTCCACGCGTAACTTTGGGAAGCGTATCGAAGGCCACGAGGAGGGGAATCGTCGTCACGAGCAGCTCAGCATCGGAAACAACCTCTATATCGATCGGTCCGTCGTTTCCGGAGAAAACTTCAATGCCGTTTACAAGGACGGCTGTCCTCAGAATCCTGCCGTCCACGGCCGAAGCAGCGAAATCTGCGGTGACATGCAGCGTCAGGCCCGAGCAGTCAATCGGAACGGAGAGCCACGAGATGCTGCTCCAGCTGCTGCCGTCCCAGACGAGAAGATCGAGAAGTATCTCTTCGCCCTGGTCGAAGGCCTCGCTGGTTCCGCCCGATTCCATCCAGAGTCTGAGATTGCTTATATCCACTCCGGGCAGGCAGGTGCCGAAGTTCACTACTGAAAAGTCCTTTAGCGAATCGCTTTCGCTGCCGTTGCAGGGAATTCGCAGGGAGATAGATGGAATGTCCGTATCACCGGGCGACACCAGCACATCCTCGACATTCAGTTTGTCGATCTGGGCAGCGATCATTCCATCGGTCAGATCGATACCCGCGGAGTTCAGAGGGAAATCACCCTCAACCGTGATCTCATTTTCCGCGAATTCGACCAGGGAGGCGTCCGGAATACTCATATCGACCGAGACTGAATCCCTGACACCATAAGAGGGTAACGTATACGTTATAAAGAGAATACTGCTCTGCATCGGATCTATCACGAAATCAAGAGAATCGAGCGGGATGAGAACACCGGCGGGTTCGACTTCGGTCAGGAGTCCATCCAGCCCCGGATCAAAGAGACCGTTCTCATCCGTGTCGATCCAGGCTCTTACATGCAATATTTCATCAGTACTGGCGGTGCCTCCCTGAAGGAGCACTATCGACCCGAGGGTCTTAGGTTCGTCATAACTGTTATAGGCGCCTATGACCATGTTGAGGATGTCACCGTCGCCGGCATGAACCCTCTTGTTCTCCATGCTGCTCGCGAAGAACGTGACCCTGTCGGGGACAGGTATCACGAGTGTGTTTTCATCGAACACTCCACGATCTATCGGACCGTCGTTACCTGAAAGGACCTCTATTCCCATCTGCGGTATCCCGGCCCGAATCGTCGCGCCGCTGCTGAATCCGTCGACGAGATCCATGCTAGCAAAGAAGCGCGTACCCGATAATCCGTCAAGCGGTACCGACAGGCCGGCAGCGACGTAGGTCTGTGGAATCGTGGGTAAGAGTACGGCGATCGAATCGTCTGAAGCCGGATCGAATAATCCGTCTCCGTCATCGGTCCAGAGTACCATGAGGTCTACATGCAGATCTCCCGCCGTACCGAGATTCACCACTGATATCGCGCTGAGGGTGTCGTTCATGCAGCCGTTTCCGGGGACAAGGAGATCCAGCACCTGAATATCTTCCCTGCGGCCGGCAATCGTCGAATCCGCACCATTAAAGACTGTCAGCTGATGGGAGATCATTCCGTTCGTTACACGCGGATTTAAGTTGCCCGACGGGAATATCCCGTCGATATCCCAGGATCCGGACGTGACAGCCGTAATATAGATATCGTCAACGGACATTAATCCGACTGAGATGGTATCGCCGTCCCGCGTGAGCATGGAATCGAGATCGACCGCAGCGAACAGGACTGCCTGCTCATCGGCAGCGATAGTGATACCGATACTCTCGAAAACGCCGCTCCCAATGCTGAAATTGCATACAGATATCTCCGGATCGGATGCCGCATCGAAGATCCCGTCTCCGTCATCGAGATGCAGACGGATCTCCTTCAAGGGCTCGCAATTGAAAAGTCCGGGTGCACCTCCCACCCTCAGAGAATCGATCGTGACCTGGCCGAGGGTATAGTTTGTCAGTTTCATCGCCATCAGCTCGACGTCAGCATCACCTGGATTGATGGGAGACAGCTCCGATGAAGCTATCAGGCTTTCTATAAGTATAAATTCTCTTCTTATCAGTACCTGGGAGGAGTCGGGGATAATTGGACCGTTCAGGGGTCCATCGTTCCCGGAAACGTACTCGATCCCCATCAAAGGAACACCTGTTCTTAACTCGAGAGGAGTGGTGAATCCATATCCGATATCTGCGGTGACGAAGAGTCGCTTGCTTCCCACGACCGGGATAGCCAGTCCGGTTATCTCGAACCTGTCTCCCGTATACTGGAGAATTCCCTCGTAGATGTCTGAATAGACGGAAAAGATCCCGTCACCGTTGTCCGCCCACAACCTCACCGTTTCGAGAGCATTCCCTGCGGCCGCATCACCGTAGTTGGCGACGCTCAGGCCCGACATGATATCCGGAGTGTTTCCATTCGAGGGAATGTCCAGGATCAATATATTACTGTAATCATCGCCGGAATAGAGCGTGTCGACAAGAGCGGTATCGAAGGAGGCCTGGAAGGTCATGAAGCCATCTATCAACGGCGTGCCTTCAGACACGAAGGGCTCGTCGAGCAGAGCGACGGCGGCGTTGCCCGTTACAGAGATCGAATCCGGCGACTCTATACCGAAGTGTAGAGGTTCCCCGTCGACCGCATTGAATGAATCTATATCGGCCACGACGTAGAAAAATGTAGATTCCCACGCACCCAGCAGTCTGCCGCTTTCGAGGCGGAAGACAGCGCTTCCGTCATCCAGGGTCACCGTGGCTACAAGTAAGTCAGAAGGGCTCAAAGGTCTGTCAGTCAGCATCCCGCGTTCCCCGGCCAGGCTCGAAAATCCTGTTTCACCGCTGAGATCCCCGGGCATACCCTTGAGTCTGATATCTGACGCCGCGTCCAGGATACTCGACATCCCTTCCTGTGATGCCTGACGGTAAAGATATAGCGTTTCAATGTTATGACTTCTTGCTGCGGCGCTCCTGGCTGCGGCATCTGCCACATCACTCACTGTCAGACTGTCTAATATGATATCGGTAACTGATTCGCAGGCAACCTCCATCCTGAGAAGTTCGACCAGCCTGTCTCCCGGATTGACGGGTGTGGATGGAACCGCATGTGCGTCGAAGTGTACAGTCGGCTCCAGGATGATCAGACAATTCGTATATGACGCTGTCCATTCCTGGCTGTATGCGATGGATCCATCGTAGATACCCTCCATGAATACGATGATGTCCAGGGTATCAGGCGATGCGAAAGTCGGGGGTATATCGGCGTTGTCGAATCTCACCGGGAATCCGGATACACCGGCGTCGATCAAGGTCTCGTTGCTGAGAAACGTGGTGACCGTATCGGCTCCGTCTGTGAACATGATGAACGAGGATGTCCAGAGCCTGAAGCCGCCCGCAGTAGGATTTGTGAGGTCGATGAAGAAGGGAACGGCCACTTCCGCCGGGTAGACGAAATCCGGCCAGAGGGAATACGGTTCATCGAAGATCGCTATCCCTCCCAGAACGGTGACATGCTGCTTGTCTGAGACTGTAAGACTGCGGTCAGCCGGGCCTGTGTCCGCGTCATCGTCCCATGCGTAGATTGCATAGACGATCTCCTCACCCTCGGCGAATCCTCCTATGGCTATGTCGGTGCCGAAGACATCATCGATGACGAGGAACATCTGGACCTCGTTGTGCCCGTTTTCGAGATCCCCGTCGGTATCCCAGATGAGGTATACGCCCTGCCCTCCGGATCCACTTCCGTCGTCAAAAACACCGCTCGGATCATTGATACGGCAGAAAATGCTGAAAATATCTCCTTCGCGCACCAGCTCGGGAGTGAAATCCGTTATTATCGGCCCCGAGATATCATCATCGATCATCCTGAAATGAGCGTGCAGTCCGGAAATGTCACCATGACTGGCTTCTCCCTCGATCATCAGATGCACATCCACGGAGTCGCCGTGCATCCAATCGAGATCGGGTGTGAACCACACCTCGTGGAAATAATATCTTCCCTTCTCGCACTTCGCGGTCAGTTCCCAGTCCTTCGTGCCGTCCTTGCAGTCGACATGCCAGCGCGGCGGATCAAAGTATCCGTTGATGAGCTGGCCGTATTCACCGAGTTTCCCACCGTCGACCTCGGGATCGGCCCATGGATCGGTGTACATGTTCCATGGGATCGGAGGATTTGCGTAACGTGTTGCACCGACGACGTAATCGACGTTATCTTCTTCCTCGTCGGTTATAACCGTCTCGGTAAGGAGCAGTTCAGGGATTCCGGGCTGCGGGGATGAAAGTCTCCCAAACCCCTGCAAGGAATCCATCAGGGACAGGAATCCCTGTCCCTGATTCTTGGGAGCCCAGTCCCAGTCGGAAAGCGAATGCAGCTGGATAACAAGCCTGTAACGGGAGCTGTTTTCGAACTCGATAGCGGCTAACGGCGCTCCCGAAGCGACATGATAGTCGGTATCGAGCGTGAATACGTCCCCCTCACGCATGACCATAAGGCTGTCGTCCGACCTGTCGACCGTCATGCGTGTATCGAAAAGCGCGATGATCGTCGTTAGCGCGTTAGCGAGAACGACCCAGTTGTGAGCGCCCTCTTCTGTGGCATAATCAATAAAAATATTATCGAGGTAGATGCTGCCCGTTCCAGACCCGACGGTGATGAACCTGATCTGTGTATTCGGGCTTATATATGGAGTGATATCGAAAGACGAAATATACGGCGCAGAATCGAATCCGTCCTCTATCAGCATGAGGTCGTCCCATGCAACGCCGTCAGTGGATATCTGAACGTAAACACCAGCGTTCAGAAAACCAGTACCTGGATCCCTTATCCAGTTGAATTCAAGTCTCGCTTCAACAGCTCCGGTAAGGTCGACTTCCCTCCTCGCACCGATACCTTCACCGATTGAAGTACCGCTTATCGCCAGGGAAAGCCCCATTTCAGGGATCGGGGAAGGAATCACCCTTACGAAGCCTTCGTCCGGCCCGTCGCCTTCTCCACCCTCCTCGATCCAGTTAGTCTCCCAGTTGACGGATCCATCGTTACCGTCAAACGCCACGGCCTTGAACAGGTCGAGAACAGTTTCTGAGGATGTCGATGCTGACACGGTCTCAAGGTTGTCGAATCTTGTCCCGAAGGCATATGCATCGATACGGATATTCTTTTCCGTGACAGCTTCTCTCCAGACTCCAACAAACAGCTCGAAATCAGCACTGCCGCCGGACGGGATCGTCAGCTCCGGATTGAGGTCTCCGCTTACAAAGTAATCGAAATTCCTGTCACCGGTGCTGTTTTCGCTGAATATCAACTGAAGAAGCTCAACGGTGATCGATGTATTACTCGAATTAACCACCCTCACCGTAACCGGTATGTCCATCTGCTTGATAGCGACCGAATCGAACGCGCATGTAACCGATTCGATTACCAGGTCGCCCGGTAGTGCCAGCATCTTTCTCTCTTCACCGGAAGTATCAGGATCTCCAGGCAGTGGGGCGGAATTTACTGGAAAAGCTGATAGGATAAGCAGAATGATCACAGCCGGACCGGATCCTGCACAGAAAGCGGTAAATATACGGTCTCTCCGTCGTATGATATCCGTACAACGTATGAGTTTGCGCAACCACATCATAATAAGTAACATACGATTCAGTTCAGGCACATGAAGCTCCAACGATCGCCTCACCCGCATATAAAAACGGATGAACCCCGGCCAGCCTTTACCGGCTGGAATATGTTTCTCCGGAAACTGGCAAGAATCGTTCGCAAATTAAAAATGATTGGAAATTATGGGAAATCACAGGTAATGACGGGAAACGGGAAGGAATATGAAAAGGGCCGCGAATATTCGCGGCCCTTCCTTTTTGTATTATCCGCCGTTCCGGATGTTACTGCGAATCGTCGCCCGGCCCTGGCATCGCGGCCCAGTGCTCGTATAGCTTCCAGCGGCGGTTCACATCGGCCTGCGCCCTCACAAGAAGATCTGCTGCCATCTCCGGGTCCCTCGCCCTGACGGCGAGGTAGCGGTTCTCGTTGTAGATGTAATCCTCGAGCGGGATGCTCGGGGCTTTCGAATCGAGCTGCAGCGGGTTCTTGCCTTCCTTGCGCAGCTCCGGGTTGTACCTCACCAGCGGCCAGTATCCCGACTTGACGGCCAGCATCTGCTGGTCGAGGCCGCGAGCCATGTTGATCCCGTGCCCGATGCAGGGCGAGTAGGCGATGATGATCGAAGGACCGTCGTACGCCTCGGCCTCGAGGAAAGCCTTGATCGTCTGGCTCTCGTTGGCACCAAACGCTATCCTCGCTACATAGACGTATCCGTACGACATCATCATCATCGCGAGGTCCTTCTTCGGCGTCTGCTTACCGGCGGCGGCGAACTTCGCTACCGCGCCCATCGGAGTCGCCTTCGACATCTGGCCACCTGTGTTCGAGTAGGTCTCGGTGTCCAGCACGAGCACGTTGAGGTTGCGCCCCAGCGCGAGCGAGTGATCAAGACCTCCGAAGCCGATGTCGTACGCCCAGCCGTCGCCTCCGAGGGCCCAGACGCTCTTCTTCACGAGAACATCGGCGAGGCCGGCGAGATTCTTCGCATCCGCCGAATCGATTCCGGAGAGCTTCTCACGCAGCGCATCGACGCGCTTCCTCTGCTCTCGGATCCCCTTCTCATCGCTCATGTCTGCTTCGAGGATGCCCTTGGCCAGCTCGTCGCCGATCTCGCCGGACAACCTGCCCACCAGTTCTCTTGCATACTCACCCTGCTTGTCGAGGCCCAGCCTCATTCCGCAGGCGAACTCGGCTGCGTCCTCGAAGAGCGAGTTGTTCCATGTGACGCCGCGGCCGTCCTTGTTCATCGTGTACGGGGTCGCCGGCAGATTGCCGCCGTAGATCGAGGAACAGCCGGTGGCGTTTCCTATCATCGTACGGTCTCCATAGAGCTGGCTGAGAAGCTTCACGTAAGGCGTCTCGCCGCACCCGGCGCAGGCGCCTGAGAACTCGAACAGCGGCTCGAGGAACTGGACGGTCCTCGTGGCATTCGGCTTGATCTCGCTGCGGTCGATGTACGGGATATCGAGGAAGAACTCCCAGTTCTCCTTCTCTGTCTCCCTCAAAGGCGGCTGCAGGTGCATGTTGAGCGCCTTCTTACCCTCCTCCTCCTTGTTCTTTGCCGGGCAGATCTGGAAGCAGAGTGTGCAGCCGGTGCAGTCCTCGGGAGCTATCTGTATCGTGAATTTCTTGCCCTTGAACTCCTTGGCGATCGCGTCGACAGACTTGAATGTCTCGGGCGCACCTTCGAGCTGGTCGGGCTCGTAGACCTTTGCCCTTACGACAGCATGCGGACATGTGAGAACGCATTTACCGCACTGGATGCAGATATCGGGATCCCAGACGGGGATCTCCAGGGCGATGTTGCGCTTCTCCCATTTCGTCGTTCCGGTGGGGAACGAACCGTCCGGTTCGAACGCGCTCACCGGGATCTCGTTGCCGTCCCTGGCGATCTGCCTGCCGATCACGTCGCGTACATACTCAGGGGCGTCCACGGGCACCGGCGGAATCATGTGCAGCTCGCTCGTCGCTTCGGCGGGAACCTTTATCTCGTGCAGGTTCTCCTCAGTCGCATCGACGGCCGATTCGTTCATCTTTACTACTTTTTCGCCCCGGCGTCCGTACGTCTTCTTTATGGAGGTCTTTATCGCCGCGATCGCCTCTTCCTTCGGAAGCACTCCGCCGAGGATGAAGAAGCCTGTCTGCATGATCGTGTTGATCCTCGCCCCGAGGCCAAGCTCGGTGGCAATCGTGTAGGCATCGATCACGACGAACTTGAGCTTCTTCTCGACGATAGTCTTCTGGACCTCGTAGGTAAGCTTGTCCCAGGTCTCATCTGCAGGATAGGGGCTGTTCAGGAGGAAGGTCGCTCCCTCGCTCGCGTACTTGAGGACATCGATCCTCTCCATGAAGGGGAACAGATGGCAGGCGACAAAATCTGCCTTGGCAATCAGGTATGGCGAGTGGATCTCGTCCGGACCGAATCGCAGGTGCGACTCGGTCACAGAGCCGGCCTTCTTCGAATCGTAGACGAAGTAGCCCTGCGCGTAATTGTCGGTGCCCTCACCGATGATCTTGATAGAGTTCTTGTTCGCGCCGACAGTCCCGTCGGAGCCGAGCCCGAAGAAGACCGCCCTGGTCTGGTTCGGATGTTTTATGATGAATTCCTTGTCGTAGTCGAGGCTCGTGTGGGTGACATCGTCCTCTATGCCGATCGTGAAGTGGTTTTTCGGCTCGGCTGCGGACATGTTGTCGAAGATCCCCATGACCATGCCGGGCGTGAACTCCTTCGAGGAGAGTCCGTACCTTCCGCCGGTGACAGCCGGGACCCCGCCGAAGCGGGAGTTTGTCATGTCGGCCTTCTCGACGAAAGCAGTCACAACGTCCTGGTAGAGGGGCTCGCCTATCGCACCGGGCTCCTTCGTCCTGTCGAGTACACTGATCTTTTTCACGGTCTCAGGCAGTGCATTTATGAAGTGCTCGACATCGAAAGGCCTGTAGAGTCTCACCTTGAGGACGCCGATTTTCTCGCCGCCGGCAAGCAGATGATCGACAGTCTCCTGCACCGTCTCGGCGCCGGATCCCATTATGATGATAACCCTCTCGGCGTCGGGAGCACCGTAGTACTGGAATATCTCGTACTTGCGTCCGACGACCTTCTCGAACTTCTTCATCGCCTCGATGACGATGCCGGCGCAGGCGTTGTAGAACGGATTGATAGTCTCGCGCGCCTGGAAGAATGTGTCGGGATTCTGTGCGGTGCCTCGGAGAATCGGCTTGTCGGGATTCATCGCTCTCTCGCGATGCGCCCTGACGAGGTCCTCGTCGATCAGCTTCCTGAACTGGTCGTCTTCGATCAGCTCGACCTTGTTCACCTCGTGCGAGATCCTGAAGCCTTCGAAGAAGTGAATGAACGGGACTCGCGATTCGAGGGTGGCCATCTGGGCGATCGTCGCCATATCCATCGCTTCCTGGACCGAGGCCGAAGAGAGCAGGGCGAAGCCGGTCATGCGTACCGACATTACGTCGCTGTGATCGCCGAAGATCGAAAGCGCGTGGGTAGCGAGCGCCCTGGCAGAGACATGGAAAACGGTCGGCGTAAGCTCGCCGGCGATCTTGTACATGCTCGGGATCATCAGGAGCAGTCCCTGCGACGCGGTGAAGGTCGTCGTCAGCGAGCCTCTCTGAAGAGCGCCGTGAACTGCCGCCGCGGCGCCTCCCTCACTCTGCATCTCCGTAACGCTGGGGATCGTGCCCCAGATATTCGTCCTGCCGTCGGCGGACCACTTGTCGGCGAACTCGCCCATCGTTGACGATGGAGTGATCGGGTAAATCGCGCAGACCTCGTTCAGCTTGTGAGCCGAATATGTCGTCGCCTCGTTTCCATCGATGGTCACCATCTTCTTGCTCATCGAAATCCCCCATCCTGTGTCCCGTAAAGGGTCTTTTCTACGTAAACGTTATTTTTGTAATTGGCAAAAACCGGCCCCTGATGCGCCGGCGAGCGCAGGGTGAAACCGATTTGCACACAGTACAATAACGATTTATGCATGAAAGTCGAGTAAAAACTTGCAATTACTTTACAACTCCACCTGCCCTGTGTGACAATTATTCTGCCCGTGCCGCCGGAGAGCGGACGACGAACGTTATACGGCGCCTGGCGGCCTTGCGGCCGGCCGGTACCCAGACGCGAAGCTGACGAAGGAGGACGGGGTTGAGCAACGTAACGATAAGGATGTTCACACTGAGCACCTGCAGCCACTGCAGGAGAACCAAGGAATTCTTCTCCGACCAGGGAATCGAGTTCGAGTTCACCGACGTCGATCTCCTCACGGGGGACGAACGCCACACCGTGATAGAGCAAATAAGAAAGATCAATCCAAGGATCTCTTACCCGACGATCCTGATCGGCGACACCATCATCGTTGGATTCAAGGAGCGGGAGATAAGAGATGCGCTGGGGCTGTCATGACAGAAGCTGAAAAACTGTACGAGAGGCTGAAGCCGCTGCAGGAGAAGAAGGGATATTACTTCAACAGCGATATGGCCATCACGATGGGAATCCTCGAGGGGCTGCTTACCAACAGGGAACGATACGGCTACATGAACTGCCCCTGCAGGCTCGGCAGCGGGGACCGCGAGAAGGACCGCGACATCTGCTGCCCGTGCGACTATCGCGAGCCGGACGTGGCCGAGTACGGGAGCTGCTACTGCAACCTCTACGTCTCGAAGGAATGGCTCGAGGGGAAGATCCCGCAAGAGTACGTCCCCGAGAGGCGCCCGCCCGAGAAATAAGGATACTGACGGCACGGCCGGTGTATAATCTTCCATGGGACTAGAAAGAGAGTATGGCCTGATCCGATCGAGGAGGGGTATCGTGAGATCGCTTCGAACGGCGCTGTGCGCCATCTGCCTGTTCCTTCTCGCAGCCGGGTGCAGCGGAGACAGGGACGGCCGGCAGCACATGGTGCCGGGGCTCTGGCAGTCCGATATCGACGACCTGTTCTCGCGCCTTTCGCGCAACCATCCCGACCTGTACCGCAATGTCACCAGGAAAGAGCTGGAGAATGCCGGAACCGGTATCGTCGACAGTCTCGGCGACTGGGAGGATGAGAGGATACTGGTCGAACTGTGCCGCCTTCTCGCCATGATAGGCGATGGGCAGACAGGTATAGACCGCACGTGGCTCGACGGCCGGTTCAGGCGCCTGCCCGTCGAGCTGAGATACTTCGGCAGCGAGCTGAGGGTGATCTCCGCCGCTCCGGGCTACGAAACAGCGGTCGGGACAAAGCTGACCTCGATCGGCGGAAGGCCTGTCGCCGAAGCAGTCATCGCAATCCGCCCCCTCATATCCCGCGACAATTACGCGGAGTGGCTTGTCTCGGTCCCCCGTTACATTTCGTACGGAGAGGTACTCGCCGTCCTCGGATTCGCGGGCGACAGTTTTACGGCCGACGCCTTGTTCACCGGCGACGACGGCGGCGAGATCGAGCTGAGCCTCGCCACCATCCAGCCCGATTCTATCGATACATACGGCTGGACAAGGGCCCGCATCCCCCGCGGGAACGTGGTCCGCCCTGCCGGAGAGACCCAGGCCATCGTGCTCGAAATCGCCGGGGGCGACAGGCCGGCGGCGGTGATAAGATATTTCGGGCCCGACGAGGGGACATCCGATACGGGAACGATAATCGCGGAGAGTCTGGCAGAGCTTCAGGGCACCGGCGTCTCGAGATTGATAGCCGATCTCCGCGGGAATACCAGCAGGAGCGGCGAGCTCGTCGAGGCGTTCGTGAACGGATCCATAGGATGGAAGAGCGGTCAACCGGGAAGGGACATAGTCGTTCTCGTCGACCGCGCCACCTACTGCGCAGGAATCGAGATCGCGGCGAGACTGGGCGAAGAAAACGGCGTCACGCTTGCCGGCGAGCTGCCTCGCGGAGCGCCGAACCTTACCTCGGCATCCGAGACGTTCAGGCTTCCCAACTCGGGGGTCAGGGTCACGTACTCGACGGAGTTCCACAAACCGGTACCGAGACTCGCCGATTCGCCGTGGCTGCCCATCGACATCCACGTCAGGGAGACGTGGAAGGACCATACTACCGGCTACGACGCGCCCCTCGACACGGCGCTTGCCTGCCCCATCCCACCTCCCCCGATAGACCCGGGAGGCAATCCGTTCCTGAAAGACATGGTGCTGATTCCCGCCGCTGAATTCGTCATGGGCGGCCCGGAAGACGGGCTGTACGACCCGGCGCACAGGGTCTTCGTCGATTCGTTCTACATAGACAGGTACGAGGTCACTAACGCGCAGTACGAGCAGTTCTGCGAAGAGACCGGCGGCAACTTGCCCGAGTTCTGGGAGATTGACGACTATCACTGCGGCCCGGATTATCCCGACCATCCCGTGATCGGGGTGAGCCTCTACCAGGCAAGGCTGTTCGCGAAATGGGCCGGCAATAAAAGAATCCCCACCGAGGCCGAATGGGAACTCGCAGCGAGGGGCGGACTGATCGAGACGCTGTTTCCCAACGGAGAGGAACTGCTGCCGACCGACGCGAACTACCGAGTCGGCCCGAACTTCATCGGTACCGTCCCGGTCGGATGCTATCCGCCGAACGGCTTCGGCCTGTACGACATGTCGGGTAATGTCGTCGAATGGGTGAACGACTACTTCCACCCCGACTATTACAAGTCCAGCCCGTACAAGAATCCGACCGGACCGGAGAAGGGATACGTCGCCGTGATAAGAGGCGGCGGCTGGCACTCGGGCAGGATGTGCTGCAACGTCTACACGCGAAACGCGTGCAAGTACACGTGGCAGGATATAGCCGTCGGGTTCAGGTGCGCTTCCGACGTAAAAGGCCGACAGGAATGATCTGACCTATTTCTCACCCGAGCTTTTTCTTCGTATATTCTACAAGTCCGCCCGCCTCGAAGATCTCCTTCGCCTTCCCTGACATCTGCGGGAAGGTAAACTCCTTCGTGCCGAGTGTCATCGTGCCCTTCCCGGGATCGAGTGTTATCTCGCTCCCCGAGAGCTTTTCCAGGTTCGCCCTGGCGTATTCGGACGCCTCGGGACACTCGATCGCGTAGAGCGCCTGGTTGATCGCGTTCCGGTAGTAGATCCGCGCATAGGAGGCGGCCACTATCGCGCCGACTCCCGAGTATTTCAGACAGGTCACCGCCTGCTCACGCGATGAGCCGCATCCGAAGTTTTTACCGGCGATTATAACGTCACCTTCACGTACTTTCGAGGCAAATTCGGGGTCGAAATCCTCAAGCGCGTGACTTGCCATCTCCTCGTTGGAGAAGAGCTCGTACGTATACTTGCCGGGATAGATGACGTCGGTATTTATATCGTCGTCATCGAGGATCCAGACTCTTCCCTTTATCTCCATCTCGGTATCCTCCCTCCCGTCAGACGTACGGGGAAATTATCCTGCCCGCAATCGCCGACGCGGCGACGGTGGCGGGGCTTGCGAGATATACTCCGGTGTCTTCCTTGCATCCCATCCGCCCCTTGAAGTTCCTGTTTGCCGTCGAAACGCAGTTCTCGCCGGGGGCGAGCACTCCGCCGTAGGCACCGAGGCACGGGCCGCATGCAGGCACTGCGACCTGCGCTCCCGCCTCGAGCAGTATCGATGAGGTCCCGTCGCGGTTCGCCTCGTCGAGGATCGACCGCGACGCCGGATAGACGAGAAGCCTTACTCCGTCGGCGATCTTCTTTCCCTTCAGGATCCCCGCGGCCTGGTGCAGGTCCTCGAGGCGCCCGTTGGTACAGGTGCCGAGGAGCGCGACATCTATTATTGTTTCCTCGAGGTCGGCAGCGGCGACGACGTTGTCGACCTTGTGCGGCCTTGCCACCTGGGGACCGATTATCGAGCAGTCGATCTCTAGGATCGACTCGTATTCAGCGTCCTCGTCCGGATTCCCCGTTTCGAACTTATCTCTCAGCCGTTCCTTGAGGAACGCTGCTGTCACATCGTCGAACGGCACCATCCCGGCCTTGGCGCCCATTTCGGCCGCCATGTTACAGAGGGTCATCCTCCCGCCGATGCTCATTTCCTCCACGACCGGTCCATGGAACTCCACAGCCTTGTAGGTCGCTCCGTCTGCCGTGATCTGGCCGATGACGTAGAGGATTATATCCTTCGCGACTACTCCCTCGCGGAGCTTGCCGCTCAGCACGATCTTGATCGTCGGAGGCACCTTCAGCCACGTCTCGCCGAGCGCCCAGACGCTCGCCGTTTCCGTCCTGCCGATCGGGATACCGGCGGCGCCCAGGGCGCCGTGCGTAGTCGTGTGCGAGTCGGAACCGAAGATCACCGTTCCCGGCTCTACGAGGCCCTCCTCGGGAAGGACCTGGTGACAGATGCCGCATCCGCAGTCGAAGAAGTTTTTGATGCCGTTCTTCTTGACGAACTCGCGGATCATCTTGTGATTGTTTGCCTTCTTCGAATCGGGCGGCGGCACCGCGTGATCCAGTGCAATGAATATCCGGTCGGGGTCCCAGACATTCTTCCCGCCCAGGTCCTCGAAGATCTTCAGGATCGCCGCCGAGTTGTCATGGGAGAGTATCCTGTGGGGCCTGGCGAAGACGATGTCGCCGACATGTACGTCGACGTTGCCCGATGACCTTGCGAGGATCTTCTCTATCATGGTTGCGCCCATATCAATCCTCCTCTCCCGTATAGGCGAAAAGCCCTCCTGCCCTGCAGATGTCGAGCTGTACCGAGGTGGGCCTGTCGGTCTCGATCACCTTCCCGCCTGGCAGGGTTATCGTTCCCTTTTCGAAATCTACTTCGATCTCCATACCCTCCTCTATGCCGGCCTCGTGAAGGGCAGCGACCTCGAGGAAAGGGAATCCCGAGTTGATGATGTTGCGCTTGTATATCGCCCCGGTCGAAGCGGTGATCACAAGCTTAACACCGAGAGGGATGAAACAGTCCACGGCCGCCTGTCGCGAAGAGCCACAGCCGAAGTTGCCGCCGGCGATTATGATGTCGCCCTCCTCGACGCTCGCAGCGAACTCCTCGTACCCATCGAGGGTCTCGAATGTGTGCTCCCCCATCTTCTCGATCTCGGTGATCGCGAGGTACTTGTTGTGGAAGATCATGTCGGTATCGATGTCGTCCATCAGACGGCCATCCGGCTCGGTGATTATACGCGCCCTGCCCTTCAGCATCTTCGGACAGTCCACCGCCTCTCCGGCGTGCGACTTCGGCACTGGCTTGCCGGCTGTTTTCGCTCCCTCGTCTATCCAGGAGATCGTCTCGAGTGCGGGCTGCCCGGTGAACTCCTCGTCGGGAACGAAATCGATCAGTTCGATGTCGAGTCCGGCCGGCGATACTATCTCGCCCGCGATGATCGACGCCGCCGCGACAGCGGGGCTGACGAGGTATGTCTCGCCCTTGCCCTGCTTGCCCGCGAAATTCCTGTTCGAAGTGCTGAGCTGCACCTCTCCCTTGCCGACCATGCCGAGCTGGCCCGAGGCGCATCCGCCGCATCCAGGGTTGGTAACCAGCCCTCCCGCCTCGATGAAAATCTTCAGGATACCCTCTTCGAGCATCCTCTCGTAGACTTCCTCGGTGGCCGGGACGACCTTGAGGCTCGTGCCGTCCTTGATCCTCTTTCCTTTGAGAATAGAGGCAGCGTGGACCATGTCCTCGAACCGGCCGTTCGTA
The DNA here is from genome assembly GCA_965371515.1 of uncultured bacterium. Taxonomy (GTDB): domain Bacteria; phylum Krumholzibacteriota; class Krumholzibacteriia; order Krumholzibacteriales; family Krumholzibacteriaceae; genus JAUWCL01. The sequence goes on along the minus strand of CBDUYR010000012.1, from coordinate 9,321 downwards.
CACGAGGCGATGATCGCAGTGTCGATCCTCGTGCCGGCTATCTCGCTGATCTTCTTAACGTTTGACGGGCTGAAGGGACAGGCGGCCAGCGGCTCGAGGTCTGAGATATCTATTGTAATCGTGTCGTCGTAAGCAGCGTCTGCGTCAGCCGTGACCGGTTCGATCTTCCCTCCGCCCGAGCGTCTTTCTGTGTAAGAAGCGATCGCATCGCTTACCGGCAGGAAGGCAGCTATGGCGCCCATCTCTGTCGCAAGGCTGGCGATAGTGATCCTTCCCGAGAGACTCAGCTCATCTGTTCCCGTTCCTGAGAACTCGATCACCTTTCCAAGCGCTCCAGCGGTACCGAGGCGGCTGATCACGGCAAGTGCGATGTCCTTGGCCGTCACGGGGAACTCTATCGAACCCTCGAGGATGACCTTCATCGACGAAGGGACTTCGAACCAGTTTCGGCCTGTTGCCCAGACGTATGCGATGTCACGGTCGCCCATCCCCTGACCGAAGCAGCCTACCGCTCCCATAATATTGAGGTGGCTGTCGGTGCCGACGAATATCTCGCCGGGCTTTCCCAGGCCGCGCTCCATCGCGACGTGCGAGCCGATCCCTGCCCTCACGTCGTAGACCCGCACTCCCGTTTCACGCGCAAAATCCCTGCATATCTGCTGGTTCTCGGCGTATCCGGTCGTGTTGGCCGGGACATTGCAGTCGAAGGTGAAACATGTCTTTTCGGGGTCATCGATCCACGGGCTCTCGTAGTTTTCCCTGAGGTTCTTAACGACGCTCGCACCACCGAAGTCCCTTGCCGTCCTGACGTCGATCCCGATCCAGACGACGTCCCCGGCCGAAACATCCTTTCCCGCGTGTGCGGAAAGGATCTTCTCGATAATAGTCTTGTCTGCCATATGATACCCCCGGAGAAGGAACAGGGGCCGGCCCGCCAGGCGGACCGGCCCCGTTCCCAGAGCCTTACAGGTTTCTTACGACTTCCTCGGCGATCTCGAGCGTGGTGTTCGAGCCACCCATGTCGTATGTGCGGATTTTCTCGTCCGCGATAGTCTTCGACACGCTCTTATCGAGCTTTACGGCCATGTCTGTCTCGCCGAGCCATTCGAGCATGAGGCGAGTGGTCAGGAGCATCGCCATCGGATTGACCTTGTACTGTCCGAAGTACTTCGGCGCGCTTCCATGAGTCGGCTCGAAGACGGCGTAGTTATCGCCGATGTTGGCCGAGGAGGCGAATCCGAGACCGCCGACGAGCTGGGCGGCGAGGTCGGAGATTATATCGCCGAACATGTTCGAGGCGACCAGCACGCTGTAGTCCCCGGGATTCTTCACGAGCCACATGCACATCGCGTCGATGTTCGTCTCCCACAGTTCAATACCTGGAAAGTCCTTCGCGACCTCCCGGGCGACACGGATCATCATGCCGCTCGTCTCCCTTATAACGTTCGGCTTCTCGACGACTGTCACCGATGGCCTGCCGGTCTTCTTCGCGTACTCGAAGGCAGCGCGGACTATCCTCTCGCAGCCCTTCTTCGTGAAGATCCTCATGCTTATCGCGAGTTCCTCGTCAGGAACGTCGACGAACCTGTGAAACTTCTTGTGCTTGCTGTCGATGAACTTCTTCATCTCGGCTGAAACGGGATTAAACTCGACGCCTGCATAGAGGCCCTCGGTGTTCTCCCTGAATACGACGAGGTCTATCCCCTCCTTGAAGTTCAGCGGGTTGCCGGGGAAAGCCTTGCACGGCCTGAGGTTCGTGTGGAGGTCAAACCGCTGCCTCAGCGCCACGATAGGGCTCGAGTATGCAAACCCTTTATCGCGCAGCTCCGGTGCGAGCGCCTCGGCCGCCTCGTCGCGAGGCTTCGATGTGATCGCGCCGAAAAGAGCGCAGTCTGTGTTCTGGCAGAGCTCGATAGTCCTGTCGGGAAGGGGATTCCCCTCGTTTTTCCAAAACTCCCAGCCGATGTCACCCGGGATGTACTCGGCATCGAGCTTCAGCACATCGAGAACGATCTTGGCTGCTTCCATGACCTCGTTCCCGACACCGTCGCCGGGCAGCCACGCGATCTTGTACATTCTCTCCTCCTTCTTGTAATGGAGGCCGCCAGACCATTTGGCCAGACAGCCTCCATTCCGTTTATTCGCCTGGGTCATTCAATGCTTTTCCAGATGCCTTCTCTCTACTCGGGCATTTTGATGAAACCGTTGTCCTGGAGCGAATCGAAGGCGGCCCTGGCAGCCCTGATCTTCTCCTCGGCCATCTTGTACAACTCGTCGTACGAAAAGTCGAGCCTCGCGACGCCCTGCTCGATAGCCTTGCGCCCGACAGCGGCGGCCTCGCGCGGGAAGACCGCCCATTCGTCCATAGTCGGAACGAGGTAATCTTCGTGCATCCCGTTGTCCTCTGCAGTCTTCGCGAGCTCGACTGCGGCGGCGACACACATCTCGTCGGTGATAGTCTTGGCCATAACGTCGAGGGTGCCGCGGAAGATTCCGGGGAATCCGAGCGAGTTGTTGACCTGGTTCGGAAAATCGCTGCGGCCTGTGGCGACGATCCTCGCTCCGGCTTCCTTCGCCTCCCAGGGATAGATCTCGGGGATCGGGTTGGCGCATACGAATACGATCGAGTCATCGGCCATCGACGCGATCCATTCCTTCTTTACCGTGTCGGGGCCGACCTTGGAAAGAGCGATAAGAACGTCGGCGCCCTTGATGGCGAGCTCGGGTCCACCTGACAGGCCCTCGCCGTTCGTGATCTGAACCATCTCCCACTTTTCTTTATACGTTTCCTTGAGATCCTTCTCGCGGCTCTCGTGGAGGATACCCTTGCTGTCCATCATAACGATGTTCCTGGGCTCTACGCCTGCGAGAATAATCATCTTGGCGATGCAGATGTTCGCCGCTCCGGCTCCGAGCATCGCGATCTTTACCTCGCCGAGCTTCTTTCCGACGATCTTGACCGCGTTAATAAGGCCGGCTACCGTAACGGCGGCTGTGCCCTGCTGGTCATCGTGCCATACAGGCACATGGCATTCTTTCCTCAACGTTTCGAGAACGCGGAAGCACTTGGGCTGCGATATGTCCTCGAGGTTGAATCCGCCGAAAGACGGCTGCAGCAGCTTGACCATCTCGATGAACTTGTCGGGGTCTTTCGTATCGAGGCAGATCGGAACGGCGTCGACACCGCCAAGATACTTGAAGATGAGCGCCTTGCCCTCCATTACCGGCATGGCCGCCTCGGGCCCGATATCACCGAGACCGAGGACGCGGGTTCCGTCAGAGACGACGGCGATAGAGTTCGCCTTGTTCGTATGCTCGAAGACCATCTCGGGATTCTCGGCGATGTCCAGACACGGTTTGGCCACGCCGGGCGTGTACCATATCGCGAAATCATCGATGTTCCTGATGCAGCACTTCGGCATGACGCCGATCTTTCCCTTGTAGAAGGGATGAAGCTTCATCGCGTCGATACCTGGCTGCTTGGACTTTGCGAGCAGCTCTTCCTTCGTCATCTTCTCTGACATCGGACCGACCTCCCCGGGCTTACCCCGTGTAATTAAGTGCGCGCTCGGCGCACCTGACCTAGCGGTTTATGTCTATCCTGCAAGCATTTCCTCTCCCACCTTCCACCCCTCGTCGAACGCTCTCATGTTGACCTCTTCGGTCCCCTTCGGAACTCTCGCGAGAATGGCCTTCCTCATCGACTCCTCGGTAACCACTCCCGCTATCCTCGAGAGGATGCCGAGCGCGACGATATTGGTAACGACCACCTTGCCGATCTTCTTCGCGGCGATAGCGGTAATCGGCGCCGAGTAGAGTTTGTAGCTCCCTTTCGGGGGCTCCTTTACCATATCGCTGTCAACGATCAATATGCCGTCATCCTTCAGGTCACCGCTGAACTTCGTGCATGATTCCTGAGTCAGCGACAGGAGCAGGTCGAGATCCATCGCCTTGGGATAATCGATCTCCCCGTCCTTTATGACTACCTCGGCCTTGCTCGCCCCTCCCCTCGCCTCGGGGCCGTAGCTCTGTGTCTGGACGGCGTTCCGCCCGTCGTATATCGCTGCCGCCTCGGCGAGGATCTTCCCGGCGAGGATCAGTCCCTGGCCTCCCGAACCGCTGAGCCTTACGTCATATCTGTCCATTATTCCTCCGCCTTCAGGCGTTCGATGAGCTTCGCGTACTCCGCGGTGAATTCCGGCTTCTCAATATCCTGGAGGACTCCCGTCCTGAAATGGCCCTTGCGCTCCTCGTCGGTCATCGTCGCCCACTTCTCGACTGACACGACATTGTCCCGCAGCTGCTCCATCAGCTTGACGGGGCTCGCCATCTTGTTCCGGCGCCCGAAAGCGGTCGGGCAGGGAGAGACGACCTCGACGAGGGAAAAGCCGGTCTTCTGCATGGCCTTTTCGATCAGACCATCGAGCTTTCTGACATGATAAACGTCGCCCCTTGCTACGAAGGTGGCACCTGCCGCTTTTGCCAGGCCGCTGATATTGAATGTCGGTTCGAGGTTGCCGTGCTGCGCCGTTGAAGCCTTGGCTCCCCTCGGAGTCGTCGGCGAACACTGCCCGCCGGTCATCCCGTATATGTAGTTGTTATAGAGAAGCACGGTAAGGTCGATATTGCGTCTCGCGGCGTGGATAAAGTGGTTGCCTCCTATCGCCGTCGCGTCACCGTCGCCGGTGATAACTATCACCTTGAGGTCGGGGTTGGCGACCTTTACGCCGGTAGCAAACGTAAGCGCACGCCCGTGCGTAGTGTGCAGGGTGTTGATGTCGACATATCCGGGCGTGCGGCTCGAGCAGCCGATACCCGATACCATGACGGTTTCGTCCTGTGAGATAGCCAGCTTGTCGATCGTGCGCAGGAGCGACTTGAGGACGATTCCATGCCCGCATCCGGCGCACCAGATATGTGGAAAGTTCCACTCTCTTACATAGTGGAGGTAATCGAACATCTAGACCACCTCCCTGATCTTTTCCACGAGCTGTTGCGGCGGAATCGGATTACCGTCCACCCTTCCGAGCTTGTGCACAGGCACGCTGCACCGCGCGGCAAGCATTACCTCTCTCGCCATCTGCCCCATGTTAAGTTCCGGAACGACGATCGCCTTGACCTTCTGCGCCATCTCGAAGACGGCCTTCTCAGGGAAGGGCCAGAGCACGGTGGGCTCGAGGAGCCCCGCCTTTATCCCTTCCCCCCGGCATATGCGGACGGCAGCCTGCGCTGTCCTGGCAACCGAGCCGTATGCGAAGACGCCGATCTCGGCGTCATCGAGCATCAATTCATTGTTCTTTATTATATCATCCACATTCAACGTTATCTTCCTCGAAAGCCTTTCGATCAGGCACTCGATCTCCTTCGGATTGTTCGTGGGGAACCCCGTCTCATTGTGGCACAGACCCGTTACATGATACCTGTAACCCGTTCCGAAAGGAGCGAGGATGGGAATGCAGTCGTCGTTCATTTTGTACGGGAGGTAGTTCTCCGGATCTCCGTCCGGCTTTTTCCTGTTTACGATCTCAATATCTGATGCGTCGGGGACTATGACCTTCTCGGTGGTGTGACCGGTGATCTCATCGATAAGCAGTATCACCGGAGTCATGTATCTCTCTGCAAGGTTAAACGCGCGTATCGTCTGTTCGTATGTCTCCTGTGCCGACTTGGCCGTCAGGGCGATTACCTCGCGGTCGCCGTGGGCACCCCACCTGGCCTGCTGCACGTCCATCTGCGCCGGGAGAGTAGGCATGCCTGTGCTCGGCCCACCGCGCATCACGTTGACGATGACGCAAGGTACCTCGGCCATGCTGGCATAGCCTATGTTTTCCTGCTTGAGGCTGAATCCGGGACCGGAAGTAGCCGTCAACACTTTCTGGCCGGTAAGGGCAGCCCCGATAATAGCGCCCATGGCGGCGATCTCGTCCTCCATCTGGATGAACTTCCCGCCGAGACGCGGAAGCATCACGGAGAGGTTTTCTGCTATCTCCGACGAGGGCGTGATAGGATAACCGGCGAAGAAACGGCAGCCGGCTGCTATCGCTCCCTCGGCGCAGGCCTGATTACCCTGCATCATCCTGACCTTGCCGGAACGGTCATTGCTCAAGACGCCTCTCCCCCTGGTATATGCGGAGCCGCGGCCGCTCCGCTCGGTTCGCCGGCACATAAAAAAACGAGGCCCCCCGTAATAGAGGTCCTCATTCTACCGTGATCGCGAAATCCGGGCAGCGCAGCTCGCAGAGCATACACTTTATGCAGTCTTCCGGCCGGGCTACACTGCACTTGCCGCCTTCCATCTCAAGACAGTCCTTGGGACAGAACGCGACGCAGATCTCGCAGCCCTTACACCACTTGGTGTTCACCGTGATGACCGCCGGCTTTTTTGAAGCCGACTGTTCCCCGGCCATCTGCAACCTCTCCGGTACCGGCTATCACCTTACAATACAACGAATTACGCTATTACTGCGGCCACATTTCCGCAAAGCGGATTAGAATATAAGAGATAGTTAAATGAGTTTCAAGACATTTTTGAGCATTTAACCGCTTTTTTTAAGAATAATTTAGAGGACCGGCCCCGCCGGGCCGGCCCACTCGTTCACATTATCCGCCTATACCTTACGAGACCCTACTCGAGCAGGTATTTCTCGAGGAAGATCATCATCGATTGCATCATGTAGTCGCGGTTGCTCTTCTTCCTGAATCCGTGGCCCTCGTCCATCGCGAGCAGGTACCACGCCTCGCCACCGTTGCTGCGGATGGCGGCGAGCATCTGCTCCGCCTCGCTGACTGGCACCCGCGGGTCGTTGAAGCCCTGGACGATGAACATCGGCTTGGTGATCTTGTGCGCATTTGTCGTCGGTGAGATCTTCTCGAGAAGCTCTCTCATCTCGGGAATACGCTCGTCGCCGTACTCGACCCTCCTGAGGTCGCGGCGGTACTCCTTCGTGTTCTCGAGGAAGGTTACGAAATTGCTGATACCGACTATATCAATCCCGCACTTGAGCCTATCGTTGTAATGTATCATTGCCGCGTAGACCATGTAGCCGCCGTAGGAGCCTCCGTATACGCAGATGCGCAACTTGTCGAGGTCAGGCTGCTTTTCGATCCAGTCCAGGAGGGCTCCGATGTCAAATACCGAGTCTTCCCTCTTCTCCCAGTTGTCGAGCTTGAGATAGCTCTTGCCGTAGCCCGAAGAGCCTCTGACGTTGGGAGCGATCACTGCGATGCCCAGATCGTTAATCATGTACTGATAAGCGGCCGAGAAGTAGGGAGTGAACTGTCCCTCTGGACCACCGTGGATGCTGATCAGCACGGGATGAGGTCCTTCGCCCTTCGGCCTGAATATGAATGCCGGGATCTCCCGCTGCTTCCCGTCTACCTTGTCGAATGTCTCGTAGTGGAAGAGCTTCGGCTTGGCGAACGAATCGCTGTCGAGCCCGCCGATCTCGCTGTACGTCCAGCGCTCGATCAACATGTCGGCCATGTCGAGGAGGTAGACGTCGCCTGTCGAGCTCGGGGTGCTGACCGTCAACGCGAGCTTTTTGTCGTCGGGACTGAATGCAAGGCTGTAGATGCTTCCAGTGGGAAAGCCCTCGACCGGTTTGTACTTCATCTTCTTCGTGTCCATCATGTAGAGCTTCGTTATGCCATCCTCGTTCGTGGTGAAAGCGAGTGTGCCGCGATCGTGGCTGATCGATATCTCCTGAACGTCCCACTGGATCTTCTCTGTGAGGATCTTCTGCTTCTTCTTATTAAGATCGTAGTGCCTGAGGTGCTGGAACTCCGTGTCCTCGTCGGACGAGAAGAATATCCCCTTTCCGTCGGCAGACCAGATCGAGCCGCCGTAGGCGATCTTCTTCTCGGAAGGATTCATCTCCTCCAGCCCTCCGGTGGCCATATCGAGGATATACCCGTACGACTCGTTTGCCGATACGTAACGGCCGACAAGCAACTTCGAATCATCGGGGGACCAGTCCATCGGGAACCAGACGCCGCCTTCCTCGAGGACCGGCTTTGCTTCCTCGGGCTTCTCGATAGTAGATACGTAGAGATCCCAGTCGCGGCCGTTGCGCTTTGTCGTGTAATAGACGAACCTGTCGCCTTTGTTCGACCAGCTGAAGCCTCCGTTACGCGACTTGCCGTCTGTGAGCATCGTGTACCTGGCCGTTGGCACGTGGAACCAGAATATCTGGTAGAACTCTCCCCCGCCGACATCCTTGCCGAAGAGGAATCCGTTCTTCAAACGGTCGGGGCAGACCGAGGCGCCGCCGACAGGCTCGTTGAAGAACGTGATCTGGTTGCGTGCGCCGCCCGGCTTCTTCACGAAATGTATCTGCGAGGTCTCGCCGAACCGAGTTCCAATGTATATACCGGATCCATCAGCGGCCCAGCCCCTGACGCCGGCTCCTCTCGTGTTCTGGTACTGGAACATCCTGTCGATCACCTGCTGCGGGATCTCGGGGATGCCCTCGATGACGAGATTGCCATCCTCCCGTCTCTCGACCTTTTCCTGGGCGGAAGCGATCACGGGAACGAGCAACACGAGAACCAGAAGGACGGGGATCAGTCTTTTCATCCTGAAGCCTCCAAAGAAGATGTGAATGTAGAAAGGGAAAATGGAGCTGGTGATCGGAGTTGAACCGATGACCTACGCATTACGAGTGCGTTGCTCTACCAGCTGAGCTACACCAGCTCCCTATGAGTACAGTGAATATATTATTACGCATACTCTTTTCAAGTCTTTTTTATCCCTGCTTGAAGGCCCCTCGTTTTGCAGGCATAATTATTACATTAACTGCTGATAATCGACAATCTGCAGGCTGATGTCTGATGGCGGACAGGCGCGCCTCTCGCAAATACTCGTTCTTCTAAGCTAACGTAAACCACTTATTCATTGAATTTTAGGCGTATCTATGGTAGACTTTGCTCTGATAGACAGTAGAATTCTTTTACTGTTCAATTCACAACCTGCCGACCGGTAAGGAGGAGAAGCCGTGAAGATATTCGTGTGCGCCCTTATGATCGCAGTATTTGTACTGTGTTCGGTATCTCTCGCATCAGCCAGGGACGTCCGTAACGATGGCCTCCGTTTCCAGAGAATGGAAACGGAAGAAACGGATCCTGCTCTCATCGACTCAGGTCTCCAGACCCTCATGGCCGCAGCTGCTGTTGATACATACTGTATCGTCTGGTACGATTTCGAGACGATGGACTGGCAGGGCTGGACGAGCATCGACAACACGGCTCAGGTAGATGTCTTTTTCCATGTTGACGATTTCGCCGGGCTCGGCGGCGGTGACTTCGGTCGCCTCGTCGCTCTCG
>CBDUYR010000011.1:0-70222 GCA_965371515.1 uncultured bacterium | reverse complement strand
TTGGCGTATGACGTCTCGTGGAACGGCACGAGGTATCCGTTGACCGAGCGGTAGTCGTCGTAGACGTTGTGGTTCAACCCGCCCTGATCGTCCTTTTCGATCGACCGCACGGGCAGCCAGGTTTCGTTGTCCAGGTCGAAGAATACCGTGTCCGTTCCATCGATGGCTGCGATCCGCGTGAAATCGACGCCGGTGAGGATCGAGTCCGGCTCGATCTCGGTTACGATGTAGAGCGTGTCGGAATGCTCGAGATAGTAAGCTACCCCGTCCACCGTCCTGAGCCCTTTCTCGAGCATCGCCGTGTAGCGGGGATTCTGCCTTATCCCGAGGTTTACCATGACCCATGCCTCTCCGGCGTTATAGGTATACCTGAAGAAGAACGGATGGTCGTATACGCTGTAGTCCTGGTCGAGGACCATCATGTCCGGTTTCTGGATGTAATATGTACAATCGGCCCGCAGGTCTCCCCAGCCTGGCCAGTTCGTCATCATCAGCCCCCTGTTCACAGAGGTCTTCCATCCGGTGGCCCTCTCGAGGCCGCCGAGTGCCTTGACCGACCTTTCCATCATACCCTCGGCGGTGGTCGGACCGCTGCAGCCGGAGAGCTGGACGGTCAGCACCGCGAAGCACAGGAAGGCCAGCAGGGCCAGTGACGTTTTCATTCCTGATATCCTCATCTCGTTATTCCCCCTCTTGTCAGACGGTCAGTTCTTCGTGCGCCCTTATGAGATTAGACCTGATGTCGATGTTGTAAGGACAGCTCGGCGTGCAGTGCCCGGCACATGAAGCGCACTGTCCTGCCCGGCGCGACTCAGGCAGCTTCGAGTACAGGTTCATCGCGTACTTTTCCCTGCCGTAGTTGTTGAAGTAGAGCCGATACCTCAGGATGTCGTGTACGGGAACGTCATTCGGGCACGAGCCCAGGCACCCGTCGCAGCCCGGCCTGCAGTAATCGCTTCCAAGCAGCCCGCAGTATCCTTCGAGGATCCTCTTCTCATTCATCGACATCTTCGGCCGGCCCGATACCGCCACGAGCTCGTCGATGTCCTCGGTCGTACCCATCGAGATGCAGACGGTGTCGAGGTTCGGCTGCGCGAGCATCCATTTCGTCAGCGCCTGCCTGGCAGTGCGGCCTTCCTTCATGTATTCGGAATAGTCGATCTTCCTCGCGGCCGAGAGGCTCTTCATCGCTACGACGGCGATTCCCTTCTTCTTCGCCTTCGCCAGGACAGGTTCGAGACCCTTCGAGAGAAGGTTCATCCCTGGCATGATCATGTCGAGATCAGTATTATCGATGAGCCAGTTGAAATCCTCGACCATCTTCGGTCCGTGTGAGCTCGCGCCCCACGCCCTGATCTTGCCCGCCTTCTTTGCTTTCGCGAAAGCCTCGGGTATCGCCGGGTTCTGGATTCTCTCCAGCCCGCCGAGGTTCGGGTCGCCGACCGAGTGGATCAGACAGCAGTCGACGTAATCTGTGTTGAGGCGTTTGAGGCTTTCCTCGAGGGCGGTCGTTATCTGCTCCTCCGTTGTTTCTGCAGTAAAGAGCTCGGGCTCCAGCTTTGTCGTCACGAAGACCTTGTCACGCTTCTTGGGAAAGATCTTTCCGACAACGATCTCCATGTCGAAGTACTGCCGCGCCGTGTCGACGTAGTTGATCCCGCGCTCTATAGCGTACTCGAGCTGGGCGGGGTCCTGCATCCTACCGTTGCCGAAAGAGATGTCGGAGACCTTCCAGCCCGTTGAGCCGAGAGGTCTGTAATCGAGGATCCGGGGCTTTGCCGCTTCCTTTGCCTCCTGAGCTGGAGTCCCGCCGATGGCCTTGCCGGCGCCGGCGATCCCTATCCCCGCCCCGACTATGCCGGCCATGCCCCGGCCGAGGAACGATCTCCTCGATATTTCCTTCCTGTCACGGTCCATTACGCACCTCGCTTTCGCGTGTTACTCCGAACTCTCTTCCTCTTTTTCCTCCTCAAGGTCGAGGCCGTAGCTCTCGTGTATCAACAGCGGAGGCATCGGCCCCTCGAGCGGATTCCTGTCGCGTACGTACCAGTCGTACCACTGCATGTGTCTGTATAATACGTCTATCCGGCCTGGCTGTTTCCTGTTTCCGTGTCCCTCGCCGGGATACTTCACGAGCCGCACTGCCGGATGATCGTTCATCTTCAGGCGCCTGTGGAATTCGAGGCTCTGGGAGGGGTGGACCCTCGTGTCAGCTGCACCGCCGATGATCAGCACGGCCGACTTGCTCTGGTGGGCCCAGTAGATCGGGCTTCGCTTGAGGCTGAACTCCCACTGCTCCCAGTCTGCGTCGAGCTTTTTACCTGAGTGGACGTAGAGCTCCTCGTAGGGGATGTCGGTCGTGCCGCGCTTGCTCACCAGGTCGCTTATGCCGACGAACATGCAGACGGCCCTGACCTTCCGGGTATAGTACCCGGCGAACCACGCCGCCGCGAATCCGCCGTACGAGCCGCCCCCGAGGCCTACCCGGGAACCGTCGACGATTCCCTCATCGACGAGGAAATCGATCCCGTCGGCGACGTCGTCGAACTCCTTGCCGGCGGCGTCCATGTATCCCTGCGCGGCGAACTCGACCCCGTAGCCTGTGCTGGCCCTGTAGTTGGGGTAGAAGACCGCGTACCCCTTGCCGGCGAGGAGCTGAGCGGGGTGGAAGTACGAGCCGAGCCAGACGTTGCGGTAGTGTGCCTCGGGCCCGCCGTGGACGGTCATGATCAGGGGATACCGTTTGCCCTCCTCGTAACCGGCCGGATAGACGAGGATCCCCTCGATCTCCAGGCCGTCGCGTGCCTTGTACGTCACTACCTCCTGACGGCCGAGCTCGCGTTCGGCGATCCACGGGTTGAAGGTCGTGAGCCTCTCGAGCTCCTTGCCGCCCTTTTTCCAGTAGAACACGTCACCGGGGATGTCGGGCGACGACCCGACGAACGCGAAATGCTTGAAGTCCTTCGTAAAATGCGGTGCGTTGAAGACGATGCCTGTCTTCTTCCCGTCGAGGATGACCTTGCGCCCGCCGCCCTTCGCCTTCACCGTGCTGAGGGTGTTCCATGCACCCTCGCCGGCGAGGTAGCAGACGGTGCCGTTGTTTTCCCAGCCGACCCCGTTGATGTGGCCGCGGAAATCCTCCGGCGTGAGGTTGATCGCCTCGCCGCCCGCGACGTCGATAACGTAGGCCTGGCTGACGGCGTGGTCGGCCTGCGTGAGCGCGGCGACGTAGGCGAGTTTCTTCCCGTCGGGGCTGAACGCGAATCCGCCGAGTTTGCCGGGATTGTCGGTCAGGCGCCTCGTCCTGCCCGTCTCCAGATCGAGGATGTGGATTTTCTTGAACATGTAAATGTGATCTATGAGGTTCTTCGGGCAGGTGGCGATCGCCGCCTGCTTCCCGTCGGGACTGAGCACGAAGCCGGTGATGTGGATTCCCTCGGTGACCTTTTCGCTCTTTACCTTCTCGCCGCATTCCCCGAACTTTCCTATGTAGAGTTCGCGGTTGCGCAGGTTCTCCTCGTAGTAGATGAATCCGTATCCCTTGTCGTCTAGTGTTTCCTCTATATCAGGCTTCTTCTCCATCTCGAGCCAGGCGATCCCGCTCCCGTCAGGGAGCCAGCGGAACGAACCGGCACCGGTCTTCGAGCTGGTTACCTGGACTGATTCGCCGCCGTCGACAGGAATCATCCATACCTGGGTCTTCGCCTTCTCGCCGCGGCGCATCGTGAAGCCTATTTTCTTTCCGTCGGGGCTGAAACGTGGTGAGCCGACATTGACCTTGCCGGTTATGAATGGGAGGATCTCGCCTGTCTTTGTCGAGACGAGGTAGAGTTCTGAGTAAGCTCTGCCCGCCTTCTCCTTCGCGCAGCGCGGGACGCTCAGGGTGTATGTTATCCACCGGCCGTCGGGGCTGATGTCTGCGTAATAGGTCCTCTTGACGCTGAGCATGTCCTCCGCCGAGACGACGTCGGCCAAAGCCGGCGCCTGAAACGCGGAAAGCGCCAGTATCATCAGAGACAACACCAGCGCCAGCAGGAAGTCGAACCTCCCGAATCTGGTCATATTGACGCTCCTTCCATTGAATTGCGATCTGCTTTGAGGGTCTGACTGCACGGTGGATTATACATGCGGGGGTGGAGGTTTGGATATAACAAAAGGGGACAGAGGCGTCCGGCGGGCAATATCTGCTTTACCGGCTGTGTAGAGCGGTGATAGTTTTCATGAAATGCAACTTCGAACGACATTTAAGCCGAGCGTGACGAGAAAGGATACGCAATGAGCGATCAGCCGACGAGACTTCCGACCGAGGCTTACAGGGAGCTGAAAGAAGGGGAGGCTTATCACCCGATAGTGCCCGCGAGCGAATCGCCTCTCGAGGTGACGATCAGGTCGGTTACGATCGGCGTTATAATGGCGATGATCTTCTCGCTCGCCTCGGCCTACCTGGCCCTCAAGACAGGGCAGGGGATGGAAGCGGCTATTCCGATCGCCATCATAGCCATCGGGATAACCAATTTCTTCGCGCGCAGGAGCACGATACTCGAGAACGTGATCATTCAGTCGATCGGCGCCGCGTCGAGCGCGGTAGTGGCCGGGGCAGTATTCACCATACCGGCCCTGTACATGCTCGACATCGAGGTAACCTTCTGGCACATATTCTTCACCGCCTTCTTCGGCGGCTGCCTCGGGGTCCTCTTTCTCATCCCGCTTCGCGATTACCTCATGGTCAAGGAGCACGGCAAACTCCCCTTCCCCGAGGCGATGGCGACGACCGAGATCCTCGTGGCCGGCGAGAGCGCCGGGCAGCAGGCGAAGACGCTCGCCTGGGCTGCGCTCGTCGCGTTCCTGTTCGACCTCTGCATTCTTACCTTCACCCTGTGGAAAGAGGTAATCACCTTCCACGCCGTCGGTGTAGGGCGATGGATAGAGAACAAGTTCGCGATGGCATTCAGGATAGACGGACTCTCAGCTATTATCGGTCTTGGCTATATCGTCGGGATCAAGTATGCCTCGATCATTGCCGCTGGAAGTTTTCTGTCGTTCCTCGTCCTCATTCCGCTCGTGAAGTTCGTCGGCGGCGGTCTCGAGATGATCATCCCGCCGGGGGATATTCCGATTTCGCAGATGTCGGTCGACGATATATTCGTCAACTACGTGCGGCTGATCGGCATCGGCGGTATCGCCGGAGCGGGGCTGATGGGGATCATCAAGTCGATCCCGTCTATAGGAAAGTCCTTTGCTCTCGGTATCAGGGGAATCGCCGCCTCGAGGCACGAGGAACATGATGACGTCAGGACGGAGCGCGACATCAGCATGCGCGACGTGCTGATCGGCGTCGCGGCGGTCGGGGTATGCCTGTGGCTTTTCTTCAGCGGGGGAGTGGCGAGCAGCCTTGTCGCGACGGTCGGAGTCCTTCTGGCACTCGGCATCTCGTTCCTCTTTACTCTGGTCGCCGCGCGGGCGATCGGCCTGATCGGCACGAACCCCGTTTCGGGAATGACGCTGACGACGCTGATCATTACGAGTGTGATACTCACCCGCATGGGATTGTCCGGGAAGCCGGGGATGTTCATAGCTCTCATCATCGGCGGAGTGGTCTGCACCGCTCTTGCCACGGCGGGGGCGTTCGCGACCGACCTCAAGATAGGCCGCTGGATCGGCGCGACGCCCAAGAATCAGCAGATGTTCAAGTTCCTCGGCGTCTTCATCTCGGCAGTCTTCTGCGCCCTGGTGATGATGCTGCTCGCAAAGACATATACACTTGGCTCGATGGAGATGCCGGCGCCCCAGGCATCGGCGATGAAGGAGATCATCTTCGGCTTGATGGGTCCCGAAGCGGGAGTGCAGTGGATACTCTTCTCGTTCGGGGTGATAATCTCAGTGATCCTCTGGATGGCCGGCGTGCCGGCCCTAGCGTTCGCGCTGGGTATGTACCTGCCCATCCAGCTCAACACCGCGGTCCTGCTGGGCGGCGTGATCGCATGGTTCGTTGGCAGGAGCAGCAGGGACGCAGGTGTCGTGAAGGAACGCAAGGAGCGGGGAATTCTCGTAGCCTCCGGATTTATCGCGGGCGGCTCGATCGCCGGTGTTGTCGCGGCGGTCATCGCTGCTACAGGCTGGGACAAGTTCCTGTCGGTCTCTTACGGGGAATCGGCGAGCGAGATAGTCGGTATCGTCATGATCGCCGCCCTTGCCGTCTTCATGTACCAGTACTCGAAGAGGGTAAAGGGATAGGATAAACAGCAGGCTTGGCGGTCCGGACGAGCTCCGGGCCGCCTTTCAGCACTTTGCCATCAACCTGAACGGGAAGCTCAGTATCCCGAACACCAGAGACAGCATCGCTCCGATCACCGCAGCCGCGATCCTGAAAGGCAGCACGATCAGCCATATCAGCGGTATCATCACCGCGATGATCAGCGCCAGCGGCCAGCAGAGTACAAGCAGTATGCACCAGAGCAGAAAACTAAACATCGTTCCTACCATCCTTTACAGGCGTCTGATCTGAAAAAACCCGGGGCGGCTCCATAGGTCATGGCCGCGCCGCCCCGCATCCCTCCATCACCGCCCGCCCGCCATGCCGGGCCGAAATCGGGAGTGTGTGGGGTCCCGGTAATTTATACGTTACGCGGCCGTGATTGTTTCGGCCGTCTTCATTTACCGATACACCGGAGGATGGGAAGATATTCAGATGGAGCCGCGAGAACTCTGTTATGTGCTGTCCGCTATTGTGGATCCCAGTCAGGACAGAGCTTACGTATACTATTCATGTATTCAATACGATCAAATACAAATGGACCAAGTGATGGAAAAAGTGTTTCCATCGGCGGATCTGAGAAATCATTCCAAGTGACAGTTAAGTCGGATAGAGTGATTTTTGCCACTAGAGGGTGGCATCCGATTTCTCTACAACGACATATCAGCAATACTGTCCCACAATCACTAAACAAATCAAAATGAGGTTCACCAAGCAAATCTAGATTGGGAGGCAGTAAATCCGAGGCAAAAGCCCTTCCCCTTGGAGGATATTCAATCCCCGCATCAAAAGCCCAATCGACAAGTTCTTTCCCATCAATTCTAAATCCTATTGTCAGAATTTGCTCAGGCTTCCAATCAGCGTATAACTCTTCATTCAAGTAAATATCAAGTTTGTTCATATACGATACACATCTTTTCGATCTCCGACTTTGACCACATGAATGACCAAACGATCATCATTAATAGAGTATATGATACGAAAGTTTCCCTGGCGCACTCTATAACGATCTTGCCCGGAAAGCTTCTCACAGCCGCCAGGGCGTGGATCATCCGCCAGCCTGCGAATCTTCTCCACCACCCTGCGTCGATCTTTGCGAGTAGTAATGTTCTGGATTTCCTTCGCTGCGGATGCCTTGACCAGAATTTTATATTTTGCCACTACTTCTCAGATCCTTGACCAAGTCCTCGAAAAGCATTTCCGGTTCGGATGCCCGTTCCTTGAACGCCGCGAGATCGTCCGCATCTTCCGCGAGGGACAGTTTGACCGCCTCATTCACCAGTTCTGAGACAGACCGGTCTGTCTCGGCAGCTTTTAGTCTCAGGGCTAGATGAAGTTTGGGATCAAAATAGACCGTCGCTCTTTTGTTTTGGTTTCTCATGCCTAAAATATAGCAACATAACTATATAACGTCAAGACGTCATTTACGGTTTTTATCGCGTTTTTCATATAACAGTCTGAGCGAAGGGCCCTCGGGCCCGCAGCCGCAAACACTCTGATACTCATTGAGGCCTCCCTCTCAGCAATGAGCTGAGAGTATACTGGAGAATCCAACCTCTTCCAGAAAGGAGACCTCAATGAGGTTCTATACGCAAGAGCATAAATTCTATTGCGGTATCGATCTTCACGCCAGATCCATATACGTCTGTATCCTGGACAGCCACGGAGAGATCCTTGTCCACCGCAACATGAGCGCAGGGCCTGAGAGTTTTCTCAAAGCTATCGAACAATACCGAGATGACATCGTCGTAGCTGCCGAGTGTATGTTCTATGCAGTGGCTGCTCTTTTGGCTATTTGAATAGAGATTTGATACTTCCCCATGTATGTGTTTCTAATGCTATGGAAAAATTTCCATCAATCATGAGAGTGGCTTCTTCAATTGTTGCGCTCGGATATACTTCATACCAACACTCGGGATATATGAGCCTGGGACCTGCCTCTAAAAGTACAGTGCCACCATTCGATATAATAAATTCCCAAGTTGGTTCCGGGTCCGCAAAAGGCCAAGGCTCAAACAGTAGTGTGTATTCAAATGGCCCGGAATTTTCCTCTCCGCTACAGGACGCCCAAAATAAAACGTCACCACTAATAGGATCTTTCAATAATATTGAATAATTCATAGGGAGTGGAAAAGGTCCTTCCAGGTCTCCATACAAACAATATTCTTCACCAACAATCGCTGAGCCAGAGAAATGAATCCAGACGTCATATACCTCTATTGGAGCTGTATCCAATATAAAATCACATGAGCGGCTACCTGAAGTACTAGAATAATTTCCTAATAAATCGGGTAGTTGTACTTCGGTCGCTTCTGATGCTATGGAAGAAAATGATAAAAGTACAACAAGGACAAGCTGTATCGGAATTTTGCACATAAGAGAACCTCCCCCCTCGTATTATAATTATAGCAGAATTTACTGTGAGCGGCCACTACATATAACATTATATTGCCGCAATCCCGGCGCTGGGAGTGATATACGCGGACTTGGGGGAGTGATCAATTCAGCGGGCGTTTGAGCAGCTTTATCTCGTCGATCCAGACCGTTCCGCGGCCGCTGACGTAGATATTCAACTCGACCACGTCGGGATTCTGTCCGGCGAGAAGTTTGAACGGTGTGCTCCTGACCGTCCAGTCGTTCGTCCCTGACAGTGCGGACTGGTGGTTCCGCGAAAAGAACTCGCCCTTCCCCTGAAAAAAGCATTTCATCTCGAGGAATGTCTCACCCTCCAGGTTCTCGGTGCGCAGGGCCGCCCGGTAGACGAGGAACGCCTCATCCAGATCGATGTTTCCGAGCCTGTAGAGCGGCAGTGTCTGCGTTCCCGATACGTCTATCCTGATGGATCCATTCCCGTCGTGTGAGATATTCTTGTCGGTGGATATGTTCTTTCTCGCGATCACTTCGGAGGAAGAGTTGACGGGGAGCTTTTTGATAACGTCATCGGTGCCGTTTTCCCCGCTTCCGCCGCAGGCCGTGAAGAGAGCCAGCAGTACGGCGAATACTACCACCGCGGTTTTACCTGTCGAGGTCTTCCATACGGGCATGATCGTCAACCTCCGTTCATTCCCTGGGCCTTATTATCACCTTTATCGATTCGGCGCCCTGCGCGACAAGCTTGAACCCCTCGGCGGTCCTGTCGAGGGGAAGGCGGTGAGTGATCATGTCATCGACCTCGATCTCTCCCGAGGCGAGCAGGTCGATCGCCTCGCGCGAGTCTGCGGGAGGCCCGGCGTAAGTGGAGACGATCGTCAGCTGGTCTCGCCATACGTCGAAAAATGGGATCGTGATCTCAACCCCCGGCGCCAGAGGTGCGAAGAGCAGGACCGTGCCGCCGCGATCGACAGACCGGAGGGCCTGCAGGACCACCGGTTCGACCCCGGCGCATGTCACCGCCAGGTCGAAGAGGCGCCCGTCGTTGAGTTCCTTAAGCCTTTCCGGCGTTGCCTTCTTTGCGTCGAGGGCCTCGTCTGCTCCCATCCGTATCGCCGCCTCGAGCCTCGCCGGATCGATGTCGGTGGTGACGATCCTTCCCGCGCCCTTCGTCCTGAGGAGCTTGATGAAGAGAAGCCCCGATATGCCGCTGCCGAGCACGAGGACGTCGTCGCCCTCTGTGAACCGCGTCTGGTTCAGGCCGCGGACGACGCAGGCGAGAGGCTCGATGAACGCGGCGGCGTCGAACGAGAGGCCGTCAGGGATGGGGAACGTTCCCTTCTCGACGTTGATCTCCGGCACTCGGACGAACTCGGCGAATCCGCCCGGATCGAAGTTCGTAGTGCGCAGCGTTTCGCAGAGGGAATACTGGCCCTTGATGCAGTATCGGCACTGTTCGCAGGGCACGTGATGGGCGACCGACACCCTGTCGCCGGGCGTGAACCGGCCTGCTTCGGCGCCGACCTTCTCCACCGTGCCGGCGATCTCGTGGCCGAGCACGAGCGGCGCCTTCTTCACGCGGTACCATTCCATCACGTCGCTGCCGCAGATACCGCTCGACTCGATGCGGACGAGGATCTCGCCAGGGCCGATCTCCGGCACGGGCATCTCCTCGATGCGGATGTCGTCGTTGGTATAGTAGACGGCTGCCTTCATAAGGATCGTCAAGTCCGGCTTATCCCTTCGAGAGGCTCTCGAAGAGCTCGAAGGCTTCGCTGACCTTCATATTCTCCTGGACCACACCGCGCACCGCTCGAAGTGCCGCTACGGGATGATCGGCCTGCCAGATGTTGCGCCCCATGTCAACGCCGCGCGCGCCCTTCGAGATCGCGTCGTGGGCGAGCTGAAGCGTATCCTTGAAGGTGTCGAGCTGCGGGCCGCCGGCTATGACTATCGGCACGGGGCAGCTCTCGACGACCTTCTCGAAATCGTCGCAGTAGTATGTCTTTACGTAATGGGCACCGATCTCGGCGGCGATGCGGCAGCAGAGGGAGAGGAACCTCGCGTCCCTCTTCTCGAGCTTCTTGCCGACGGCCGTGACGGCCAGCACGGGGATGCCGTACTTCTCTCCCTCGTCGACGAGCTTGGCCAGGTTCAGCAGCGTCTCGCGCTCATGTTCGGTGCCGACGAATATCGACATCGTTATAGCGGAGACGTTGAGTCTTATCGCGTCCTCGACCGAGGTGGTCAGCCCCTCGGCGGCGAGCGAAGGACCGATGATGCTTGCGCCGCCCGACACCCTCAGAACGGTCGGTATTGCCCCCTCGGGATCGACGCAGTTGCGAAGGACGCCTCTTGTGACCATCAGCGCGTCCGCGTAGGGGAGCAGGGGCGTTATCGTCTCGCGCGGGTCCTCGAGTTTTCTCGTGGGCCCGAGGAAGTAGCCGTGGTCGACGGCCAGCATCACGGTGCGGCCCGTTTTCGGGTTGAATATCCTCGACAGCCTGTTTTTCAATCCCCACTGCATGATGTTCTCCTTGTCTTTGATTGTCGGATAGCGGTGCTAGAGGTAGGTTATCGTACCTGCCGGCGCTGGTCAAGCAGGGGATTTTCCATCCGGAATCGTTATTATCAAGGGCCTGCCGGTTTTGGCATTTAAATTGAAAATCTTCTCTTCCTGTGATACACTTCTGGCAAAAGGGGGATATCATGTATTCTCGATTTTTTTCTGCCGTATCAATCCTTGTTTTCCTTTCTCTACTCATACTTCCAGCAAGGGCCGCCTGTGACTCATACATGTATCTTTCGAGCGGTGCGGGCATGTATTGCGGGCACCAGTTCTGGACAGAGGGCTATGATTTTTTCTCGGTCTGGGTATGGATCGTCCCGGACCAGGACGGAGTGAAAGAAGCGTCGTTCAGGCTTTCGCCCAGCACAGGTGATCTTTATTCTCTCGGAGTCGAATGGGCTCCCGGGATCATACCAGTCTATTCGGCTGATCCGGGAGGTGGTGGGGCCGAGATCCTTGTCGATCCCTGTATGACGGACCCTTTTCTCGTATGCCGGGCCTACTGGTTCAACAATACATTGGATCCTGCCAGTATCTCCGTAGCGGCGATCTTATACGGGGACCTGACAGTTGTTACATGTGGTGATCAGACAAATCCTCTCCAGCCCTGGATGCTGTTTGACTTCAATGACAACAGCGACTGGCCCAACTACAGGCCGCCGGTCGTCAGACGCTGCCAGCAGACGGCGCCCGACCGTATACGCGTGGTCTTTGAGGAATACCCCGGGCGATTGAGTATATGCGGCGCGGAGTATCCGCATTTCCGTCTCGTCGAGAGACTGATATTTCCCCCGGACGCGGATACGCTGGAGGTTATCTCGGAGGAACTCGATCTTTCCGCCTGCCAGTACTGCAACATGCCGTGTGACAGCGCCGTCGCTGTCCTTACACTGGAAGCGCCTCTCGACGATGCGATTGATTACGTCCTCAGCCTCGACGGATTCATGGCCGGCTGCCCAGGCAGGGGCGGGCAGCGGTACGTGACAATAGAGCGGTTCGAGCCTGTCGCCACACTTCTCGGGGAATTTTCGGCTGCCTTAGACGGCGGACGCATCGAGGTCCATTGGTCCCTTTCGACCAGGGATGAGTGGCTCTCATTCTCGGTTGAGCGGTCGAGAAACGATGCGGATTTCGCCAGTCTTCAGGCCAGCCCGGAAGCTCTCGGTGGTGAGGAATATCTGTTCACCGACGAGGATGTTGTGCCTGGCAGCACTTACGTATACAGGATCCTTGTCGTGGACCGGGAAGGTGAACGTATCCTGTTCGAGACGGAACCTGTGGATGTCCCGTCCGTTCCGCTGACACTGTCCAATCATCCCAACCCGTTCAATCCATCTACGGTGATAGAATACACGCTGCCCTCGCAGGGACGGGTCCTGATCTCCATCTATGACGTCAACGGGAAGCTCGTAAGGCGCCTCGTGGATCGCGACATTGAAGCCGGCGACTACAGTGTAGTCTGGAACGGCCTCGATGACAGGAAGTCCGCTCAGCCGTCGGGCATCTATTTCTGCAGGCTGCGCCTGGGAAAGGCTGAGGTCACGTACAAACTTGTTCTTCTGAGGTAGACGGGGAACTCAAGCGCTTTTCAATGCTGTCCCTGTTGGTATACTGTCGCAGTGAATGAAACCTTCGAAAAGGAACTTTGACTGATGAGCCGATCAATGTGGATCGCTGGAATCTCGATACTCGTACTTGCCGTGTTCGTCTCCGGTTGCGGTGACGATTCCCTGGTCGGATCGGGCGGCGATGGCGTTATCCGGTATCCAGTTGTCGTGATGGAGACGTCGATGGGGGAAGTGGTAATCGAGCTGTTCCGGGACCAGTCGCCGGTGACCGTCGGGAACTTCCTCGAATACGTCGAGGACAGCTTCTACGACGGATTGATCTTCCACCGCGCTATCCCGGGATTCGTGATCCAGGGGGGCGGATACGACGAACATATGGAGATGAAACCTGCCCGCGATCCGATTCCGAACGAGGCGGACAACGGGCTTTCCAACCTTCGCGGAACGATATCGATGGCTCGGACCATGGATATAGACAGCGCGACGAGCCAGTTCTTCGTCAACGTCAAAGACAACTCGAACCTCGATCACAGGGACGACATATATTTCGGATTCGGATACTGCGTCTTCGGGAGGGTGATCGAGGGCATGGAAGTGGTCGACGCCATCAGCGAGGTCGAGACTATAGAGATCGGTACGTACATTCCCGTCGAACCCGTCTTTATCATTCGCGCTTTCAGGAAAAAATAGTCGTTACTGCCGCAGAACCGGAATCGATCATTTTCATTTCAGTGCTCAAGGAAGCTCGACGCGCCTGGCGAGCCTGCATCCGTCCGCGGCTATCCTGCCGGTCCTTATCATCGTGACGAGATAGGCCAGTACTGCAAGCGTCATCGCTCCGAGCAGGAGGAAGGGGGTGTTGATCCCGTAGGCGTCGGATAGCTTCCCCGATATGTACGTAAAGATCGAGTTGCCGATGATCATCAGGTTTGAGGCGAGGCTGAACGCCGCCGTCCTGTTCCTCGGATCGACGGAACTCCCGATGAACGAGAGTGTGGCGGGGTAGGTGGAGAAGAGCGCGGCGCCGAAGACGGCGAAGGCAGCGATCGTCAGGGGTATGTTTCGTCCGAGCCCGATGATCGCTGTGACGACCGCTATCGCGATATACGCGTAGACGAGGGTCCTCGACCTGCCGAGAATTGTCGAGACCCTGCCGTAGCTAAATGCCGAGAGTGTGCCTGCCGCCATCCAGCATCCCATGATAATCCCCGTTATCGACATCGGCAACCCGAGCCTGTGATTGAGGAGGCTCGGCGCGTAGTTGACGGTGATCCCCCAGGTGAGGCCTCCGAGCACCATCATCGGGATGAACGATTTTATCCCGTGGAATGCCCTGATCCATGAGACGGGTTCCTTCTCCTCCTCGATCTGCTGCGCGATCTCTCCCTTCTCGTACGCGTTGCGCGAGAGGTAGAGGCCGATGGCGACGGCGGAGAGGTTGATTATGCCCCATATGTAGAGGGGCGCCTGCCAGCCGTAGTGCTTTACGAGAAATCCCGTGGAAGCGAACTGGAGGAAAACACCGGTGTTGCCGAAAGCGCTCTGGAATCCCATCGCCCTGTCGAGGTTCTTTCCCGCGAATGTATGGGTTATCCACGAGATTCCGACCGGATGATATATGCTCGTTCCCATCCTCATTCCGATGAAGAAGAGGACGAGCATCCAGTAGCTCGTTGACATCGTCATGAGGATCAGCGACGTCCCGACGAGCAGAGCGTCGAGGGCGAGGTAGTATCTCGAATGGCGAGTCGTGGCGAAATGTCCGACGAGCGCCTGGAAGATCACCGCGGTCACGAGGCCGACGAGGTTAATCGTCCCGATGTCGGAGTAGTTGTGTATGAGCAGTTGCTGGTTCAAGAGAACCGGGAAGATTGCTGGCAGCACGACGGTCGAGGCATCGTTGCACGCATGGTGCAGCGAGATCGAGCCTAGTATCCTTCTTTTCTTGCCGGTTATCATCGTCTCTCCAGACCGTGTCGGAAAGGGGTGTCGAACAGTGAATATATTTACATGACGTAAAAATGTCAGGCTTTTTATGTGCCGGACCGCCGCGTTGTTGTATCATCGTCCGGTATCAGGAGGTTTGCCATGAGAAGAAATATCCGGGCGGCGCTCGTAATCGCCGCAGTCACGGTCGCAGCGCTGCCGGCGGCATCGGTGGAACAGCAGGCAGCTCAGAGCCCGACGGCCGGAACAGTACGCCAGCCGGCCGACACAGTCGGTTACGCGACGACTCCGGGGCAGGTCGAGGCCGTCGTCGCAGTCTCCGACTCGCTCATCAGAGGCGGGGCTCTTCCTTTCGCGATGCAATCCGCTTCTTCGGGAGCGGGGATTATGATAGGGGCGATCGTTCCGCACGACGATTACATATATGCCGGCCCGTACTACGCGATGACGATCGACAGGGTCGGGGCCGATCTCGTCGTCCTCTTCGGGGTAGCCCACAGGGCGAGAAGGATCGGGCTGGAGGGCAGGTTGATCTTCGACGATTTCATCGGGTGGAAGGGGCCGTACGGAGTGACACCCGTATCCAGTCTCAGGGAGAGGGTCATCGAGCGGCTCCCCGAGGAGATTGTTCTCGTCGACGGATCTTTTCACGCTTCCGAGCACTCGCTCGAGGCGTTCATCCCGTTCCTGCAGTATTACGGAGGCGGGAAAGTAGAGATACTCCCCGTCCTCGTGACCAGGTTCGCGGGGGATTCTTTCGATGAAGCCGTCGGCGAGATGACGCGCTCGCTCGCCGCGGTCCTCGAGGAGGAGGGGATGGTGTTGGGCAGGGACGCAGCCGTGCTGATCTCCGCTGACTGCGTCCACTACGGCGACGAGGAGTGGGGCGGCAGGAATTACGCACCGTTCGGCACGGACCGGGATGGGTACGAAAAGGCGACGGCACAGGATATCGATATTGCGAGGTCGACCCTGGAGGGACCCCTTTCGGCGGAGAAGATCGCCTTCTTCCGTAATCGGGTAGAGAGAGACGATCTCGAGTGGCCGTACAAGGTCACGTGGTGCGGGGTCTATTCGATACCGTTTGGACTGAGCGTGCTCGATGGACTGTCAACCGCACAGGGACGAGAAGCACCTGACGGCCACATCCTCGGGTACGGGACGAGCCTGGAGCCGGGCCGGCTTCCAGTCGAACAGACGGGTCTCGGAGCGACGAACATCGCCACGGAGAGACACTGGGTGGGGTATCTCGCGATGGGGTACTGGTAGACAAGGAAAGGCCGCGCATCATCCGGGTTCTATGACGAGGATGTCGCCGACCGCTGTGCCCGTCTCGTGCAGGCGCTCGGCCGGGAGCTCCAAGGCGCTGACCGCGCCGGCGACCGGTTCGACGAAGCAGTTCGGCGGGAAGCTGCGGTAGATCTTTATCACCTGCATATCGCCGTCGAGGAAGGCGATGTCGATGGCCCTGTGCATGCCGACCGTGTAGATGCCCTGACAGGGTGATATATAGAGCGCGCAGTCCGCCGGGATCCCCTGGTGGTTGATATGCCTCAGCGTATTCATGAAATGATTGTTCAACGTCAGGAGAGTTGTCCCGAGGTAAGTGCATCTTGTTCTGTTCCAGACAGCCAACTCGATCCTCCTGTCAGATGAACATGTCGGTCATCAGCACTGCCAGTGTCGCGACGGCGAGCGAGGTCCTCCAGGGCAGCATCTCGATGCCGGCTGGTATTCGAGTGTCGGCATTCCCACTGAGTTTGGCGGCGCTGTCATCCTGATCTCTTCGGTGGGTCTTCCTGAGTCTCCTGGTCTCTATCAAGGTCAGGGCGTAACGGCTGCATGGCCTGAACACGGAGCCGGAATCTTCGAACCGGGGGACGACTATGTCCATTATCGCTGGCTGGCGGCCGGTCGAGCGCTGCATGATGTAGATCGCAGCCGCTATGACGATTGCGGCCAGCCCTCCGAACGGGCCGAGAAGGGAGCCCGCAGCCACGGGAGCGGCGATGTCCCTGAGCGCGGCCTTGTCCCTTGCGACAAGTGGAGCGGAGACGGCAAATGCCACCGCGGCTCCGATAAGAGTCATTAAAAACCCGCCTCCGCCAGATCGTAGTAAGTTAACAATGGCGGAGGCGGTAACGACGATAAGGTACAACACGGTTTCCCGTCCTGTGGCCTTCCTTCTTCCGTAGACGCGAAGAAGGGCGAAAACGAATAGGACAGTTATGAGTCTGAGTATGAGTGTTTCTGTTTCCCAGATGCTCATGGAGATCTCCCTCCTAAAACTGTCCCTCGAATCCGCGCAATAGTAAGTATTATCAAGATACATTCCATGGATTCGGGATCGGATCGTAAGCTGCTGCCGGCATCAGGGGACAATACCGAAATGTGTCGCAACCCATTGATATGGTGAGGGTAACTTGGCTGACGATTGTCGGGGGCTGCAGGTGAAAACTTGTATTCGCGTCAGCCTGAACGAAGGGCGAGGACTGCGGATGGGGGATTTCCCTCATGGCGGGGCGGCGGACTTCCGCCCCTTTGAGTAGAATTGCCTATTAAGAAATACAGGCGCTCTTCGAAGTGTGCAAGATGGCCTATCGTTTCCCGTCGTTCCCAGTGCTTTCCCGTGACTGCGGGTGCTTTCCTTCGATGAGGCGTGTGAATTCCATCTCGGCCCTTTCCATGTTCGGAAGCCATAGTCCGCGTTTCGCTACCGTTGCCGCCGATTCTTCCCTCATCGAGGCGGCCATGACTGGATTTTCGTGGAGTCTGAGTATCGCTCCGGTCAGGCCGGTTACATCACCGGGACGGAAGATCAGGCCACCGACGCCGTCGCGTATCCATTCGCGGTTGGCATCGAGGTCGGTCGCCACTGGCACGGCGCCGCATGCCATCGCCTCGAGAAGGGAAACCGACGTCGAATCCGATTTCGCTGTGGAGACGTAGATGTCGGCGTGTTTCAACTCCCTTGCGATACCTGCCGGATCGAGCCTGCCGGTGAACGTGATCCTGTCATCTTCACCGAGGCTTTCTGCCCTCTTCTCCAGCGCGCCCCTCTCGGGGCCGTCGCCGCAGATCACGAGCCTTGCGTCAATCTTCCTGTGCAGCTCTGCAAAGGCGGCGAGGAGGGTGTTGAGGTCGTAGATGGGGTAAAGATTCCTCGTGCTGATGATCCTCAGCGACCCGTCCCCGTGTAAGGTCCGGCCCTCGCGGTTGAAGACGGCCGGATCGATGCCGAAATAGATCTCGACTATCCTGGAAGGTTCCACGCCCGCATCGACGACGCTTTTGGACAGCGACTCGGCATCGGTCGTCACGAGCGACGCGTGTTTCAGGGCGTACTCGATCTGGAGCTTGTGAACGATCGAGGAGGGATAGTCGACCAGCATGTCCGACCCTATAGCCGATACGATGAGGGGACGGTAGCCGGATTGCGCGCCTATGAATCCGTATCCGCCCGCATAGATCGCGTTGACGATGTCGGGGCCGAACGATTCGAGCTCCTTCCTTACGGTGCCGAGAGCCGCCGCGTATCCGGCGAGCTTCGTGGGGAGGAGTTTTCTGATGCGCCTGGAGGGAAAGGGACATCCAGAGACATCCTCGAAGGAGATCAGGAGGACGTCATGCCCCTTGTCGTGAAAGTAACCTGCCCACCGGCGAACGTGGCCGAGAGAGCCGTCGCCGAGAAAAGCGATCCGCATCTTCATCCTTTCCAGCGATACCTGCTGCCCGTCAGCCGGGAAGATGGATCGGCGCGTCGGGGCCGACAGGCAGGCCTATCAGCATCCATACGGCCAGCAGGATAATCCATACTACCCCGATTATGATCGTGTACGGAAGCATTGTGGCCGTGATCGTGCCTATTCCGTATTTCTCGTCGTACTTCTGAGCGAAGGCTACGATCAGGGCGAAGTAGCTCATCATCGGTGTGATGATGTTCGTGATCGAGTCGCCGATCCTGAATGCCGCCTGTGTTATCCCGGGGTGATATCCGACGAGCATGAACATCGGGACGAAGACAGGAGCCATGATCGCCCACTTGGCCGACGCGCTTCCCATGAAGAGGTTGATGAATGCCGACAGGATCACGAATGCGACGAGGAGCATGACCCCGGTGAAGCCGATGTTGCCGAGGAACTCGGCGCCCCTTATCGCCATGAGCACTCCGATATTGCTGTATTTGAAGTAGTAGACGAACTGGGCCGCGAAGAATACGATGACGATGTAACCGGACAGGCCCTTCATCGATGTCGCCATGAACTTGATGATCTCCTTGTCGTTGCCGATCGTTCCGACGGCGATTCCGTAGGCGATGCCGGGGACGATGAAGAAGATCATGATCGCGGTGATCAGGCCGCTCATGAAGGGGGAATGTAGAAGGGATCCCGTCTCGGGGTCCCTGAGAACGGCTCCCTCAGGGATCGTGAGCAGGGCGAGGATTACCAGGAAAACCGCGACCGAAATCGCCGCCCAGGCGAGCCCCTTGCGCTCATTGGGCGATACCTTCTCGAAGTCTTCGCTCTCTCCCTCGTATTTTCCCAGTCTCGGCTCGACGATCCTCTCGGTGACGATCGTGCCGAATATGACGATCATGCAGGCAGAGGCGAGCATGAAGTAGTAGTTGACCGCAGGGGATATGTGCATCTCGGGATTGATGATCTGGGCGGCCGATTCGGTAAGACCGGCGAGGATAGGATCGATCGAACCGATCAGAAAGTTCGCTCCAAAGCCTCCCGACACGCCGAGAAAGGCCGCTGCCAGCCCGGCGATCGGATGTCTTTTGAATGCGGCGAATACCATCGCTCCGAGGGGGATCAGCACGACGTACCCGGCGCTCGAAGCCAGATGGGAGAGGATACCCGCGGCGATCACAGCAGCTGTGATCATCCGGGGCGGGGCGCTCGTGACGAGGTGGCGCAGCAGCGCCGAGATCAGCCCCGAGCCTTCCGCAACGCCTATTCCGATCATTGCTACCAGCACGATGCCGAGGGGAGGGAAGTGAACGAAGTTATTGGTCATCTCTGTCCACATGAACCGGAATCCATCGCCGGAGAGCATGTTGACCGCCATGATCGTCTCTCCGGTCCCTGGGTGTACGGCGGTGATGCCGGCCCTCGAGACCAGCCATGAGGCTATGACGATTGTGAACGCGAATATGGCGAAGAGTGTCGCTGGGTGGGGAAGCTTGTTGCCCACCTTTTCGACCCTGTCGAGAAATCTCATCAGGGCGGATCTCTTTACTGTTGCGGTATTGTCATTGCCTTCGGTCATCGTCAGTCCTCTCTGTCAGAATTCTCCGCCGGCGGTAGCCTTTATCAGAGTTCCGTACTTGATGCCCTTCATGGAGATCATCTCGTCGGCGAAATCCTTTACTTCTCCAGCTTTTCCGCGGATCACCTTTACTTCGAGACAAGTGTCGTGGTCGAGATGGAGATGGAGGGTCGAAAGGATACTGCCCTCCCAGTGGTGCTCTTTATTCAGGAGCCGCGACGAGAGTTCGCGTCTGTGATGATCGAAAACGATGACGAGCACCCCGATGATCTCTCCCGCGGCGTCGGTCCATTCATCGTCGACGATTGTTTTTCTCACCAGGTCGCGTATTGCCTCGGACCTGTTGGGATAACCCTTCTCCCGGACCATCGCGTCGAGTTTTTCGAGGAGCCCGTCCCCCATCGACACTCCGAATCTTGTCGTACTCATATGAGACCTTTCGCAATATTCGAGGTTATGTCAGACATGATGACCCTAAGAGAGAAACGGCCCGAAGGTCAACCGGATTCCGGTGTTGGAAAAGAGACTGTTGAACGCGGACGGCCGGCTGATGTAAATTTATACGGTCGATAATAGAGTGACGCGAGGTGGATATGTTCCGCGGGGAAGCACAGGAAAGAAAGACCGCTGACACGATCAGGGAGGTCTACGAAATCCTGCTGTCGGAGTACGGGAGGCAGGGGTGGTGGCCCGTGACGAGGCGAAAGGGTGGGGAGCCCGAATACCTCGGCGGCCCCCGCGACCGGCGGGAGAGATTCGAGGTGGCCGTCGGGGCGGTGCTTACGCAGAACACGTCCTGGAAGAACGCGGCCAGAGCGGTCTCGGCCCTCTCGGCTGCGGATATGATCGATCCGGGCAGGCTCGCCTCCGCCTCCCACGACGAGGTCGCCGGACTGATACGCAGCTCAGGCTACTACAACCAGAAAGCCCGCCGCCTGGGGATACTTGCCCGCTATTTACTCGATGCCGGCAACGGCCCTCCGGAGAGGGAATCGCTTCTCGCTCTCGAGGGGATAGGTCCCGAAACCGCCGATTCGATACTGCTGTACGCGTATTCGGCCACTTTTTTTGTTGTGGACGCCTATACAAAAAGGTTATTTTCAAGACTGGGTGTCATACGGGGTGACGAGAGTTACGACCGGATCAGGGGCCTTTTCGAGGGAAACCTCGAAAGGACTCCGGAAATTTATAACGAGTACCATGCGCTTATCGTCGAGCAATGCAAGCGCTGCTGTATGAGCGTACAGGTATGTATCGACTGTCCCCTTTCGACCCTGTGTGCATCCGAAAGCTCGCGAGGAAAAGAGTAGTGTCTTTCCTTCGCTCATCGAGATGGCGCGGCAGCGGCCGACAACTCGCAGTCGGAGTGCCGGAAAGGATCAACGGCATCGATAATTGTTATTGACTTGATTGCCGTTAATTCGTAACATTAAACCGTGTAAAGGATTAAAATTTCCGGAGGGGAATAGGAGTAGGAGAATGCATTCGTTCGAGACGACAATCGGAAGACTCAGGAGCGAAGGATTCAAGCTGACGCCGCAGCGTCTGTCAGTGATCCGTTACCTGATCGGCAACAAGACCCACCCGACTGCCGCCGTCATCTACGGGGACCTGAAGAAGAAATACCCGAGTCTTTCCTTCTCAACGGTCTACAATACGCTGAACATGCTCGAGAAGATCAACGAGGTGCAGCCACTCCATCTTTTCGACGATTTTCTGAATTATGATCCGGATACCGGCTCTCATTACCACTTCGTCTGCAGGAACTGCAACAGTATCATTGACATTTTCCCGCGTGACGGCGAAAATGTATCACTGCCGGAAGGCGATATCTCCGGAAACAGGATCGAATCGGCACAGGTCGTTTTCAAAGGTACATGCAAGAGCTGCCTTTAGGGGAGAACCTGCTTGATAGCCCAGGTCTGGAAGTGTTCGGTATGCGGACACGAGACGATAGGCCTTTTCCCACCCGAAACGTGTCCCGAGTGCGGCGAGCCGCGGTCGGTCTATACATCGGACGACGAGCTGAAGATACCTGCAGATGAGATCGATGGCGTCATCGACGCGTGCTGGAAGGTCACCTACGGACTCTACATGATATCCTCTACAGACGGCGAAAGGATCAACGGGCAGATCGGCAACACGCTCTTCCAGGTGACGTCTATTCCGCCGAGACTGGCGATCGCGATCAACCGGGAGAACTACACGCACGAACTGATCGAGAAGAGCGGCGTGTTTGCCGCCTCGATCCTCGGCAGGGACGATCACAGGTTCGTCCGTCGTTTCGGCTACAGGTCGGGCAGGGATTTCGATAAATTCAAGGGGGTCGAAGTCCGCACGGCGAAAAACGGCTGCCCTGTCCTGGCAGAAGCGGCAGGATACTTCGAGTGCGAGGTCGTCCCGGAGATGACGGTCAGTGCTGGGACTCACACGATATTCATCGCCGACCTGACCGGTGGCGGCATCCTCGCCGGCGGTGATCCGATGACCTACGCGCATTATCACGAGGTCAGGTCCGGCGAGATGAAGAGGGCGAGATCGAAGGAATGACGGCAGGGGAAAGGCGGCCGCGGCAATGAGCATCGACGAACGCGAAGAGATCCTGAAGATACTCTCGGGAGCGATCATCCGCGAGACCAACGCATTCAACTACTACTACAAGGGCAGCGAAAATCAGAATATACCGGCAGGCGCCAGTGGCCTTCTCTCGAGACTCGCTGAGGAAGAACGTGTCCACAGGCAGCTCCTTCTCAATGAGTACAAGGCCATCGAGAAGGGCTGGAACGGCGAGCAGGGCGAGAAGGGGGAGCCGGAGCTCTCCTATACCATACCCGATGATCCCTCGTTCACCCCGCTCGAGCTGAGCGAACGCCTCGAGGCTGTCGCACTGACCATGCCGAGCAGGCTGGTCGGCGGCGACAGCATATTCTCCAGAGTCATAAGGGATCACGCGGGAAACGCCAGGGGAACCCTTCTGCTGCTCTACGATGCCATGGGCCACAGCATGAAGACGACCGAGATCAACGCCCTGGCGGCAAAGGCGGTCGGCGAGTATATCGAGTCGGTCTCCCTCTCGAAGATGGAGACCGAGATGTTGAGCCCTAAAAAGATAGTATCCCTGCTCAACGAGAAGATCGCCGAGAAGTACGAGGACGAAGGGGTCTTCCTCACCGTTCTCTGCGTTCTCTTCGATCGCGGGGAAGGGACGCTTACGTATGCAAACGCCGGGCACGAGCCCCCGTTCCTCGTCGATGCTTCGGGCAAGGCCTCGTCGCTTCTGCAGACACAGTTGATAGCGGGTATAGACCCCGCCTTCCACTACAGGGAGCATTCGATGCCATTAGGCCCGGAGGAGATTTTCTGCATCTTCTCCGACGGGATCGTCGAAGCGGAGAACGCAGCGGGAGAGATCTATGGGCGAGGAGGCATATCGGAGATCCTCGAGGAGAACAGGGAGAGAACGCCCGGTGATATTATCGCGGGCGTTCTGGCGGGCTTGAATGATCACCTCGGGGGGAAGCCGCTGAAGGACGAGGTGTCGATTATCGTAGTAAAACTGAAGGGAGAGTGAGCCTTGTCGCACCATACTCTGAAAGATGCCATCACGAGGGCGATATACGCCGAAATAGGAGCGACTAACTTCTACGCGCGGATGGCCGGGAAGATAGAGAACGAGGAGGGAAGCGGGAAGTTCGCGCAGCTGTCCGAGGACGAGAAGGGTCACAGGGACACGCTGAAGGGATGGTACTCGCGGCTCTTCGAGACTGAATTCGTCGAGAGTGAGGAAGAGATAAAGAGCTCGGAGATCGGCGACATACCGATCAACGGGCAGGCCGGCGCGATCGAGGCGCTCGATATCGCCATCGAGGCCGAGTCGAGGGCCAACGACTTCTACCTCGCCGAGGCGGAGAAGGCCGAGGATCCCGAGTTGAAAAAGATGTTCGAAAGTCTTGCGGAACAGGAAAAGGGACATTACGATCTGCTTACAGCGGAGAAGAACGCTCTTACCGGGGGATTCTACTGGTTCGATATGGATTCTTCGGCATTTCTCGAGGATTGAAAGGAGCAAGCATGAAGAAGTATGTATGCGACGTCTGCGGTTATATCTACGATCCCGAAGCCGGTGATCCGGACAACGGTATCGATCCCGGGACAGCCTTCGAGGATCTTCCCGACGACTGGGTATGCCCCGACTGCGGAGCCGGTAAGAAGGAGTTCTCTGCTGCCGAGTAGTAATAAGTATTGATGGAGGCTGGACGGCCGATTAAGATACATTCCTGCCGGACCCGTCATTCGTCCCGGCACGGAAATGTACGATTGTTTACGGGAGGATCATTAATGGGAATTTCCTTTAACGCCGATGAAGTCTTCGAGATGGGGATGGATATCGAGATGAACGGCCAGGCGTACTACCGCAAGGCGGTCGAGTTGACCGAGGATCCCGAGATAAAGAAGATCTTCGAGGATCTGATGATTGCCGAGAAGCAGCATTACGATACGTTCAAAAAACTGCGGGAGAACCTTCCCGCGAAGGATACGACTCCACTGGTCTCCGATCCCGATGATCAGGAGTATCTCTATCTCGACGCGCTGGTGAAATCGAGACTGTTCAACAGTGTCCGAGAGGCGGAGGAAGTCGTCTCGAAGACGTCAGGCCCGATCGAGGCGCTCCGGGGCGCCCTGACCTTCGAGAAGGACACGATCCTCTTCTTCACCGAGATGAAGGGGAGGACGAGGGAGGATCTTGGAAAGAGCGAGATAGACCGTCTGATTGCTGAGGAGAGGGAGCATATCATCTGGATCTCCGGCATGATCAGGAAGATCAGGGAGAGGGAAGCCTGATCATGCCTCAGGGGCGCCAGACGGCGTCCGCATAACGCAGAGCTGTCTTTCGGGGCGCGCCAGTCGGGTGCGTCCCTTTTTCATTCTATCCGAATTGTGAACGTTTCTTGCCCGATATAGCCGGTAGGGTTTTCTGCGCCTGAAAGCGCAAGAAATCCGGCCCGTGGTGCAAGTTTTTCCCACGAGAGGGATAGAATGGGCAAACCGAAACCGGCTAAGAGTGAAAAAGAGCTGAAGCGGCCTTCCGCCGTCGATCCGGCGAGTCGGCAGCTCGAGTGGAAGATACGCGCTTTCGACGCGGGGGCCCGCCTGGCCGGCGCGCTGGAGAGATCCCGCGATCACCTCGAATCGATGAGGCTCCTGATCGACGTCCTTACCGAAAGTCTCGGGATCGGATGCCACGCTGTTTATCTCGACGAGGCGGGGACCGGCGACATGAGACTTCTGCGCGGTTGCGGGGCGGAGCCGGGAACGCTTCCCGAGTCAATAGGCACCGGCTCGGCATTCGTGGAATGGCTCGGCCGAAGCGGGTCGCCGAAGATCATTGAGAGCTTCTTCCGTTCATCCGGTAAATTGATGGAGAGCGAACTGAGTATGCAGGATGCCTTCGTACGTGCGGGGACCGGTTCGGCATGTGCGCTGAGGTTCGGCGGCGAGGTAATGGGGCTCTATGTGTTCGCCTCGGGGGAGGAATACCGGATAGAGGACATGCACGCCGCGGTCGGCCTTATGACCGGCATAGCTGCGGCCGCTGTCGCGAGCCAGCTCATATCGTTGGAGGCCGGCAAGGGTGCCGAGGCTCGCGAGAGAGCCCGTGCGATCGAGTTCCGGGCCGTCCGCAGGGCAGTCCTCGAGAAGACAGCCATCGATCTCGAAACCTCCCTGGGGGTCCTCAAAAGCGGTCTCTGGTCGATAGACCCCGATCCGGACGGCGGCTCGGTGATGATCGACATGGCGAGGGACGCCGCTATCCGTCTCGGCGCGAAGATCGGGGAACTGATATCACTGAGCGGCATCGAGCCGGCCGGGTCGGATCTCGATCTCGAAGAGGTCGATATGGCCGATATGGTCGAGGATGTAACGAGGGAGATGATCGCTGATTTCGAGCGAAAGAAACTTGTCGTCTCCGTCGAGGACCGGACAGGCGGCAGAATGCTGCGCGCCGATTCCGGGAAGCTCGTCTATGTCGTACGAAGCGTCATAGATCATGTCATGCAGTCAACCGACAGGGGCGGCACCGTGGATATCGCCTGGTCGACGAGCGACGTCGGACCGAAAGGGGACGACGGCTCCTGGTTCGTGCTGCGCGTGAGCGGCGGCGGCAGGCCAGGAGACGACGACGCCATAGAGGCTATCCTCGACAGCCTCGCCGCGGAGCATGGAGATATTGCAGGGCCACCGGCCGACTCTGGACTGACCCTATCGGAATATATACTGGACTTCCACGGCGGCCTCTTGGTTGTCGATGAGGAGAATGCCGGCGGTATCTCGGTATGGCTCCCCCTGGCGTACTAGCTTGCCATAGTGGACGCATTTAAAACTTCCCGGGCAAATAATTGGTTCCCCATTCGTAACCCTCTTCGGAATCAGTCCTCTACCATATCAATGGCAAGAAACGCTATGAGGCTGTCTTTAGAGTCAGTACAATAACCGGGGAAAGGACTTTTGATTTTCATGATGGCGAACAAGCATAACAAGAGTCTCCAGTTACCGAACACCCCGAGTACCGGACGACAGGCGCGGTTGGAAATTACTATTGGAAATTACTATAGGGCTCCTTTTGATCGTGCTGGCTTTTGCAGTCGTTCATGGCCCAAGGGCAGCTGACAATTTCAGCTTGTATCAATGGGAAGATGGGAAATTCATCAATCATAATCGGGCTCTTATCAACTCGGTTGGTGACTGTTTTACCGAAAGACCTCTGTGGGGCGGACTGTACCGGCCGCTGACTACCAACCTTTACTATTATCTCGGGCGAAAATTATTTAATAATCGAATCGAGGTTCACCATGCTATCAATATCGTTCTCTATCTGCTCAACGGCCTGCTTCTTTTTCAGATCTCCCGGAAGTTTCTGCCCGGCTACTGGGCGATAATCCCGCCCATGTTATGGGTTTCGAGACATGCGCATGTCGAAGTAGTCTGTAACAGCTGTGAGTTCCAGGCTTTGCTTGCGACATTCTTTGCTCTTTTATCGCTGGAGATCTTCATAACGGCACGAGTCAGGAAACGGTCCGGGCTGCTTCTTGTCTCTGCTCTCTTTTTTGCCCTGGCCCTGTTGAGCAAGGAAACTTCGATTGTGCTCGCGGGCATATTGGCAGGTTTTGCTCTTCTTTTTGAAAAACCCACTGCGTGGAAACACTACCGGTGGCACCCGGCGTTAGCAGCAGTGTGGGTCTTTCTCTTTGTTACGGTGTTCAAAGGTATGACCGAAAATCAGACCACCGGTTTTATCTATAACTTTTCTCTCGCCAACCTGAGTATGAATCTCGCTGGTTATCTGCTGTCATTCAATTATCTGCTAACTCATTCCCTGGACAGTGTTATTATGGTATCAGGGGTAGCGTCCCTGGCGCAGAACTGGTTAATTCGGCTGGTTGTACTCGGGATGGGTTTTGCTGTCGGGGCTTATACCCTTTTGCAAAATCGGCTCAAAGGTTACCAATCCACTACAATACGCATAATTGCTTTCGGTCTCGTGATTTTCTTCTGTGCGGCGGCACCGCATGTAATACTTGAGAAACGAATGTTCATGCGTTACGGCTATTTTCCTCATGCCGGTCTGGCACTTGCGGCCGGGGTGATCCTGCGCGAATTATTTTTACGGATTCGAGATTGTCTGACTCGCCGCGGGTGGGTGGGGAGAAGGTGAATAAGGCTTCTAAATATTCCCCATCAATCCATTACAGGTATCAGGGTTCAGATCTGATTAAAAAAAGGGCGGCTCCCGGTGGACCCGCCCCTGTGATCTGAATTATCTCAGCCTGAATCTCTATTCATCCTCATCCGTCATCAGCGTCATCGCCTTGATGATCACCGGCTTTACCGGCACGTCGCCGTAGCCGCCCTTATCCCCCGTCTTGACCATCTCGATCTTGTCGATGACATCGGTGCCCTCGATGACCTTGGCGAACACGCAATAGCCGTACTCCAACCGGGCCTTGCTCTTGTGGTCGAGGTTCGAGTTGTCTTTGACGTTGACGAAGAACTGGCTCGTCGCGCTGTCCACGACGTCAGTCCTTGCCATGGCAAGCGTGTACTTCTTGTTCTTCAGCCCGTTATCCGCCTCGTTCTTGATCGAGGGAGCGGTATCCTTCTGGCTCATGTCGACCGTGAATCCGCCGCCCTGGATCATGAAGCCCTTGATCACCCTGTGGAATATCGTATCGCTGTAATACCCCTTCTCGACGTAGTTGAGAAAGTTCGCCACCGTAACGGGGGCCTTGTCGGGGTAGAGCTCGATCGTGAATCCGCCCACGTTCGTCTTGACATAGACGTGGGGGTAAGACTCACTGGCCTTCTCTTCGGAGGAAGCCGGGATCGCTGCGGCCAGGATCACTGCCATCGTCAGAAGGGCGGGTAGAAGTCTCATCATTCGGGGTCACCTCCATAGTTCGAGAGATTCTTATTCGGATTATGGTGAAATATATGCGATTCCGGCCACCATATACAATCGAAGAAAGAGGAAAATGGCCTCCGAGTAGCGAGCTTTTGGCACAC
The DNA here is from genome assembly GCA_965371515.1 of uncultured bacterium. GTDB lineage: Bacteria > Krumholzibacteriota > Krumholzibacteriia > Krumholzibacteriales > Krumholzibacteriaceae > JAUWCL01. The sequence continues at coordinate 41,679 of CBDUYR010000011.1, read as the reverse complement.
AATACCGTGTAATATAACGGGTTAGCATGAATTTAAGACTTTTTTCTTTCAGGGTTCGCGATTTTTCTGTTAACATCGCTTCGAAGCGGCTGAAGTGGCTTTATAACCGTATTCGAGGGGCCTTAACATGAGTCGAAAACTCTCTTACGAGCATGTCGACGTTTTTACGGACAAGTCGTACACCGGGAACCAGCTTGCCGTCTTTCACACACCGGGTAAACTGACCAAGCCGCAGATGCAGATGATAGCCCGTGAGATGAATTTCTCGGAGACGACATTCATATTTCCGACGAAGGCTTCGGGAGCGGACGCGAAGGTACGGATTTTCACGCCCAGTGAGGAAGTTCCGTTCGCCGGACATCCCACACTGGGAACCGCCTACGTTCTTCACAAGCGCAGCAAGGGCAAGAAACCGTCAGATTTCCTGCTCGAGCTCAATGCCGGGCTCATCGAGGTCGAGGTGTCCGGTACGCAGAAGAAGGGCTACACCTTCACAATGAACCAGCCCCTGCCCGAGTTCGGTACAGCGCTGCAGAACAGGGGGCAGGCAGCCAGGGCGGTCGGTATCCGGCCGTTCGAGGTTATGGGAGGGGGCGTCGTCTCCAACGGTCTCGATTTTCTCATCGTAGAGGCGAGGGATTCAGAGATCGTCAGCAGCGCAAAGCTGAACATGGAGGAGGCCTACAACGTCACGGCGAGGCACAAGGTGATCGGAATCTACCTCTTTGCCAGGGTCGAGAGCAGGAAGATCAACGTGCATGCGAGGTTCTTCGCCCCGGCCGTGGGAGTGATCGAGGACCCGGCCACCGGCTCGGCTGCCGGTGCGCTCGGCGGTTACCTCGCAAGGATACTGAAGTTCCCCACCGAACTGAAGCTCAACATCGAGCAGGGGAAGGAGATCGGAAGGAAGTCCCTGCTGCACACGCACGTGCGCTGCGACCGCGGCCTCGTCCAGAGCGTGAAAGTATCCGGGCAGGTAGTGTCGGTCGGTGAAGGTTCTGTTGTCGTATGATCCTGAAATCGTTTTGAAAAATATGGACCTTGTGATATAATACCACAGGTACCGTATTTATTGCATTGCCCGAAGAAAAGATTTAACCGGAAAAGGTTCTGAGGAGGTGGCCCGCGTGACCCTTTCGACGGATCTCTTTTCCGGTTTTTATTATCTGATGATCCTTCTCGACGCCTATTTCATAAGGTATCCCTCGAACCATTCGTGGATCGTGCCCCACCACAACTCGGCGTTGAGCGGCTTGCGCACGAAGTGGTCCTCGTCGGGGAAGAAGAGGAGCTTCGACTCTACTCCCTGCCGCTGCAGCGCCGTGAAGAATTCGAGTCCCTGGTTGTACGGTACCCTGTAGTCGTGTTCTCCGTGTACGACAAGGCAGGGCGTACTGAAATCGGCCGCGTACCTGTGCGGCGAAAACTTCCCGTACATCTCGAGGTTGGTCCAGGGTGTGCCCTTGAACTCCCACTCTGGGAACCACAGCTCCTCGGTCGCACCGTACATGCTCTCGAGGTTGTAGACTCCGGCATGCGAGACGAGGCACTCGAACCGATCGGTATGGCCCTCGATCCAGTCGACCATGTATCCGCCGTACGAAGCGCCCGCCGCGCCTATCCTTTCCGCGTCGATGAAGTCGAAGTTCGCCTCGAGGTAGTCGACGCCCTTCATGATGTCCTCATAAGGCGCTCCGCCCCAGTCGCCGCTGATCGCGTCGGTGAATGCCTGTCCGTAGCCTGTGCTCCCTGTAAAGTTGATCGTAGCGACTACGTATCCTGGAGAGGCGAACATCTGGACGTTCCATCGGTAATGGAAATTGTCCCCGAAGGCTCCCTGCGGTCCGCCGTGTATGAGTAGTACTACGGGATACTTCCTGCTCTCCTCAAAGAAGGGAGGTTTGACGATCATGCCATGGACCTGCCTGCCTTCGGCGCCCTCGAACCAGAACTCCTCGAGCGGGTTCATCTCGAGGTTCTCGAGGATTTCCGAATTGATATCGGTCAGTCTTGCTATATTTTTACCCGAAGTGGACGATCTGTAGAGGTCCGTCGGCGCATTGACCCGCTGGCGCGGGAATACGAGACTTTTGCCGTCCGGTGAGACGCGGACGTTGTTGTCGTATCCACCCGTGACGACAAACTTCGCGTCGCCTCCCTTGACCGACACCCTGCCTATCGAGTAGCGTCCCCTGTCCTGGACGCAGAAGTATATGTCGCGGCTGTTCGGCGCCCAGTCAAAGTTACCCATGCTGTAGTCGAGTTCTTCGGTGAGGGTCGTGACCTTGCCCGACCTGCGGTCGTAGAGCGTCAGCCTGTGCCTGTCAGCCTCGAATCCCGCCCTCGTCATAGAGCGCCAGACGATGTATCTGCCGTCGGGGGAGTAGCGGGGGCTGTTGTCGTTTGCCGGGTTGCCGACGGTGAGGTTCTTCGGCTCTCCGCCCGCAACAGGCACGATCCAGATGTCGTTGTTCGTGGAGGCGGCGACCATCGGATCGGGATTGAGGGTATAGCATATCTCCTTCCCGTCGGGGGAGAAGTCGTAGTCCCTTGAGCCGCCGAGCGAGATCGGCGGCACGTCCGTTCTGCCCTTGTTGATCTCGACGGGTTCTCCTCCGTCCATGCCGATGAGGAAGAGGTGATCCCAGCGTCCCTCCCTCCAGTAATTCCAGTGCCTGAACATCAGGTGGTCGATAAGGCGTGCCTTCACCTTCCCGTCATTGTGCTCGTCCAATTTTTTTTCGTTGCAGTCCATGTCCTCGCAGTCGGGATAGACGCTCGACGTGAAGGCGAACCTTTTTCCGTCGGGTGACCAGAGTGGCGCTGAAACACCTGTCGGGATGTCTGTGATCTTCTTCGCCTCTCCGCCGTCGACCGGTATCACCCAGATCTGCGGGCTTCCGCCTCGGGTCGAGACGAAGGCGAGCTTTCTGCCGTCGGGCGACCAGCACGGGTCATAGTCGGCCCCGTCGCTGCGCACGAAGCGGTACGGATCTCCACCCTTGACAGGTACGATGTATATGTCGGTGTTCGAGGAGTTCTCTTCCTTGTCGAACCACGTGACGGTGAAGGCGACGTTACTGCCGTCGGGCGAGATCTCGAAACTGCCGATGCGCCCGAGGGCGATCAGGTCGTCGAACGTGATCGCGTGTTTTTCTCCCCGCAAGGACGCGGCGCCTGTGAGAAGGGTCACGGCGAGCATCACGGTGACTATTGCGCGTTTCATTCCTGCTCCTTTCGGTTCGGCCGTCCCGGCCGGGACGTTCTTCGTCAATGGATTTCCCGGCGATTCTAGAAGATGAGGCGTGTTCGAGGCAACACTATATCTCGAGCGGCAGTATTCCTGTCAGTGAATCGCGTAGTGGATGATCGTGCCGTTGGAACCAACGGCATAGACGTCCTCGCCGGACAGTCCTGAGATCGAGCGAAGGTGAACCGATACTCCCGAATCGAGTTTTTCCCATTCGCTGCCGTCGTAGTGGAGGACCTCTCCGTATTCCCCGCAGGCGAAGACATCGTCCGGTCCGCTGCCCCAGACCGCGTAAAGTGGTCTGGACGTTCCGCCCTGCATCGCCGACCATTCGATCCCGTCATAGTGGACGATCGTGCCGATGGATCCAACGGCGAACACGTCGGTCGGCCCGCTTCCCCATACTCCATAGAGGGCGTGAGGCGTGACGGTTGCCATTGTATCCCATTCGGCGCCGTCGTAATGGAATATCGAACCGCCGCCGCCGACGACAAAGACATCGTTCGGCCCGGAGCCCCATATGTCCCATATCCGTTTATAGGTCAGAGTGGGAAGCTTTTCCCAGGAGGATCCGTCAAAATGCGCTACGAGGCCGACCGACACGACCGACCCGACCGCGTATATGTCGCTGCGGGACGATCCCCACAGGGAGTTTATCTGCCAGCCCAGGGGAAGCTGCGTTGAAGCCCATCCAGTGCCGTCGAACTCTATCAGAATGCCGATCTGTCCAGCCGAGAGTATATCGCCCTCCGGAAGGCCGTGGATCGTATAGAGCTGCTGGGTTCCCCCGTACGACATCGCATTCCATCTGCCGGCCGTCTTGCGAAGGATCGAGCCCGAGCTGCCGACGGCGAAAACGCCCTCGATCTCGTTGCTCCATACTCCGAAGAGGTGCTCCGAGAACGGGTTCGAGACCGTCGTCCAGTAATAGCCGTCGAACTCCAGGATGTCGCCCTGGACTCCCACCGCGATTCCTGATCCGGGATCGGCCAGGTGGACAGCGTTCAGCTTGCTCATGTCTGGCTGGACCTGCGGGTAGAGTCCCCACGAGGTCCCGTCGAAGAAAAGGACCGTTCCGTGGTCGCCGACAACGAATATCGAATCGGCCGACAGTCCATCGATTGCGAGAAGGTGCTCGCTCGTGCCGCTGTCCTCGGCCGACCAGGCAGTTCCGTCGAACCTCATCATATCGCCGTAGAGTGCGACAGCGAAGATGTCGCCGCCCGGCATTCCCCAGATTCCCCTGAAGTAGCGGCCGCCGCCGCCGTACATCTCCACCCAGCCGCCGCCGTCGTATTTCATGAGGAGGCCCGCGTCGCCGACTATGATCACGTCCTGGGGCGATGTGCCCCAGATCCCGTATATATCGTCCTCGAAAAAGGTCGGCATAACCGACCATGACATCCCGTCGTATCGGATCACGGTCCCGTCGTCCCCCGCGGCGAAGATCACGCCGCCGGGAAAGCCGAAGATGCAGTTGAGATCGGCTGTGGTCACCGAGTTGGTCGTGTTCCAGGATATCCCGTCGTAATTGACGATGACGCCGCTGTTGCCTGCCGCCCAGATGTCGCTTCCAGAAGAACCGTATATTGCGTTGAGTGAGGCCGTAACGGGGCTGTCCATGGAGATCCAGCCCCCTGCGTCCCTGCGCATGATCATACCTCCGTCGCCGACGGCGATAGCTCCGCCCGTCCCGGGATCGTATACGCCCCTCAGTATCCTTACCGTCGTCTCGATCCGCCACCAGCCTTCCGGACCGGTTTCAATACCGGGGACGGCCGTGTTGTCGTTCCCGCACGACGATAAAGTCAGCGCGGCGATCAAGGGGATGACGATGCCGAATATGCTTTTAGTGATGTATCTGTGACGGTTCATGACCTGTATCTCCTCAGGGGGCGGGCCGGGTGGGGCCTGTCGGGGCTTACTCTGAAAATTTAATGCTTTTCTCATTCGATAAACAGCAGATTCGGGCTGACGCTCATCCGCTGTTTCTCTCACTGGCGGTGTAGAATGTCTCGCCGTCGTGGACATCCGACCTGACAGAACCCTTTTCGATCATGATACCGAGGAGCTTGACGACTCCCTGGATCGGGACCCCGAGCGCTCTGTGGATGTCCTCAGCGGTGCAGGGCCGTCTCTCGATCATTGAAAGTATGCGGTCTGCAGACGCGAATTCCTCGTGGCTTGCTCTCGTTCCGACCGAGGCGACGATCTCGCATCGCGGTCCGAACGATCCGCAGATGCCTTCGAGCCGTTTGCGCGACAGCGGGACGATCCCGTCCTCGGTGCCCGGACGTACGGCGGTGTTGAGCTGGATCGAGTCGACCCGGTACCTGCCGAGGAACGAGGCGAGCGCTTCCAGATCCTCGTCGTCGGTGTTGTAACCATCAAGGAGGAGGATCTCGAACAGTACCTTCCCGCGGTATTCGTCGAGGAAGATGCCGAGCCCCTCGATCATTCTTTCGAGAGTGATCGACCCGTGCGGCCTGTTCATCCTCGAGAACGGTCCGGCGAGAGCGGTGTCGAGTGAGGGGAGTACGATGTCAGCTCGTCCGAGCTCCTCTCTCACCTCGGGCATGAAGAGAAGGGACGAATTTGTGATGACTGCCACCGGTATCCCGGTCGACATCTTGATCGTGTCGATCAGTTCTCCGAGCCTGCTGTAGAGGGTCGGTTCGCCCGCACCGGATAGGGTGACCACATCGGGGGGTGTGGGGATCTCGGCGATGGAGTCGCGGAACTCGTCGAGTATCTCCTCGAGGGGGAAGAATTCCCTCCGTTCGCAGGTGAGGTCGGTCGTCGCCCCGCACTCGCAGTAGATGCAGTTGAAGGTACACGTCTTGTACGGCACGACGTCGACGCCGAGCGATCTTCCCAGCCTTCTTGACGGCACGGGGCCGAAGATCCTGCTCATTTATTATTCTCCCTTCGGAGCGGCGGATTTCCCGTTGATGCCATTCACCCTGAATCTATTAAAAATACGGATATTGCGCTACCCCCAAACGTCGGTGTTGCCCATAAAGGGGATTGCCGTGACGGACGTGCTTGCGTCCGGGTGTCTCGTCGTTCATTATGTCAGCGTGCATTGAATGATCATTATGAGCATGATAAAGGCGGAGGTTCGCGATGGGCGGCCATGTCGAGGAGATGTACGGAAAGAAGCTCCGGGAGATCGATGACATCGTCAAGCTGATAAAGGCGGGCAGCAGGATCTTCATAGGCTCGGGCGCGGCCGAACCGCAGCGCCTGATCGAGATGCTGATCGAGAAGGACCGGTTAATAGCCGATCACGAGACTATCAATGTCATCGAGCTTGGAACCACCCCTTATACCGAGGCGGTGCTGAGCCGGCCGTTCAAACAGAACGCGTTCTTTATCGGACCGAACGTCAGGGATGCGGTCAACGAGGGCCGGGCCGAATATACACCGATATTCCTCTCCGAACTCCCCGACCATATCAGGTCGGGCAGGCTTAAGATCGACGTCGCGTTCATCCAGGTCGCGCCGCCCGACCGTTACGGGTACTGCTCGCTCGGAGTCTCGGTCGACGTTGTCAAGGCGGGGGCGGATGTGGCCGAGATCGTGATCGCAGAGGTCAACAAACAGATGCCCCGAACACTCGGCGACTGCTTCGTGCATCTGAAGGATATAGATTATATCGTAGAGAGCGACCTGCCCCTGATCACGTGGTCTCCACCCGAGCCCGACGAAGTGGCCATGAGAATAGGCCAGAATGTGGCGAGGCTGATCGGCGACGGGGCGACGATTCAGGCGGGGATCGGAATGATCCCCAATGCGATCCTCTCGCACCTGACTGACAAAAACGACCTGGGCCTGCATACGGAGATGTTCTCCGACGGTGTCATCGATCTCGTCGAAGCGGGCGTCATCACGAACAGGAAGAAAACGCTGCACAACGGCAAGATAATCGCCACGTTCTGCATGGGGACTCAGAGGCTCTACGACTTCGTCAACGACAACCCGCTGATCGAGTTCCATCCGTGCGACTACACGAACGATCCGTTCGTCATCGCGAAGAACGAGAAGATGATCTCGATCAACGCCGCCATCCAGGTCGACCTTACCGGCCAGGTCTGCGCCGACTCTATCGGCGAGTACTTCTACTCGGGGATCGGCGGACAGGTCGATTTTGTGCGGGGCGCGGCCCGATCGAAGGGCGGCAAGCCGGTGATCGTCCTGCCTTCTACGGCGAAGGGTGGAACGGTCTCGAGGATAGTCCCCTTCCTCGACCAGGGAGCGGGTGTGGTAACATCGAGGGGCGACGTTCATTACATCGCCACAGAGTACGGTATCGTCGACCTCCACGGGAGGAACCTCCGCGAGAGGGCGCTGGCGCTGATCGACATAGCCCATCCCGATTTCAGGAACGAGCTGATCGACTACGCGAGGAAGAGGAACCTGGTCCACATGGACCAGATGCCGATGACCTCGGGGAAATATTATCCGGAAGAGTTCGAGGAGACGGCCGTTCTCGGTGACATCGATGTCTTCTTCAGGCCGATCAAGCCCTCCGACGAGGATCTCGGAAGGGAGTTCTTCTACAGTCTCAGCGACGAGACCATTTACTACCGGTTCTTCAATATCGTAAAGGCGATGCCCCACGAGAAGATGCAGCCGCTGGTCAATATCGACTACCGCGATGAGATGGCGATAGCGGGCTTCGTCGGCGAACCGGGCGAGGAGGAGATGGTAGCCGTCGGACGGTACAAGATCGATCCAGCAGACAATCTCGCCGAGATAGCCTTCCTTGTGGGTGACAACTGGCAGAAGAGGGGGATCGGGACATACCTCTTCAATAAGATGACCGACATCGCGATAAAGAGGGGTATCAGCGGGTTCAAGGCCGAGGTGCTCGCGCAGAACAGGAAGATGATGTACGTCTTCCACAAGAGCAGGTTTCCTGTAAAGACGAAGCTGGAGGATGGCGCCTACTATCTCGAGATATGGTTCACCGGCGAGGAGCAGGGATGAGCGCCGGGACAGGCAGAGATACAGATGCGGTATTTGTTTATTCGCCGGCGCTCGCCGGGTTCGAGCTCTCCCCCGACCATCCGTTCAAGCCCGAGCGGGCGAGGCTCACATTCGATATGTGTGCCGATCGCGGCCTGCTGACAGGTGACGGTGTGCGCGTCGAAGAATTTGCCGAGCCTGAAGACGGGCTGCTCGAGACCTTCCACACCCCCGGGTACATCGCCCTCCTCGAGAGGGCGGAGAGCGGACGCGAGGTCGATGTCGAGATGCTCCACCACGGCCTCGGCAACGCCGAGAATCCGGTCTTCAAAGGCGTGCATACATACTCGAAGCTCGCCGCGACGGCGAGTGTCAGGGCGGCGAGGGCCGCGGCCGCCGGAGGGTCAGGGTTCAACCCCTGCGGGGGTTTTCATCACGCGCACCGCGACAGGGCTTCGGGCTTCTGCTACGTCAACGACGCCGTGATCGCGATCCTCGAATTGAGGCGTAAAGGGTTGAGGGTCGCCTACGTCGACATCGACGCTCATCACGGCGACGGGGTTCAGGATGCCTTCTACGACGATCCGGAGCTCCTGTGCGTATCGATCCACGAGTCGGGGAGGACACTCTTCCCGTGGGGTGGGTTCGAGAGGGAGACGGGAGCGGAAAACGCGAGAGGGTACAACATCAACATCCCGCTCGAGCCAGAGACAGACGACAACGTCTTCATGTTCCTCTTCTCCGAGATCGTGATGGACGCGCTCGGCCTCTTCTCGCCCGAGGTCATAGTGGGGACGTTCGGGACCGATACATTCGCTACCGACCCCCTGACGCATCTGAAGATGACGAACAACGGCTATATCGATGCAATCGCGATGCTCCGCTCGCGGTTCCCCAGGATCGCGGCGCTCGGAGGCGGAGGGTACAACATCGGGAACACGGTCCGCGGCTGGACCCTCCTTTTTGCCGAGCTGGCAGGGAGGGAGATGGATGGAGGATACGGAGGCGCGCTCGGCGGCGTCCTCCTCGGCGATCCCTCGATCGCAGGGTCCGACTTGAGGGACATGCATGTATACACCACGGGGAAGGCGCATGATGAGATCAGGGAGCGCTCCGAGGCGCTGATCGAATGGTACCGGGGCGAGATCCGTCCGATTTTCGTGTAAAGAGAGTTATATTTACGTTTCCGGTCCGAAAGTGTTTGAAAGCGCACAGTTTGTTTAATACCTTTACTCTGCACGGTTTTAAAATACGCGGAAAGGCATCTGGATGTATGAACGTTATCTCAATATTGTCGAGGCAGAGCTCGGGGCGCTGATAGATGCGATAGGTGAGGCGAATGGCCCCGAGGATATATCGAAAAAGGTCTTCGAGGCCTCGGAGACGGTCCATTACGGCCGTATCGGGAGCGACGATGAGCTTCGCAGGCTCATGTACGAGGTCATACGCCTCGCCAAGCCTCCCATCCTCTCCAGGGCGTGGGAGGAGGCATGGGGCAACCTCTTCTCGCTGCTGATCGAGTATACACTTGCCTCGGGTGACGGGCCTGCCATCATGATATCGCTTCTCTTCGGCAAAGACAAAATGCCCGATGTATCGGGCGAGACGATACTCTGCATTAATCCCGGATCGACGTCGACGAAGGTGGCCCTCTTCAACGGGTTGAACCTCCGCGCTTCCGACGAGGTCCACCTGCCGCCCGATTTCAAGGACGGCATTGACGCAAGGGCCGGCTCGATAGCGCAGTGGCTCGAGAAGCTCGGGCTCCAGCCGGGTCAGCTTACAGGAATAGCCTGCAGGGGCGGTTTCGTCGATCCCGTTCCGACCGGCACATACGAGGTTGTCAAGGAGATGGTCGATGACCTCTCCGAGCCGAGGATCGAGCATGCCTCGAACATGGGGATCACGATCGGGTTGGCGCTGAGGGAGAAGTTCTCCGAGGGCCGGGATATCCTCGTAACGATGTCCGATCCGGTCGCCAGCGACGAGATGGCGACGACGGCGAGGCTCACCGGCATCTCGAAGCTGCTCAGGGACGGCTCCGGGGCGCACTACCTCAACCAGAACGCCGTGCATGATCTCACTTCCGCCGCACTCGGCAAAAGGCGTGACGAACTCATCACGATCGGTGCGCACATCGGGGGCGGAGTATCGATCGTGAGGCACAGTGACGGGAAGGTCGACGATCTGGTGAACGCTTTTGCCGGTGTTCCCAGCGCGAACCGCTCCGGGAGCATATCCCTCGACATCATCTTCCGGGCGATCGAGGACAACAGGATCAGCCTCGCCGAACTGCGGAGCTATCTCTTCAAGACGGGCGGGATGTTAGATCTGACAGGTACGAACGATTTCAGGGCGCTTCTACACTTCCGCGACTCGGGCGCGGTCGGCCGGCAGCGCGAGAAGATAGAGCGCGTGATCGATTTCATGGCGACATCGATCGCCGGAGCGGTGATGAAGCTTGCCGCCGTAGAAGGTGCAATCGACCTCGTTATCCTTACCGGCGGGCTTGCAAGAAGCGGAGAGTTCACCGGCCGGATCAAACGGAAGCTCTTTCCCTATTTTCCAGTTGTTATCATCCCCGGCTCGATCGAGAACGAGGCGATGGTTGCGGGGCATTACCGGGCGAAGCATCTACCCGGCATGATGAAGGATTACGTGACCGAGAGGGACGGGTTGAGAAAGATCAGGCTGGATGAGAAGGAATTCTTCTCGACCGAGATCTTCGCCCATCCGCATCTGCGCCGGCGCGAGAATGTACCGGTAACGAGCCTCGACGAGTTGATGTACGTCGCGCGCGCGATAGTGGCGAAGGGCAAGGCGCCGAAGATCGCCATAGTCGGTGCGGACAACGAAGACGCGCTGGCAGCAGCCAAGCAGGCTAACGAGGAAGGCAGGTTTCCGATCGCGAAGTTCCTCCTCGTCGGCAACTACTACGAGATCAACAAGCTGGCATGGGAATACGACATCAAGATCGACGGCGATAACTATGCAATAGTCGATGCGGACGATCCCGTGGCCAGGGCGGTCGAGCTTCTCGACTCGGGCGAGGCCGATTTCCTGATGAAGGGGAGTGTGAAGACCGCCGAGATAATGGGCGGAACACTGAAGTATCTCAAGGGCAGCGGCAGGATGAAGAAGGGCTCGATCTACAGCCACGTAGGGTTCTTCCAGATCCCCACCTACCCGAAGCTCCTCGCGGTCACAGACGCCGCTCTTATCCCCAACCCGAGCAGCGCTCTCAGGCACAAGATCCTCGCAAACGCGCTGACGGTCTGCGGATATCTCAATATCCAGATGCCGAAAGTCGCCGTCATCTCGGCCGTAGAGACGGTTACACCGAGCGTCGAGTCCTCGACCGAGGCCCACGAATTCGCCTCCGCATACGCGGAACGCGAGGACGTCATAGTAGAGGGGCCGCTCTCGCTCGACGTCGCGATGGATCCTCATTCGGCGAAGGAGAAGCATTACGCCGGCCGGATAAAGGGCAACGCCGACATACTGCTGATGCCCGACATCGAGGCGGGGAACGTCGTCTACAAATCGCTCACCGTCTCATCCGGAGCCTACCTCGCCGGAGTGATAATGGGAGCGGGGGTGCCGATAGTCCTCACGTCGCGCGGAGACTCGGCACGCTCGAAGCTCGCGTCGATAGGACTCGCATGCATTGTCGCTATGAAGCAGTCGGACGTCGGGGAGTAGGCGGGGCCGTCAGAAAACGTACCGCAGGTCGATTATGTATTGCGTGATCCTCTCCGGAACAATATCGCTTCCCGTATACATGTCGAGAAAGAGTTTTTCCCTGTATCTCAGCGAGAATCCGAGCGTCGCGTAGTAGCCGGTGTCGAACCGGTTGTCTTCCATCTCGGTCTTTTCCGGAATGAGCGCATCATCCGACTCTCCGAACTGGAGGATTGATGTGTGCTTCGTTACGTCCCGGTTCCAGGTGAACGACATGCCGAATCCTGAGTAGAGATGGAAGAACGAAGCCGCACGGAACTCGATGGCGAGGGGTAGAACGAGTTCGGTCCATGATTCCGTCCGCTCGAAAGATACCGGCAGGCGGTACCAGGTCGTGAAGACAGTGCCGCCATTGTTTATATACGAGTAGATGCTCGCCTCGCCGCTCTCTTCGAACCTTTCCTTCTTATAGCCTACATGGACTCCCGGCGTCAGGTCGATCCTGCGTTCGAGGGCGTATGTCTTACCTATATTGAAGACGGCCTCCGATCTCGTTCGTGTTCCCTCACCGGGATACCACATTTCGTCCTCGACATTAAGGTCGCCATAGCTTCCCCAGGAGTAGAGCGTGTAGGAATTGCGCCAGTCGGATTCGTAGCTGCCTCTCTCATGACCTCCCGCTGCGAATATGACGAACCCTCCGGAGTATTTCTTCTTCACGAATGCCGAGAGTTTCCACGTATCTCCATCGCGGGCCTCGCGGAATTCCTGGAGACGGTAGTTGTAATCGTCCAGTTCCCAGGTGTAGTTATCGTATCCTGTCTGTATCGACAGGTTGTAATCGTCCCTCAGATGGGTGCCTTCGGCGTACCCTCCGCGGACGACCAGCTCCCCCGAATCCTTCCAGGTCATTCCGGCCTCGAGGTATCCGGTGAAGAGCTTCTTTGAGTTGTCGTGGAGGTAGTCGGTCGACCGGCCGTAGTCCTGCACGTACTCTCCTGTATCGCTATCGTAATCGTATTCTTCCCTCACGTATCGGTCTCGCCACTTGGAATTGTAGTACCTGAAGTTTCCTCCGGCCCTGAGACCGAGCACGGTCCTGTCGCCGAGTCTTCTCGCTGATGCGATGTCGAGGCGGAAGTAATTATTGTCGTTGATGACGCATTCTTCCCTTATGATCGTGCTGATGTCCGCTTGCCAGTTCCGGTCGAACCCATTAGTCCCCCACCGGTTGCAATTGTCACGATGGTAGAGTTCCCACTCTGTGTCGAAAGCCCACTTCCAGCCCCAGGCGCTCACGCCGAACAGCCTGATCTCGTTCGTACCGTTGATGTTCATTGTATGGAAATCCGGCTCCATGTCCATATAAGCGATCGGAAACGGGAGCGACTGGCCGGATGGATTCCTGAAGCCGTAGTTGATCGTCAGAGATTCCGCGTCCCAGGCATGCGCAGGATTGAGTGTGAGGTCGGTCAGCTGATCGGGAATGATTCCGGCGAAATGGCTGCCGAGGGCGTAAATCCTCGCCGACGGCTGCTTCCTGCCGAAAACCGATTCGGCACTCGCGCAGGACGGCGGCAGGACCGAAGCGGCGGTGAATATCAGGATTGCGAGACCCGTCGGCATCCGGGCCGGGGAACGGTACCCGGAGGATGTCATTTACCCCTCCCTGTTGTTATGTTTCTTGCTAGGGAGTAAAAAGATACCCCATCCAGCGGGTTCCTTACCAGCGGAAAAGGAATCCGGGGCAGTTGTTCAGAGATTGCGGTATGTCACAAATCATTGATATATCGTGAGATGTTTGATATAATAAGCGCCGGTGAATCGAGCTATCGATGGGATCCGACTCGAAATCAGGGAGAGCGATGCCCGCAAAGGAGGTGGGACGGGTCGACTGAACCCGCCCTTAAGGCTGCCACGAATGAGGCTGAATCAACCAGAGGAGACCAAAGGACAGGGAGATCGAAGGATGAGAACGAGATTAATGCTGCTTCTTCTCGCCGTGACACTTGCGGCGGCCGTTTCGTCGGATGCTTTCGCACAGCAGCCGACTGCCGCCCCGAAGAAATATATTGCTTTCCCCTCGGGCCCGACGGAGTTCGGGTACGTGCCGCCCCCTCACGATCTGAGCCATATCAAACCGATGCGCGATTTTATGATGGCGCCGGCGGCCTCGTGGGACTGGAGGACGATGAGCGGTGTCACACCGGTCAAGAACCAGAATCCCTACGGGACATGCTGGGCCTTCGGCGCGCTCGGGGACCTCGAATCAAAGGTCCTGATCAATGAGAGCGTCGTCTACGACTACTCAGAGCTCAACATCCAGGCATGCAACGTGACATCGAACGACTGCAACGCCGGCGGTAACGCATGGATGTCGACTAACTATCTCGCGCTGCTCGGCACGGTCGACGAGTCGTGCGATACTTACCCGGGCGGATGCCCGCTGCCGACCTGCGTCAATCCCTCGTGCACCTATCTCAAGCAGGTTACCGAGTGGAAGGTCATCCCGAACGACGTCAACGCGATCAAGGCGGCGCTGCAGACATATGGCCCCGTCCACACCTCGATGTACGCCAGTTTCCCCGCATTCAACTCGTATAACGGCACCGGCTGCCTGAGTTATGCCGGACCTGAGGGTTCGAACCACGCCGTACTGATCGTCGGATGGGACGACGACCTCTGCGGCGCGGGAGTCGGCGGCTGGATAGTGAAGAACTCGTGGGGGACCGCCTGGGGCGACAACGGGTACTTCTACATCACATGGGGAAGCGCACAGATCGGTACGAACTCGAACGTGGTCACCGGCTACAGGGATCATGATCCGAACAAGACGATGTATTACTGGGACGACTGGGGATGGTGGTCCTCCATCGGTTACAGCGACACCCACGACTACGCCGTCGTGGAGATCACGCCTCAGAGCGCCAGCGAATACGTACACTCGTTTCACTTCTGGGCCACTTCCGGTCCCATGACCTACTCGATCTCGCTCTACGACAATTTCAACGGCTCGACCATGCCCACCACGCTTCTCGCCGGCCCGTTCACCGCAACGGTCCTCGAAGCGGGTTACTACACTATCGATCTGACCGTTCCCGTCGCGGTCTCGGCGGGAAATCCGGTCTATATCTTCGCCGACCTCTCGACCCCGGGATATAACTATCCCATCCCGTTCGACGATTCCGGCCCGATGGAAACGAACAAGAGCTTTATCAGCAACACCGGCGCGACATTCGCGGCCCTCGACGCCGGTAACTTCGACTACGGCGACATCGGTCTCCGTGCGACGATCGGCCCGGAGGAAATCTCCGGTTCTTATGACCTCAAGCAGGGCGATCCTGCTTTCTACTTTGATTTCGCCGGCGGAACGATCAGCGTTATCAGAGGCGAGACCTGGTGCGAAGTTCTGTACGCCGGGCAGTTCAGCTGGGCGTCAACGACTTGCACCGCTATCATGGACACTTTCGGCGTTGTCACATCGGATGTCCAGGGTTGGCCGATCACGAACATCTTCCTCGGTTTCGAGCAGGGTGTTGAAGGCGAAGACGCCGAGGCCAAATGCTACATCATCAACGACGATGGTGTTGATTCCTGGTACTACGTGACCGAGCTCTGCATGACGGTTCCCTGCGAAGCTACCGTAGGCGACCTGAACACTCTGACCGCTCAGATGGCCTACTGCGACGAGACGATGACAGCTCAGCCCGACAGTGGTGACTGTGAGGATCCGAACGTCCGTTCGGGCCCGGTCGACTGCTGGAGCACGATTACGCAGGACTTCGAGATCGTCGCGTCGCCTCCGGCGCTCTACATTCTTCAGGACAGCCTGTACTACGTCGAGCAGGGTCAGACCTCCGCTTACATTCCGTTCTCGATCTGCAACGGCGACGCCTGCGCTCCGGCTACCGATTACGGCTACGCGATCACCAGCCTCGGAAACGTCGGCGGCGCGCTGAACCAGACCGGAACGCTTTCCGGCGTGGTCGGCGGAACGTGCGGGGATGTCTACGGCATCGTTGATGCCGGTGCGGCTTTCGTCTGCACCTGGGACACCCTGACGATCGTCGTCTGGGATGATGCTACCGGTACCGTCTACGACACGTGCGTACAGGCAGTCCACGTGGTCGAGCCCGTGCCCGTGCCGATCTTCTCAGCTCCGGTCATGACGGTTTTAGTGCTCGCCATGATCGCTGTCGCGGCGGTAGTGATGAAGAGAAGCGCGGCGAACAGAGCCTGATGACAGGCATTTCACCGATGCGTTTAAAGGGCGCGGGGCATCAGGCCCCGCGCCCTTTTTATTCCCGGGTCCGTTGCACGCTTATCAAGAACGCGCCATTCTGCTAGAATCTCCCCGAGGAGGGATCCATTTGGCGCGAACGCTGTATACATCGGGAGATTTCAGGCGTCTCGAAGAGGCTGCGGCCGAGGAGCTCCGTGCCCTCAAAAAAGACGACCCGGCGGCCGAGGCGATCGTCGTCGCCGGTTCCAACCTTCTCGGCTCGTATCTCAAGAAGAGGCTGTCTGTAATCCTCGGCGGGCTTTTCAATGTCCACTTCCTTACAATGCCCGACCTGGTATCACTGGTGGATGAGCGTTCGGAGGCCTGCCTGCGAGTGCAGCTCTCTCCACTTGCGTGCAGGGTCCTTCTCGAGGAGCTTGCCGGTGGGGACGTTCCAGATTGTTTCTCTGAAGTCGCCATGACAGGTGGATTCGTGACGGCCCTCCAATTGACATTCACCGATCTTGCCGAGGGCGGCTGCGGTGCGGCCGAAGCAAAGGCTGTCATCGAAAGCGCCGATCCCGGTCTCCGTTCGGAAAGAGTCCTTGGCGTCCTCGATCTCTATGCCCGGTACCGGAAGATGATCGAATCACGGGGCGGCGACATGCATACGCGTTTCATGCGGGCGGCCGATTCCGCTGCAGGCGCTCTCCGCGATTGCGCGGTATTCGCATACGGATTCTATGATCTCAACGAGCTTCAGTACCGACTTCTGAAAGCCGCCATGAAATCCGGTCCGGCGGCCGTGTTCGTTCCATGGTGCGAAGATGCACCATACAGGTTCGCATGGCCGCTGATCGAGCGGCTGGGAGGCGAGAGATTCGAGCTCCTTTCTCTTGAAGGCAGCTCTGAGCGGACCGAAGAGATTGAATTGTTCAACGCTCCCGATGCGGTCGAAGAGGCGAGGGAAGTGGTCAGGCGTATCATCGAGATCCGCGAGGCCGGCGGGCCCCGGTTCGGTGAAACGGCGATACTTCCCTGGTCGAGAGGCGACTGGCCTCCCCTGCGGGAGGCGCTCGAGGAGGCGGGGATCCCGTGGTATTCACGCATCGGCTCTTACAAGGCAGCCGACCCGATGCGGACCGGAGCGCTAAGGCTTCTCGATGTTCTCTGCGGTGACGGAGGCAGGAGCGGGCTGGTCGATTTTCTCATCTCGTCGCCGGTCGTGGTGCGCGGCGTCGAATGGGCCGGCGCCGATCCATTCGCCCTATGGGTGCGCCTGAGCGCGGGCGAGGGTATGAGGGGGGATACGGGATGGGACGCTGAGAACGAACGGCTTCTCGAGAAGGTCAGGCGGCATGAAGAGGATAATGAAAATGGCACGCGATGGTCGGAGATCCTCGGCCCTGCAGTCGAAGCGATCTCCGTGATCGAGCGTGCACGAAGGGCATTCGAGGAATGCGACGACTGGAGCGGATTCTCCGCTGCCTTTACCGGTGCCCTGAGCGACCTTTTCGACGGTGAATCGGCCGAAGAGGCGGTCCGGACGATCAGCGGGCTAGCCACTCTCGACGAGATATCGTCCTCGTGTGACGCGGGAAGGTTCGGGAGGATAGCGGCCGCCTCACTCGAAGGCGGATCGGAGAGCGGGGGAAGGTTCGGAGGCGACGGCGTCAATGTCATAACAGCGAGCCGCGCGCGGGGCCTGCAGTTCAACGTAACATTCATGACGGGGCTCAAGGAAGGCTCCGTCCCCGGGAAGGTCAGGCAGGATCCCTTCATAAAGGACCAGGAGCGTGAGGCAATATCGAGGGTCACAGGAGGCGGCGTACATCTTTCGCTGAAGGGAGAGCGCCTTGCGGAGTCGGCGATGATCTTCGCGATGGCGTGTTCGTCGGCCTCGAGCAGGCTCGTCTGCAGCTGGCCCAGGCTGGAAACGGGCGGGAACAAGGAATACATACCCACTTCATATATCAGGTTCGTGCCGGGACTCCCGGCCGGGCCGTCGGCACGCTCGGCCGCGGCCGTCCGCATCCCCCTGCGGGGCAGGCCCGAGGGGATGGAGGTGCCGCTGGGGGAGGAAGATTACGATTTCCTCATGTCGGGCAGGAGGCTCGGAAAGATCGTTCACTATCCCTCGTCGATATTCTTCAGGATGGGAACGACGCTGGTAAGGTCGCGCTGGGGCACGAGAAGGTTCACCCCTTACGACGGTGTCTTCGAATCGCCGGAGGCGCTCGCGGAGATAGATGCCGCGATGGCTGAAAAGGGCTGGAACCTCTCGGCCACGACCCTCCAGTCCTGGGCGAACTGCCCCTTTGCATTTCTCGTCGAGAAGCTGATCGGGATCGAGTCGGTCGAGGAGCCCGAGAGGGCGTTGACGATCGATCCGATGCAGCGTGGAACGCTGACGCATCTCGTTCTCGAGAGGCTCTACACCGAGCTTTCCGGCAGGCGTGTCTTTCCCCTCTCAGGGGCGACACTTCCCGCCGCGCTCGAAGCGGCGGAAAGGGTAACGAGGGACGTCCTCGACTTCTACCAGTCGACCGAGCCGGTGGGCCATCCCCTCCTCTGGGAATATGAGTGCGAGACGATCGCCTCGTCGGTCAGGGAGCTTCTCGCCGACGAAGCACGCGAGGAGAGCGGGGCGGTGCCGACGATGTTCGAGGCATGGTTCGGCGGAAGGACGCCCGATGAGGCGGTAACATTCGATGCGGGCGGCAGAAGACTCTCTTTCCACGGCAAGATAGACCGCGTCGATATCACACCGGGCGGAGGCTACGTGGTCATCGATTACAAGACCGGCAGGATCATGGCAAAGGACCAGGATCTGGGAGGCGGCAGTTACCTTCAGCTCCCCGTATATCTTCTCGCTGCATCTGATCTCCTCGGCGTTCCGATCGAAAAAGGGAAAGCGATGCTCAGGAGGGTCGGCACGGGCGACAGCAGGAAGAAGGCTGTTTTCTCCGGGGCGGACTGGAAGACTGACGGGATGGCATTCGCCAAGGTCCTCGACGTGATAGTAAACGGCATAACCTCCGGATTTTTCTTTGTCTCTCCGCCGGGAACGCGCTGCGATTACTGCGGGGTCAAGCAGGCATGTCCGACGGGAAGGGGATTCCTCTTCGCGGTGAAAGCGGAGGGCGACGACCGGGTGCTCGATTACCTCGATATGAGGGGGCTGAAAATTGAGTAGCGGCAGAAAGAAACCTGTCGATCACGAGGCCAGGCAGCGGGCGATATCTGATCTCGACACATCGTTCTGTCTCGAGGCAGGGGCGGGGACGGGGAAGACGACGATCCTTGTCGAGAGGTTCCTTTCGATCATCCGCGGCGGCAGGGCCGAATGTACCTCCGTCGCCGCGATAACATTTACCGAGAAGGCCGCCTCGGAGATGAAGGACAGGCTCTTCGGCAGGATCGAGGAACTGCTCGAAGGGAAGGATCTCTCCGGCGAAGAGAGGTCGCGCCTGGAGATTGCGAGGGACGACCTCGAGAGGGCCCAGATATCGACGATCCATGCCTTTGCCGCGGCGATTCTCAGGGAGTTTCCGCTCGAGGCGGTTATCGACCCCGATTTTCAGCAGCTCGACGCCTTCGACGCTTCGATCTTCGAGGACGAATGCTTCGGCGAGTTTCTCGGTCACGCCGACAGGAAACATGAAGAGGCGCTGAGAAAGCTCATGCCGCTCGGCAGGCCGGCCTTCTGCATCGAGATGTTGAGGGAGCTGACATTTTATCATTATCACAACAGGTCGTCGAGCGTTCTGGGCGGCATCTTCGATGAGGCGGCTCCGGCGGGCGGGACGGCTGCTGTGCCTGAAAGACTCGATCCGGCCGCCCACAGGGAGCGTCTCGTCTCGTCCGCGTTGCGCCTGATGGATCTCGCCCGTTCGAACTGTATTTCGCATGACGATGCCGGCTTCGATGAGATAACGGCCTTCTTCGATGAGGTCCAGCATCTCGGTCCACTCGAGGGCCTTTCGCTCGCGGCGCGTATCCTTGCCGTCCAGCCACCGAAAGCGAAGGGTAACCAGAACAACTGGAACCCGAGTGAATCGTGCAAGCTGCAGAAGAGCCTCTGCAAAGAGATCGCCGCGGTCCACGAGGAGTATTGCGCGACGTACATGGACGATTTGCGCGACACTCTTTCCGGATGGTGCGATGACTTCGTAGAGTTTGCCGACATGAAGAAGAAACGGGGAGGAGTGCTCGATTTCGACGATCTGCTCATAGGGGTGAGACGACTTCTGGAAAACAGCAGTGCGCTCGAGACCCTTCGCCGCCGCTATCGTTATATCCTCGTCGACGAGTTCCAGGATACCGATCCCCTTCAGGCCGAGATCATAATGCTACTTGCCGGCCGGCCCGGTTCTTCGGGTATCGATCCCGAGCCCGGCAGGCTCTTCGTCGTTGGCGATCCGAAGCAGAGCATATACAGGTTCCGCAGGGCGGACGTCGAGATATACGAACTGGTCAAGGAAGCGATCTCCGGTGCGGGATCGATCCTCAACATAACGCAGAACTTCAGGTCGGTGCCAGGGGTCATCGACTGGGTGAACCACGCCTTCTCCGGCCTGATAAAGAAGCCGGACGATGGAAGGTACATGCCGCAGTACGAGCCGGTGCACGCGATGCGCGAGGGGGACGGGCCGGCAGTCTTCCACCTCGATCTCGAAACAGGAACGACGAAATCCAACGAATTCCGCCGCGAGGAGGGAGAGGCCGTCGCGAGGTTCATATGGGATCTCGTCGAATCGGGAAAAGAGGTGCTCGATCCGGTGACGCGGCAGAAGAGGCCGGTGAGGTTCGGCGACATCGCGCTGATCTACAGGAGCACGACCGGAATCGACTACTACGAGGATCCCCTGCGGGAGGCGGACATACCCTATCTGGTCGAGGGGGGAAAGCTCTATTACACGAGGCAGGAGGTCCGTGATATTTCCAATGCCGTATGGGTGATAGAGGATCCCTTCGATTCGGCGGCGCTGATCGCCACGCTGCGTTCACCGATGTTCGGATTCAGCGACGAGGAGATATTCCTCTACAGGAGAGGAGGTGGGAGGCTCGACTATCTCGAGCCGGAGATCCCCGAAGATGGGGACTTCGATGCTTTCAGGGAGGCGTTCAGCCTCCTCGCCGGACTCCATACGGAACGAAACAGCAGGGGCCCCGTATCGACGCTGAGCATCCTTCTTGCGAGCACGGGATACCTCTCCACATCGAAGCTGAGGGTCCACGGCGACCAGAGGGTCCTCAATCTCCGGAAGGCGATCCAGACAGCCAGGGTCTTCGAGGAGAAGGTCCTCTCCTTCAGGCACTACGCGAGATGGATGAGGGATCAGGACATCCTCGGTGCCGCAGAGGGAGAATCACCCGCGATAGATGAGGGCGAGAACGCTGTGCGGATGATAACGATACATAAGGCGAAGGGGCTGCAGTTCCCCGTAGTCATCCTCGTCAATCTTGTCCAGGCGATGCGCGGGACCGACAGATTCATACCGCGGCCGGGGAAGATGCCGGCGATGAGGATATTCAACCGCAGGACGAGTGATTACCCTGAGGTGTCGCTGCGCGAAGAGAGTATGAATATCGCAGAGACGATAAGAATGCTCTATGTCGCGGCGACGAGGGCCGGCGACATGCTTGTCGTACCGCGCTCCCCCGGGGGTGGGCGCGGGCGGCCGAAGCTCTACGGTTTTCTCGCAGACGCTCTGGCCGATGTGGACACGATACGTCTGCAGGATCTTCCACAGCTCCCTTCGGGCGAGGGCCCCTTCACCGTTATGCCGAAGGTCACGCCGGAGAATATGGCCGCGGGCGAAGCGGCAAGAACGAGATGGGCGGCGGCCAGAAAAAAGATTCTCGAGAGCTCGCCGCCAGGGCCCGTGAACGTCAGCCCGTCGGGGCTGGAGCAGTACGAGGTCCGGGAAGGTGAGTTCTCCGGGTTGGACAGGGAAGAAGCCCTGCTCTTCGGCAAGGCTTTTCACCGGATGATGGAACTGGCGCTGCGGCGGCTTTGTCCGGCTGAGCCGGGGGACGCTGCCCTGATCGCGGCTGCCGAATCTGGAATACCATGGCTGGGGGAAGAGATCCTCACCCTCGGAACGAAGGTTCTCCAGTCCGGCCTGATGAAAGAAGCGGGGGCGGCTGAACAACTGATGGTCGAACCACCGTTCAACCTTCCCCTTCCCGGAGGTATGCTCGACGGGAGGCTCGATCTCCTCTTTGAAAGGGATGGTTCATGGACTGTGGTCGATTTCAAGACCGACGATATCAGGCCGGAAGATGTGCCTGCACGCCTTGCGGCATACAGGCCTCAGGGCGCGGCATACGCGTATGCGCTTGACCGCCTTGGGATCTCGCCTGTCGGGAGGGTCGTGTTCTACTTCGTGAGGCCCGATGTCGAGATGTCGATAGAGGCTGGCCCCGATTTCCTCGCCGAAGGCGAGAATCTCGTCAGGGCTGCTGTTGCCGGTTTATGTTATGATGACACTCCGGGAAGGGACATCACAAGGGAAAGAGACTGGAAATGACGCAGCAGGAATTCGAACGGCTCGGAAGGATAATCGAAGGGATCGATCACGCCAACGACGCGATCGCTATGTTCAATCCGGACGGGACGTTTATCTACTGCAACAGGGCGTGGAAGGTGCTGCACCGCCTCGATTTCGACATCGACTATACAGGCCAGAAGGATTCCGTTATCGATATGCCCGAGCTGCGTCCCGGGATAGAGGAGATAAAGGCCGATCTCGCCCCGGGATGCCGGAACGTGACGATGAGGACGCTCGAGGTCGACGGAACGGTGAGGACGTTTCAGATATCGGTCGACTTCATATCGGACGGCGGCGCGCCCGTCGTCGTAGTCATGTTCAGGGACATCTCGGAACTCGAGCACACACGCACCGATCTCAAGGAATACCGCGACCGGCTCGAGGAGACCGTAAAGGTGAGAACCGCCGAGCTGGAAGAAGCGAACGAGATGCTCGCCGCCCAGGTAATGGAGCGTCGTGAGGCGGAGAAATCGCTTCGCAAGAGCGAGGAGTACGTAAGGACACTTTTCAAGGCCCTGCCTGTTCCTACATATACCTTCAGAAGGCAGGACGACACCTTTGTCTTCGAGGACTACAACGACGCCGCTTTGGAGATGACGAAGGGGCACGTGGTGGATGACGTCGGGAAGAGGGCCGACGATTTTCTAAGGGGCAGGCCCCGAATCCTCGAGGATCTCGAGAAATGCTTTTCCGAGAAAAAGACGTTCGAGAAGGAGATGGATTTTTATAATGACGTGATCGCGGAGAGATGGGACCTGTCGGTCAAGTACGTGTTCGTACCCCCCGACACCGTGATGGTCCATACGGAGAACGTCACCGCCAGGGTGAGCGCCGAGAAGGAACTCAAGGAACACCGCGATCATCTCCAGGAACTTGTCAGGGAGAGGACGGCCGAGCTGGAGGAGGCCAACAGGCTTCTGAGAGAGGAGATCGCCCAGCGGGAGAAGACCCAGGACGCGCTTGTAGAATCGGAACAGAAGTACCGTACAATTTCCGAGATGACGTCAGACTACACCTTCGTCGCCACACTCCTTCCCGACGGCACCCTGCGCAGGGAGTGGATGGCCGGCGCGTTCGAAAAGATAACAGGCTATTCGCAAGAAGAGCTGAAAGAGATGCTTGACGAGTTCAGCATCATCCACCCGGCTGACCGTCCGAAGCTGATGGATGTCCTGCCCGGACTGAAGGAGCAGCAGCCGATCGAATCGGTCGAGTTCAGGATGGTCGCGAAATCGGGTGACGACGTGTGGGTCGAGGCCGTTGCCAAGCCTCTGTCGCCCTCGGAAGAGGGGTATCCGAGGGGAATGATCGCGGTAAAGGATATCAACGACCGGAAGACCGCCGAGGTAAAGCTCGCGAGGCGAAACAGGGAGCTTGCCGCAGTCAACAGGATAAGGGATATATTCGACACGGAGACGGAAGATCCGAAGATCCTGGAAGGAGTGCTCGATGCGATGCTCGTGAACAGTGAATCATTGCTTGCGTGTGTCTGCATAGTCGATGAAGAGTCCCGCGAGATAGTCCTGTTGGTAACGAGGAATGTGCCCGCGGATTTCGCCCGGGAATTCATGCAAACGCAGGTCGACGAAACAGCCGCGGCCAGGGTGATCGAAGAAGGCAAAGTCATCGTGCTCGAAGACGTCGGAGGATATCCCCGGGACAGGGCGGATGCGATAAGACGCCTCGGGGTCCTGCAGACGGTCGTGTTCCCGGTAAGCGTCAGGGACAGGACTATAGCGATCTATATGATCGGTTACGGGAAGGAGCGCGGCCTCGAAGCGAGAAAGATCCGTTATTTCGAGACTATAAGAAGCCAGGTCGCCCTGCAGTTCGAAAGGCGCGAACTGCTGGCAGACAGAAAATGGCACGAGAAAGAGCTGAAGGATCTAACGGTCAATCTGATCGGCCTGCTCGAGAAAGAGAGGACCATGATGGCCCTGAAGCTCCACGACGAGCTGGGGCAGGAGCTCGTCGCCGTCAACGGGGAGATTCTTTTTCTTGAAAATGAACTCGAATCCTGCGAGAATAAGCCCAAGGAAACTCTCGCCAAGATCAAAGAGCAACTGAAAGAGCTCACACGGAACGTTCGGAAGATGTCGTACTCGATCCATCCTGCCGTGCTGGAGGATCTGGGATTGCGGCCCGCGCTGCGCTCGTATATCGACGGATTCATCGAGAGCGATGATCTCCGTGTGGAACTCGTTACGACGGGATTCGACGGCAAGCTGATCGGTAAAGAGGCGCTGGCGATGTATCGCGTTGCGCAGGAAGCGCTTACGAATGTCTTGAGGCATGCGGAGGCACGGAATGTTACGATCAGGATCATTCGGGGGTATCCGGACCTGATACTGACGATAGAGGATGACGGCAGGGGCTTTACCCCGGGTGGAGAGGAGTCCAGAGGGAAGGGCCTCGGCATAATAAACATGCGGGAGCGGCTCGAGGGAATGGGGGGCAGATTCAAAATATATTCCGCTCCGGGCCGTGGAACGAGGATTCGCGCGTCCATACCGATGGAAGGACAGGATGATGAATAAAATCAGAGTGCTGCTGGCCGAGGACCATACGATCGTGAGGCAGGGTGTGAGGCGGCTCGTCGAGGAGGAGTCCATCGAGGTCGTCGGCGAGGTCGACAACGGCCAGGACGCCATAACCCGGGCGATGGAACTGTCCCCGGATGTAGTCATCATGGATATCAGTATGCCTATCATGAGAGGGATAGAGGCGACGACCCGTATCAAAAAGGACGTCCCGGGAACGAAAGTGATCATCCTGACGATACACGATGAAGAGAACTATCTCTTCGGCGCGCTCGATGCGGGAGCTGACGGCTACGTGGTGAAGGGAGAGGACATAAAGATACTCCTGCAGGCGATCGAAACGGTCATGACCGGGGAGCTCTATCTGAGCCCCGAGGTGCCGATCGATGCGCTGGAAAAATACGAGAAACACAAGAAGTCCGGCAAGTCGACCGACGAGTTCAGCAGACTTACTCTCCGGGAGAGGGAGATCCTCCAGCTGATCGCCGAGGGATACACGAGCAAGTTGATCGGGGAGAAGAAGTTTATCAGCGTCAAGACGGTGGAAAACCACCGGGCGAATATCATGAACAAGCTCGGTATCCACGAGACGGCGGGGCTTGTGCGCTATGCGATCCAGATAGGCCTCGTCGATCTCGACCTGGAGCGGTGACTCGATAAACCCGCACGAAAATAGGTCGAATCCCCTATAGTAATACCGGCCGGTATAAGCTATCATTAATCGGTCTTCCAAGACATCAGAGCACGACGTATGATCACGCACCCGGAGTAAGGCACTGCGGAGGTCGTTTAAAGAATAGAGATAAACAAATATCGACGGGTTTGCCGCCTGGATTTAACGGGAGTTTTTTCCTTCCTACCACAAAAACCCCATCTCTTCCCCTAGGAGATGAGCCGCTTATCGGGAGAAGGCTTCCACCTGATTCGTCAGGTCTGACCAGCAACGCTCCAGTGAGAGTCCCTTAGGATTGCTTTCCACTTCAAAGGAGCTTATGGTCGTTTTCAGGCGGCATTTTTTTTGCTCACTTCCGTCCTCACGGGCGATTCCGATTGGTTTTTTTTCAGTCGGATACGCCGGGAACCGGACGGAACATGAATATTCATAAGGAATTAAGAAAAATCTGCGAGATCGGGGCGTCGATTGCCTTTACGGCAGTAATCGTACTGTATCCGGGCGATGCTCTGTGTGAAAAACCGCCGCATATGGAATATCCCACGAAGCTCTTCAGCCTAGATACGGGATATATCCTCGGCAACGGGGCGAACGTCCAGATCGGCCTGGGCGAGACGGGATTCGGGTTGAGGGACAGGGTCCAGCTGACTACCAACACGCTTCTCGACATCACTACGATGATCAACTTCCAGGTCAAGGGGGCAATACTGCGGGAATCGAACAGGATGCCCGCCCTTGCGGGCTCCGATCTCGGGCCTTATCCCGTTTTTATATTTTTTCTGATCCGGACCCGATTGTTTTCTCGTCCTTGCCACACAAGACGCCGATGTATTAATATCTCTCTCCAATAAGACCAAATATAAAAAATCTGCCGACGAATCTGTCACATGGAGGGGTTCATGAGCTGGACGGAGAGAAGGAAGTGGATCTACGGGGAGATCGCCGATGTATTCTCCTCGAGGACCGGCATCAGCAGGGAAGATTTCCTGGAATTATATATCGAGCCGGAGAAACCGCCTTCGATCAGCGATTTTGAGGCGCAGTACGTCCCCGACGGGGATACGCTCGACGACATACTCAAAGCGCTGGGTGAGTCGATGGGCATCGGCGAGAAGGCCGTTGCCCACTACGACCGGCGCGAGAGTTTCGTCCAGTTCGCCGAGCATCTCCTTCGCGCCGGCGCGCGCCGTGGCGGGGAGGAGCAGCCATGAAAAGGATGTTTCTTTCTCAGGCGGTCGTCCTTGTTCTTCTGATCATCTCCCGGGCTGTACCGGCCTTCGCCGGGCCCGATTTCACCGGCGAATGCGCCGTCTTCTTCGAGCGCGGGCACTACTGGATCGAACTCGGCCTGGTCGAGCGGGCTGACTCATTTGAATCCGGGAATCTCGGCAGGAGCAATTTTCTGATAACGGATAATTCGTCGGGGGAGTTGTTCAATCCCTCGAGGGTAGAGATCGTCTCGGGGGGAAAGAGCGGCAGGTTCGTTGTCCTATCGTCGGGCAGGCTGAAAGGACGCAGGTGCTATTCGATATCATACGGCGGCGGCCAGTCGACGAGGGAATTCGGGCCTGTATGTGACCCGGCGGGAAGGGATCCCTCTCCCGTCGATGGCGGGGCCGCCGGGTTCTTCCGCGACTGTATCGCTCCGGCTTTCTCTGCGTATGGCGAGGAGTACAGGTTCAACAGGCTTTCTGTAGGGTACGACTTCACCTCGTCGAAGGGTTCGGTCGATATTGCCATCGAGCCGGTCTTCGGGCGGGGATGGTTCTCCGTCACGCCCTTTTTCACACATGACGCTACCACCTACACGAGCGGTGGCCTTGAGAGGTCGGCATCGAGGATGAGGACCGGGATCGATGCGGCGGTGAGGGGTTGGACCGGCCCGGTACGGCTGAGTTTCGAGGGCGGATATACTTATGACCGCGAATCGTCCGTCGGTGGATCCCTGCGCACCGCATCCACGGCGAGGGCCGTCGGGATGGTCAGGCTCGACAATCTCTTCGACCCGATCAACAGGCACGCGGCCAGTGTCTTCAAGGGGATAGACGTTGGGGCGGGGTACGCCTGGTACGATTCGACCGAGGCGGGCAGCGGGTTGTCGGATGGCGGACCTCTGCTGGCTGCGAGAATCACCTGGACCCTGGCGGCAAGTCTGCAGCTCTCGTACGGGGTGGAGGCATGCTATCCGGAAGGTGATGCGTGGCAGTACTGGCACCGCTCGAGGGTGAGGCTGCTGCTGAGGGACGCGCTGGCTCGTCCGAAGAGACGCTCGTACCATCCCGATCTCGAACTGGCAGTCGATTGGGGCAGGAGGCTTCCCTTCTTCGGCAGGGAGGAGAGGATCACGCTGGGATTCACCTTCGACCTCTATCCGTGGTGAACGGCGTCGGCGATCGGGGCAAGGGCTACCATTACATGCAACATCAGAAACTTCAGAAAACCGGAAGTCCCGGCGTATGCACAGGGAGAGTATCTGGAAGTCCTGAGGCCCGGCCGTCAGGCTTGAATCAATTTAGTCCCCCGTTATCCTCACAACACATTGCCTCGAACGAGGGCCGTCGAACTCGCAGAAGAATACTGCCTGCCACGTTCCGAGAAGGGGCCTGCCCTCAGTGATTATCACAAACTCGCTGGCCCCGACGAGGGACGACTTGACGTGGGAGTCGGAGTTCCCTTCGGCGTGCCTGTATCCCCAGTCCGCCGGCACGATCTTCTCCAGCGTGTTCGATATATCCGAGGCGACGGCCGGATCGGCTTTCTCGTTGATCGTCACCGCGGCGGTCGTGTGTGGGACGAAGATATGGCAGATCCCCTCGCTGACGCCGCTCTCGTCGATTAGCCCCCGGATCGTTGAAGTAATGTCCACTAGTTCGTTGCGCTTGCGGGTCGTCACGGGTATTTCTCTAGTCAATTCAGCCTCCAGGATAATGCCCAGGAACATGATACTTCACAGGGGGTATCAATGGAAGTCTTGACCGCCTGTGCGGCCTTGATTATAATCCATTGCCCGGCCTGCTCTCGGGCTGCCGGGACTCAAATATACAAATCAACAGTATCTATCAACTGAACGGACGGAAAGAGGAGGTCGAAGAGAATGTCAGTAGGCGACATGGAACCGAAGAACCTTTGGAAGCATTTCGAGAAGTTCCTTTCGATACCGCACACCTCGGGCAATGAGGCCGGGATGGGCGAGTACGTGCTGGCGTGGGCCGGCGAGAAAGGGCTCGAGGCGGAGCAGGACAAGGCGGGCAACGTCGTAGTCCGCGTCCCCGCGACGGCCGGCAAGGAGAACGCCCCTGTGGTCGTGCTCCAGGGCCATATGGACATGGTCGGCGAGAAGAACTCCGACCTCGATTTCGATTTTATGAAGGACGCGATCCAGACCGAGATGGACGGCGACTGGCTCACGGCGAAGGGCACGACCCTCGGCGCTGATAACGGCATCGGCCTTGCGGCCGGTATGGCAACGGCCGAGGCCGAGGACCTGGTCCACGGGCCGCTCGAGATCCTCGCCACAGTTGACGAGGAAGTCGGTCTGACAGGTGCGGCCCAGATCCAGCCCGGTTTTCTCAAGGGCGAGATCATGCTCAACCTCGACAGCGAGGAGCTCGGCGAGGTCACGATCGGCTGTGCAGGCGGCGGCGACTCGAACCTGACGCTGCCCCTCACGCGCAACGACGCTCCCGCCGGCACGAAGCCGTTTACACTCAAGGTGTTCGGCCTTCGCGGAGGCCACTCCGGTCTGGATATTAACGATCAGCGCGGCAATGCGATCAAGATCATCACGCGTCTCATCGCGACGATCACGGGCAGCCAGCCCGCGCACCTGATCGAGATCAGGGGCGGCAACAAGCGCAACGCGATCCCCCGCGAGGCGTTCGCAGAGCTGATGATCCTCGAGACGGCGGTAAAAGATGTCGAGGAGCTCGTTTCTGACTGGATCGAGAAGATCGCGATTGAGCTCGGCGGCAAGGAAAAGGGCCTCGCCGGATCGCTCACCCCGTCGGAGAACGGCGGCGGAAAGGTCCTCGATGAGAAGAGCCAGTCGACGCTTCTCGATCTGCTCATCGCACTGCCTCACGGCGTCGAGGCGATGAATTATGACATCGAAGGCCTCGTAGAGACCTCGAACAACCTCGCCACGATCGCCATGACCGATAGTGAGGCGAAGATCGGCACCTCGACGAGAAGTTCGATAAAGACAGCGCTTCAGGCCCTGCGCGACAGGATCTCGGCAGACGCGCGACTCGCCGGCGCCGCGATCATAGAGAACGAGCCTTACCCGGGATGGATGCCCAATGTCGACTCGGACCTTCTCAAGGTATTCAAGGGCGTTCACAAGGAAGTGTTCGGCGAGGAGCCGAAGACGATCGCCATCCATGCCGGCCTCGAGTGCGGCATCATCGGCGAGAAGTTTCCCGGGATGGACATGGTCTCGTTCGGCCCGGACATCGAGCACCCGCATTCACCCGACGAGAGGGTCAACGTGCCCACCGTCGGCCAGTTCTGGAACCTTCTCTCGGCCCTGCTGACGAAGCTGGCCGGCTGAGGGATATCCGGATAGATGAATCAGAGGGAGGGGGCCTGGTCGGCTCCCTCCCTTTACGTTTGGGAGCAGACAGAGAATACGGGCGGCTGTCCCGGTAACCTGCCCAAATCACTTGACTTTCCCGCCCGAATCTATATTATTTTCCCTACGATAGAATCGTTTAAAGGGGTGTAGCTCAACTGGCTAGAGCACCGGTCTCCAAAACCGGGGGTTGCGGGTTCAAGTCCTGCCACCCCTACTTTTTTATTTCAAATATTCACGAAGATTGCGATAATGCAGAACCGGTTTGCAGAACCGGTTTCGCCAGAAGGAGATTATCGATGGAACGGAAAAGGGTCACCAGCGGCATGAGGCCGACGGGAAGCATCCATCTGGGCAACCTGCTTGGAGCGCTCGATAACTGGGTCAGGCTCCAGGAAGAGTACGATTGCTTCTACTTCATCGTCGACTGGCACGCCCTTACTACTCCCGGCGGCGGAGGAGCCGTCGGATTCGAGAACGTAGGTGATCTCAGTACCAACGTACACGAGATGGCCATAGACTGGATCTCCGCAGGACTCGATCCCGACAAGTGTTCGATATTCGTCCAGTCGCATGTCTCCGAGGTGGCCGAGCTTCACCTTCTTTTCTCGATGATCACCCCGCTCGGCTGGCTTGAGCGCAACCCCACCTACAAGGACATGGTTCAGGGTTACAAGATCGAGAACCCGAGCCTGGGGCTCCTCGGCTATCCTACGCTGCAGGCGGCCGACATCCTTGCCTACAAGGGTGATTTCGTCCCCGTCGGCAAGGATCAGGAGGCGCACATCAACATGACGCGGGATCTCGGGCAGAGGTTCAACTCGCTATACGGCAGGGATGTTTTCCCGATCACGAAGGCGCTCCTCACCGAGGTGCCCAAGGTGCCCGGCCTCGACGGCGTCGATATAAAGATGAGCAAGAGCTCGGGGAACTATATCGCGACGAACCTCAGTGCTGAAGAAACTACGAAGAAGATCCGGACGATGTTCACCGATCCGGTCAAGATACGCAAGGACGACCCGGGCCATCCCGACGGCTGCGTCGTCTACGCATTTCACGGCATATACAACAGGGCCGAGCTTGCCGTCATCCGCTCTGAATGCGAGAAGGGCGAGAGGGGCTGTGTCGACTGCAAGATGCAGCTGGCTGAGAAGATGAACGCCGCTCTGGAGCCGATACGCGAAAGGCGCGCAGAGCTCGAGGATGCCCCGAAACGTGTAAGGGATATACTCGGGGCTGGCGCGGACAGCGCCCGCGCGATTGCGAAAGAGACGATGAGGGAAGTCAGGGAAGTGATGAACATTCCGACGAGGGAGAATGTCTGATGTCCGATTCCACAGCCTTCTTTATCAAGAAATTCAGGGAAAACATGGATACCCCGGAAGTGCCTGGTCAGTGGTACAGGCCGAGGCCGTACCGGAACGCCGTGGTAAGGTTCCGCGAATGTTCCATGGACGATTTCGAGCAGAGGCGCGACATCGTGATAAACGAGGCCGGGCTCAACGCTTTTCTTTTCAGGGCGGATAAAATACCAGGATGCGATCTTCTCTCCGATTCGGGGACGACCACGATGACGATGAACCAGTGGGCTGCGATGATGCTCGGCGACGAGGCGTACGGGTCGAACGAGGGGTACTTTGAGCTCAGGTCGCAGTTCGCAGAGACATTCGGCGCCGGCTGGTGCGAGAAAGACATTGCCTCGGGCGGTTCGTCGGAGAGCCTCTTTCTCTTCCACCAGGGCCGGGCGGCCGAGAACGCCTTCTTCTCGATCCTGGCCAGGCAGCTGGCCGCTGTCGGGGGCGGCAGCAGCGCTCCTCTATCGGAAGGACTGAGGCCGGAACTGAAGAGTCGTATCGAATCGAAACTGAACTCGAACGGGCATGCGAAGGATCTGCCCCTCTGGATCATTCCGAGCAACTCCCATTTCGACACGACGCAGGGCAATATCGAGGACAAGGGGATGATCCCGCTGAACCTGCCCTGCCGCGAGCACCTCGAGAACGACGAGATATACCCTTTCCGCGGCAACATGGATATCGAGGAACTCGACAACCTGCTCGAGCACGAGAAGGATCGAGTGCCCCTCGTCTACCTGACCATTACGAACAACACGGGAGGCGGACAGCCAGTTTCGATAGGTAACATCAGGGAAATCCGCAATGTGGCGCGCAAGCACGGCGTGCCCTTCTTCTTCGACGCGTGCAGGTTCGCCGAGAATGCGTATTTCATAAAAAAACGAGAGGACGAGTTCTGGGACAGTTCGATCCGTCAGATCGTCCACGAGATGTTCCGGTACGCAGACGGATTCCACATCAGCCTCAAGAAAGACGGACTCGTCAACATGGGCGGGGCGCTGGTGATCCGCAAGGACGGAGATTTCTCGAAGAAGTTCCCTCACTTCAAGGAGGGAATCACCAACCACCAGATCATGGCCGAGGGGCATCCGACCTATGGCGGGCTTACTGGCCGGGATCTCAAGGCGATCGCCGAGGGACTTCGGACCATCGTCCGCGACGAATACCTCGACGCGAGGATAGGGCAGGTCGTTCGCTTCGGCACTCAACTCTACGAGGCGGGGATCCCGATCATCAGGCCGGTAGGCGGCCACGCAGTCTATATCGATCTTGACAGGTTCTTCGACGGTACGGCCGGAGACGATGATTTGAAGGGCATCTCGTTTACCGCGCTGCTGCTGATCGCGGGGCACCGTGTCTGCGAGCTCGGTCTGTACGCCTTCGGAAGCTTCGACGGTGAGAAAGAGATCCCGCCCGAGCCGAGGGTCAACTACGTCAGGGCCGCCGTTCCGAGACTGGCCTACGAAGATCAGGACCTTTCATCGGTGGTAGAGGCGATGAGGGTCCTCGCCGACAACCGGGACAGGATACCGGCCATAAATGTCGAGTATGGCAGGGATCTGAGCCTCAGGCACTTCAAGAGCCGATTCTCTTTCAGGGGCTGACAGAGCTGATTCCGATTCATTGTAACGTTTATCCGAAAAATGGAATATTTCCTGCTTGAAATGACCTGGTCAGGGTCTGAACAGGGATATTTCGTAAAGCGGATAATCGATGGAACGCGAACGTTTTTTCGACACAATTTACTCGCCTGCCAAGAACAAGGACGAGGTGGTCAAGGAGCTCTCCGCCGTCATGGAGATGGCGGAGGTGATAAACTCCCGCCTCGACCTGGACCACATCCTGTCGAAAATATCGAGTGAGCTGGTCCGTATTATCGACTACGACATGGGCTGCCTCGCCATCTACGAGAAAGACGACAACTGCCTCTACATAAGGCATATCCACCGGCGTAACGGAGACACCTCTCATGAGGGACGATACGTCCCGCTGGAGGAATCGAACGTTGTCGGCTGGGTGGCGATAAACAGGAAGCCGATCCTCAGGCGCGACATACCCGAAGACGACAGGTTCTCCGAGATTATGAAGGAGGACAATCTCTGTTCCGACATCGTTGTGCCGCTCATCGCGAAGAACTCGCTGATCGGCACTCTGAACCTCGGAAGCAGCGAGAAGAACCATTTCAGCGAGTTCGACCTGGAACTCGTCAACAAGTTCAGCCAGCTGACCTCCATCGCAATCGAGAACTCGCAGCTGATCGACAGCCACAGAGAGCTCGGAGAGAAGTACCGTACCCTGATGAGCCACGCCAGGGATGTTATAATGCTGATCGATTATTCCGGCGACGTCATCGAGTGCAACGAGGTTGTTTACAGGGAATTCGGTTATTCGCCGGAGGATATCATCGGGAAGAGCTACTGGCTCCTTACCACCCCCGACAGAAGGGATCTCTCCCGTTCCAATCTCGCCAGGGTCCTGAAGGGTGAGCCGATCACGCTCTCCGAGATCCCGTATCTGAGAAAAAACGGCGAGGTCGTCTACATGGACGTATCGGAGACGCTCGTCAAGATCAAAGGACATCCGTACGTGCTGGTCGTGGGGCACGACGTGACCGAGAGAAAGATGCTCGAGGAGAGGATCACAGTCCAGAACAGGGAGCTGACAGAGGTAAACAGGAAGCTGATGGAACTCGATCGTCTGAAGAGCGAGTTCCTCGGACGAATCAGCCACGAGCTGAGGACGCCCCTGTCGATAATCATGGCGTACTCCGACACGCTGATCGAAGATTCCGACTTCGAGATCGAAGCTGATACGAGGCGTGAATTCCTCGAGATCATCGACACCCAGTCGAAGAAGCTACTCACTGCGATAAACAACTTGCTCGACCTGTCGAAGGTGGAGGTCTCCGATACGATGCTCAACGTCACCGAGGCGAGTATAAATGAAATGATCAGGCTGTCTGTGAAGATGGCCGAGCCATCCGCACACAAGAACGATGTTACCATCATCACCGAGCTCAACGACTCGGTGCCGATTACGATGTTCGATCCGCAGAGAATCAAGCAGGTCTGCGTAAATCTCCTCAGTAACGCCGTCAAGTTCGCCTCTTCCGGTAAGGCGGTGACCATCTCCTCGAAATGCGGTGAAGGCGATATAATCGTTTCCGTGAGGGACGAAGGTCCAGGCATGGATCCAGAGGAGACGCAGGAAATATTCGATAACTTCACGCAAGTCGACGGGGGGACATCGAGGGATAAAAACGGCCTCGGTATAGGTCTTCGCCTCGTAAAACACTATGTTACCCTGCACAGGGGCAGGGTCTGGGTGGAAAGCGAGAAGGGGAAAGGGTCGACGTTCAGCTTCTCCATCCCGATGGCGGGCTGCCTGCAGGACAGAGTAAAGATCTCAAAGTAAGAATCAGACGATGACCACGTTGCCGCTCTCCAGGGTGATTTCCCTGGTAATCGAAGTTGTGGCAAGGCCACCGATGCACGCCGAGCCCTCGTCGAGCATCGATTCCTCGACTTCGACGAGTATGCGGGCGAGACTGCTGCTGTTGTTGCCCTGTTCCATGATCATCTCTCCGGAGCTCACGATTCCGTGACGGAGGAGGTAATTACCCAGGCCCGCGGCGGCTGTGCCGGTTCCAGGATCCTCCCACATTCCCATGGCGGGGGCGAAGTGCCTCGAATACGAGACGCAGTCCTCGCTGAAGGTGTCGATAGAAAATATGTGGTTCGTATGGATTCCGAGCTTCTTGTTCGAAAGCCCCAGCTTGATCAAGTCGGGATTGAGATCGAGGATCGTCTCCTTGCTTCTGATCGGTATCATCAGCTGGTCGAGACCGGTCGATATGATTTCCATCGGCAGTCCAGTTCCGCTTATTTCCGAAGCGTCGATGCCGAGGATGTCGGCGACATCCGAGACCGGGATGGTGGATGGTGAATGATTTTTGATCGACTGGTGCATCATGATCCTGTGTAGCTCACCGCAGGCCAGGTCGTTTCTCACGGCGACCCGGTCGTTTCCCGTTTCGGGGGAATCGGTGCTGTAGAAGAGGAGGTCGACAGGTATCCGGCCGGCGTTGGTGTCCATGTTGACCGTGGTCACCCCGTTGCTGACCTGTATCCGCCCTTCCTCCAGGAGGGCCCAGGTGGCGGCGATAATGACGTGGCCACTGATGTCTACCTCGTTGCTCGGTGTGAAAAACCTGATCCTGAAATCCGTGTCGAGTGATTCGGGCAGAGTAACGATCGCCGTCTCGGAGAGGTTCATCTCGCCGGCGATCTTCATCATCTCCTCGGTTTGCAGTCCGTCGCCGTTCGTGATGACGCCGGCAGGATTTCCGCCGAAGGGATGTGTTGTAAAAGCATCCACGTGCTTGACAACCAGCTTCCTCATTGTCACTCTCCCTTGACGCTGCGGTTGCAAAAAGCAATAAAAAGGTGCAATTTCCTGCGTCCTGACCAGTTATCCATCCCTGCTTCCGATAGCCCCCTGTTGTTTCTAAACGGCATAACTCATTGAAAAAAGGCGCACTACACCGTTTGTTGCTCAGGCGGGGCGTGAGAGGCAATAATGCCGCCCAGAGAGGCGTTCTTTGTCTCTTTGTGGTATGGCAATTGCAGTTCCGGTTCCCGGCAACAGTCCCCGATTTTTCGGGGCGGTACAACGCATACTAGCAAATACAACAGGGCGATACGAGTCTGCGGGACTGCGCGTTCCGGTGACGAGAGTCGCCCGATGATTTTCATCTTGATCCGGCGGCTGTTGCCGCCGGTCCGGGAGGCAGATGGCCCACCAGACGAATGCGCTCGATCTGAGCGAGCTCGCCTGGCTCGTCAAGAGCAGGTATGGAGTCGACCTTTCGCGTTACAGGTCGACCTGTCTTCGCAGACGAGTCATGCACAGAATGGCGATGGCGAGTTGCAAGGATATCGAGGAATACATCGGGCGCCTGACGGGCGATCCCGGCGAGATGGAAAAATTGATGGACATAGTCACGATTCACGTAACCGAGTTCTTCAGGGACCGTGACGTATTCAGATTGCTGGAGCGGGGATGCATCCCGGCGCTCGTCGACGAGAAGACGTCCTCGGGCCATGGAATTATCCGGGCCTGGAGCGTTGGGTGCTCCACCGGAGAGGAAGCGTACAGCATTGCCATGATGATCGACCGCGCCGTAAGCAAGGTCTCCCCGAACACGCATATCGAGGTATACGGGACCGACGTATCCGAGGACTCGTGCAGAACGGCTAAGAAGGGCGTCTACAGCGAGGAAAAGATGAAGGACGTGCCCGTAGATATAAGGGACGGATATTTCGAGAAGGAAGGACGGTCGTGGAAAGTCACGTCGAGGCTGAGGTCTCTCGTGAGATTCAGGCCGCACGACCTGTTTACCGAGGCGCCGTACGCCGATCTCGACCTGATCATGTGCAGGAACGTGCTGATACATTTCGAGCACGAAGTCAGGGACGAGGCTATGGGAAATTTCTTCGACTCGCTTCATGACCGCGGGCTGCTCGTTCTCGGCAAGAGCGAGGTCCTGTCAGGGCCGCTCGAAGAAATGTTCGAGCTGGTGGAACCAAGATGCAAGATCTACAGGAAAAAACCGCAGGAAGACCATACCAGGGAGGATTGAGATGAAGAGCATCGGATTTGGCAAAACCCTTTCCAGCAGGGTGTTTATATCGATGGCGCTCATCGCGTTTTTCATGTGCGCCGCTTCGACGTTAGTGCTGATCAAGATCTCCGGCAAAGCCGTGGAAGACGCTGTCAGGCAACGGGACAACGACTGGACGGCGTTCGTGCCTGTCGCCATCGAAGCGGTAACGGGCGTTGAGAATAAGCAGGATCTGGCCGCGAGGCTCGAAGAACTGCAGCAGGATTATTCCTTCGTAAAGAAGATCGAGATAATAGGCGGCGACGGAGCCATACTGATGTCGTCTTCCGAGATCGTTGAGGGTGGAGTGGCTTCTGAAGAGGCATCCGCCGAGGACTTCACCGCTCCCGTCGGGAACGGTTCGGGCCGTTCTATAAGGGTTGCCATTGTTCCGGCGGAAAGATACGAGGCAGGCGGCCTTCGCTGGAAGATATTAGGAACCATCACCGTGACCCTTCTCGTCATATTCGGGGTCTTCAACTACCTCGTCCATATGGTAGTCAAGAAGCCCGTACAGCAGCTCCTCTCGGCGAGCAGGATACTGGCGAGCAATGCAGGAGACACAACGACCAAGATAGAAATCAAGTCAAACGACGAGCTGGGAAGGCTAGGCGCGACGCTGAACGATATGTTCACCAACATAGCGGGGATCATAAATGTTATCAGGTCCACTGCCGATAAGGTCAACTTCTCGGCCCAGAGCCTCTCGGCCTCGACCGAGGAGATGAACTCGATCACCGAGGAGACATCACTGACCGTACAGAACATCGCCAAGTCGACCGACCTGCAGGCTCACAAGGTCGATGAGACGATCAAGGAGATCAGGAACATGGAGAGGTCGGTCAAGCAGGTAGCCAACAGCGCCGAACTTGCCGCTTCGGCCGCCACGAATGCCTCGGAAACGGCTACCAGGGGCGGGGACGCCGCGAAGGAGGCTGTTGAGAAGATCAACACGATCTACAACGTTACCAACGAGTCGGCGACCATCATAAAGCATCTGGGCGAGAGGTCGAACCAGATCGGTGAGATCGTTGATGTCATCACCGACATTGCTGACCAGACCAACATGCTCGCCCTCAATGCGGCTATCGAGGCTGCCAGGGCCGGCGAGGCCGGCCGAGGTTTCGCCGTTGTCGCCGACGAGGTCAAGAAGCTCGCCGAGGGCAGCGCAAAGGCAGCCGATGAGATCGCTGTTCTTATCCGGCAGACGCAGGAAGACACGCAGACGGCAGTATCGAGTATCGAGCTCGGTTCGAAGGAAGTCACCGAGGGCCGCGAGGTCATCACAAGGACCGGCGAGTCGCTCGACGAGATCGTAGAGGTGCTGAAGAGCTCCAGCGATATGGCCAGGCGTATCTCCGCGGCCACCAAAGAGCTGAGCCGCGGGATGAAGAACGTGATCGATTCGGTCGATGAGATATCGTCCAGCGCTGAGAAGAACGCTTCGTCGACGCAGGAAACGGCGGCGTCGATGGAACAGATGACATCGAGCATGGAAGATGTGGCCTCTTCGGCCCAGAAGCTCAGCGATATGGCGATTCAGCTTCGCGAGCATGTCGGACGTTTCAAGATAAGCGTCATAGACCAGGTCGATGAAGTAGTGAATGCACACTGATCGTTCGGCCGCCATGGAAGGAGCGCAGATCGATGAGCAACGAAAGAGACAATAGGGATTCAACGACAATGACGCAGCTCGTCACGTTCCGTCTCGGCCGGGAGAACTACGGGATTCCTGTGGCGAAGGTCAAAGAGATCATCAGGCCTATGGAAGCCTGCCCGATACCCGGGATGGCCGGCCCTGTAGAGGGCGTCATCAATCTCAGGGGCGAGATCATCCCCGTGCTGAGGATTCATCTCGTCCTGGGATCGAGGGAGACGATAGAAAACAGCAACCGAAGACAGCGGGTGATCATTCTCGAGTCCGGCGAGGGCCGGTTCGGGATCGTGGTCGACGAGGTCCGGGATGTCGTAAAGATCGAAAACGAGGAGATAAAGGCCTCGCCCGACGTCAGCTCGGATCGCAAGTGTGAGGAAGCGATTCTCGGTATAGCCCAGGTCGGCGACAGGATGATCATCTGTCTCGACCCGGCGAAGCTCGTTTCCGAATCGCTCGATATCGAGAATCTCGTCACGGTATAAAGGTCAGCAGCAGGGGAGCTGCGGATAGGAAGAGGAGCAGGTCCGGTTTCCGGATTCACAGCAATGATAGGCATCAGAGGAACAGGAACACTGATAAAGGTCGGGATGGCGCAGTTCAGAGTGGCGACAGCCCCGGCCAGGATAATGACTTTCGCCCTGGGATCGTGCGTAGGCATCGTGCTCTACGACCCGGTCTCGAAGATCGGAGGGCTCGCTCACGTGATGCATCCGAGCAGCGAGAGGGTCCAGAACAATGTGAACAAGGCGAAGTTCGTCGACACTGCCGTGGAATTGATGCTCTCGAGGATGGCCAAGAAGGGAGCACTGAGGAGCAGGATCGAGGCGAAGATATTCGGCGGTGCGAAGATGTTCCAGTCGATAAGCGCCAGCCCGGGCGTAATGCAGATCGGGGATGAGAACGTGAAGGCGGCGCGGGAGGAGCTGGCGAGGAGGAACATCCCGATAGTGGCCGAATCGACCGGAGGAACGAAGGGGAGAACGGTCTTTTTTGACGTCACGAGTGGAAGGGTGACGGTAAAGGACGCTCAGAACAAAGAGGAGAAGTTCTGATGTCAGTTAAGGAGAAAGCAGCGGCGAAGGGGAAGATCAGGGTGCTGGTAGGCGAGGATTCCGCCTTCATGCGCCGTGTGATCGCCGACTCTCTCGACGCGGATCCAGAGATTGAAGTTGTTGGAACGGCGTCCAACGGCCGCGAGGTTCTCAGGAAACTCGTCGAACTGCGGCCGGACTGCGTGACGCTTGATCTTGAGATGCCGAGGATGGACGGTCTCGAGACGTTGAGGTTCATCATGAGCGAATGGCCTACGCCCGTGGTAATCCTCAGCGGACATACTGCGGAGGGCGCCAGGATGGTGCTCACCTGCCTCGAGTACGGCGCGGTCGATTTTGTGGCCAAGACGTTCAAAGGGATGCGTTTCCCCGTCAAAGATCTTGTGGCGAAGGTCAAACTTGCTGCGACTGTCGACGCCGAGAAGGTCCGTTTCGCGCCGGTGGAATTCGACCTGAAGGCCAAGGTGAGGCCGTCGCGCAAGGCGAGGACGGAATGCGTAGTGCTGATCGGCGCGAGTACGGGCGGACCCCAGGCTCTCGGAGAGATCATACCCAGGCTGCCGGCCGACTTGCCTGCGTCGGTAATCGTCATCCAGCACATGCCCTCGAACTTTACTACCTACCTGGCCGAGCGGCTCGACGCCAGGTCGGTGATGTACGTGATGGAAGCCGAGAATGGAGAGGCGGTCAGGCCGGGAAGCATACTGGTGGCGCCGGGCGGCAGGCATCTTCTCATGGACGAGAAGGGTGGCCAGCCCGTGATGATGCTGCTTCCGAGAAACGAGAAACAGAGAACGGCATGTCCTTCGATAGATTTCGCGCTCACGTCGATCGCCCCCGTTTTCAAAAAGAGATTCATTTCGGTCATCCTGACCGGTATGGGCAAGGACGGATTGGCCGGGTGCGACGCCGTCAGAAAGTATGGCGGCAGAGTGATCTGCCAGGACCGGGACACGAGCATGATATACGGCATGCCCGGCGCGGTCGTATCGGCGGGGCTCGCCCACGAGGTCCTGCCGGTACAGGAGATAGCCGCCGCAATAGTACGCGAGGTGGAAAAAGCGACAGCGGGAGTAATGGCCAGTGAAAGTCAGTGATTACAAGGCGCTC
The DNA here is from genome assembly GCA_965371515.1 of uncultured bacterium. GTDB lineage: Bacteria > Krumholzibacteriota > Krumholzibacteriia > Krumholzibacteriales > Krumholzibacteriaceae > JAUWCL01. The sequence continues at coordinate 379 of CBDUYR010000011.1, read as the reverse complement.
TTTACCAGCGAAGCGGGCGAGATCCTGCAGTCACTCGAGTCGGGCGTGATGTCTCTCGAGAGCGGCCGGAACAGCGCCGCCTGTGTGGAGGAGCTCTTCCGCAATGCCCACAACCTCAAGGGCATGTCGGGAGCGATGGGATATGACCACGTAGTCGAGGCCAGCCATGCTCTCGAGAACGTACTCGATCGCTGCCGCAAGGGAGAGATGAGCGTTTCCAGGGCCGAGGCCGACCTGCTGCTCAGGGGCATCGACATGCTCAGGGAGCTTGTCAGCGTCGCCGTCGATGAGGAGGAGTGCGACGACACCGACCTGCTGGGCGATTTCTTCGTGCTGCTCTCGCCGATGACGACCAGGATCCTCAAGAATAATCCGGCCG
>CBDUYR010000010.1:0-70779 GCA_965371515.1 uncultured bacterium | reverse complement strand
TCGATGAGAAGTGGCTCATTCCCGACGACGTATACGACCGCATATTCGCCGCCTCCGGCGGTTACGAGGTCACAGCAGCGGGCGATTCGGCCGAGATGCGCAAGATGCTCGAAGTACGGCTCGAGGAACAGCTCTCATCCGGTGCGGTATCGAGCTTCGGCAGCGGCGAGCTCATGCCCGAGGAGAAGGAGCGCGGCTTCAGGCTCCGCGTTGCGACTGAGCTTATTCTATATGGCGCCACCGAGCCCGACGCCCGCGTGACGATCCAGGGCAAGCTGGTCAAGCTCCGCCGCGACGGGACGTTCACGGCCCGGTTCGCCCTGCCCGACGGGACGATCGACATACCGGTCACCGCCGTATCGGGCGACGGGGCCGAGGAGCGCACGATAGATACCGACGTCAAAAAGAAATCCGGGGAGAAAGAGCCGGTCATCAGATGAAGAGTGACAGCAAGGGGTACCTGGCGCTCGTCCTCCACGCCCACCTTCCTTACGTGAGGCATCCCGAGTACGAAGATTTCCTCGAGGAGGACTGGTTCTTCGAGGCGCTGACGGAGACGTACATCCCGCTCATCGAGATGTTCAACAGGTTCGAGGAGGAAGGAGTCGACTACCGGATCACGATGTCGCTCACCCCGTCCCTCCTCTCGATGATGGCCGACCCGCTCCTGCAGTACCGCTACCTGCGGCACCTCAACAGGCTGATCGACCTCGCCGGCCACGAGATCGAGCGCACCCGCTGGATGCCCGAGTTCCACGAGCTCGCGCTGATGTACCACTGGAAGTTCACCCGCGCGAGGCAGATCTTCCTCGAGAGATACGACAGCAACCTGATCCCCGCGTTCAAACACCACCAGGACGCCGGGAATCTCGAGATAATCACATGCGGCGCGACACACGGGTTCTTTCCACTGATGCCGAACGACAAGGCGGCCAGGGCGCAGATCATGATCGCCGCCGACCATTACGAAAAGCATCTCGGCCGCAGGCCGCGGGGGATATGGCTCGCCGAGTGCGGATACAGGCCCGGCATCGACGAGATGTTGAAGGAAGCGGGAATAAAATATTTCTTCACCGACACCCACGGAATACTCTACGGCGAACCGCGCCCGAGACACGGGGTCTTCGCCCCAGTCTACTGCCCCGGGTCCGCCGTCGCCGCCTTCGGGCGCGACCGCGAGTCATCGAAGCAGGTCTGGAGCGCGAAGGAAGGATACCCCGGCGATTACCATTACAGGGATTTCTACCGCGACATCGGGTTCGACCTCGACTACGACTATATCAGGCCATACCTCCACTCAGACGGGAACAGAATCCACACGGGGATCAAGTATCACCGCATCACCGGCACCGGGGACGAGAAGGAGGTCTACAGGCCATCGATCGCGAGGGAGAAGGCCGCCTCCCACGCGGGGAACTTCATGTTCAACCGCGAGAAACAGATCGCGCACCTCGCCGGGCTTCTCGGGACGAAACCGATCATTGTCTCGCCGTACGACGCCGAGCTCTTCGGCCACTGGTGGTACGAGGGACCGGACTGGATCGAGTTCCTCCTGCGGAAGATCCACTACGACCAGGATACGATCGACACGATCACTCCGTCCGAATATCTCGACCGCCATCCCAAGCTGCAGGCGGTGCAGCCGTCGATGTCGTCTTGGGGTTACAAGGGTTACAACGAGGTCTGGCTCGAGGGTTCGAACGACTGGATATACCCGCACCTTCACATGATGGCGGATCGTATGGTCGAGCTCGCCGGCCGATTCCCGCACGCCGACGGGCAGCTGCGCAGGGCGCTGGACCAGGCGGCGCGCGAGCTTCTTCTTGCACAGAGCAGCGACTGGGCGTTTATAATGAAGACCGGGACGATGGTCGAGTACGCCCACAAGAGGACGAAGGACCATATCGGGCGTTTCGACCGTCTCTATCACGACATACTGGCCTCGAGGATAAACGAGAAATGGCTCGGTGAGGTCGAAAACAGGGATAACATCTTTCCCGACATCGACTACCGCGTCTATACATGACGGGTCGCCCGATGAAGAAAGACGATCAGCAGCGCTATCTGATCATTCACGGACATTTCTACCAGCCTCCCCGCGAGAACCCCTGGACGGAGAGGATCGACCGGCAGGAAAGCGCCGCGCCGTACCACGACTGGAACGTGCGCATCGCAGCCGAATGCTATCTCCCCAACGCGAGGTCGCGCAGGCTCGACGGGTACGGCCGGATCCTCACGCTCGTCAACAACTACGAGCACATCAGCTTCAACTTCGGCCCCACACTCCTCGACTGGATCGAGAAGCATCACCCCGAACTTCACCACCAGATCATCGAGGCGGATGCGCATTCGGCGGGGCGGCGGGGCGGCCACGGCAACGCGATCGCCCAGGTCTACAACCATATCATCATGCCGCTGGCGGGCCGCCGCGACCAGGAAACGCAGATCCGCTGGGGAGTGCACGATTTCCAGCGGCGTTTCGGCCGCGAACCTGCGGGGATATGGCTCGCCGAAACGGCGATAAACGAACCGACCCTCGAGCTGCTGATAGATTTCGGGTTCCGCTTCATCATCCTCTCTCCCTTCCAGGCCGACAGGATCAAACCGATCGAAGGCGGTGAATGGATCGACGTCTCCACGGGGAACATCCTCACAGGGATGCCGTACCGCTGCTTCGGCGCGCGGAAGAAGAGGAGCAGGAAGAGATTCATCGACATATTCTTCTACGACGCGCAGCTCTCTACCGACGTGAGCTTCAATCACCTCTGCCAAAGCGGCGACACCTTCGCCGACGCCGTTGTATCCGCATACAAGCGGACGGGCGGGGACCTCGTCACGATCGCGACAGACGGAGAAATATACGGCCACCACGAGCCGTTCGCCGACATGGCGCTGGCATACCTGATCGAAAAGGGAGCGCGGGAACGCGGGCTCGAGATGACGAACTTCCCCGCCTATCTCGACTCCCACGAGCCGGAGTTCGAGGTGCAGATAAAGCGGGGGCATGCGGAAGAGGGCACCGCCTGGTCGTGCCCGCACGGAGTCGGGCGGTGGAAGGGGAACTGCGGGTGCAGCACGGGGGCGCCGGAAGACTGGAACCAGGAGTGGCGCTCGCCGCTGCGCAAGGGGCTCGATGATCTTCGCGACGAGCTCTCCGCGCAATTCGAGAAAGAGGGCGGCGGCATCCTGGACGATCCGTGGAAGGCTCGCGACGAATATATAGAGATCATAGAGAACAGGTCGTCTGCTGCGGCGGCCGGGTTCGTCAGGGACAGGGCGGCGAAGGAGTTGAAGGGCAGTGATGTCGCGCGCGGCGTGTCGCTCCTCGAGGCCCAGCGCAACGCCCTGCTGATGTACACGTCGTGCGGATGGTTCTTCAGCGACATCTCGGGGATAGAGACGACGCAGCTGATGAAATACGCCGCGCGGGCCGCGGAGCTCGCCGGTGGAAACGATTCGGAAAAGCTCGAATCGGTCCTTCTGACCGAGCTCGAGAAGGCTTCGAGCAACGTCGAGACCCACGGCTCCGGAGCCGACCTGTACAGGAAGGAGAAGAAATACTCCTCTGTCAACGGCGGCTTCCTCGCCGGGCAGTTTGTCCTCAAGAGGCACCTCGAATGTCCGGAAGCCTCCCCCGAGGCTTTCGGCTACGAGTTCGAGATGCTGGAGGAGGATTCGATAGAGCTCGACGACGAATCGATTCGCACCGGACTGTTCGGGATGATCTCCCCCTTCTCGCTTGAGCGCTGGCTCTTCGCCTACGCCCTCATACTCGGTCCTCCCGCGAAGGTCGTCTGCATGGTCAAAGAGGGGGCGGATCCGGAGGAGTACAATCGCCTTCATACGCGCCTCGATTCCCTCCCGGACGAGGCGGACAGGAAAAAGATCATCAGGAAATTCACCGAGCTTTTCGGCGGGCACGTCTTCGCTATGCGCGACCTCTTTCCCGAGGACAGGGAGAAGATCCTCGGCAAGCTCGCCTCCAGGCAGATCGACAGCCTCGAGGAAAGGCTCGAGCAGCTCTACCTCGAGGACCGCGACATGCTGAGGCTGTTCAGCGAGACCAGCATCACCGCACCGCCTGTGATCCGGGTGCCGGCCGAGACGGTCCTCTCGCGGCGGCTCGCCCGCGAGCTGGCGAGCTGGGAGAGAAAACTCGACCCGGCCGGACTCGAGGGCGCGAAGGCCGTGCTTACCGAGGCCGATTTCTACGGCGTCTCCATCGACAAGTCCGAAATCTCGCGGATGTTCACCGAGCTCTTCGTAGAGGTGCTGGGCGGGCAGAGAGACAGTATCGACGAGGACGTAGTCAGCACGCTGGTCGACTTCGTGAATTTCAGCGACGACGCCGGTGTCGGGCTGGAGGACCACGGAATACAGAACGTCATATTCGACATTCTCACCGGGCCGCTCGACGAGGCGGTCGGCAGGATGGAGAAACTCGAACCGGAAAGCGGAAGCGAGCTGGGCGGAGTCAGAAAGATGCTCACTCTGGCAAAGAGATTCAATTTCAACGTCGAGGACCTCGAGGATCGGATTCCGATCAGATGATGGACCGAAAGAGCGTGGAAAAGAGGATCGATAAGCTCAGGGAGCAGATCGAAAAGCACGACCGCCTCTACTATATCGACAACGCCCCGCGGATATCGGATGCCTCCTACGACGAGCTCCTGAGGGAGCTGGAGAAGCTCGAAGAAGTCTTTCCCGAACTTGCGTCCGACGATTCTCCGACGAGGCGCGTCGGCGCTCCGCCGCGATCCTCCCTCCCGCCCGCCCGTCACCTGATGCCGATGCTCAGCCTCGACTCGACAACGAGCGCCGACGATGCTCGGGCGTTCGACGAACGGCTGAGGAAGGCGCTCGAGAGGGAGCGGATCGCGTACACCGCCGAGCCGAAGTTCGACGGCCTGTCGCTAGAGCTGGTCTACGAGAACGGCGTCCTGGCCCGCGCCGCCACCCGCGGCGACGGCACGACGGGCGAGGACGTGACTCCCAATGTCCGCACGATACGGAGCGTTCCCCTGCGCCTGCGGGGCGAGCCTGTTCCGTCACTGATGTCGGTGCGCGGCGAGGCGCTGCTGCCCCTCGACGGATTCAGGGAGCTCAACAGGAGGATGACCGAGCGTGGCGAACCTGGGTTCGCCAATCCGAGAAACGCCGCCGCCGGTGCGCTGCGCCAGCTGGATTCAAGGATCACCGCATCGAGGCCGCTGACATTCTTCGCCTATGAGATAATGAAGATCGAGGGAGCTCAGACTCCCGCGTCGCATGCCGGAGAGCTCGCGGCCCTGACCGGTCATGGATTCCTGATAGACTATCACTGGAAAGAATGCAAAGGGATCGATGAGGCGATCGAATTCCATGCCAGGCTTGCCGCGGCGAGGGAGGCCCTGCCCTTCGAGATAGACGGAGTCGTCATCGCTGTAGATTCGAAGCGCGACCGCGAGTCGGTCGGCACCCGTTCGCGCTCTCCGAGGTGGGCGCTCGCGCTGAAGTTCGAGCCGCGCCGCGAGATCACCGACGTCGAGGATATAGTGGTCGGAGTCGGCCGCACAGGCAAGCTCACCCCGGTCGCCCTGCTCAAGCCTGTCGACGTCGGAGGCGTCACGGTGAGCCGCGCGACGCTACACAACGCGCGCGATCTGGAGCGCAAGGATGTGCGCACAGGCGACCGCGTGAGGATAGAGAGGGCGGGCGACGTCATCCCCGCCGTCATCGAGAGGATAGAAGTTGCAGGCCAGAAGAGAGGCGAGCCCTTCTCGATGCCCGCGCAATGTCCCGTCTGTGGGTCACCGGTCGAAGCCGATGGCGCGAACCATTACTGCACCGGCGGCCTCTCCTGCCCCGCCCAGCTCAAGAGAGGGATAATGCACTTCGCCTCCAAGGGGGCGTTCGACATAGAGGGGCTGGGAGACAGGACCGTCGAGTCGATGGTCGACCTGGGGATGCTCGGCAGCGTCGCCGACATCTTCCGCCTCGAGAAGGAGAACCTTCTCGAGATCGAGGGATTCGCCGAAAGGTCGGCGGCCAACCTGCTCGAGGCGGTCGAGCGCTCGAAGGATATCGCGCTCTCGCGGTTCGTCTACGCGATGGGGATAAGAAATGTCGGGGAGCATGTCGCCGGGCTGCTCGCCATGCATTACGGGTCGCTCGATGCGATCGCCTCCGCGCCGTCGGACGAACTGATATCGATACGCGCGATAGGGCCCGAGGTTGCAGCGAGCGTCACCGGGTTCTTCTCCAACGAGAGGAACAGGAAGACGGTCGACGATCTCCTCGCCCAGGGCGTCGCTCCGAGACCTCCCGAGAGGATGGCTGCGGACCTGCCCCTTGCGGGGAAGGCCTTTGTCTTCACCGGCGCGCTCGAGGGGATAACGCGCAACGAGGCGAAAATCCGGGTGCAGGCTCTCGGCGGGAGGGTCAGCTCGAGCGTAAGCGCGAAGACGGACTACGTAGTCGCCGGGATCGATCCCGGCTCCAAATACGAAAAAGCGGTCAGGCTGGGCGTGACCGTCCTCTCGATCGATGAATTCCTGGAGCTTCTGCCGGACAAGTGACCGCGCGCCGTGTCAGCGCTGGCGGTAGTGCAGCTTCACCCCACCCAGGGACGTATCCTCCGTGTCCGTCGTATTGCCGTCCCAGCCTGAGAGCCTCGCAGCGAGCCACCACATCGCCTTCCCCTTCTGCTCGCAGCTCTCGAAGGTCGTGTGGCCACATTCATCCCCGTTGTACTGTGAATGCTGGATGGGGATCGTGTGCCCGTCGTATTCGTAGGCATTCTGCTCCCAGCCGGGGGTTGCCGGATTGTACCACCAGACGTCCATATCGGCGAAATCGAAGAGGACCTTCTCGTTGGCGGTGCAGTACACCCTTATCTGCTCGTTGCGCAGCAACCTGTTGTAGCCGTCCCCGCCCGCGTACTGGGCGTTACCCGTAGCATAGATGAACGTTACTTGGGGGAACTCCGCCTCGAGGACCTCTGTCGAATCGAAATACTCCTCCACCTGCTCCGCCGTCCAGTAATTGAGCTCGACGCACCACATGAACATCGAGATGTTGATCGTGGGATTATCGTTCAGTGCCGCCCTCGTCCTGTCCATGCCGGTTTGGGTCAAGCAGTAATAGGCCGGGTTGATACCCGGGTCGTCATTTACGCAGAAAACATTCGGCTCGGCAGGCAGCACCCTGTAACCAATGGCAACCGCGAAAAATGGATCCGCCAGTTCGATCTGTTCCAGCCCACAGGTTACCTGACTGCCGTGAGAAGTGTGCCCGTAGTACATCCTCATCTCTGCCTTGGCCGAATCGATCCACGAAGACGGTATCTTCGAGAGGTCGGTGCAGGTATGATCGATTATCAGCGGCCCGTCGCCGTCCCATGCTCTGCCGCTGCCTATTCCCAGCGCTGAGATGACAACAGCCAGAACGGCCGCGGCGAGAAATCTTCTCATTACGATATTTCGTTTCATTGCATCGCTCCTCTCCAGGAGAGAACTCCCGATAAATCAAATTCAGGCATTTCTCACGGCTTGGCCGTGCCCCATATGATGAGCCTGAGAACAGGGAATTATAACAATTTATCCTGAGAAAATAAATCAGAAATACTATTAATGCTCCGCGAGGAACTGCGCCAGGCGGCGGATATACGGCTCATCGGTGCCGCAGCAGCCACCGAGGACCTTTATGCCGAATTCCGCGCGCAGAGCCGCCATCGCGCCTGCCCACCTGACCGGGTCGTCTGCGTCGAGCTCCTCGCGGCCATCGAGCTCATCGGGGTCGAGCATGGAGGCATTCGCCTGGAGGCCGATCAGCCTCCCGGAAGATACGAGCGGAGCGTTCTCGTCCCTCCCCATCGCGCGCGCGAAGTTGGCCGGGTGGATGCAGTTGGCCATGTGAAACAGCGGAGGATCGCAGCCGAGCCCGTCGATGCGCTCGACCGCCTCGCCGAGAAAGGTGCCGTCGAGGACCCTCCCGTCGCTCCTCGGGACATAGCTCATGACAAAAGGTGCGTCGGCGTCGCCGGCAGCCATCGCGATCCCCGAAGCCTCTTCGACCGATGGAAGGGTCGAGGCCATGACGAAATCGACGCCGCTGTCACGGAGGACCTCGATCTGGGGGGCGTGGTACCGTCTCGCCTCGCCTCGGGGAAGGGCCTCATCGGGGCGGTAGGCGTCTCCCCTGCTTCCGACGAGCCCGCCGATGAATATCCTGCCCTCGAGCGGGGGATACTCTGAGGCGATCTCTCTCACGAATCCGACGCATGCGGAATTCAGCATCTCCATGTCGAGCCCCACCCTGCCGCACGGCCCGGCGCCAGCCTTCCACGTCGGCGCGAGGATCATGATCGGCAGGCCCGTTTCCGCCGCGACGTCTATGTACGACCTGTATATCTCCCTCAGGATCGACCTGCCCGCCTCCTCGAGGACGAGGGAGGCGGCGAGGAGATGCTCGTCGAGACGGGTGCCGCGCCTGTGCAGCCGCTCGATCACCGAGCCCTCGGTGAGGATAACGTCTTCGTTCATGACTGCCGTTTCGAAAGCTCTCATCCCCTCTCCTCCAGCCGGGACAGGACCCTCTTCAGAACGAGGTACGCGACGAATCCCGCGAGGGCGTACGAGGCGCCGATCCCGGCGAACATACCCTTGATGCCGGCAAGGTTCATCCCCGCCCAGGCCATCGGCACTGTGAACACGAAGGTCTGCACCGCGGCGAGGAGGGCTGAGTGTATAGGCCTGTGCAGCACGTTCAACACGAGAGACGATATCACGAAAACCCCGTACATGCAGTATGCCGCAGCCACGGTCCTTATGTAGAGGACTATGGTGGAGACGACCTCCGGGTCACTGCTGAATATCGAGGCGATCGGCCCGGCGAAAGCAGCGAGGAGAGCGAACATGCCTATACCCCAGAAGAAGGCGAACCTGCCGCTCAGCGAGATCCCCTTCTTCACCCTGCCTGTCCTGGCCGCCCCCCAGTTCTGGCCGGTGAACGGGCCGAGCACGCTCGAGAGGGCGAATATGACGGCCATGGCGAAGAAATCGACCTTTGTTGCGACCCCGAACGCTGCAACGGCCTTCGGGCCGCTCCCGGCGATCATCCTCGTCAGCACCCCGATCCCGATCGGCACGATGACCCTCGTCGCCGCCGCCGGCAGGCCGATGTAGAGGAGCCTCTTCCACGAGGCGAGCACCTCTGCGAAGGGCACCCTCTCGAAGGTGAGCATCCTCAGCCTGAAATGGACTATATAGAAGGTCACCGCGAATGTGATCGCCCTCGTCAGCACCGTCGCCACCGCGGCGCCGGCCAGGCCGAGGCGCGGGAAGGGCCCGATGCCGAATATCAGGAGGGGATCGAGGATGATGTTCGCGCATACAGCCGTAAGCATGATAAGGGCGGGTGTCTTCGTGTCGCCGTTGGCGCGGATGGCGTTGTTGCTGATCATCGGGAAGAAGACGAAGAACAGGCCGGCGAGCCAGATCGACATGTATGTCTTCACGAGCGGCAGGATCTCCGCATCGGCGCCGAGCGCCCTGATGACAGGGTCCATCGTGAGAAAACCGACGGCGACGAATATAACTACCGCCAGCAGCGCCAGGCTGAGGCTGTCCGTCGTGAGCCTGCGAACCGCGTGGGAGTCTCCTCTGCCGACGGCCCTGGAGATGAGCGCCGACGCGCCCATTCCCAGTCCCAGGGTGAACCTGACGAGGACGAGGACCATGGGGAAGGTGAAGCTCAGCGCTGCCAGCTCGGTCGTGCCGAGCCGGCCGACGAAGAAGGTGTCGGTGAGATTGAAGGCGACCATTCCGAGGATGCCGGCGACCATCGGGACGGTGAGTCTCAGCAGGGTCCTGCCGGTCGGTCCCTCGGTCAGCACGGCCTTCCACCGGCCTCCTTCGCCGCCCTCGCCGGCCTCGGATGTATCGTCTCTCATGTAGCCCCGTTTCTCCAAATTGGGGGTTGTTTCATTTCGGGCCGAGGTTTATTATATTATTCCTCGTTAAGAGGCAGTTAGTTCAATTTTCGGCGGGCCCGGACCTATAACAGAGGTGAACCAGATGATTATTGGCGTTCCGAAAGAGATAAAGAAGGACGAGCATCGAGTCGCCCTTCTTCCCGTTGGCGCGGAGATACTCGCCAGGCGCAGGCACAGGGTTCTTGTAGAGAAGGGCGCAGGTCTCGGCAGCGGCATCAGCGATGCCGAGTACCGTGCAGCCGGCGCGCAGATCGTCCGCTCGGCCGCCCAGATCTGGAAGAAGGCCGACATGATCATCAAGGTCAAGGAGCCGCAGCCCGTCGAGATCAAGAGGTCACGCAAAGAGCAGATCATCTTCACATACTTCCATTACGCCGCAAACAAGCCCCTCACGATGGGCATGCTCAAGAGCGGCGCGATCTGCATCGCATACGAGACGATGGTCGGCGAGGACGGAACCCTTCCCCTGCTCACCCCGATGAGCGAGGTGGCCGGGCGGATGGCCGTCCAGGAAGGCGCCAAGTATCTCGAGAAACCGATGGGCGGCCTCGGCATCCTGCTCGGCGGAGTGCCGGGCGTCGACCCCGCGCACGTGACGATCCTCGGCGGCGGAGTCGTCGGGACGCACGCAGCCAAGATGGCCGCAGGTCTCGGCGCGAGCGTGACGATCCTCGATATCAATCTCGAGCGTCTGCGCTATCTCGCCGACGTCCTTCCCGCGAACGTGACGACGCTGATGTCGAACCCGGCGAACATTCGCCAGGAGATCGCCAAGGCCGACCTCGTCATCGGCGCCGTGCTGATCCCCGGCGCGAAGGCTCCGAAGCTCGTCACGCGCAGGATGCTCAAGCTCATGAAACAGGGCTCCGTAATAGTCGACGTGGCGGTCGATCAGGGCGGCTGCATCGAGACGATCAAGCCGACGACGCATTCGAAGCCGATCTACGAGGTCGATGGCGTCATCCACTACGCCGTGGCCAACATGCCGGGCGCTGTCTCGCGCACCTCGACCTACGCGCTGACCAACGCCACATTCCCCTACGCCCTCGAGATCGCCAACAAGGGCTGGGTGAAGGCCGCCAAGGGCAACCCGACGATCTGGACGGGTGTCAACACGCTCCGCGGACAGATAACCGACGCGGCCGTGGCGCGTGCCTTCAGGATGAAGTACACGGCGCTCGAAGACATTATATAAAGCTGCCATTCTGGAGACGGCGGAATAGACAAGAAGGAGACCCCCCGGCCGATGGTCGGGGGGTCTGTCATTAAAAGCCCCCGGCGCGAACACCGGGGGCCTTATTTTCGGCGGACTTTTGTGGGTGCAGGGCATAGCCTTGCGGCATGCCTCATGCGCCGCCGAATCGTATCTATCTCGGCTCCGGCTGGCGGCGTTCACTTCCACGATTCACCACACTCGCCGCTGCCGGGGCCGGTCGCTCCGAAGCCTCGCAGCTCCGAAAGTCGAAGCAAGATAATCAAAGGCCCGGTGCGTGTCAACACGCCCGGGCCATTTGATCCGTTTTTTGATTATTTTTTTTCGCTACCTCACCATCAGGGCGACCATCTCCGAGACGGCCTGCTCTATTCCGGCGAACACCGCCCGTGCGATGATGCTGTGCCCGATGTTCAACTCCTCTATCTCGGGGATCAGCACGATCGGGTGGACGTTGTGATAGGTGAGCCCGTGCCCGGCGTGCACGTGGAGCCCGTACCTCTTTCCCGCCGTCGCCGCGTCCTGGATAGCACGCAGAGTATCGCCCGGCCCCCGCCGCGACGCGTTGGCGTATTCGCCCGTATGTATCTCTATCGCGTCGAACCCGAGCTTCGCCGCCGCCTTTATCTGCGCCTGGTCCGGCCCGATGAACGCTGCGGTCCTGATTCCGCCATCCTTCAGGGCCTTCACCGTCGCCGCATATCTATCGCTCTCCCTCAGCAGGTTGAGACCTCCCTCGGTCGTGACCTCTTCGCGCTTCTCCGGTACGAGAGTGGCGCAATCGGGACTCATCGCCAGCGCGATCTCCTGCATCTCCGGCGTCGCCGCCATCTCGAGATTTACCATCGTCTGCGCCATCTCACAGATCAGCCTCGCGTCGCGGTTCTGTATGTGCCGCCTGTCCTCTCTAAGGTGAAAGGTCACCTGGTCGGCCCCTCCCATCTCGGCGAGCATCGCCGCGGTAACGGGATCGGGCTCTGTCGTCTTTCTCGCCTCTCTCAGGGTGGCGACATGGTCGATGTTGACTCCCAGCCTCAGCCTGTTCACTCCTGACCTCCCTTTTCTCCCGGGGACGCCTCAGCTCCCCATCATATCCGAAAGCCTGATTATCCTTACTCCCTCTCTCTCCGCCTCTTCGGCGAGCCACCGAAGATGATCTGCGTTCCCCCTCCGTACGTGCATTATAGCCGTCACTCTGCCTTTGCGCGAGGCGATTGATATGATCTTGCGCATATTCTCCCTGACATCCTCCCCCCTGTTGTCGAGGAAGAGGTCGTTTCGCAGGGTCTTTACGCCCACCTTCTCCGCCGCCTCGGCGGTCACCGACTTCGCCGTCGTGTAACTGTCGACGAAGAAGAGTCTCTTTCTGCGGCAGACCTTCATCACCGATTTCATCACGCGTATGTCCGCCGTCGCCTTCGATCCCATGTGGTTGTTCATGCCTATCACACCGGGCGTCGATTCGAGCGCTTTTTCGACTATCCGTTCTATCTCCCGGCCGCTCATCGCCGTCCTCACGAGGGGGATTTCGCCCTGGTCGCCGCCGTCCTTCTCGGGTTCCATCGGCAGGTGGCAAATCACTTCCTTGCCCGCTTCCCTCGCCTGCCGGCAGATCGTCTCCGAGTGCTTCAGGCCCGGTATTACCGAGACGGTGAACGGCACCTCGAGCGCGAGAAATTCCCTGACCAGTCTGTTGTTGAAATATCCGAAGTCATCGACTATCACGGCGATGGCGGGGCCGGTCGTTCCGGTCGTCTCCCTCGCCGCCCTCTTGCCGATCCTGAATACACATCTGTGAGTGACTGTGCGGCGTGTCCCTATCTCCATCTCGATGACGCGGGCAGCCCTTTTCTCGACGCACGTCCGTACGCGTCCGCCGCTCCCTCTCACGGCCCTGTCTATCGCGACATTGAGCCTCAGGAGCGACCGTTCTGCGGGCAAGTCGCCCTTGATCACTGCCACAGAGCCGCTTTGTTCGGGATCGTCTTCGCTCGAGAAGGCGATCGCCCCCCGGGGCATGCCCGCCTCCGACGCTCCCTTCACTATCAGATCGCCGATGCCGGACTGTATCTCGGCGTAGTATCTGTCGAATCCGAGATCGAGGAGGAAGATCCGTCCGCGGGGCGTATCGGCATACTTGACCATCGCGAAAAAGACGATCGTGGCAGCGGCAAGCAGCAGCGCCAGCCTGCCCAGCCCGGCGCCGGCGCTCTTCTTTTTTCGTGTCGTCTTCTTTTTTGTCTTCCTGCCGGCCATGTCGCCCCGTGATGAATGTTATCGGGCAGCCGCGCGCCGCCAAATGCAGGAGTACTATATGCGGGCGAGATACCTGCTGTCAAGAAGGCGGGTATTATGCGGCGGCGCGGTGCCGGGCGCCGTCAGATACCGAGGTCGAACATCGCTCGAAGCACCCACTTCGAGGAGTCATTCTCGTCGGGCGCGACGATTACCACAACATAGGCCCGCGCGGGAGGACTCTGGTAAATCGTCGTATCGTCCCCGAACTGGACCCTGATGAAATACTCCCTCGTCGTCTCCCAGCAATTATCGCACGGCTCTCCGTCGATCTCCGGGTACTCGTACCACGACCCGGCCTCGGTGATGGTGAGCTCAAGCATCGTCTGGATTTCAAACAGCCACTCGGTCGACATGATGTCTTCCGCCCTTGTCATAATCGGGGAGTCGCCCGGCGGAACGTCGTCCTCGTGAAACTTGAAGAAGTACTGGGAGTGGAGAAGAGCGTTATACTTTGCCTCCGAAGTGCCCTCCTTGGGATTTTCGTAACATAGGACGACCGTCTCGATGACATCGTCCCGGTCGCTCATAGCGGGCCAAGGTATTTCGTCGTCCTTTTCAATCGGGCTCTGCGGGTCGTCGCCGCACGACGCCAGCATCATGATCGCCGCAGCGACCAGCAGCAATATCGATAATCTTCTCTGCACGCTCTCTCCTCCTTGCGGATTCCTGAAATATGACCGGTGCACTATAACAGAAATCCGGCGCGGATTCAATCGCCCGCGCCGGAATCCCGGAAACCGGATCAGCCGTCGTCTACGTCATTCATCGCCCTGATGACGAACCGTTCGGGGAAGTTGGCATCGGGAACGACTATTATCACGACGGTATCGTTTCCCCTGAGTATCCGTCCCGACTCGCCGAACTGGGCGATGATCATGTGCTTTCTCGTTGTCGTCCAGCAGCCCTCGCACGGCATCTCCTCGTAATCGCAGAGCTCATGCCATACGCCGGGGGAGATACGGCCGGCTTCGCGGGGCGCAAACCCTGGCCGGGCATGAAAAAGCCCCCTGCGATGCAGGGGGCTTTTGTCGTCCGTTTTCTTCAGCTTCGTCAGATACCGAGGTCGAACATCGCTCTCAGCACCCACTTGGTCGCGTCGTTCTCATCGGGCGCGACGATAATCATCACGAAGGCCCTCTCGGGAGGACTCTGGAAGATCGTCGTCTCATCCCCGAACTGGGCCCGGATGAAATACTGCCTTGTGGTCTCCCAGCAGTTATCGCACGGCTCTCCGCCAATCTCCGGGTACTCGTACCACGACCCGGTCTCCGTGATCGTGAGCTCAAGCATCGTGTTTTCCCTGAAGATCCACTCGGTCGATTCGATGTCCAGCGGTCTGGTGAATATCGGGCCTATCTCCGGATCAATATCGTCTTTGTGGAACGTGAAGCGGTACAGGCCGTGGAGAAGAGCGTTGTACTTCGCATCCGCGCCATCCCTGGGATTCTCGTAACAGAGAACGGTCGTCTTGATGACGTCGTCTCGATCGGTCATATCCGGCCACTCGACCGGAACTACCGGCGGGATCAACGGATCTTCCTTTGGGTCAAAGATACATGACGGTGAAGCTAGCATCACTGTGATCAACAACAGGGGTAAGGCTGTTTTGAATAAACTTCTACGCATATACATACCTCCAGTCATAAATATTAGCACATCCCGTCCGTTTTTGCAAGGCTGGCGTTCGTCTTGAGATATATCTCACAGCTGCCATTCCCTCAGCTGGCCGCCCGGAAGGTACCCCTGAGGTTTCCGGACGTGGGGTAAGTCTCTATGACATCAACATCTTCCCATTTCACGAGCACCCAACCCGAGGTCCCCTCCAGGATGAAGAACCTCGCCGTGCCGGAATAGATCTCCGGCTCCGAGCCATCGCCCCGGTCGAGAGTCCACCTGTACGGCCCCTCGAACTCGGCCCATCCGACCTGGATGTCCTCCTTCGGGAAGTTGCCATTCTCGTCTCCGTACGTCGCCACCCTCTCCCCCTGGTAGTCACCCTTGATCCTCGTCAGGACATCCATCTCCACCGCCTTCGTCCAGTTATCGAAGGTGCCCGCCGGGAACGAGTTCCTGTCCTGGTCCCTCGGGATAAAGGTGAACTCGTCGGCGAGACTTCTCTCGTAGTTCGAGTTTCCGGCGGACGACATCCCCGTTGCGAGATTGAGGAATACGTCCTTCGGCGTCTTCGGGGTGACCCAGTCCCCCTCGCCCTCGTCGAGCGGCGGCAGCGCCTCTCTCGGTTCGAAGAGGCATCCCCCTCCAGCCAGTACGGCCGCCAGAACCAGTGTTGTTATTGCTGCTCTCTTCATGATCAGCTCCTAGAATTTTATCTCCACGTTCATGTCGATCTCCCAGAACTCTCTTCGCTCCTTGGTGAGATTGGGTCCGAACCTCCTCACCCATCCTACATTGAGGTCTATCTTCCCCGAATCCGTCACTTTCGTTGTTCTGCTGAATCCCAGCGTCATCTGGCCGGAGTCGTAATGCCTCGTGCTGACGACGCCCATCTCTCCATCAACCTCTCCGAGCCGATTGCTCTCCTGAATCCTGTAGTTCGAGTAGTTGAAGAGGGTAAACTCCTTCACGGGCATATATTCGTACCTGAAATCGAACCTGTGCTCGAAGCTCTCGTTCGTTCTCCCGTAGAGCCTCTCGCTGCCGTCGGGCGGGCTGAGGTAGCTGCCCGAATCAATAAACTGGTATCTGTGCTTGATGCCGAGATGTGACCTGAGGAACCTGAACTTCGCGTGTGTGCTCATGATCGTCGTGCGGTCGAGAAAGTTCTCGTTCTCTTTGAAGGTAAAGTCTGTGAACTCCATCTTGATCTCGTAATCCTGCCCGATCTCGAACCAGTCCGCTGGAATCAGGGTAAATCTCGGCACCACCCAGTAGGTGAAATCCGTCCTGTTGTCACCCGAGAGCGACCTGTCTATATTTATCGTCTCGTACTGTTTGTACGTGAACTTCACCCCGGCCCTTATGTTAAGCGGAAGCCCGGCGTCGAGGTCGGCAAATAAGGAGTAATAGAGGTAGTCCGCATCGCGCGGGTTAGCATCCTTCTTGCGGTAATACCTCTGTTTGAGCGACCCGGATCCCCTCAGCGAGACCCGCACCGAATCGCTGATGTCTTGTGTCAGCGAGACCTTGATCGTGCGCTCCTTCTCGAGATAACTCGAGAGTGAGACGGGGCCGTAGTCGACGTCGTTCTCCCTCCTCTCGATCACGAACTCGGCGCGGCCGCTTTCCAGATACCGGTAGCCCGCCTTGGCCCCGATTTTTTTCAGCTCGGTCTCCTTCGAGAGCCTTTCGTCCACCACGTTCTGCTGGTTGTAGTAATCCCGGAGAAATTCGAAGTCGATAGTGAGGTTGCCTGCCGGCTGGATCCTCGACTTGGCGAGGATCGTCTCCGTCTTCATGCTCGACTTTTCCATCTGTGCGAGGTCGGGATTCTCTATGACCTCGAGCGAGTTTCCGCGGGGAGGGTTTACCTTCCTGACGACGCCTACCGTCCTCTGGTAGTTGAGGTGGAGGAGCTTGAATTCCTCCTTGCCCCACCTCACCTTTGCCGTGATCGTATCCATATCGCTGGGCATGTTCTCGAACTTCCGCCCGCTCACGTCGCTGTCCTCGGTCCTGCGCCAGATGCCGTACCCGCCCCCGATATCGAGGTCCGAGGCGATCCCGTACAGGAGATACCCGCTCGCGCTGGCCTGAAAGTTGTTGTCGTACTTGAAATCGTTCTGTCCCCCCCCGATCCTTCCCTTTGCGCCGAAACGTGACATCTTCGCCCGGAACTGGGGGCGCTCCCACGTGAACCCCGCATTAAGGAACTTGTTCTCGATCACCATGTCGCCGCCCGAGCGCGCGAGGCCGACCGCCTTCTGCCTGAGGTAGTCCTGTCCTATGGCAAGATTTAAGTTGTAGAGATTGGGGACGAGCTTGATCGCTGAATTATTGAACCTCTCGTTGATGTCCGACATGTCCCTGCCGCGGTAGTCCCGCTTGGTTATATTAATGCTGCTCAAGCCGCGCCATCCGCCGCCCGGTTTGAATGCCAGCGACATATTCGTTCCCAGGCTGTACGCGCTCTCGGTCGCCTTATACGCGGTCTTCCATACCGGCAGGACCCAGGAAGTCTGCGTCGAATCTTCCTCCGCCTCCTGCTCGCCGTCCTGAACCTCCGTTTCCTGGTCGACCATCAGGCCGGACGACCCCCCGCTGCTCTTCGCCGTAGTGTCGGAGGGCGCTGCGGCAGTCGAGTCGCCTGCCGCCAGGCTGGTGGAATCCGCTGCTCCGGCGTGCGCCGGCCCCGCCACCAGAATGGCGGCCGCCAGGAAGATGAAGGATATGCAGGCGGCTTTCTTCATCTATCGTATTCGCACCCTCTCGCCGCGGCGAACAGCGCGAACCATTCCTCCAGGCAGAGCTCTTCGGGTCTGCAGCCGAGGTCTACCCCGGAGAGCTTCTCCAGCTCCACCCTTCCCGGGATGCCGGGGATATTCTTGAGGGCGTTCGTCAGCTTCTTTCTCCTCTGCGAAAACGCCGATTTCAGAAATAAGAGGAAACCCTTATGGTCTCCGGGGGCATTTTCACGGCTCACAGGAACAAAAATAAGGACAATACTGTCCACTTTCGGCTTCGGTCGAAACGAGCCGGGTTTCAGCGTCATCACCTTTTTTATTTCGAGGTACGACTGGAGATAGACCGGCAGGATCCCGCTGTTGCGGCTCCCGGGTGCGGCGAGTACCCTCTCGCCCACCTCCTTCTGGACCATGATCACCGCCCTGCGGCATCTCTCGAGGGACGGCAGGCCGAGCAGTATGGTGCTCGTGAGCAGATACGGTATGTTGCCCGCAAGGGCGTATCCATCCCATCCCCTGCCGGCCGCCTCGGCGTCGAGATCTACCCCGCGGATGTCGGCGAGGACGATCTCGGCGTTGTCGAGCCCCTCGAGCCGTCCGGCGGCCTCCTCCGCCAGCGCCTCGTCGATCTCGAATGCCGCAATTTGCGTGCCGCCTGCGGCAATCGGGACGGTCAGGGCCCCTTTCCCGGGTCCTATCTCGAATACGGGGAGGCCGTCATCGGCCGTAACGGCCGAGGCTATCTTTTTCACCGCTCCGTCGGAGACGAGAAAATTCTGCCCGAGGCTTTTTTTTGCCGGCCGCCGTTCGTTCTTCATGGCCCGCTCCCTCTCAGGTCACGACCGGGGAGACCAGATGATATTTCCTTGCCCTGAAACGTGTCCCCGGAATCGATTCGACAAGCGCCCGGGTCGCCTCTATATCGACCTCGGGGTAGTCGAGGGCCGACACGGCGCATTCCATCTCCGAGGAGGCGGCCCTTCCGATAAAATCGACGACCGCCGCGAAGGCCTTCTCCCCGGCATCGGGCCTGCATACCATCACGTATGTCCCGGCGTCGGGGGCGTTGAGGCTTATCGATATCCTCTCGAAGAGCCCGGCCAGCTCGGGCACTATGTCCCGCCTGTTTATCATGTTTCCGTGCCCGTTCGTGTTGAGGCGCATCGGCAGATCATGCGACTTCAGCCCCCGTGCGGCGGCGGCAAGGTCCTTCATTCGCGCCGTCGGCTCCCCGTATCCGCAGAATACGATCTCTCCGTAATCTCCGTCGGCGAGAACCGCGTTCGCAGCATCGACCATCTCCTCGACTGTCGGGTCGGAGATCAGATTGAGGTTGTATCCGTAGAGATAGCTGTCGGTCCTCAGCCGCGGACAGAAGACGCAGTCGTTGGTACAGCTCGCCGTGACGTTTATGTATACGCTCTTTTTGAGCCCATAGGCGATCGAGATCGGAAAATCTTTCTCGCCGTGGAGCAGGCGCCTGTAGTTCGTCTCCGAGGCCCTCTCGATGTCCTCCACGCTTACGCCGCGCAGCTCGGCCATCTTCCCGGCGACTATACGGACATAGGCAGGTTCATTGCGCTTGCCCCGGTATGGCTCGGGCGGCAGATAGGGGCTGTCGGTCTCGAGGACAAAGGCGCTCGACGGGAGCCTCAGGGCCACCTCGGGCAGCTTCGAGTTCCTGTATGTCAGGGGGCCGCCGATGCCGATGAGGAATCCCAGGCCGAGGACGGTCTCCGCCTCGCGTTCACCCCCGGAGAAGGCGTGGAAGATCCCGCCCACCTCCGACGCTCCCTCCTCGCGGAGGATTCCGATGACGTCATCGAAGGCATCGCGGCAGTGAACCACGATCGGCTTGCCGAAATACAGGGCTATACCGATCTGCTTCCTGAACACCTCCCTCTGCTTCTCCCGCGGCGAGATGTCCCTGTAGTAATCGAGCCCGATCTCGCCGACGGCCAGGACCTTACGGCGCAGGAGGAGCTGCTTGAGTTTTTCCTCGAGCGCCTCGTCCCAGTCGGATGCATTGTGCGGGTGTATCCCGAGGGCCGCCCAGATCGATCCGTGCTCGTCGGCAAGCCGCAGCGTTGAATCTATAGTCGATCTGTCATACCCCACGTTGAGGATCTCGCCGACGCCCGCCTCGAGCGCGCGGCTTATCGTCTCCTTACGGTCGCCGTCGAATTGCTCCATGTCGAGATGCGCGTGGGAGTCTATCAGCATCGGGAATCAGTCCTTGAATATATCTTCCGGTTTCTCCTGGATCCGTGGAAAGAGCGGCTCCGGGACTGACAGCCCTTCGGCTCCGGACACGGAAGGGGGAAGTTCATCTAGAGAGGGATCGCCTGCGCCGAGCCAGCCGAGCATCGCACTCATCTTTCCGGGCATGAACGGGAAGAGGACGGAGCCTGCCGTGCGCAGTACGGCAAGCAGCTCCCTGAAGACCGCTTCGAGCTCCTCGCGCTTCGTCTCGTCCTTTGCCAGGGCCCAGGGGGCCCGGGCCTCGATGAAGCGGTTGGCCGCCTGTATAGCGGGCCAGAAGGCTCCGAGCGCCCTCGAGAATTCCATCCGTTCCATGTGCTCCGTATAATCGGCGACCGCATCGGTGAGGACGCCGTGGAGCTCGCATCCGCCGTCGAACGGTGCGGCCGTCACGCTGCCGCCGAGATATTTCGAGATCATTGCCAGCGTCCGGCTGAAGAGATTGCCCAGCTCGTTGGCCAGATCGGCGTTGTACCTGTCGATGAGGATCTGCGTCGATATGTCGCCGTCCTTGTCGAAGGGGACCTCGCGCAGCAGGATATATCTCAGGCCGTCGGTTCCGAAGATGCCCGCCATCTTCTCCGGGTCGAGGATGTTTCCGAGCGACTTGCTCATCTTCTCGCCCGCGAGCGAGAGGAATCCGTGGGCGAACACGCTCTTCGCCGGCTCCACGCCCGCCGCCATCAGCATCGCCGGCCAGATTACGCAGTGGAACCTCGTGATGTCCTTACCTATGACGTGGACATCGGCCGGCCAGTATTTCTCGAAGAGCTCCGATTCGTCGCCTCCGAACCCGAGAGCCGAGATGTAGTTCGTCAGGGCGTCGAACCATACGTAGATGACATGATCCCCGTCTATGGGAAGGGGAATTCCCCATTCGATCCCCGACCTCGAGATCGAGACGTCATGGAGGCCGCCCTTTATCACGTTGACTATCTCGTTCTCGCGCGTCTTCGGGCTGATGAACCCGGGGTTTTTCTCTATGTGCTCGAGCAGCCCCTCCTCGAACTTCGAGAGGGCAAAGAAGTAGTTATCCTCGCTGATTTTTTTCGGCTCCTGCCTGTGCCTCGGGCAGAGACCGTCGACGAGGTCTTTCTCGACGATGAATTCTTCGCACGACTCGCAGTAGAGCCCCTCGTATTTCCCCTTGTAGATGTAGCCGTTTTTCTCGATCCGGGCGAAGAGCTCGGTGACTGACCTGATGTGCCTCTCCTCGGTCGTGTGTATGAAATCGTCGTACGATATGTTCAGCGCCTTCCAGGCTCCGGTGAAGACGGCCGACATCTCGCTGCAGTAGTCGAGCGGGGTCATCCCGCGGCGGACCGCCTCACGCTCGACGTTGGTGGAGTGCTCGTCGTTGCCCATCAGGAAGTAGGTGTCGTAGCCGCAGAGCCTCTTGTAGCGGGCCATGCAGTCGGCGCCGATCTTCTCGTAAGCCGTTCCGAGGTGCGGCTTCTGGTTCACGTAATCGATGGCCGTGGTTATGTAGAAGGTCTTTCCCACGTTATCAGTTTTTCCTGTTTCTCCCGCGGCCTCCGCGCCGCCCCCTTGCGCCGCCTTCCTGGCTCCCGGACGGCTTTCTCCCGGGCCTGTCCCCCCTGTCGCGGGGAGAGTCGCTCTTCTTCCCGGGATCGCCTTTCGGATCCTCCCCCGCGGATTTTTCGCGCGACTCCTCTACTCTCTTTTCGAGCTCCACCTTGAGCTCTTCGATCAAAACTTCGATCGTGTTGCCGTCTTCGTCGCTGAGGATCACCGAAGACCTGAATATGTCGACCTTCTCGAGGCGGTGCCTGCCCCCGAAGCAATTCACCTTGCTGCCGACCTTCGGGATGTCTCTCACCAGTTCCTTGTAGTCGGCGAGCTCGTAGGCGAGGCAGCACATCAGCCTGCCGCAGGCCCCTGAGATCTTCGAGGGTGTGAGCGGCAGGTTCTGGTCCTTGGCCATCTTCAGTGTGACCGGCTCGAAATCCTTCAGCCATGATGAGCAGCACAGATTGCGGCCGCACATCCCCATCCCGTCGAACCTGCGCGCCTCGTCGCGAACGCCGATCTGCCTCAGGTCGATCCTCGTCCTGAATACCCCGGCAAGGTCCTTTACAAGCTCCCTGAAGTCGATCCTGCCGTCGGCCGTGAAGTAGAAGGTGATCTTGTTGCCGTCGAACTGATACTCGACGTCGACGAGCTTGATCTGCAGGTCGTGCTCGCCGGCTTTCTCCTGACATGTCTTCAGCGCCTCGAGCTCCTTCTCCCGCCTCTCCTTCATTGTCTCGATGTCGTTCTCGGTGGCATGACGGAGGATCTCTTTCGCATCCGCATCGATGTCCTTCGGGCTGACCCGGGAGATCGAGACTATCATCCCCATGTCCTCGCCGCGGTCGGCCTGCACGACACAGTAGTTCCCGGTGTGGAGGTAGAGCGACCTTGAGTTGACGAAGAGCTCCTTGCGCTGTCCCTTGAACTGAATTTCGACCAGTTCCACCGTTGTATTCCTCTTCTCGTGCGGCATGGCCGCCGTGCGGCCCGTTCCGCCGTTAACTACAAGTTTTTTCATCGCTTAAGCGGTGAATTCAATCTAATACCACTTGCCCGCCAAATCAAGGAGGAGTTGAGCGAGGGTCAGCTCGATATCGACGTTCCTGCCGAGATTTCGCGAGGCGGCCGCGATCTTCCCGATATCGGCCGGGATGTCCCGAGAAGAGGCCGCTGAGGCCGCTTTGGGCGAGATCCCGGTCTCTGTACCCCTCAGGAGGCCTCTCATGATCGCCGTCATCTCGCCGAGCAGCTCGGCGATCTCTTCTCTCGAGTAATTATGAGCCGCGGCTTCCGCCTCGGCTGGGAGCCGCCTCGCCTTTCCCTCCAGCACGAGGCCGACCATGGTCACGGCATCCTTCCTCAGCCCGAGAAACCTCTCGTCGAGAAGACGCACCGCCCGCTGGACGTTGCCGCCCGCCAGGGCGGCGATCCTTTCCGCCTCTCCGTTCTCGACCGACAGGAATGTCCGGAGGAACTGCTTCGTGACGGCGTCGGGCAGCGGGTCGAACCTGATCTCGCTGCACCTCGAGACGATCGTCGGGAGCAGGCGGTCGGCCCTCCCTGTCACGAGAACGATGACGGAAGAGGCCGGAGGCTCCTCGAGCACCTTCAGGAAGGCGTTCTGGGCCGCCGTCGTGGCCAGATCAGCCTCCACGACGACCACGACCGAGAGTGGGCCGGAGAATGGCCGCTTCGATATCTTCTCCATGACCGCCCTGATCTGCTCTATTCCTATCGACCTCGCACGGTTGCCGAACTCGCCGCGCGCGAGGAAATCCTCGCGTCTTGACTCTATGATGACCGGTATGCTCTTGTCCCTGTCGGCCGACGGCACGGGATAGACCAGATGCACGTCGGGGTGCTCGAGCGAAGAGATGCTCCTGCACGGGGGACAATCCCCGCAGGCGGCGCCGGCCTCGCATTCCAGCAGGGCGGCGAGGCGCATCGCGGCGAGCTCTTTCCCTGACCCTTCCGGCCCGGTGAAGAGGAGCGATGCGGGGAGGGTGTCCGCGGAGATCATCTTCTCCAGCATGGAGAAGACCCTCGGCTGCCCCTTCGCGGCGAGGTTCGCTGCGGCTATTATGTCTATGGCGTTCTCTCCCGGTATGCCCTGCTACCTGGCGAGCCAGTCGCCCGGGTCGAGGGCTTTCTTTGATTTTCTGATCTCGAAATGTATCGTCCCGCCCAAACCGGCCGCGGCGTCACCCGCTTCAGCTATCACGCGCCCCTTCTCTATCTGCGAGGACTGCGTGACGAAGATCGCCGACGCATGGGCGTACAGCGTATAGTATCCGCCGCCGTGATTCAATATTATGCAGTTGCCGTAGCCGGGCAGGTCCCCTGCGTACTCGACACGTCCCCTCGCCACGGCGCGCACCGGCTCGCCGGTCCTCGTACTGATGTCGATGCCCGTGTTGAATGTGACCGTCCCGTACTCGGGGTGCCTGAACTTGCCGAACTCCCTCGTGACGTTTCCTTCGACCGGCCTCGGGAGCCTTCCCTTCAGTGAGGGGAAGTTTCCCTCGCCGTAGTCGCCCCAATCCTGCGACCGGGCCAGCCGCGACCTCTCAAGGTCGGCTATTATATTTTGCAGCTTTTCCTCGCGCTCCTCGAGCTTTTCGGCCCTCTTGCGGTGCTGCTTCTTGCTCGTCTTCAGATCGGCGAGCATCTGCCTGCGCTTCGCCTCGTTCTCGTCGAGGTTCAGGAGCTCCGATTCTTTCTCGGCCCTCGCCGCGGATACTTCCTGCAGCAGCTCGGTCAGCTCGGCCTCCTGTATCTCGATCTCCGCCCTGTGTTCCCTCACGTCGGAGATCATCGCTGCATCCCTCTCCGCTATGAGCGAGATAAACTTGTATCTCTGCAGGAGATCCGGGAAATCCTCCGCGGTGAGGAGTTCCTGCCATACATGACGGGGGCCGTTCTTGTAGATCTCCCTGAGCCGTCCGGAGAAAATATCGAGTCTGTGCCTGTATACGATCCCGTTCGTCTCGAGGTCTGAGCGAAGCCCACCGGCCTGCTCCTCGAGCATCGTCTCCTTGTCCTCGAGCCCCGAGAGGAGGCGCTTCATCAGCTTCTCCTCCTTCTTGAGCCTGGCGATATATTTGCTGACGTCCTGCTCCTGCTCCTCGATCTCCGATATCTTCTTTCTCTGCTCGCGGATCTGGCGGCGCAGCTTCTGCAGCTCGTTCTCCTTGCCGCTGATGTTCTCTTCGAGAGCCCTGTCCTGCGGCATCGCGGGGCCGGCGGCCAGCGTGGCCAGTGCGATTACCGATATGAGCAGTCTGGCCATCATGACGGAATCCGCCTGTCAGAGCTTGAGGAAACGGCGCATTGCGGAGAAGCTTCCGACGGCGCCGAGGATCGCGCAGAAGACGACGAAGCCTGCGAGCGCATCGTGCCTCATGAAGACGAGCCCGGGCAGGTACCTCGCCGAGAAGGTATAGATAGCCACAAGGAGCGCGATGGCAAGAAGCGATGCCGCGATCCCCTGAAGGGCGCCTTCCAGGATAAACGGGACACGTATGAACGCGTTGGTCGCGCCGACCAGCTTCATCACGTCGATCGTCGTACGCCTGTGGAGCACGGTCAGCCGAACCGTGTTGTAGATGACGAATATAACCGAGAGAAAGATGATCAGGCCGAGGGCCAGGTCGATGATGTAGATGCCTTTCGCCAGCCGCTCGCCCCTCTCGAACCATTTCTTGCCGTACCGGACCTCCTCGACTCCCTCCCATTTTTCCGTCTCCGCCGCGATCGACGCGAGGAATTCGCTCGTTATGTATCCCCGCTTGGGCTTTGCCCTGAAAGCGTCGGGTAGCGGGTTCTCCACGAGCTCGGCGAGAAGATCGCTTTCCTCTCCGAGTATCTCCCTGAACTCGGTCAGCGCCTCGTCCTTCGATATGAACGAGACTTCTTTTATTCCGCGCAGCCCCAGCAGTTTCCGCTGGATCTTCTGCACTTCTTCCTGCTTCAGCCCGTCATCGAGATAGACGAAGAGCCTCATCTCGTCGCTCGTCTTGTCTATCAGGCTGGCGAGGTTCAGCGTCACCATCATGAAGACGACGAGGATCAGCAGGGAGAGGCCCATGATGATCACGGCGATGGCGTTGGAGCCCTTCCTCCTGCCGAGGTTGACCATCATCTCGTCGATCATGTATTTCGCCGTGCGGAGATTCATTCCTTCTCCTCGTCCCTTATGTCGTGCTCGGACAGCTGGTCGGCCCTGCGGGAGACCCTTGACTCCTCCATCCTGTCGCGGACGTCGCCGACGAAGATCATCTCGCGGTCGCGGGCGACCCGTCCGTTCTCGAGATAGATGATCCTCTGGCCGAAGCTCTGCACCATCTCTATGTCGTGCGTCGCCATCAACACCGCGGTGCCTCCAGCGTTGATCTTGAACAGGAGCTCGAGAACGTTCCTCGTCGCTACAGCGTCGAGGTTTCCCGTCGGCTCGTCGGCGAGGAGTATCGCCGGCCTGTTGACGACCGCTCTCGCGATCGCGACCCTCTGCTGCTCCCCGCCCGAGAGGGCCCGCGGGAAATCGTGTCGCTTGTGGTAGAGACCGACATGGGTGAGTATCTTGGTGACCCTCTGCTTTATCTCGCTCATAGGCATGCCGACGACCTTCATCGCCAGGGCGATGTTCTCGAAGACCGTCCTGTCCTCTATCAGCCGGAAGTCCTGGAAGACGATGCCGATCTTCCTGCGAAGCCCGGGGATCGTCTTGCGCGTGATGCGCGTCGAAACGAAGTTGCCGATGACTATCTGGCCCGAGTCGGGCCTGTCATCCATGTACATCATCCTCAGCAGCGTGCTCTTCCCCGCGCCGCTCGGGCCGACGAGGAAGACGAATTCGCCGTTGGTCACCTGCAGGTTTATGTCAGTGAGCGAGAAATGCCTGCCGAGGTCCTTCGAGAGGTGATAGATACCCGCTATGATCCTCTGTTCCCGTTGGCTCATCCGACCACCCTCCTCCCGGGCGCGCGCGTGCGACAGCACTGCACCGCCAGCTCGAGCGCCGCGGCGAGGCTCCCGCTTTCCGCCTCTCCCCGGCCGGCGATATCGTACGCCGTACCATGACAGACCGAGGTCCTGACAATTGGCAGGCCGATCGTCATGTTCACGCCGCGGTCGAAGCCTGACATCTTGAAGGGGATCATCCCCTGGTCGTGGTAGAGGGCGACGAACGCGTCGCACCCCCGTTTTTCATGATTGTAAAAGAGCGTGTCGGCGGGGAAGGGCCCCCGCGCGTCTATTCCTTCCTTGACGAGAGCGGCGATCGCCGGAACGATCATCTCGCCCTCTTCGACGCCCGTCACCCCGCCGTCCCCCCCGTGGGGATTGAGGGCGGCGATGTCGATACGGGGGTTTTCTATCCCCCAGAGCTCCCTCAATGCGGCGTCGGTGACCTTGACCCCGGTCACGAGTCTCTTCGCCGTTAAGGCGGCAGGCACGTCGGCAAGGGGGATGTCGCGGGTCAGTATCACTATCCGCATCGTGCCCGAGACCATTATCATCTGGCAGTCCGGCGCACCGAGCAGCGCCGAGAGCATGTCGGTGTGCCCTATGTAGCTGTATCCGGCAAGGCCCAGCGCTTCCTTCGAGATCGGTCCCGTCACAATACCCTCAATGACGCCTTCGGCGGCGAGCCTCGCTGCCGCCTCGACCGCCTCGCCCGAGACCGCTCCGCCCGCGGCGCTCGGTCCTCCGCCGGGGACCTCTCTCCCCTCGCCGGTATCTACTATCACAGGGGAGCCTCCCGCCAGTGAATCGAGCAGGACGCTTTCCGTCACCGATCCGCCTGTCCCGATCACACGGGGCACGGGCGCCCCCGCCGCCCGCGCGGCGGCAGTCATGGTGTCTGCCGAGCCGATCAGCGCGATGTCCGCCCCGAAATCATCTCCCGAGGCAAGCAGGGCCGCCGCGATCTCGGGGCCGATGCCCGAGGGATCGCCTATCGTGAGCGCTATCGGTATCCGCCGTTCCTTCATCCCGTCCTCGTCTCCCTGACTATGCGGTAGAATCGGGGCGCGTCTTTTTTCGACGTCTGTCCCTTCGGCATCTCGAGCAGCTCGACGACGAGAGAATGTCCCGGCCATCTTATCTCGATGATGTCGCCCTCGACCGCCTCGCGCGACGGCTTGACCACCGCGCCGCTTATCCTTACATTGCCCGTCTCGCAGCCCTTCCTCGCGAGGCTCCTCGTCTTCACGAGACAGAGTGCCTTGAGGAGCGAATCGATCCTCATCGCCTCAGCCGTCCGTCCCGGTGTCATCTTCGACTGCTTCACTGTCGAGCTTTATGTCCACGTAGTATATGCCCTTGAGCTCGTGGACGTATTCCGCAAACTTTTCCATCCTCTTCTGCTGCCCGAGGAGGTTCTCCAGTTCCATTTTCGCTTCCTGGTAAGTGTAAGGGCGCGACGGATTCTTCTCCAGCACCTTTATTATCCTGAAGCCTGCGTCCTCCTTGATGGCCGGCGAGATCCCGCCGATGTCTGTCTCCCTCAGTATCTCGAGGAGATAGTCCGCCTTGCCGACAAGTGTCTCGAGAATGATCTCGCCCTCGATCACGCCGCCATTGTCCTTCGTTTTCTCGTCTGCGGAGTATTTCGCGGCGGCTTCTCCGAAGTCGAGGCCGCCAAGCAGCTTCTGCCTTATCTCCTCGGCCCTCCCTGCCGCTTCCTCGACTTCTTCGTCACCGCTCTCGGCCTTGATCAGTATGTGCCGCAGCTTCACCTGGTCGCCGCTGACATCCTCGAGCTTTATCAGGTGCCATCCGTACCTCGTCAGCACCGGAGGGCTGACGTCCCCGACGATGAGCTTTCTTGCCGCTTCCTCGAACGGCGGGCTGCCCAGGTCTCCGAGTTTTATGTATCCGAGGCTTCCCCCGTGCTTCGCACTCGGATCCTCCGAGTGCTCCTCTGCCGCCTCGGCAAAATCCTTCCCTGCCTTTATTTCGGCCTCGACCGCCCTGACCCGCTCCAGCGAAGCGTTGCTCATCTCATCCGCGACGCCGGGCATTATGACAATGTGTGCGAGCTTCATCGTCGCCGGCCTCCTGGGCATCTCACTCTGGTGCTCCCGGTAGTACTTCCGTACCTCGGTGTCGGTGACTGTGACATCCCTGAACACATCGCTCCTCAGGAGCCGGTCGACGAGAATCCTCGACCTGATCTTTTCCTTCCACTGCGTGCGGAGCTGCTGGAGGGTCAGCCCGGCTTTCTCGAGCTCCCTCTCGAAAACCTCGTCGCCACCGGCGGAGCGGCGGCTCTCCTCGAGCGCCTTCTCGAGCTCATCTTCGACCGCCCCCCTGGGAATCTCGATGCCTGACTTGTCCGCGTGAACGGCGAGCAGCTGGTCGGCTACCAGCTGTTCGAGGATCTGCGATCTGAGCTGCGCCTCCTTATCGGACGGAAGGGACTTCACCTGGGTCTGGAACAGGTGCTGCCTGTACTCCATTTCGACCTCGCTCTTGAGGATCGCCCGGTCCTCAACCACGGCGATGACCCGGTCGATGACCTCGCCTTTCTGCTGCGCCGCGCCCGCAATCGGGACAAGCAGCGCAATGGCCGTGGCCGCCGATAATATCCCTGTCCTCATGATCATCCTTCCGTTTTCATCGTCGAATCGACCGAGGCTGTGTCGGCGGGTTCATCGGCCGGAGCCGTGTCCGCCGGAGCGATGTGTTTCGTGTATTCGCCGCTGATATATTCCACTTCGGCCTGCTCGCGGAGCCTTTCGATCAGCTCGCTGTACGCGGCGGCCCTCCTGCGCATAACCAGCCCGTTCAATATCCTCTCCCGGACGTCGGCGAGTTCTACCCCGACCTGCGCCTCACGTATGCCTATGAGCTTTATTATATGAAAGCCGAAATCGGATTGGATGATCCCGCTGATCTCTCCCGGCTTCATGTCGAATATCACCGTCTCGAAAGCCGGTATCATATTCCCCTTCGTAAGGTAGCCGAGGTCCCCGCCGCGCCTCGCGACCGGATCGACCGAGTGCTGGTTGGCAACCCGGGCGAAGCTTTTCGTCTTCAGCAGTTTCTCGACCTGCAGCGCTTCCTCGTGCGTGTTGACCACTATGTGGCTGACCCTGTATTCGTGGATGTACTGGTCCCTGTTATCCTCGAAATACGCCTCGATCTCCTCTTCGGTTACCTCGATCCTCTCGCGCAGCTCGAGAAAGGCCAGGTGATCGGCGAGGAACTCCCGTTCGAGGCTCTCCAGTCTCGCCCTGATCCTCGGGTCGTTGTGGAGCCCCCTCCTGACAGCCTCGCCGTAGAGTAACTCCATTTCGACCCACTGTTTCACCCAGGCCGTTTTTTCCGAGACTGAAAAAGGCGTCTTCTCTCCGGCGGGAAGGAGTCTCTCGAGGAGGCCCTCGGTGAGAACCTCCCCGTCGACGCTTACGATGGCGTCGGGGGGAAGGGCTGTGTCATCGCGCACGTCCTCACCTCCGCACCCCAAGGCCAGCAGGAGCGGGATGAGCGCGGCGAAGAGAACCTTGCGACCGTTCATATAGTTGCCCGGGCCCTTTCGATCAGAGCCTGGTCCTCTTGAGCTCGGCCCTGGCGAGGGCCGCCTCGTCTATCTCGATGATGTAATCCTCGCGCCACTTCTCGAGCTTCTTGTTCAGATGCTCTTCGTACCTGATCTCGAGGAGGGTCTTCCTGATCGTGGGCTCGGCCTCTTCGAAGGTCGGCACCCTCTCGTCCTCGACTTCCTCGACCTTGATCAGCGCCCAGCCCCTCGAGGTCTGGACCGGCTCGGAGATCGATCCGGGTCCGTCGAGCGCGAAGCCTGCCTCGTCGTACTCCTGCATATTCCCCTTCACGTGAAGCCCCGTGCGCCCCATGCTTTCCTTCACGTTCTCGTCCACCGAGAATTTTCTGATCAGCATCATGAAGTCCATCCCCTCGATCGCCTTCTCGCGCACATCGCTGGCGGTCTTCTGGTCGGCGACGAGAAGGACGGAGAAGTCCCTCATCTCGAACTTGAGGAGTATGTCGAGATTCTCGGCGTAATAGTCCCGTTTATCCCTGGTCGTCACGGTGACCTCGTCCTTGATCTGGTCGTCGTACATCTTCTGGACGAGGAACATCTCCTTTTTCGAATCGAGGTGCTTCTTCACTTCGGGGATCTCGAGGATCTTCGCCGTCTGCTCCGCGTAAACGGGGAGGATCTTGTCGAACACGACCTTGTGCATCGCCTGGACGACATGCTCTCGCCCGTACTGCCGCCTCGGCCTTTCGGGCAGCGCCATCCTGTAATATATATTCTCGAAATCGGTCAGCGTATAGCTGCCGTCCGAGTACTGGCAGATCAGCTTGTCCTTGAACTGCTCGGGTATATTCAGCTTCGGGGCGTTCTCGCGGTTGATCTTGTACGACAGTATGTCTTCGAACGGGATGTCTTCGGGCAGGCCGTCGTACGCGATGTTGACCGCGTCGGTGAAGAACTGCAGACCGATATCTTTCTCGATTTCGGCCTTCAGCGCCTCCATCCCGACCTTCTCCCTGATCGCCTTTACTCGCCGGGCGGCCCACTCTTCGTCGTACATCGGATCGACCTTGCGCTTCCTGTGCACCTTGATGATCGCCCATCCGGTCGAAGTACGGAGGGGCTTGGAGATGTCTCCAGCTTCCATTTTGAAGAGCTCCTCCTCCACCCACCAGTGGATCCTGCCGACGGGATTGGCACCGACGTATCCGCCGTGATCGGCGCCGACGCCGAGCGAGTACTTCTTCGCCAGTTCGGCGAAATCCTCACCGGCAACCGCCTTCTCCCTTATCTCGATGATCTCATCCTCGTTTGCGAGGACGATCTGGCTCAGTGTATACTCGTAATGCATCTGCTTGTAGTACTCGGCGATGTCCTCGTCGGTGATCTCGACCTTCCTGGCCACTTTCTGGTCCATCAGCTGCGCGATGAGAAACGGGCCCTTGTACTGCGGCCAGAAATCGACGAACCATTGTTCCTTATCGTACCCCATCGCGAGCGCCTTCAGACCCATGACTTCCTTGTTAATCATATGGTTGAGAAGATCTTTCTTGCCCTCGAGATCATCCGTCTCCGGCAGGAATTTCTGTTCGATCGTCTCCGAGACCTTTTCGAAATCGGCCACGGTGATCTCCCTCGTGTCGACCCTGGCTATCACCAGCGCGCTGTTGTCTTTCTCTCCGCAGCCCGCCGCAATGGCCAGGGCCGCAATCGCAAAGACCAGTATCGTCCTTTTCAATGTTCTCTCCTTCCGGACCTTCAATTTACCCGCTCATTTACAGGACCGTCCCGGGGGACATCTTTCGAGCGCCCGGATGCCCGGTACATAACAGTTAAACTATGCTATTTATCAAAAAATTCCAATAAATTCAACATGCTTTCGAGGTCCGCCGCTCCTGGCCGGGAACTCCAGAGGTCGTCAGCCGGATACTTTTCACCGGGGGGCGCCGACACGGTCATCGAAAACCCCTTTTCCATGTGAAACGTGAGCCTTCCCTCGAACTTCCTCGCGATCTCGGCTATGAGTTTCCGCGAGGGGGTGTCCCGGGGCGTAAATGCCGCCTTGAGAACACCTTTCGTGTTGATCTCGACACTGCCGAGCCCCGCGGCGGCCGCCCTCGCCTTGAGCTCGACGAGCTTCAGCATGTTCTCGCCAGGCGGCGGAGGCGCGCCGAACCTGTCGAGAAGTTCGCTCCGCATCGCATCGAGCTCCTCGACGCCGCGGACCCGGCTGAGCCTGCGGTAGATATCCATCCGTTCCTCCGAGTCGGTGACGTAGCTGTCGGGCAGGTATGCGGGCACGGAAACCGATATCTTCGCCTCCTGTTTCTCCTCGACCTCCTCGCCACTCCTCCTGGCTATCTCTTCCCTGATCATCCTCGAGTAGAGATCGAGCCCGACTGCGTTGATCTGGCCCGACTGCTGATGGCCGAGGAAATTGCCCGCCCCGCGGATCTCCAGGTCTCTCATCGCTATACGGTAGCCCGCGCCGAGATAATCGAACTCGGTGATCGCCTGGAGGCGCTTTATCGCCGTCGAGGTCAGGCCCCCGCCCTTCGGGATGAGCAGGTAGGCGTACGCTTTCCTGTCAGAACGCCCGACGCGGCCCCTCAGCTGGTAGAGCTGCGCGAGGCCGAACCTGTCGGAGCGGTTGATGATGATCGTGTTGACGTTGGGAAAATCGAGGCCTGCTTCGATGATCATCGTGCTGAGAAGCACATCGAACTTCTTCTCGACGAAATCGATCATTATCCGCTCGAGGTCGCGCTCCTTCATCTGCCCGTGGGCATGGGCTATCCTGACCCGGTCGGGAAGGAGCCTGGAGAGGTATCCTTCCATCACCTCTATCGACTGCACCCGATTGTGGACGAAGAAGACCTGTCCACCGCGCCCGATCTCGCGCATGACGGCCTCGCGTATCCTCTCGTCGTCGAAGGGAAGTATCTCGGTATGTATCGGCAGACGGTTGCGCGGCGGGGTGTCGATCGTCGATATGTCCCTGATCCCCGATATCGCCATCGAGAGGGTCCTCGGTATGGGGGTGGCGGTCATGCTCATCACGTCGACCGTCTTCTTCATCTTCTTGAGCTTTTCCTTGTGGGCAACGCCGAACCTGTGCTCCTCGTCGACGATAACGAGGCCGAGGTCGGCGAACTCTATGTCCTTCGAGAGGATCCGGTGTGTCCCTATGGCTATGTCGATCTCTCCCAGGGCGATTCCCTCCACGACCTTCTTCCGCCCGGCCGCTGTCACGAACCTGCTGAGCATCGCGACGTTGACGGGAAATCCGACCAGCCGCTCGCGGAATGTGTTGTAGTGCTGCATCGCGAGGATGGTCGTAGGCACGAGCACGGCCACCTGCTTGCCGGCAAGCACCGCCTTGAACGCCGCGCGCACGGCGACCTCGGTCTTGCCGAATCCGACATCGCCGCAGAGAAGCCTGTCCATGGGCCTCGCGCTCTCCATGTCGGCCTTGACCTCGGCCGTCGCCTGAAGCTGGTGCGGAGTCTCCTCCCAAGGAAACGAGGCCTCCATTTCTCTCTGCCACGGTTTGTCGGGGCCGCAGGCGAACCCGTCGGCCGTCTGCCGGGCGGCGTATATCTCGATCAGGTCCTGCGCGATCATGCCGGCGCGCTTGCGCGCCTTCTGCTTGGTCCTGTTCCAGGCCCCGCTCCCGAGGCGGGCGAGCGCCGGCTGCGCTCCCTCGGCGGCCATATATTTCTCTACCATCCTCAGCTGGGAGACGGGGATGAAGAGCCTGTCGTCGCCCTCGTACCTGATATCGAGACACTCGGTCCTGCTCCCCTCGATCTCGAGGACACGCAGCCCCATGTACCTGCCTATGCCGTGGCTGATGTGGACTATGAAGTCTCCCGGCTTGAAGTGCGACGGATCGTAGACGAGCGACCTGCTTCTCGCCCGGGGGGAATGCCACGGCCTGTGGAACCGGCCGAACACCTCCTCCTCACTGAGGAAGACCATGCCGGTGGCCGGCCACCTGAATCCGCTCGAGATCTCGCCGATCGGAAAATCGATCTCGAGCGCCACGTCGGAGAGGATCTCCTCGGCCCTCTCGCTCTGGATCTCGCTCGCGCAGAAGAGGAACACCCTCCTGCCTCTGCCGAGTTCCCTCTGGACGTCGGAGACGAGCCCCTTGATATTCCTGCGATAGTCGCCGACCGCCGAGGTGGAGAAGCGCACGTCGTCCCCGCCGGGGAGCGCGGTGAACTCGAGCCTGCCGGTGGCCTCCAGCGCGCCGGCCCACTCCCGGCCGCCGGCGTAGACGCGATCGGGGTGCGGGTAGAGGTTCTCCTCCCTCGACCGCTCGTACCGCTTCTCGATCTCCTCCCTGAACTCCTCGGTCAGCGTCTCGATCTCCTCGCTGTCGTACATCACAATCAACGGAGGCGCGTTCCAGTAGTCGGTCACCGGGACGACGTCGTGAACGACGGCGGCATAGTGCTCCATGCCGAAGAAATGTATCCCCGTGGCGAACCGCTTGGCGGGAAGCATCATCTTCTTTCTCTCCTGCTCCTCGAGCCCCGCGCTTTCCGTCTCGAGGAACGCCTCGAGCCTCTCGATTCCCCTTTCGTCCGGTGCGAGATGGTGCAGGGGGTGGACCCGGATCGAATCGGCAGATTCCATCGATCTCTGCGTCTCGATATCGAATGTACGGATCGAGGTTATCTCGTCGCCGTCGAACTCCATCCTCACGGGATCGAGCGATGCCACCTCGAAGAGGTCGAGGATCCCGCCCCTTATGGCAAACTGCCCCTTCTCCTCTACGATGCCGTGCCTCTCGTAGCCGAGGTGGACGAGCCGCTCGGCGAGTTCATAAGGATCCTTGTCCTCTCCCGCGCGGAGGTCCGTGACAAGATCCAGAAAGACGCCGGGGGCAAACACTTTCTTCAGGAGAGACCTGGGCGTGCAGACAAAGACATCGCATCTCTTCTCCGCCAGTGCGGCCAGCGCTGCCATCTGAATGCCGGTGAGGTTCCTGTCGGGATCGTGATAGTCATAGGGCAGCATCTCGTCCTCCGGATAGAAGACGACGCGGCCGGCACCGAAATGATCGAGGTCTGCCGCGATATCCCTTGCCCGGACAGGGTCGGAGGCGATCGCCACGACTCCCCGCCCTAGAAACGGCACGAGCGTCGAGAGCACAAGCGATCGCGAACTGCCGGTCAGCCCGCCCGCCCTCGCCGCCGCTCCCTGCGAGGCGAGCCTGCCGGAGAGCTCGTGGAAAGGTGGCAGCTCCGAGATCTTCTTTCTGAGATCTTCCCACATCAGACCCTCTCGCCCTCCCCTCTGCCGCCGTGTCGCTGCGCTACGGCGAGCTCTGCCACGAGAAGAAGCGCTGCTACGACGATCAGCACGTCGGCGATCTCTCTTCCTTCCCTCGCTTCCCTCACCGTCCCTGATATTTTTGCGTCCGCTCGTGCGGCGGCATAACTCTCCAGTCCCAATGAGTCTGCGGCCTCGTCTGCGGTCATGTAATCGAGAGAGGACTCGAGCCTGCAGTCGGGATTGACGGCCGCCTGCCACTCCTCCCCGCCGCAGTCGGCCGTGAGGTACCCCTGCCTGTCCCCGGCCGGAACGGTGATCCTTCCCGGTCCGGACGGGAGGGGATCTACATATTCCACTCCTCCGGGCA
This sequence comes from uncultured bacterium, assembly GCA_965371515.1. Lineage (GTDB taxonomy): Bacteria > Krumholzibacteriota > Krumholzibacteriia > Krumholzibacteriales > Krumholzibacteriaceae > JAUWCL01. Next base: position 34,983 of record CBDUYR010000010.1, on the reverse strand, counting down.
GCAATATCGAACACACTCCCTCCCCCGTCAGCGGCACGGGAACGAAAGAGCCGATGAGAGCCCCTTCCCTTCCCGGCGACACATCGAGGGGCGCGAGGACCATCTGCTGCACGAGCGGAAGGAACCATGGCGAGAGGACAAGGTCGCCGCTTTCCGGTCCCGGAGAGGCGGCGGCAAAGACGATCTCCCCCTCGCCGGCCCGCTCGGCCCAGACAAAAGGAGTCCCGTCCGAGAAAGAGACTGCCGCGGTACCGGGCGGAAGTCCCGCTACCCCGGCGGTCCTGATGAATCTCATCCCTGCCATCCCGTCGAGGTCGCTGTCGCTGAATATCGACAGGATGGGGTTCTCCCCTACGGGGCGCTCGAGCTCAACGAAGCCGCCGCCCGTCTCGCGCGCAGTCACCGTCAGGCCGTGAGAGCTGAGACCCTCCGCGAACCTCTCCATCCCCGGCGATATGAACACGACGACCCTGCCGCCCTCCTCGGCGTAACGTCTCAGAAGCGCCGCGTCTCCGGGGCGAGGCCTCCCTCCCGGACCGGCTATTGCGACATCGGCAACGGCGAGGTCAGCCGTCGTGTATCCTCTCCACCCTGCCTCGCTGAGATCTACGTCCCCGTCAGCTCCCTCCGGTGCAAGCGCCTGCCCGAGGTAGAACGCATCCCCCCCGGATATCAGCAGTACCGGCGTCTTTTCCCTGACGAGGACGGTGAACAGCCTCGTGTCGTCGGCGGGGAGCATGTCCTCCCTGCAGCTTACGCTGCCGCGGATCCAGCCGGCGCGGCCGAGGTCGAATTCGAATGTATGTTCAGCCGCGCCTCCCGGCGGCAGTTCGATCTCCTTCTCGATGATCCTGCGTCCGTCGAGGGTTACGCGCAGCGGGAATCCCGCAGGGCGGTCGGGCGAGGTGTTGCGCACGAAGACTCTCATCGCCGCCGGCTCGCCCCTGTGCAGTGCCGAGCCTGGAAGGATCACCCTCTCCACCGCTACGTTCGGGCCGGATGCGGGCGTGACCGGTACGAGGAAGACCCTCGTTCGCGCGGGCACCTCGAGCTCCCTCTCGCCCGCCATGCCTGTCCTCTGGAAATCTGATACGATAAAGAGCTCTCTCGCCGCCCTCCTGCTGCGCCGGAGAAGGCCGAAGCCGTGTCCTGCCGCCGCCCGCAGGGCCGTTCCTTTCAGTGACGGCTCCTCGCCGGCGAGCGCTCCGGCCGCTGCCGCGCGGCCGGGCCTCTCCGCTGTGAATATCTCCTCTGTGCCCTCGTCGAACATGACGAGCGTCAGCTCGTCGTTTTCCTCCAGCCCCCCGGCAATGTCGAGAGCCGCTGCAGCCGCGGCATCGAATGCTGTCCCTTCGCTCCCGCTCAGACCCATGCTGTAGCTGCGGTCTATCATCACCACGACCGATTTCGGTTCCTTCCCGGGAAAGAGCGACGCTGTCCTGCCGGTGATGACCGGCCTGGCGAAGGCCAGCGCGATGAGAGCGATCGCTGCGGTCCGAAGCGCGAGCAGGATGAGTCTTCGAAGGTTGATCCTTCTCATGCTCTTCCTGTCCGATCTCTCGAGAAATCGCAGGGAGCTGAACGGAACCTCCCTTGCCCGCCGGCGGCTCAGCAGGTGTATCAGAAGCGGGATCGCCGAAGCGCCCAGCGCGAAGAGGAATGCGGGGCTGAGAAAATTCATGCCGGTCAGCTCATCCTGCCTCTCTTGCCGAGATATCTTACCAGCGCCTCATCGAAAGGCGTCGAGGTCGTAACGAGGTTGTAATCGATCGCGTTCTCCAGGCAGCGCCTCTCGAGGAACGAGGTCCAGTCACCGACACTGCGCCGGTATTCTTTCCTGACGAACCACGGTTGTGACCGCAGTTTTTCTCCCGTCTCCCTGTCGACGAAGGTCACCTCTCCTCCGTAATCGAGCGAGAGCTCAAGGGGGTCGAGCAGATGGAAGACAACGAGCTCGTGGCCCCTGTGCCTGAAATGTTTCAGCCCGCTGATCACATCCTCCGGCTCGTCGATCAGGTCGCTTACAAGAACTACAAGCCCGCGCCTGTGTATCCGCTCGGCCATGTCGTGCAGAGCCCGGCTGATCCCCGTCCGGCCTCCCGGCCTGACATTTTCGAGAGTCTTGAGCAGGCGGAACAGGTGCCTCCTCGCCGACCTGTGCGGGACGATCTCGCCTATGCGGTCGTCGAAGAGGGCCAGCCCGGCTGCGTCTCGCTGTTTTATCATCAGGTACGAGAGGGCCGCGCAGAGCAGGGCGCCGTAACGGAGCTTCGTTATCCCTCCGCCGGAGAAATCCATGGAAGCACTTCGGTCGAGAAGGAGCGTTCCGCGCAGATTGGTCTCGTCCTCGAAGACCTTGAGATAGTAGCGGTCGGTCTTTGCGTAGATCTTCCAGTCGATGTTCTTCGCCGACTCGCCCGCATTGTACTGCCTGTACTCGGCGAACTCGACGGAAAACCCGTGATATGGCGACCTGTGGAGACCCGCTATGAATCCCTCGACGATCAGTCGCGCGCGAAGCTCCATGTTCGCCAGGCGGCTGACTGTCTCGGGGCGCAGGAACTCCCCCGCGTTGTGTTTTTCCGGGGACATAAGTGTCTTTCCCCGCGCCCGGTCACGGCGCGACGGTATCGAGCAGTCTCTTCACCAGTTCATCGGTAGTGACGCCGTCCGCCTCGGCATGGAAGTTCGTCACCAGCCTGTGCCTCAGGACGGGGTAAGCCACGGCCCGAACGTCATCGATGTCGGGCGTAGTCCTGCCGTTCATCACCGCTCTCGCCTTGGCGCCGAGGACGAGATACTGGCCCGCCCTGGGACCTGCGCCCCACGACAGGTACTCGCCGATTCCTTCCAGGGCGCCGTCGCGGCTCGCCCTGGCGAGACGCACCGCGTATGAGAGAACGTTCTCCGAGACGGGGACCTTTCTGACCAGCCCCTGTATCTCGACGATCTCCTCGCCGGTCAGGACCTGCTCTACGGCCGGACTTTCGATGGATGTCGTGGTATCGACTATCCTCAGCTCCTCGCTCTCCTCGGGATAATCGACAAGGATGTTGAACATGAACCTGTCGAGCTGCGCCTCGGGAAGTGGATATGTCCCCTCCAGCTCGATCGGGTTCTGTGTCGCAAGTACGAAGAACGGCGCCTCCAGCGGATGAGTCTCGCCGCCGACGGTTACGTTCTTCTCCTGCATCGCCTGGAGCAGGGCCGCCTGCGTCTTCGGCGGGGTCCTGTTGATCTCGTCGGCCAGCACTATGTTCGCGAAGACCGGCCCCTTGAGGAAGCGGAAGACCCGGCGGCTCGATGCCTTGTCCTCCTCGAGCACCTCGGTGCCCATGATGTCGCTCGGCATCAGGTCGGGCGTGAACTGTATCCTCGAGAACTTCAGCCCGAGGCAGGAGGCGACCGTCGATATCATCAGGGTTTTTGCCAGTCCGGGTACGCCCACGAGAAGACAGTGCCCCCCGGCGAACAGCGCCGACAGGAGCTCGTTGAGCACGCGTTCCTGGCCTATGATTACCTTCGCCGTCTCGGAGCGAAGTCCTGAATACGCCTCCTGGAACCGGCCGAGCATCCGTTCGTCATCGATGTTGTTCATGGCTGGCTCAATCTCCGCCTTTCAGATGCCTGTCGAGGAAGAGCCGGATGGCCCTGTATCCCTCGATCTGGTTTTCCTTCTTCATGAATCCGTGCCCTTCGTCTTCGAAGACCAGGTACTCGACCTCCACGCCGTTCTTTCTCGCCGCCTCGACGATCTCGTCCGACTCTATCTTCAGGACCCTCGGATCGTTCGCGCCCTGCAGTACAATCAGCGGCCTTACTATATTGTCCGCGTGGAACAGCGGCGAGATCTTCATCAAGTACTCTCGGTCTGTCTCCGGGTTGCCCATCTCCCTGTAAAGCGCCTTCCTGTAATTCTCCCACCAGGATGGTATGTTCTCCAGCGTGCGGACCCAGTTCGATATCCCGAATATGTCGACGCCCGCCGCGAACTCTTCCGGCGAAAATGTCAGTGCAGCCAGTACTATGTACCCGCCGTAGCTTCCGCCCGCGATCGCGATTCTTTCCTGATCGACGTACCCTGTCTCGGCGAGCCACTTCTTCCCCTCGATGCAGTCCCTCAAGTCGTCCTCGCCGTGCCGCATGTCGTCGAGTCCGTAAAAGTTCTTGCCGTATCCCATGCTGCCCCTGTTGTTGACGGCCAGTACTGCATACCCGTGGTTGACAAGATACTGGACGAACGAGCTGTAGCCGACGCGTGCCTGCCCGCCCGGTCCTCCGTGCACCCAGATCACGGCCGGTATCTTTTCCCCGTTCCCGCTGCTGTGTGGACGGTAGTATATCGCGGGGATCTCGAGTCCGTCGAACGACTCGTACCTCACCACATCGGCGTCAACGAGGTGCGCCGGATCGATCTCCGGGTTGAGCGTATTTGTCAGCCTGATGTACTGCCCCGTTCCGAAATCGTAGCTGTAGAGGTTGTTGGGAGAACGCGATCCGTTGACGTAGAACCTCATCAGCTTCTCGCTCTTCGATATCGCCACCGACGTGATCACTCCGCCGGGAAGCGCGGGAAGGGCTACAGGCTCGCCTTTCTCCATGTCGAATACCCTGATCTCTGTCCTCGCGTCGTTATTGATCGCAGTCACCCTGTACCGGCCGTTGTGCGAGAAGTATGCGTAGCTGATGTCCCAGTCGGCCCTCTCGACCGTCTCGCTCCCGCCGCCCGTGATGTCGTGCCTGCACAGGTAGGTGAACTCCGAGCCATCGTCCGTGAGGTAGTAGAGGTGGCGCGAGTCGCTGCTGAAATCCATCGGGCTGTAGTTGACATCCCCGTCGTGAGGCGTGATGTGTTTGAGCACGCCAGCCTTCCGGTCGTAGAGGAACATGTCCGAATCGTGATTGGTGTTCGTCTTCGACAACGAAATGTACCTCATATCGTTCGACATCCACCCGAAGTTGTAGCCGGCGTCGTTGAGATAGATCATCTTCGGCTTCATCGTCTCGATGTCCATCACGTAGACGTCCATGAACTTCGAGTCCCTCCTGTTCGAGCCGAAGAGAATCGCGTCCATATCGTGCGTCCATCCGTAGAAGACCGCGCGTGCGCCGGAATAGGGAGTCAGGTCGGTGACTGTCCCGTCCAGGTCGTATAGAAAGATGTGATACAGCTCGTTCCCCTCGCGGTCGGCAAGGCAGAGGAACCTGTCGTCTTCGGGAAAGTACGAAAGCGCAAACACAGAGTTGTCGTCCGAGAATGTCAGCTGTCTCATCTCGCCGCCGGCTACGGGGATCGACCACGCGTTCCTTATCCCTGTCCCGTCATTGGTGATCAGCAGCTTCGTCTCGTCGTAAGAGAAAGACCCGCCCGATACGGCGAGCGTGTTCTTGAACTGTTCTATGGTGTACTTCCTGATGCCGTCCTGCGAACACCCCGACAGAGCCTGCAGAGCGACAAGCAGAAGAACACCCAGGGCTGTGCGTCTCATGTTTCCTCCTTCGGCAGGCCCCCTGGCCGCCGACAATGGCCGGCACCGCCCGAACGGTGCCATTTTCCGTCAATATACCAAATAAATAGATCAGTATTACTTTATACGGTAAAAACGATATATGTTCCATTGTTTTTCGGCCTTTGCGGAGGTCTGCCCTGTCCGGTCGGCCGGTCCTGAAGGTAGCGTGAACACGGAAACTTGCGGACTGATCGCCCGCAACTGCCAGAATGGCAGTCGCGGCGCTGCCACCAGTGGTTCTCTGGCAGGATATTGTCATGCCATGAGTTCGCCATCCTGCCGAAACCTCTCTCCATCGAGCCGGACGAGTCTCGTATCCCATATATTAACATATGATTACAACGTGGCAGGCAGTTCTGGCACACAAGATGCGTATTGAACAGACAGGAAACGAGCACGGATGAGAAATCCGAAAAACACACAGGAGGCACTGATATGAGACTCGTAAGATGGAGGCCGGGGACCGGAATGCCTGTATATAACGATTACTTAGGGCTGAAGCGGTGGGAGATGGATCTCGAGAATTTCGACTGGACCCCGAGGATCAACGTCGAAGAGCTGGAGGACAGGTTCGAAATCACAGCGGAAGTCCCCGGAATAAAGAAGGAAGATATCGATATCGAGGTCCGGGACAACGTCCTGACGATCAAGGGCGAGAGGAAGCTCGAGAAGGAAAAGGATGATACGAACTACCACATCTGCGAGAGGAGCTACGGCACCTTCCAGAGAGCCTTCACTCTCCCCGAGAACGTGACGACCGATAACATCGAGGCAGAGTACACGGACGGTATCCTGAGGCTGGCCATTCCCAGGGCAGCGCCGGAGAAGCCGAAAGAGATCAAGATCGAAGTGAAGTAGGCGCGGGCCACTTCAATCGTCGGAAAAGGGGGGCGCACTGAGCGCCCCCCTTTTATTTCCATATATATTTCCACCGCATCGGGCGGGATCCATCCCGCCCGTTTCGCGTGAAGTCGTGCCGGGCTCCGGTGCCGGAAGCGCTACTTGCTCCAGGCGCTTGTCTTTTCCTTCTCGTCCTTCTTCGCCTCAGGCTGAGGAGCGGGCGGGGTCGAGATATGCTTACCATCCGGACTCATCTTGCACGAACCCTCGAAGAAGACTCCCTCGTCTATGACGAGCCTTCTCGTCTTGATGTCGCCCTCGAGCCGTGATCCGGCCTGGAGTTCGATCTTCTCGCGCGCGTCGATATTCCCATGAACCGTTCCACCGACCACGGCGCTCGATACCTTGATATCCGCCTTTACCATTCCACCCTTGCCGATCACCAGTGTACCTCCGGGGCAGTTGACGTTGCCGTCGAACTCTCCGTCGATCCTCAGGGTGCCGTCCTGAACGTCTATCGTCCCCGTTACTTTGCATCCCTTGCCGATAATCGAATTCATCTTTCCTTCGTCAGCCATGCTCTCACCTTCTTTCCCGAACATTGCGAGGCCCTTCTTCGCTGTCTTTTTCATCGCAGTCCGCCTTTATTTCAACAGGTATTTCAACGGATCTACATTAACGTTGTCCTGTGTCACCTCGAAGTGCAGGTGTGGCGCCGAACTTCTCCCGGTATTGCCGGAATACGCGATCGTCTGCCCCCTGCCGACTCTTTCGCCCCTCATTACTACCAGTCTGTCGTTGTGTCCGTAAAGTGTTTTTATCCCATAGCCGTGATCGATCCGGACAAAGTATCCATACGTGTCGTCCCAGCCCGCCTCGGTGATGTAGCCCGAAGCCGCCGACCTGACAGGCGTCCCCCTTTCGACGCCTATGTCGATACCAGCGTGGTAATCCGCATCGCCGGCCCCGCCCGTCATGTGGTACGACTTCGTTATATACCCGCGCACCGGCCAGAAACTGGGAATCGATCTCAGCATCTGTTCCTTCTCGCTCTGCACCTCCCTGTCAGTCAGCCCGCCTGGTTCCTGCGTCCTGCTCATGGCAAGACTGTCTTCTTCCGCCATGTCCACGCCGAGCATCTGCCTTACCTTCATGTCCATCGCGTGGAGCTCCGAAAGGTTGCGCATTATCTCGCCGATCTGTTCGTTTTCCCTGGTCAGCTCCTCTACCTGCCCGGCCAGGACTACCGCCTCTCTCGCCTTCATCAGCAACCTGACATGCGTGGTCATGAAGACGATCACCGCCGCGATGCCGATGCAACCGAAGGCGATGAAGATGTAGAAGAGCCGGTACTGGATCTTGTAGTTCCTCGTCCTCTGCGGATCGTGCGGAACGACGATGACGGTAAATGTATCCCTCTTCATCCCTGTCCACGGAGGACGCGCCTTCCCGGCCGGCTACATCTCCGTATCCACCCCCATCTTCTCCAGTATCGCCTCCAGTTCCCCGATCGAATAATAATCTATCGATATCACGCCGCCTTTTCGTCGCGGCACGATCCTCACCCTCGTACCGAGCCTCAGCTCGACCCGCTCCTCTATGGCGGCGAGTTCGGGATCGATCTTTCTTCGCCTTTTCTTCCTGTCCTTTTTCGCAGGCGCGGCCTCCTCGATATCGCGAACGGTATATCCCTGCGATACAACCCTCTCGGCCCACTCGATCTGCCGGGCCTCACCCTCGACGGACAGTATCGCCCTGGCGTGCCCCGCCGTCAACCTGCCCTGCTCGAGCAGCTCTATCACCCGTTTCGGCAGCTTCAGCAGCCTGAGCGTATTGGCCACCGTGCTCCTTTCCTTGCCGAGTATCCCGGCGACATCCTTTACGGAAAGCCCGAACTCTTCCCTGAGTGCGGCGTATCCCCGGGCCTCCTCGACCGGCGTCAGATCCTCGCGCTGGAGGTTCTCCAGCAGTGCGAACTTCAGCGAGTCGTCGTCGCCTATCTCCCTGACTATGGCAGGGATCGTCGTCTTGCCGGCCATCTTCGACGCTCGCAGTCTTCTCTCTCCGACTACGAGCTGATATCTCCCGCCTGCCCTGCGCACCACTACCGGTTGCAGCACTCCGTGTTTTTTGATCGACTCGGCGAGCTCGCCTAGATGTTCGTCGTCGAATCGCTCGCGCGGCTGGTACGGATTGGCGTCGATGCTGTCAAGCCCGAGCTCCTTGATCCTCTCAGTCTCGGAAACGCTTTCCTTCAGGTCGGGGGAGAGAAGGGCCTCTAGCCCCCTGCCCAGGACTTCCTTCTTCATGTCAGGCGCCTCCCCCCACTACCGCTTCCTTTTTCGGGCGGCCTCTCCGGGAACTCTTCTTCTCTTTCTGCCCGTCCTGTTTTTCGATCACCTCGAGGGCCAGCTTCAGGTAGCTCTTCGCCCCCTTGCTCTGAACGTCGTAGAGTATTACCGGCTTGCCGAAGCTCGGGCACTCGCTGAGCCTTACGTTCCTGGGTATTATGTTGTCGTATACCTTTTCGCCGAAGTACGAGATCGCCTCGTCTGCGACCTGCCCGGCGAGACGCAGCCTCTTGTCGAACATCGTCAGCAGCACTCCCTCTATCCTGAGGTCGGGGTTGAGGTGCTTCTGTACCATCCTGATCGTCCCCAGAAGCTGGCTGAGCCCTTCGAGCGCATAGTATTCGCACTGTATCGGTATCAGGATCGAGTCTGCCGCCGTCAGCGTATTGAGCGTGATCAGGCCGAGGCTGGGGGGGCAGTCGATGATGACGAAATCGTAGTCGCCGGTCACGCCGGCCAGCGCGGTCTTGAGCTTCTGCTCCCTCGCTATCTGCGAGACGAGCTCTATCTCCGCGCCGCTCAGCTTCGGATGAGACGGGAGCAGGTCCACAAGGCCTGCGTCTATTATTATGTCCTTCGCCAGTGCTTCGCCGATCAGGACCTCGTAGATCGTATCCTCTTCTTCGGATAACCTCACACCAAGTCCGCTGCTCGCGTTTGCCTGAGGATCCGCGTCGACCAGCAGGACCTTTTTCTCGGCAGCCCCGAGACTGGCGCTGAGATTCACCGCTGTCGTCGTCTTTCCAACGCCGCCCTTCTGATTGGCGATCGCTATTATCTTTCCCATTCCTCTCCCGTTCTTCCCGCTTTCTTCAGTCTTTTACCGGTGGCTCTTCAAGCCAGCCCGAAAAGTCTACCGTTACCGCTGCTCCGTTTTTGTTTATCTGGCTCTCGATCTCGGGGGCCGTCGTCACTCTCCAGCAGTTTCCCGTCATGTCTATGGGGTCCGTGTTCGTGTAGCCCGTTGAAAGCATCAGCGTGCGGCCAGCCACCCCGTCCGGGCCGTTGAGAAATATCGAGCAGTTGTTGATCACAGGGTTTGCCTCCATCGCCATCACGAATCCGTACTGGTCGTTGTTCGCGACAACGCAGCTATCAACGGCGACGTCGAACGGCCCAATATTTTCTATCATCGAGAACCCGTAATTACCATTGTATCTAATCGTTGAGCCTTGAAGCAGCAGTATTCCGTTTTCAACATATATACCACCGCCGTTTTCCCAGATCTTCGAGTTCGAAAGAGTGAGGTTGGCGCCTGAATTCACGGATACGCCATCACCGGTTGTCTGGTCGACGATGATGTTATCCGCGGTCACGATTGCTCCATCCTCAACATCTAAACCGTCGGCAGAGGACGTTATCGTAACGTAGTTCAAATTGCCGACTGCCTGGGCACCGCTGAATGTGATCCCCTTCCAGGGGCGGTCCTCGCCGGGACATTTGTTCGGCATAAGCAGGACCCTGTCCTGCGCCGTCCCGTTGATGACAAGCGTACCCGCGACGCCGAAGCCGCCGGTCCCCTCGTTGAACACGACCGTCACGCCGGCTTCTATGGTGACTGTACTGAGTCCGCTGATATTAAGAAGTCCGTCGTTCGGCACGACGTAGGCGTAGTCGGTCTGATCGAGAATTACTGCGTCGCCGTGAAGATCGTCGAGATTTCTCCCGACGTCGAGGTCGATCCCCTTCGACGTGTAGTCGAGCTCGTCGGTAACCTTCAGGACGACCCTGTATGTCCCGTGGCTGTCCGGCGCCCGCCAGATGACGACCTGGCCCTGGCCGTCGGCCGGCGTGAGTGTGCCAGTCTCCGCGGTCCAGCTGTAGCTGATCTCATCGCCGTCGTTGTCGGTTGCCTGGCCGGTCAATGTGACCGCGTCGTTCGGCCCGAGATAGCACTTGTCCCTGGTGATTGCAAGACCGCTCGGCGGTGTATTGTTGAAATCGAGGGAATCGTCGCAGCCGGAAACAGTCGCAAGGATTGTGGAAAAGAACGTTAACACCATAACACAAACAAACTTGGCTCGCATGAGTGCCTCCTGGAGTAATCTTGTGGGGCTTGCGGGATTATATGAATCGCGCAGAACTAAATCAATGAAAAAATCGGGGTTTCTCAAGGAATCCTCCGTTTCACGTGAAACGGCCACCGGTGTTTCACGTGAAACACCACCTCCCATCAATCGAGGATGAAGGCGATCGCCTCTCCCCTCTTTCCTCTCAGGGGAGCCCTTTCCCCCGGTGAAAAGCCCGCGGACACCCCTTCGAGCTCCACTTCCCAGCCCTCGCCTTTTACGGTCACGTATATTCCGCCCTTCCTCAGCATCCTGCCTGCGATCGGGAGTATTTCGTCGAGCCGCCCCGCCGCCTTTGACGTTACGACATCGAATCTATCCGCTTCCGGATAAAGCGCTGCGTCCTCGGCCCTCACCGAAATCCCTTCCAGACCGAGAAGGGCTGTCGTCCGCGACAAAAACGACGCGAGGCGCTCCTTCCTCTCGAACAGGACGACATCCCAGTGAGGTCTCGCGAGCTTCCAGACTATCCCCGGAAATCCGGCGCCCGCCCCTATGTCTGCGATATCCGACCCTCCCCCTGCCAGCCCGAGCATGATAATCGAATCGGAGATCTGTGCGGCAATCGCATCGGCCATCCTCTCCCTGCCTGTCAGGTGTATCCGCTCGCCCCACTTTACCAGCTCGTCCACATAGGCCCTGAGCCTCTCGGGGGCCCTCGTCTCCCCGAGCTCTTCCAGCACCCGTCCCCATGCCTCGTCGGCTTTACCTGTCATCTGCATCCCTCCAGGCCCCGGCCTTCTCCAGGAAGACCATCAGCACAGAGACATCCGAGACCCTTACTCCGGCGAGCCTTGCCGCCTTCCCGAGGGTCTCCGGCCGGAACTTCCCGAGCTTCTCCCTCGCCTCGGCACTGAGCGCCTCGATCTCTCCATACGCGAAATCGTCCGGGATCCGTCTGCGTTCCATCCTCTTGAGCTTTTCGGCGGTCCTTGCCTGTCTGCGTATATATCCCCGGTATTTCAGATCGATCTCGAGGGATTCCCTCTCCCTCTTCCCTAGATCGAGCGGTCCGGCAGTCAGAAGCGGCTCGATGTCGTCTATACTCACGCCGGGCCTCTGCAGCAGCCGTGCGGCACGCACGGTCCCTGCTTCCCCTGCGGTCACATTCTCGGCCTCCAGTCTCCTTCTGGCGCGCTGGATCGATTTTCTTGCCGCTATCATCCGCTCCCATTGCCCGTGCGGCAGAAGCCCGAATCGCGCCGCGTATCTCAACAGCCTCTCGTCGGCGTTGTCCTGCCTTAGCGAGAGTCTGTATTCGGCCCTCGATGTGAACATCCTGTATGGCTCTCTTATCTCCTTCGTAACCAGGTCGTCGATCAGTACGCCGATATATGCCTCGCTCCTCCCCGGAACGAACGAGCCGCGTCCGTGCAGCGCGAGGGCAGCGTTGATCCCGGCGATCAGGCCCTGAGCCGCCGCCTCCTCATATCCCGACGTCCCGTTGACCTGTCCGGCGAAATAGAGGCCTGCGATCTTTTTCGACTCCATTGTCGAGTGTATCTGGTGTGGAGGGAAGTAGTCGTATTCTATTGCGTACCCGTATCTTGCGATTTCCGCTCCCTCGAGGCCAGGCACAGATCTCACCATTTTCAGCTGCACATCTGCGGGAAGGCTCGTCGAAAGGCCGTTCACGTAGATCTCTTCCGAATCCCTTCCCTCCGGCTCGAGGAATATCTGGTGTCTCGGCTTTTCCGAAAACCTCACTACCTTGTCCTCTATCGAGGGGCAGTATCTCGGACCCACCCCCTTGATCTGTCCGGAGAAGAGCGGTGCGCGGTGGATGTTTGCGTTGATGATCGCGTGTGTCTTCTCCCCCGTCCATGTTATGTGGCAGGGAATCTGCTCGACTACGAGCCTCCCTGTCCTGAATGAGAACGGAGACGGTTCCTCGTCGCCGGGCTGAACCTCGCATCTCGAAAAATCGATCGATCCCTTCACCAGCCTCGGGGGCGTTCCCGTCTTCAGCCTCTCCCTCTCAATCCCCGCTCCGGATAGCCAGTCCGAGAGCCTGCACGAGGGCGGCTCTCCCTCCCTTCCTCCCGGTATCTGCTTCTCCCCTATATGCATAAGGCCGTTCGGGAATGTCCCAAGTGCCAGGATGACCTTTTTCGCCGGCAGCTCCCTGCCGTCCGCTGTCACCACCCCTGTCACAGATCCGTCGGCCATCGCCAGGCCTGTTATCTCGGCCTCCAGCAGATCGAGGCACTCCTCCGCCTCTATGGCGCTTATCATCCTCTCGTGATATGCCGCTTTGTCCGCCTGCGCCCTCGGCGACCATACCGCGGGCCCCTTCGCCCGGTTGAGCATCCTGAATTGTATCCCCGCATGATCTATACATAGTCCCATCTCCCCGCCCAGCGCGTCGATCTCCCTGACGAGCTGTCCCTTGGCCAGCCCTCCGATCGCCGGATTGCAGGGCATGCGGGCGATGTCGCCCCGCCTGATCGTGACGAGCAGAGTTGTCACGCCCATCCTGGCACAGGCCAGAGCCGCCTCGCACCCCGCGTGCCCTCCGCCCGCTACAATCACGTCATACACCACTGACCACCCCGAGAAAATTGTGGATAAGTATTGTAATTATTTGCCTATGCAGAACATAGAGAATATTTCACAGAGGATGTCCTCTGCGGCTGACCTTCCCGTCACTTCCCCGCATGCATCCAGCGCCTCCCTTATCTCGAGGCTCAGGATCTCCACCGGGGAATTCATCCCGAGCTCTTTCCCTAGCCTTTCGAGCGCCTCTTCCGCCCTGCGCAGGGCCACGCCCTGCCTTATGTTGAGAGCGATCCGCTCCCTGCTTACGCTGGAGACCTCCCCGTTCGTCGTGAATTCGAATATCTTCTCCCTCAGCCTGCCCAGGCCTTCGCCGGTCACAGCCGATACGGCTACCGTTCTGCTCCCTCCGGTGGGCGAACCAGCTGCCGTTTCCCCACCTCCGGGAACCAGGTCCGCCTTGTTCGCTACCACGAGCCTGTTTCGGCCTTCGTGCGCCTCGAGCTCCTCCAGCGCCCCTCCTGTCCACCCCTCTCCTGCGTCTACCACGAACAGCACCAGATCGGCTGCGCCCGCGGCCTCCCTTCCCTTCCTCATGCCCTCGCTCTCTATCTCGCACCCCGTCTCTGCCAGACCGGCTGTATCCTCCAGGTGGTATGTAAATCCCCCGATGTGTATCCTCTCCCTCAGAACGTCACGCGTAGTGCCTGGAATCGGCGATACGATAGCCCTTTCCTCTCCGAGGAGGGCATTGTAGAGGCTGCTCTTGCCGGCATTTCTCGGGCCTGTTATCGTTATTCGTATGCCGCGCCGCAGCTTCCCTCCCGCCACCTCCGATTCGAGAAGCTCCGATATCTCCCGCATTGCTTCATCTGAAACGGCGGCCAGCTCCGCCGATGCATATGTTTCTATGTCCTCTTCCGGAAAATCTATAGATACCTCCACCATCGCGAGCTGAGTGCGCAGCCTCGTCTCGATGGCAGCGATCTTCTTCGAGAGTCCTCCCTCGAGATGCTCCAGCGCGACCCGCGCCTGAAGCCTCGTCTCCGAGGCGATCAGGTCCGCGACCGCCTCCGCCTGCGCAAGGTCAAGCTTTCCCGAGAGATATGCCCGCCTTGTGAACTCTCCCGGCTCGGCAAGACGCGCTCCCGCCCTTATCGACTCCTCGATTATCGCCGATACGATCTGCATGCTCCCGTGGCACGAGATCTCGACCGCATCCTCGCCTGTGTATGAATTCGGGCCGTGGAACACGGCCGCCATGACATCGTCCAGCATCTCGCCGTCGCCGCTGCGGAGTATGCGGTTGTGAAGTGTCCTCGGATCCCAGGCCCTTGCCCCTGGGGCCATGGCCTCTAGGATCCCGATCGAGTCCGGCCCCGAGATCCTGATAACCGCGATCCCCGAGCTGCCCGGCGGCGTGCTCAGGGCGACGATCGTATCACCTTGCATGGCTCTATCTTCTGTCCCTGTACCGGTCTCCGCCCCTTCTCTCCCGTCCCTTTCCCGCTGGCGCTATGCAGACCTTCCTCATATCGCCGTTGCCGGTAGTATAGGTTATGATACCTTCTTCGTCGGTGAGCGCCACATGTACGATCCTTCTCTCCGACGCCTTCATCGGCTCCATCTGGATCTCGCGGTTCGACTTCCTCGCCCTTTCTGCCGCTTTTTTTGCCTTCTGGCGAATTATATCCTGCCTGTTTTTGAGGTACCCGCCGACGTCTAGCGTCAGGCGCTGGTACCCTCCCATCTTCCGCGAGACGATCCTCCCGACAAGGTGCTGGAGGGAGTTCAGGGTATCCCCCTTGCGTCCTATCAGCAGGCCGTCCACGCCGGCAGTTTCGAGATTGACGTAGGTGGCGTCATCGTACGACTCGGTGAATATCCTGTAGTTGATATCGAGGCATTCCATTATATATCGGGCGACCTCGTCCGCTATCTCCTCGACTCCCTTTGAATCGTTTTTCTTCGTGACCCTGATCCTGGCAGCCTTCGCGCCGAATATGCCGAGAACGCCCTTCTGCCCCGCGTCGAGTATCTCGATTTCTACGTTTTCCACCTTCGCATTGAGCGACTTCAGAGCCTTCTCCAGCGCTTTCTCCACGCTCTTTCCGGTTATCTCTATCACTTTCCTGTTTTCTTCTCTTCCGGAACCTCTCATTTCGATATCTCCTCTTTCCTGATATGAGAATCCTTTTTATTATCGCCTCTGCAAGAGGGGTTTCTTCCCTTTCCGTCAGGCTCCTCCGGCAACGACCGGGCCTTCGGACTCTATCTGTCTGTGAACTATATACTGCTGGATTATCGAGAATATGTTGTTAACCAGCCAGTACAGGACCAGCCCCGAGGGCATGCTGTAGAACATGACGGTGAACACTATCGGCATCATCGTCTGCATCATCTTCTGCTGGCCCGCCGCTCCGGCCGCGGGGCCGCCTGTGGGCGAGCCGCCGCCGGTCTTCGACTGGACGAACATCGCTACACCCATCAGCAGCGGCAGCATGTGGAACTCACTGCCCAGGAACGGCAGCTTCACCCCGAAGTCGAAAAGCACGTCTGGAGACGAAAGGTCGCTCATCCAGAGCACGAACGGAGCCCCCCTGAGCTCGATCGTGTTCCTCAGCACACTGAACAGCGCGATGAACACCGGCATCTGGAAAAGGAGCGGCAGGCAGCCTCCGAGCGGGTTGACCCCCTTCTCCTTGTACATGGCCATCGTCGCCTGGTTCAGTTTGGTCTTGTCGTCCTTGTACTTTTCCTGAATTTCCTTCAGCTTCGGCTGAAGCCTCTGCATGTCCTTCATCGACTTGAAGCTCTTGTGGGTCAGCCTGTAGAACAGCACCTTCGTCAAGATCGACAGGATTATGATCACGGCGCCGTAGTTGGGGATGAATCCCTGCATCCAGATCATCAGCCCGAGGATGAACTTGCTGAAGAATCTCAGCCTTCCCAGGTCGATCGTCTTCTCGAGGCCTACTCCGTATTCCTTCAAGGCATTGATGTCCAGGGGGCCCATATAGAGTCTGTACTCGTCCCGGACCATCCTCGGGTCGCCGCTGAACGGGTATGTCACCGACCACCCGACCTGAGAGAGCTCCTTGTCCCCTGTCATCCCCAGCGTCCCCGTCCTCTGCGTTTCAGTCAGCATGGCGCTCAGGAAATACTTGCTCCTCACTCCTGCCCATACGACGACGCCTTCACGTTCCTTCAGCCCCGTCTTCCCGAAGCTCCTCGCCGATTCTGTGTATGTCTCATCCCCCACCTTTCCCAAAGATGCGAGCTGTCTCTTCTCCCACTTCTCATCCTTCTCGTTCAGCGCCATGCCGCAGCTCCAGGAAACCGCATAGGCTTCGGTCTCCCTCAGCGCCCCCTCCCGGCCTATCTCTACGGACAGCAATGCCTCGAAGCTGCCCCTCATGAATCTGAACTTCTTCTCTATGAGCCCCCCGTCCGCCGACTTCCTGACGAAGGCTACCTCGACTTCATCTGTGCCCTCGCCGAGCACCACCCGCTCCCCGTCGATCGCCTCCCTGCCATTGACGGTGGTCGAAAACCTCACTCCCGACAGGTCGATCCATCGCCCGTCCTTCTCAACGCTCAGTGCGACTCCGCCGCTGACGCCTTCCGGCACAAGCTGTACCGGGCCGCCGCCGAACCTCTCGTAAGCGACCAGCTCAACGCTCGAGATCTCGCCGCCCCGGTTCTTCAGCCTTACCACCATTGGTCCGGTATCCACGATCAGGGAGACTGTCTCCCCGTCCCCGTCGAACAGGCCGCCCACCTCCGCATCGTCTTCCCTCTGATACCGCACGGTCTCTTCGGCTTCTGCCTCCCGCTTTGCATCGGTCCTCTCGATGGGTTCCGCCACCACGGCCTCTGCCGTAGCGATCGAGTCGGCCCATGCCTGCTCGGCCCTGGCCCTGGCGGCCTCCTTCTGCTGGGGCCTCACGTAGAGCATCTGCCATGCTATTAGGATACCGAATGTCACTATAACGGCGATAAATGAACGTTTGTCCATTCTTCACTTCCCTTCGGCGGTGCGACAGTTTTTCTGCGGGCTTGCGTCAGCGGACCGGGTCATGGCCCCCGGCGGAGAAAGGATGGCAGCGCAGAAGCCTTGTGAGCGCCTTTACGGAGCCCCTGATGGGTCCGTACTTCTTCAGCGCTTCTTCGGCATAATGCGAGCAGGAAGGTGTATATATGCAGACTGGCCCGTGATACGGAGAAATGGCTACTCTGTATATCCTGATGGCCGTAACGGCCGCTTTTGTCAGAATTCCTGTTATCATCCGCAGTTTGATATCAGTCCGGCTCTCCCGAGAGAGCTCACTACATCTTCCGTCAACTGCCCCAGCGTTGTCTCCGACGGGTCGAACGAGGCGATGAATACTATCCAGAGGTTCTTTTCGGTGATGCGGTCGGCTATGCTCCTGTAAGCCTCTCTCATCAACCTCTTCGCCCTGTTTCGCTGAAAGGCCCTTTTCCCTACATTCTTTTTGCTGGCCACAAATCCCGGGAGAATCCCCCCGTCGCCGGTTTCGAGGCAGTAGATGACGATCTTCTTCCCGGCTTCCCTGCGGCCTTCTCTGTAAACACTCTTGAATTGACTGCTTTTCTTGAGTCCTTTTTGTGACATCGGGCTTATCCAATCCCATGCACGTTAAACCGCGAGGCGCTTTCTTCCTCTTGCCCTCCTTCTCCTGAGTACCAGGCGGCCGTTCTTCGAACTCATCCTCTTCCGAAATCCATGTGTTCTTTTTCTTCTCTTGTTATGCGGCTGATATGTGCGCTTCATAACGGGGTCCCCGATCTTCTTCTGAATATTTTCAGGCTCGGTCATTTACCGGCCACTTACAATATATAAACAACCTACAATAGAAAAGGGGCGTTTTATTGTCAAGTGTTTTATCCCTCGCCCCCCTAATCCATTAAGCATCCATTAGTTCCGTCGCCCTATATCCCCGGCCTTGCGTCCGGGTCCTCGCCTCCACTGTAACTGTCCCTTTCCCCCCTCTTCACATGCTTATATTTGTCATATAGTTACAAAATTTTTCCTCTTTCTTTAAAATTTGCCTTGCCATGCTTTCCGGCCTTGTGCTAACTTTCCGCCTGCGGGGTGAGGGGAGTATTCCAATTTTCCATGTGCCGACACACTTGATCTGACGTCTACCGCACCAATCACCTGGAATTGTGGAAAACGCTCTTTAGACATGCTAAACAGCCCGCCGAACCGATTGTTACACATAAAACTAGCGAGTTTTCCACAATTGTGGATTATTCGGAGGAAAAAGGGAATAACCATTATTTCCGGTGGAATGGTGTCGCCGGTGTCCAAAGAGAGATACAGGGGGGAAGGGTGTTGGAAAGTGGCCGCCCAGACGGGGTCGAGTCGATAATCGGGCTCTGGGAAAACTTTCTCGAGCGTCTGCGGGAGCAGGTAAACGAGCAGTGCTATAAGACCTGGTTCTCGCCGATGCGCCCGTTGAGCTACGAGGGGGGCGTTCTTCGGATCGAGGGCCCCAATCCCTTCTTTGTTGACTGGCTCTATGAGCACCACATCGACAAGATCGAGAAGGTTGCCAGGGACATGCTTGACAAGAACACGAGGATAGAACTCACGTCGCTTCCCGGCCCGCCGCGGGTCAGCCGCCCGGAGAAATCTCCGGGCAGGTCGATGATCATCCACGAGCCCGTGGTCCTTTCGAACAAGATCCTCCTGAACAAGCGGTATACGTTCAGCGAATTCATAGTAGGCAACTGCAACAGGCTCGCCCACGCCGGTGCGCTTGCCGTTGCCGAGAGACCCTCCCAGGCTTACAATCCCCTCTTTATCTACGGGGGGTCCGGCCTCGGAAAGACACATCTTATTCAGGCCATAGGGCATCAGGTCCGCAAGGATTTTCCCAGCATGGTCATCGTCTACGTCTCTACGGAGAGCTTCGTCAACGAGCTCATCCATGCGATCCAGAAGAGCAAGACCCTGGAGTTCAAGAAGAAGTATAGAAACGTAGATATCCTTCTTATCGACGACATCCAGTTCCTCGCGGGCAAGGAGGCGATGCAGGAGGAGTTCTTCCATACCTTCAACGCCCTGCACGACGCCAACAAGCAGATCGTCTGCACCAGCGACCGGCCTCCAAAGGCCATACACACCCTCGAGGAGCGCCTTCGTTCCCGCTTCGAATGGGGCCTGATCACCGACCTGCAGCCGCCCGATATCGAGACGCGCATAGCAATCCTAAGGAACAAGATCGAGGACGAGCATATTCAGATACCTGCCAGCGTGATTGAATTCATCGCCGAGAACGTCACCAATAATATCAGGGAGCTGGAGGGCTCGCTGATCAAGATCCTCGCCTTCGCCAGCCTCACCTGTCAGGAGATCACGGTGAATATCGCGAGAGAGGCCCTCCGGGATATTGTGAAATCACCCGAAGAGACGAAGATCACACCCCGGAAGATCATTGAGGCCGCAGCCCAGGAATACGACATTCCCCCCGACAGCCTCAAGTCAAAGACGCGGATAAGCAGGGTTGTAAGGGCGAGGCAGGTCGCCATGTTCCTCTGCCGCGAGATGACAGACCTGTCTCTTGTAATGGTTGGAAAGCGGTTCGGCGGGCGGGATCACAGCACCGTTCTTCACTCGGTCAGAAAGATCGAGATGCTGATGGACGAAGATGCGATATTTGCCGTCCGTGTAGACGATATCAGAAAGAGGATCTCCGGCTGAAACCACTCTTTCCACACTTTCCACAGAAAGCCTGTTGACAACCTTGTGATAGCCTGTGGATTGTCGCTGCCCGGTGGAAAACAAGCCCCTTATCCATCTGTCTCCACCGCTGTTTCTACATCTGTCCGGGGCTACCCATGTCTGTGCCGGCGGGGTCTTCCGTGTTGTTTTAAACATTTCAACACCCTCTATTACTACTACTGTTCTTTCTATATTTTAAAGAGAAGGAGAAGAAGTCCGGAATCCGGAGGAGAGCCTTTTTCCTTGAACATCACCTCTCAAATGGATTATTATTTCGTCCCCGGACGTGATGACATGATATACTTCGAAGCGGATCTAGATTACCGCGATTATCAGGAGGTTTGGGCGTGAAGATCAATGTACCTCTCGGAGAGCTCTCCAAGAAGATGAATGCGATATCGTCGGTAGTGCCGGGCAAGACAACGATGCCCATCCTTTCGATGGTGCTGATAACCGTGGAGGAATCCAGGATAAGTTTCACCGCGACAGATCTGGATATATTAGTCACATCAAATGTCGCAGGTTCTGTGGAGTCACCTGGCAGCATAGCGGTGCCCGCGAAGAAGATCGCAGAGATAGTGAAGTCTCTGTCGGGCGACGAGGTGGCGCTGGAGGTTGAGGGGGAGAAGCTGACGATCAGGTGTGGAAAGAGCAGGTTCTCGGTGAACGGGCGGAGCGCGGACGATTTCCCGAAGATGCCAAAGCAGGAGAGCAGCACCGAGTTCGAGGTACAGTCGCCGCTTCTCAGGAAGATGATACAGAAGACAATCTATGCCGTATCAACGGACCTTACAAGGCCAGCGCTATGTGGTGTTCTGTGGGAAGTCGACCGTAACGGATTGACGATGGTGTCGACGGACGGGCACAGGCTTGCCAAGGTCGAGGCGAAGATGGAGTTGAAAAACGTGGAAAAGGCCGAGGTCATCGTTCCCCCGAAGGCGCTGTCTACATTCCGGGCCTATTCGGAAAAGGACGAGATGATAAAGGTGGGGCTGGGAGAAAACAGCGTATCGATAGAGATGAACGATGTGTCGATATACTCGAGGCTTCTCGAGGGGCCATTCCCCAGTTATCAGAAGGTCATACCCTCGGGTAACGAGAAGGCGCTCCTGGTTCCGAGGAGCGAGCTCTCCGCAGCAACAAAGAGAGTATCGATACTTTCCGACGCCCTGACTCACCAGGTGGTCTTCTCACTCGATCGCGACAAACTCACCCTGCACGTGACGACGCAGGATCTCGGCGATGCGAGGGAGGAGCTCGATGCAACCTACGCGGACGAACCGATGGAAATAGGTTACAACGCGGCGTACATACAGGACATTCTCAGGACTATCGATGGAGACGAGATCTCCTTTAGCCTCGACAGGCCGGACAACGCCGGGGTGGTGACGCCGGCCGACGAGAAGGGAGATATCAGGCAGCTGTGCATCGTGATGCCCCTCAGGATAAATTGACCTGCCGGGAGGGAGCGGTGAGCGGGCTTGATAGTCGAGAAACTCCAACTCAATTCATACCGTAATATCAAGAAGGCCTCCCTGGAGTTTTCCGAGAGGTTCAACTTCATAACAGGCAGGAACGCCCAGGGGAAAACAAATCTTCTCGAGGCGATCCATATATTCTCGCTGGGACGCTCGTTCAGAACGAGGCGCTCGACCGAGCTGATCATGTTCGGGAGCGAACACTTCTTTCTCAGGCTCACCGGCAGAAGCGATACGGGAGTCGGGTTCCGCCTCGAGATGGGTGTGGAGAGAAGCGGAAAGATGAGACTCTCCGTCAACGGGAAGCAGATGAAGGGAGCCTCGGAGATCATCGGATTCATGCCGAGCGTCATATTTTCTCCGAGAGACGTCGAGCTCTCGTCGGGGCCGCCTGCGGGGAGGAGGACGTACCTCGACTATACCGCCGCCCAGGTCTCGCCGGGATTTCTCGCCGACCTGAAGGATTACAGGCAGGCGCTGAAGCAGAGAAACTCGCTGCTGAGGGCGGCCGCCGTCGGCGGAGCGCTCGACGAGGCGCAGCTCGAAGTATGGAACGAGGCTTTCGCCAGGAAGGGGGCGGCCGTGGTGGAGGGGCGGAAAGAGATGCTTGGCGTCATCGCGGAGCGCGCGCGGGAGATATTCTCCGAGGTGCTCGGCCGGGTGGACGGGCTCGAGCTCGCATACCGGTGTTCGTACGACTCGGGCGCCGGCAGCGAGGACACCCTGAGGGCAGCCCTGCTGGCCGCACGGGAGAGCGAGAGAAGGAGGGGGTATACATTGGCGGGGCCGCACTACGATGATGTGGCGATGAGGATCGATGGGGAGGATGTGCGGAGGTACGCCTCGCAGGGGCGCAGGCGGCTTCTTGCGGTCGTGCTGAAGCTCGCCCAGGCCGATGTGATCATGGCGAGGAGGGGGGAGAGGCCAGTCGTCCTGCTCGACGACATCTTCTCAGAACTCGACCCGGGCGTGGTCTCGGGAGTGAGAAATATGCTCTCCGACAGGTATCAGAGCTTCATCACTTCGCCCCGCCAGGACGACTTCCCCGGCGATATCCCGGGGGCGGCCAGGTACGAGGTCGAGAACGGCGATTTCAGGGGTTCAGGGGGGTCCCCGAAGGCGTCCTGAAAAGGCCATATTTTCCTTTATTTTCACACGATTTCATCATAATATTCAGGGTATTGAAAGAACGTCTGGAGCCGCGGGAAATGACTGAAAAAAAGGGGCCGGGAAGTGTCGGAGATATCATCCCCGCGGTCCTCAGGATCCTCGGCCTAGAGGACCGGATGGACGAGGGACGCCTGGTAAAGGAGTGGTCCCTGGTAGTAGGCGATCTTCTCGCATCAAAGAGCAGCCCCCTGCAGATAAGGGCTGGCGTTCTCACCGTCGAAGTGAGGGACAACTCGTGGATGCAGGAGATCAGGTTTCATCAGAAACGGATAATCGAAAAGATCAACGATAGATTCCCGGGGCTTGGGGTGACCGAGATCCGGCTGAGGATGGAAAGGGTGAGAGACGGGGAATGAGCAAGGAGTACACTGCAAAAGGCATCCAGGTCCTCAAGGGTCTCGACGCGGTACGCAAGCGGCCGGCGATGTATATCGGAAGCACTGACATCCACGGCCTGCACCACATGATATACGAGGTCATCGACAACTCGATCGACGAGGCAATGGCCGGACACTGCTCGAAGATAGAGATCGTAATATCGCAGGACGGGTACGTGACCGTGACCGACGACGGACGCGGGATACCAGTCGATATGCACCCCACGCAGAAGAAGCCGGCGGTCGAGGTCGTCATGACGACTCTGCACGCCGGAGGAAAGTTCGACCACGACAGCTACAAAGTCTCCGGCGGGCTGCACGGCGTCGGCGTTTCTGTGGTCAACGCCCTCTCGGAGTGGCTCGAGGTCGAGATCTTCCGCGACGGGAAAATCTACTCGCAGCGTTACGAGAAGGGCGTGCCGAAGACGAAACTGACCTCGAAGGCACAGGGCGGGAAGAAAAAGCGCACGGGCACCGTCGTCAGGTTCAAGCCGAATGGCAAGATCTTCAGCACGCTCGAGTATAGTTTCGACACGCTGTCGCTGCGCATCCGGGAACTGGCCTTTCTCAACGCGGGCGTTAACCTCGTCTTCACCGACGAGCACTCCGGGAAGAGCCACGACTTCAACTACTCCGGCGGCATCGTCTCGTTCGTGCAGTTCCTCAACGAGAACAGGGATGTGATCCACAAGGACCCGATCTACATAGTGGACCGGACCGATCCGTACGAGATAGAGGTCGCGATGCAGTACAACACGTCGTACGGGGAAAAGATCTTCTGTTTCGCCAACAATATCAACACGGTCGACGGAGGGACGCATCTCACAGGATTCAAGGGTGCGCTGACCAGGACATTGAACAACTACGCGCAGAAAAACAACCTCTTCAAGAAGAGCAAGACGAGTACTACCCTGTCAGGCGATGACGTCCGGGAGGGGATAACGGCAGTCGTCAGCGTCAAGCTCCCCGAGCCGCAGTTCGAGGGGCAGACGAAGGGAAAGCTCGGCAACAGCGAGATGAGCGGGCTTGTACAGACGGCGGTCGGGCAGAAACTTGGCGAGTTCCTGGAGGAGAACCCCTCGGTCGCGAAGAAGATTATCGAGAAGTCGATGCAGTCGGCGCGCGCCCGCGATGCGGCACGCAAGGCGAGGGAGCTGGTCCGAAGGAAGTCGGCGCTCGAGTCGAGCGCACTGCCGGGCAAGCTCGCAGACTGCTCGATGACAGACCCCGAGCAGTGCGAGCTCTACCTCGTCGAGGGCGACTCGGCGGGCGGCTCGGCGAAGCAGGGGAGGGACCGGCGCTTTCAGGCGATCCTGCCGCTGAAGGGAAAGATCCTCAATGTCGAGAAGGCGCGCATCGACAAGATCCTCGCCAACGAAGAGGTCAGGACGCTGATAACCGCCATCGGCACGGGAGTCGGCGAGGAAGAGTTCGACATATCCAAGGCTCGGTACAGGAAGATAATCATCATGACCGATGCGGACGTAGACGGCGCGCACATCAGGACCCTGATCCTCACACTCTTCTTCCGCTACATGCCGAAGCTGATCAGCGAGGGCTGCATATACATCGCACAGCCTCCGCTCTACCGGGCGAAGAAGGGCAAGGTCGAGAGGTACGCTTACGACGACAAAGAGAAGGACAAGATCATCAAGGAACTTGGCGGCTCGAAGGGCGTCTACCTCCAGCGATACAAGGGCCTCGGAGAGATGAACCCCGACCAGCTCTGGATGACGACGATGGATCCGGAGAGGCGGACGATCCTCAAGGTCACGCTCGAGGACGCCGTCGAGGCCGATCGCATCTTCACGATACTGATGGGAGACAAGGTCGAGCCGAGAAAGAAATTCATCGAGGAAAACGCGCTCTCGGTGCGGAACCTGGATGTATAGAGAGTAATAATACACGAACGCTCCCGGGGCGGAGCGCGATCACCGGGCGGTGAAGGAGGAACAACCGGATGGATATCAGCAGGCAGCGGGTCATACCTGTATACATCGAGGACGAAATGAAAAGCTCGTACCTCGACTACTCGATGAGCGTCATCGTCTCTCGCGCACTGCCTGACGTGAGGGACGGGCTCAAGCCCGTTCACAGGCGCATTCTGCTCGCGATGAACGATCTGAACCTCGCGCACAACCGGCCGTACAGAAAATCGGCGAAGCTCACCGGAGATGTCACGGGAAACTACCACCCGCACGGCACGACGGCGGTCTACGACGCCACGGTGAGGCTCGCCCAGGATTTCACGATGCGATACCCGATCGTCGACGGGCAGGGAAACTTCGGCTCGATCGACGGTGACCCGGCCGCGGCCGAGAGGTACACCGAGGTACGCATGACCCGGCTCGCCGAGGACATCCTCGCCGACCTCGAAAAGGAAACGGTCGAGCTGGGGCCGAACTACGACGAGACGAGGCAGATGGCCCTCGTTCTACCGTCGAAGGTACCCAATCTCCTGCTCAACGGCTCATCGGGGATCGCGGTAGGCATGGCGACGAACATCCCGCCGCACAACAGCGGCGAGATCATAGACGGGCTCAAGGCACTGCTCGAGAATCCCGACATGTCGGTCGCCGAGTTAAGCGGAATCGTGACCGGTCCCGATTTCCCGACAGGCGGGATCATCTACGGGCGGGCCGGCATCAAGGAGGCGTACGAGACGGGCAGGGGAAGGATAACTGTCAGGGCGCGCGCCAACATCGAGACGCAGAAATCGGGGAAATCGAGTATCATCGTTACCGAGATCCCCTTCCAGACGAACAAGGCGTCGATAATCACGAAGATAGCCGAGCTTGTCCGCGGCGGAAAGATCGCGGGAATAGCGGACATCCGCGATGAGTCTGACAAGGACGGGATGCGCATCGTCATCGACCTGAAGAGGGATTCATACCCGAAGGTCGTGATGAACCAGCTCTTTAAGCACACGCAGCTCCAGGGGACGTTCGGCGTGATCATGCTCTCCCTCAACAAGATGCGCCCCGAGGTCATGAGCCTCAAGAGAACGATGCAGCTCTTCCTCGAGCACCGCGAGGACGTCGTCAGGCGCCGCACCGAGTACGACCTGAGGAAGGCCGAGGAGAGAGCCCACATTCTCGAGGGATACAAGATCGCGCTGGACAACATCGACGCGATCGTCCAGCTGATAAAGAAAAGCGCATCGCCCGAAGAGGCGCGCAACGGACTGATAAAGAAGTTCGCGCTCTCCGAGATCCAGGCGCAGGCGATACTCGATATGAAGCTGCAGAGGCTCACCGGGCTCGAGCGCAAGAAGATCGAGGACGAATATCTCGCGCTGATCCAGAAGATAGAGTACCTCCGGTCGATCCTCGAGAACAGGACGAGGCTGCTCGGAGTGATAGCGGATGAGCTCAACGAGGTACGCGAAAAGTACGGCGACGAGAGGCGCACCGAGATCGTAGACGCCGAGGGCGAGCTGGAGCTCGAGGACCTGATTGCCGAGGAGGACATGATCATCACGATCACCCACACCGGATACATCAAGAGGATCCAGACCGGCACCTACCGCAGGCAGCGCAGGGGCGGCATGGGGGTAACCGGGCTCGGGATGAAGGATGAAGATTTTGTATCGACGCTCTTCATCGCATCGACGCACAGCTACATCCTCTTTTTCACTGACGCGGGCAAGTGCTACAAGGTCAAGGTCCACGAGATACCGCAGGGGGGAAGGCTTGCCAAGGGCAAGGCGATGGTCAATCTCCTCGAGATGTCGAGGGAGGAAAGTATCACGGCGTACATCCCCATCCCCGACTTCAGCGCCGACTGTTACCTGATGATGGCGACGAAGAACGGACTGGTGAAGAAGACGCACCTATCGAAATACGCGAATATCCACCGCGGAGGCATCATCGCCATCAATCTGCTCGAAGGCGACGGGCTGATCGCCGCCAAGCTGACGTCGGGCGGCGACGATATAATGCTTGCCATGAGGAACGGCAAGGCGATCCGTTTCAATGAGAAGGAAGTACGAGGGGCGGCGAGGGCTACGCAGGGAGTCAAGGGCGTGCGGCTCAAGGGCGACGACCGGGTCGTCGAGATGGTCGTCGTCAAGCGCGACTCGGCGATCCTCGCCGTGACAGAGTACGGCTTTGGAAAGCGCACGAAGCTGAATGAATTCAGGAACAAACACCGCGCCGGCCAGGGAGTGGTCCTTATCCCGACAGAGAAGCGGAATGGTCCCGTTGTCGCGGCGAGAGAGGTCATAGAGACCGACGAGGTCATGATGATAACTCGCAACGGGATGATCATAAGGTGTCCGGTGCGCGGTATCCGTTGTATCGGAAGGGCCGGCCAGGGCGTGAAGGTGATCAACCTCAAAAAGGGCGACTCACTTGTCGACATGGCCCTGATCGCCGGAGAGAAGGACGGGAACGGCATCGACGAGAACGGAATCGACGGGGACGAAGTGGAGCCGGAAGAGGGCACCATCGAACCGATAGCCCAGGATATTGCGGAAGAAGTGGCGGAAGAAGTGGCGGAAGAGATCGCCGAGGAGCCCGAGGCGGCACCGAAAAAGGCAAAGGCGAAGGAGAAAGCCGAAAAGAAACCCGCCGCGGGGAAAAAGGGAAAAGGCGGAAAGTGATGAATCCGCACAGGTTCACTATTGCTGCGGCGATTCTCGCCGCGCTCGCCGCGCTCGCCGCGATGGCGCCGGGGCACGCCGAAGAACAGGGAGACGAGGCTCTCTCGGTTACGAGGACCGGCAGGATCGCCGTCTGTCTTGACGGCAGTGGATATTTCAAAGTAATCGAATCGGGCCGGCTCAAGCTCGGCCTGAGATGGCCGGGTGCCAAGGGGACCGAGTTTCTCGGCGGAGGCGGGCTTCTGATGAGGTTTGTCACCGGTGATGAGAACAGGGTGGTTTACCTGGGGCCGGGTGATTTCGAGTCGGCGCTTCGGGGCCCTGGGGCAGCCTGTGCGGCCGAGGGATGCCTGTGCGGAAAGAGATATCCGGCCGACGGATGTGACGATGACGGTGACGGAGTTTTCGACGAGGATCCCCTCGATGGACGCGATAATGACGGTGACGGAGAGGTCGACGAGGATTTCGCCGCTGTCGGGGACGAGATGTATGTTACCAGCGCCCTTGCCTCCGATTACGGGATCAGAGTCACGCGCAGGCACCACATCTGGAATTACGGACATGTCAGGGATTTTATCGGGTTCTCGACGACGATAGAATATCTGCCTCCCGAGGGTCAAGGCGAGGCTCTGAGACAGTTCGAGCTGATTCACTACATAGATTTCGAGATCGGGGACAGGAACGATGCCGGCCGGGGACGTGACGACCGGATCGTCTTCCTGCAGAGCTGTCCCGATGAGAGCGGCAAGGCGGCACATGCCGTCGCGGCCGTGACGGACGACTGTGGAGAGAGGCCGATCGCCGCGGTCGTGATCTTCCGCGCATCCGTGCCGGACGGGGTGCTGACAGCCGACGCCGAGGGCTGCAACGGGCAGAGACGCCTGGATTCGCTGTGGAAGGAAGGAAAGGGTGCCTGCCGGGTGCTCGGCGGAGAGCCGGTCCCGCTCGACACGGAAGAAGCCGAGCTGCTGCCGGGAACAGGGAGCGGGGACATTGCCCTGGTCGAGGCCGCTGCGGGGGATGTCGTGCTGACCCATCGGCTCGGCCCGGCGAGGGATATCTATCCGGGAGAGAGAGTCGAGCTCGAATGGGCGATCGTCTTCGGGAAAGACCACGCGGCCCTGATGAGAAATATTTCGAGGGCGCGAGAGACCTGGGAGGGGCTGGCCCTCCCGGACGGCGGCGTGCTGAGGTGGGTCGTTCCCGCCAGAAAGGCGATCCGCATTTCGGCCGACGCGGCACTTGCACCCGTATGGGTTCAGGGAGAAAAGCGTCCCGCAGTATCGGTCGACCTGCCCGCGATCGGGGGCGAGGAGATCGAATGGCTCAGGGTGGCGGGCAAGCAGACCGTGGATTTCGAGACGGTCGGCGACAGGATCGTGATAGCCCTCGGCGAGAAGGCAGCTTCCTCGGGACCGTTCGCCGTCGAGGGACAACTGACGGACGGAACGATATTCTCGTCATATATAGGGGAGGAGGAGCTGCAGCGCTTCGCCGGAGAGGAAGAGTTGCAGCCGGACAGGTTGCCCGAAAACAGCATCAGGCTCTTTCCAAACCCCTTCGTGGGTGACCTCACAATAGGTGTCCTCGTCCAGGAGCCGTCGGTGTACATGCAGGAAAAATCCTCGGCCGCACAGCCCGGGATAGGCTCTTTAAGGGTCTACGACGTCAAGGGGCGGCTTGTGCGCATTGTCCTCACTGACGAGGTGCTGCATCCCGGCGAGCACACGCTCGGCTGGGACGGGACGGACGAGACCGGCACGAAGGTCTCGCCCGGCGTTTACTACTGCAGGCTGCAGATCGGCGACAGGTCGCTTACCAGGCGGGTGATCCTCCTAAGATAACATGGCCTTCTACACTCCTACCCCGAAAAGCCCAGAAGAGACCACTTTCCTCGTAGGCGTGAAGCTCCCCGGCTCGACCTTCGAGGACGAGCAGGAGAACATCGCCGAACTCGAGCTCCTCGCGACGACAGCCGGTGCGACTGTCTCGGGCTCGATCATCCAGCAGCGCACGAGGCTTGACGGCTCGACATACATCGGGAAGGGAAAGCTCGAGGAGCTTACCGCCGCCGTTACCGACAAAGGAATAAACCTCGTAATATTCGACGACGACCTTTCCCCCGCCCAGGCTCGCAACATAGAGAAACATGTCGGAGTCAACGTCATTGACAGAACGGAGCTGATCCTCGATATATTTTCGCAGAGGGCCAGGTCGAGGCAGGCGCGGATCCAGGTCGAGATAGCCCAGCTTACATACGCTCTGCCGAGGCTGCGGCGCTTGTGGGAGCACCTGTCCAGGCAGGCAGGCGGCATCGGCACCAAGGGCCCCGGCGAGACGCAGCTCGAGGTCGACCGGCGGAAAGTCCGGGAGAAAATCGCCGCGCTCAAGCGCGAGCTGGTGAAAATAGAGAGCCGCACGAAGGAGAGGCGCAAGAACAGGAGAGAGCTGTTCAACGTCACGATCGTCGGCTACACGAACGCCGGCAAATCCACTCTGCTCAACAGGCTTTCGGGGAGCGAAGTCCTCGAGAGCGGCCGCCTCTTTTCAACGCTCGATTCGACGACCAGAAGGGTCGAGCTGCCCGGTGGAGGGGTCTTCCTCCTGACCGACACGATCGGATTCATCAGGAAGCTCCCCGCTCATCTCGTCGCGAGTTTTCACGCCACGCTGCTCGACGTAGAAGAGGCCGACCTGCTGCTGCACATCGTAGATTCCTCTTCGCCGCGGCGTGCGGAAAAGATCTCAGTCGTGAACGACGTTCTGAACAGAGTGCTCGGCGACCGGACACCGAAGGGAAGCGAGGGTTCGATCCCCACCCTGCTCGTCCTGAACAAGACCGACCTCCTCGAGCCCGAAGAGGCGTCGTTCCTCGAACAGAGATATTCCGAGGCCGTCCGGATAAGCGCGGCGACGGGAGACGGGGCCGGCGGGCTGCTCGAAGCGATCGGCCTGCATATAAGGCGAGGCACGACTCTCGCGCGGGTGACGGTTCCCGCCTCGGACGGGAAGACGGTTGCGCTGGTCGAGAAAGCTGGCCAGGTCATCGAAAGGGCCGTCGAGGATGAAGCGGTGATATTGACCGTGAGACTTCGCCGGAGGGATGTCGGCAGGCTGGAACGGACGGCAAGGGTAACGATACTTACGGAAGAGAACGGGATCTCCTGAGAACTCAGGGATCTCGGCGCATCTTCAGGCTGTCGCCGTCGATATACACCTCGTCGTACCTGTCCGCCAGGGCATTCCTGTACTTCGCCATTTCCGGGCTCGCCGACTTGACGCTGTAGCTGCTGTCGAGTTGCATCACGATGAACCTCGAAAGCAATATGAATGCGATGGGCACGATCATCGGCATGAATCTCTTCCACCTGTTCTCCGATATCATGCGCGAGCAGTAGACCGCGCCTGCCGCGATCGTAGACACGAACCCGATAGACACGAGATAGAGATGCCGGATGTTGAGCCAGTCGCCGGGGAACTGGAAGAAGGCGAACGGCAGCACCATGATATAGGTCCACGCGATGAAGAACCTGATCGTCCTGTTCCCGAAGACAAAGCCGAAGAACGAATAGGAAAGGACGACCAACCCGATCAGTATTCTTATATGCGTCGCGAACCGGTAGACGAACTGCACGGCCGGAGCTGACCCGGTCACGAGATGAGAGGTGTGGACGGGGAAGATCATCCTGATAAGATAGTTGCCCACGTTCTTCGCCGCGGCGTAGACGAATACGAAGGCTCCGGGGTACTCATCGTACAGCGGCGGCCTGTAGTGGAACAGCGTAGCCTTGACCACGAGGGCGGAGATTGCCAGGACGAGAAGGACAATGAACCCGGTGTCGGCGATCTTTCTCTTTCTCTCGGCCCGGAAGAAGTAATTGAAGGCGAGGAAGGAGCCGAGGATGACGAAGCTCGTGCTCCGCGTGAACATCGATGCTACGAAGAATATCAGGGTGAGCGCGTACCATGAAGAGAGGAGCTTCCCCTTGCTGCGGAGCTCGTTGTGAAAATAACAGATCATAGTGGACAGCGTGAGAAACGTGATGATGAGATCCTCCACCCCGGACGCGATCATCACCGATTTGCCGTAGCTGCCTACGGTGAAGACGAAAAGCAGCCCGGAGAGAATGGCGACCGCCTTGTCGCGGATCAGCGTATCGACAAGGAAGTAGACAAGGAACGAGTTGAGGCCGTGCAGCAGTATGTTGAAGAGGAAATACCCCGATGCCTCGAAGAAGAAACGTTTGAACAGAAGATAATGGATGCTGTAAACAAGAGGTTGGAACTTGAATGGCGGACTGCTCTCGAATGCGGCGGCACGGTCGGAGTTCATCATGATGCTGTTCTCGAGGCCGACGTAGTCGTAGCCGCTCCAGAATCCGTTGTCCAGGCAGAGCCTGAAGAACAGAAAGCTCAGAACGAGGAAGACGGCGAGGACGAGAAAGTGTTTGAGATACTTCAAAAGACCCCTCCAGAAAGATATGGCACTATAGTAAAATTATAGCACGTAAACGCCGGAAGGGGGAATACCATAAATGACAGGAGTTAAAAAATGACGGAAAAGCTCTGTTTTGCAGCTGGTGAGTGGATTGGAAGGGGCGAGAAGTTCGAGGTCCTGTCCCCTCATGACGGCAGCGTGGTGGGCGAGGCGCTCCGCCCCTCATCCGATGTGATCGAACTGGCTGTAACGGGAGCCGTCGCGGCTGCTCCCCTGATGAAGGACATGACAACACGCGCACGGGCGGCAATTCTCAGGCGGGCCTCTGCGCTGATCGGCGGGCGCGGGAAAGAACTGGCCGGGCTCATAGCCCTCGAATCGGGAAAACCGATGAGGTACGCGGCGGGCGAGGCGGCCCGCGCGGTCCACACCTTCTCCGAGGCGGCGGAAGAGTGCAGCCGGCTCTACGGCGAGACGATCCCGCTCGATACGTCGACACCCGGCGAGGGCCGGATGGGGCTGACGGGCTGGTTCCCCGTCGGGCCTGTGCTGGCGATCACGCCTTTCAATTTTCCGCTCAATCTCGTCGCCCACAAGCTGGCGCCGGCTATTGCCGCGGGATGCTCCGTGATCCTCAAGCCATCGAGTGAGACTCCCCTGACCGCCCTGCTCCTCGCGGAGATACTGATGGAGGCGGGCCTGCCGGCCGGAGCGCTGAGCGTTCTGCCGATGAGCGGGGCCGAGGCGGGCCTTCTGGCCGAGAGGCCGGAGATCGCGAAGGTGACATTTACGGGAAGCGCCGAGGTCGGCTGGGAACTGAAACGAAGGGCGTACAGGAAGAAGGTCACCCTGGAGCTCGGGGGGAACGCAGCCGTCGTCGTTCACGAGGACTGGGGCGACATCGACGGGGCGGCGGCGAGGATCGCAGTCGGCGGATATGCCTACTCGGGGCAGGTCTGTATCTCGGTGCAGAGGATATATGTCCACAACAGCATCTATGCCCGGTTCATGGAGAAGTTCGTGAGGGAAGTCTCGGCTGTAAAGAGAGGCGACCCTCTCGACGAGGATACCGCTATCGGGCCGATGATAAGCGAGGCCGATGCCTGCCGCGTCGAAGAGTGGGTGAACGAGGCTGTTTCCGAAGGAGCCGCCGTCGTTGCCGGAGGGCCGCGGGATGGCGCTTTCTACCCGCCGACGGTCATCGAAAACGCCCGCCGAGGCATGAAGGTCGTCGACGAGGAGGTCTTCGGCCCTGTTACCGCCGTCTTCGGCTACGACGATTTTGACGAGGCCCTCGCCGAGGTCAACGGATCGAGGTTCGGGCTCCAGGCGGGCGTCTACACGAAAGATATCGGCCTGATAAGAAGGGCGTTCGAGACGCTCGAGGTCGGCGGCGTGATCGCCGGCGATATCCCCACCTTCAGGGTCGACCGCATGCCTTACGGCGGCGTGAAGGAGTCGGGATCGGGCCGCGAGGGGCTGCGCTGGGCGATCCGCGAGATGTGCGAGACGCGCCTGCTCGTTCTTTCATGAAAAAAGGGGCCGGCACGGATGCCGGCCCCTTGCAAGACTATACCTGCCCATGGTCACCCCTCCTGCATGAAGAGGTTGGCGAACACCTTGGTGTCGCCGATCATGTTCTCCACGGTGGTGTATTCGTTCGGCTGGTGGCACGTGTCGTCGATCTTCGACCAGACGACCGCGGGGAAGCCGGCCCGCCTGAAGAACGCCGCGACAGTGCCGCCGCCGATTCCCATCGGCTTGGCTTCGATCCCGTAAACGTCCTTTATCGCAGCCGCGAGGGCCTTGACGACAGGCGCGTCGGCGGGCGTGGCGGGGGCTGCCTCCTCCTTCTGGGCGGAGGACAGCGTTATCTTCACATCGAATTCCTTCTCCACCCCGTCGCTGATCTTCCTGATCGCGGTGTCGACCTCGGAGAGGTCGATCCCGGGGAGGACCCGCATGTCGAGATAGAAGACGTCGTCGCCCGGGATCGTGTTGACGTTGGGGACGTTCGCCTCTTTTTTCGTAGACTGGAAGGTGTTGATCGGCGGATCGAAGACCTCGTCGACCTGCGGGAATATCTCGTGCAGCTTGTCGAGTCTCGTTATGAGGTGAGCGCCGGCGAAGTGGGCGTTGACGCCCGCAGCCGGGGTCGAGGCGTGGCACTGCTTGCCGGCCGTCTCGATCTTGAGCCAGTAGATCGACTTCTCCGCCACCTCGATCATCCCCCCGTCGGGCTCGCCGGCGTCGGGGACGATGATGTAGTCGTTCTTGCCGAACAGATTGCTGTTTTCGAGGAGGTAGCCGATCCCATGCTCGCTTCCCGTCTCCTCGGCCGAGACGAAGACGACAGCGGTGTCGTACGGAAGCTGCGCGCCCGATTCCTTGATCGCCTTGAGGGCGAAGAGAGGGGTCACTATTCCGTGCTGGTTGTCCTCGGTGCCGCGTCCGTAGAGCTTTCCGTCTTTCTCTACGACCTCCCAGGGGTTTGTGTTCCACTTCTCGAGATCTCCGGGCGGGACGACATCGATATGGCCCATGACCCAGATCTTCCTCTCGCTCGAGGCGCCCTTGACCGTGGCGACGATATTGGGCCTGATGCCTGCCGGCACTCTGTCGTCGGGCGCGTCGTAGTGCTCTACCTTGTCGAACCCGACCTCGTCGGCCATCCACTTTTCGAGGAAATCGGCCTTTTCCTTCTCGCCTACCCCTTCGTTCTCGGGCCCCAGGGCGGGAATGGCGGTCAGCTTCGACTGCAGGTCCTTCATGCCGTCGCCGTAGCCGTCGATTTTTCCGTAGATATCCTTGAGCATGCCCTGTTCCTTTCGTTTTCAGGTGGTGTTGCGGACCGGTCCACGCTATCACCGGCCTGCGGAGAGCGTCAAGGCGAAAGGGGG
>CBDUYR010000009.1:0-71153 GCA_965371515.1 uncultured bacterium | reverse complement strand
CAAAGCCAAGAGGAAGACCAAGGCCAAAGCCAAGAGGAAGACCAAGGCTAAAGCCAAGAGGAAGACCAAGGCGAAGAGGAAAAGATAGCCTGTCTTCGCATATCTGAGTAAAATCGGATGAGAGCGGGAAGCCACGGCGGCTTCCCGCTTTATTGTGTTGACAACAATACGCACCGGATAAATAATTTTTCCCGCAGCAATCGATAAGGGATCGAATATACGCAGTTGCCGTTTCAGGTAGCGTTTCAGGACCTGATTTTCACTGATAGAGGTGCCGAATTGACTGGAATCGTACCGACGAAGGTCTTTCTCACAAAAGGCGTTGGAAGTCACAAGGAAAAACTCACGAGTTTCGAGCTTGCCCTGAGAAACGCAGGGATAGAGCAACTCAATATTGTTCAGGTCTCCAGTATTTTTCCGCCGGGATGCACTCTCGTGCCGAGATCGAAGGGTACGGACCTTCTTACTCCCGGACAGATCGTCTATTGCGTCCTGAGCAGAAATAGTTCGAACGAACCGAACAGGCATTTAGGGGCATCGATCGGTATTGCCATCCCGAAAGACAGGCAGCGTTACGGATATATATCCGAGCATCACGACTTCGGAATCAAGCAGAAGCAGCTCGGCGACTATGCCGAGGATCTCGCCGCGTCGATGCTTGCGTCCACCCTGGGAATCGACATCGATCTCGACAGGGCATGGGACGAAAGAAAGCAGCAGTTCAGGATCGGCAGGCATATCGTCCGGACTACCAATATCACGCAGACCGCGCTCGGCAGGGCCGGATTATGGACGACGGTTGTTTCGGCGGCGGTCTTCTGCAGTTATGAGTAAGGGAAGCATGAAGACGACTCAGGATTTTCTCGGTACAGAAGCAGCGGCAGAGGAAAAGAGCATATTCGTGCTTGCCGTCCCGGTAGAGGAAAGCACCTCGTATATAAAGGGGACGGCTGGAGCACCGGCGTCTATACTGGAAGCTTCGCGGCAGATCGAGCTGTACAACTTCGGGGCAGGCGTCGATCTGGAAGGCGCGGGTATCACGACCGTTGATACAGGAGTGCGCACGCTCGAAGAGCTTGCCGTGTTTCTGAGACGGGAAAGGGAGACGATTGCAGGCGGGTTCCACTGTTTCGTCGGTGGGGAGCATTCGATCACTCCCGTTATCCTGGAGGAGATGAAGTATGGGGAGATAGGCATCGTCTGGCTTGACGCTCACGCAGACATGCGGGAGGAATATCTCGGTAATCCGCGCAGCCACGCCTGTGCCGCCCGAAATTCCCTTCCCTTCGGAAATTTGGTCGAGATCGGGGTCCGCAGCGTTTCCCGCGGCGAGGCGGATTTTCTAGGCAGCAATGATCGCGTGAAGATCTTCGAAAAGTGGAACGGTGAGGCGGCTCGTGCCGTCGACGGACTTCCGGACACGGTATACCTCTCGCTCGATTTCGACGCGGTCGACCCGTCGCTGATAAGGGCGGTCGGCACGCCGGAACCGGGAGGCCTGACATGGGACGATCTGCTCCACATATTCGATCATATATTCGCATCGAAGACAGTTGTCGGCATGGACGCCGTCGAACTCTGTCCGGATCAATCGGATACGGCATCGAGCTTCACAGCCGCGAAGGCGATTTACGAAGTGCTGACACGCGTCGTCGCCGGAAGAGGAAGATGATGAGAGACAAATTCCTGAAGAATCCCACGAGGCCGATAAGGATCGAGCCGGGAATGTCGTGCGACACGCTGCTCGGGGGTCTCGAGGGATGCAGTTTCCAGGGAAGGCAGCTGGCCATTGCAGCGAAGATATGGGCCGAGGCTCTTGACGACGATATAATAGTCTGGCTCGGTCTTGCTGGCGCCATGGTGCCGGCAGGCATGAGAAGGCTCGTCTCGACCCTGATAGACGAGGGCTTCGTCGACGTCATCGTCTCTACAGGCGCGAATCTCTACCACGACTATTTCGAGACGGTAGGACATTTTCATCACATAGGATCGGCGAGAGTCGACGACGAGGAGCTCAGAACCGCGAAGGTCGACAGAATATATGACACGTACGCCGACGAAGATATATTCTTCGACGTCGACAAGCAGATCGGAAAGTGGGCGAGCGATAATCTCGAGGACAGGCCGTATACGACACGTGAATTCCTCAAGCTCCTAGGCGATGAGGCGGGAAGGAACTCGAAAGGGGAGTGGGGTATCCTCTCGACCGCTGCGAAGAAGGGCGTACCGATATACTGTCCTGCGATCGGCGATTCATCGATCGGGATCGGGCTTGCCGAGAGGGAAAAGAAGTTCATATTCGACATTATCGGAGATGTGGAGGAGACAGCGTTGCTGGCCGCGAAGAAGCCTTCGATGGTCATCTACATCGGCGGAGGGACGCCGAAGAACTTCATCCAGCAGACTGAAGTGACCAATATTGTCAACGGCCGGATGCTTTCCGGTCACAAGTACGCGATCCAGTTTGTAGTGGACGCTCCGAACTGGGGCGGTCTCAGCGGATGCACCTTCGAGGAGGCTGTATCATGGGGCAAGATCGCAGTCGACGCCAGGACGGTGAGCGTTCTCTGCGACGCGACGATAGCCCTGCCGATTGCGGCGGCGGCCCTTTTGACGAGAAGAGAGGGAAAGCTGAGACCGGGTAAACACATATCAGAGATCGTCGACTGGTAGATACCGGTCGAGGCGGTCGCGGTGGGGGAGATGGGAGGATGTGATGATCGCCGAGATACGTTCCGGCGCGGTGGTGGGGATCGACGGGTACGGCGTGAGCGTCGAAGTCGACATTACCAGGGGACTTCCGACATTTACTATAGTGGGCAT
Source organism: uncultured bacterium (assembly GCA_965371515.1). Lineage (GTDB taxonomy): Bacteria > Krumholzibacteriota > Krumholzibacteriia > Krumholzibacteriales > Krumholzibacteriaceae > JAUWCL01. The sequence continues at coordinate 68,330 of CBDUYR010000009.1, read as the reverse complement.
GCCCGACGCGGCGGTGAGGGAGAGCCGCGAGAGGGTGAGCGCCGCCCTGCGCAACAACGGGTTCAAGATACCGGGCAGCAGGATAACGGTCAATCTCGCTCCGGCGGACATCCGGAAGGAGGGAAGCTCATTCGATCTACCGATAGCCGTCGGAATACTCCTGGCGAGCGGCCAGGCCGTTTTCCCGACGCCGGACAAAGTCCTGCTCACCGGCGAACTGGCCCTCGACGGCAGGCTCAAACCGATTCGCGGCATCCTGCCGATCATCTGCCACGCCAAGGCCATGGGGTACGGCGCGGTCGTCATCCCCGAAGGGAACGGTGCGGAGGCCTCGGTAGCCGGAGGCATGGATATCGTTCCGTGCCCGGATATAATGGAGACCCTTGCCTACCTGTCCGGCGGACCCGCACCGCCCCGTCCGGCCGTGCCTCCCGAGGCCCCGTTTAACGGGGACGGTCTCGATTTCTCGCAGGTGACGGGACACCAGTCAGCAATCAGAGCCCTGCAGGTAGCTGCTGCCGGCGGGCATCACACCATGATGGTCGGGCCGCCCGGCTCGGGAAAAACGATGCTCGCGAGGAGGCTGGCGACCGTCCTCCCGCCGCTCGACGTGGACGAGACGCTCGAGGTGGCGAAGATCCGCAGTGTGACTGGAAGGTGCTTGCCGAAAGTCCCGCTGTCGAGACGGCCGTTCAGGGCGCCCCATCATTCGGCGAGTGACGCGGGCCTGATTGGCGGGGGAAGGAACGCTTCCGCCGGCGAGATCACTCTGGCTCACGGGGGAGTCCTCTTTCTCGACGAGTTGAGCGAATTCAGGCGAAACGTACTCGAGACCCTCAGACAGCCGCTCGAGGAGGGCAGCATAGTGATAGCCCGCGCCGGCGCTGTATGCCGCTATCCGGCGAGGTTCCAGCTCCTTGCTGCGATGAATCCCTGTCCATGCGGTTTCCGAGGCAGTACGTCACGAGACTGCCGCTGCACACCCGCGACCTTGAAGCGTTACCTGGCGAAGATCTCAGGACCTCTTCTCGATCGTATATCGATTCATATCCCCGTAATGGCGGTCGAGCCGGAGAAGTTCGAATCGAATAACGAGAGCGGTACGTCTTCACGAGAGATCCTCGAAAGTGTGCTCTTTGCGGCCGGGATTCAGAAAGACAGGTACGGGGACTCCCCGGATTTCAGGAGGAATGCCGACGTGCCGCTTTACGCCCTCGAAAGGTTCTGCCCGATGGAGGACGACGCACGCGGTCTCCTTGACCGCGCCCAGAGGACACTGAGGTTCAGCGCGAGGTCGAGAAGGAATATTATACAGGTAGCCAGGACGATAGCGGATCTCGAAGGAACGGAGAGGATAGCCTCCGCGCACGTAGCGGAAGCAGTTCAGTACAGGGTGCCTCCCGATCTGCTGTGAAAAAGCCCCGGAATCGCACTATCCCGGGGCCTGACAGGTGTTTTCAGTCGAATGGACTACAAGTTCCTCGCGTGGAGGATGTCCCTTGCGATGATCATTCTCTGGATCTCGCTCGTTCCCTCGAAGATCCTGTTGATCCTCGAGTCGCGGTACATCCTCTCGATGGGGTACTCGCATATGAATCCGTATCCTCCGAATATCTGCATCGCCTTGTCGACAATGCGATCGAGTGCCTCGGAGCAGTAGAGCTTCACGATCGAGGACTCGCGGGTGATGTTTTTGCCCTCGTCGTACAACCAGGCGGTGCGGTAGAGGATAGACTCCATGTTGTAGATTTCCATAGCCATGTCGGCGAGCATCCACTGGATGCCCTGGTTGGCCGAGATCTTCTTGCCGAACTGGACGCGTTCCTTCGAGTAGGCCGCGCTGAGGGCGAGGCACTCCTTCGCTGAGCCGAGCGCTGCCGCTCCGAGTCCCAGGCGCCCCGTGTTCAGGACCTTCATCCCGACGAGGAAGCCACGGCCCTCGCGGCCGAGGAGGTTTTCCTTGGGGACCTTTACGTTCTCGAAGATGAGCTCGGCAGTCTCCGAACCCCTAATCCCCATCTTTTCCTCGATCTTGCCGACGCTGAAGCCCTCGAATTCTTTTTCCACTATAAATGTGCTGAGCTTGCCGTCGGACGGTCCGCCTTTCATCTTGGCGAATGTCGTGAAGATGTCGGCGAAACTGCCGTTCGTGATAAATACCTTTTGCCCGTTGAGCAGGTAGTGGTCGCCCTTGTCCTCGGCGGTCGTCTCCGAGTTATAGGCGTCGGATCCCGCGTTCGTCTCGGTAAGAGCGTAGGCGGCGATCATTTTTCCCTCCGCGAGGGGTACGAGATACTTCTGCTTCTGCTCCTCGGTACCGAACATGTATATGCCCGAGGCGCCGATGCTCTGATGAGCGCCGATAAAAGTCGCCGTCGAGGCACAGCCGCGGCCGATCTCTTCCTGCATGATGCAGTAACCCATCTCGCCCATCCCCGCGCCGCCGTACTCGGGCGGGAACGAGATGCCGAGAAATCCCAGCTCGCCGCACTGTTTGATGATTTCGGGGGGTATCTTGTGCTCTTCGTCTATCTTTGCCGCAATAGGTTTGAGTTCTTTATTAACGAACTTGCGGACCATGTCCCTGAGCATGTTCTGTTCATCGGTGAATGTCCATTCCATCGATATTTCCTCCTTAGATGTGAATTGTCAGAATATGTAATGGATTTTCCGGGGGTCAAGCGAAATGAGTTGTCCCTCGTTTATCCTCCATGATACCTTACCAGTCCCATGAAGGTTTCAGCAAGAGATGAATGGTTTCCTCTCGGGCGCGGAGGCTCGACGAACATTTTCAGGAAGGTCGTGCCGGTGATCAGGAAGGCCGTGAAGGACTTCCGCGATCCTTCCGTCACACAGATAGCGAAGAGGTCGAAGTCTCCCTTCAGGGTGCTTGTGTCGACCGTTATCAGTGCAAGGACGAAGGACGAGGTCACGGGCGCAGCCAGCGAGAGACTCTACGCGCTTGCCTCTACGCCGGAAGAGATGTCACGCCTGAGGGTTACTTCCATAGAGAAGGCTATTTATCCGGCCGGCTTCTACAAAACGAAGGCGAAGGCGATAAAAAATCTCTGCAGGATGCTCGTCGATGAATACGGCGGCAATGTGCCCGACGAGATCGACGCACTCGTCCGGTTCCCAGGAGTGGGGAGGAAGACGGCTAACCTGGTTCTGACTCTCGGATTCGGGAAACCGGGAATATGCGTCGATACGCATGTACACCGCGTGTGCAACCGGCTCAAGGCCGTACAGACGAAGAATCCCACCGAGACCGAGTTTGCCCTGCGGGAAGTCCTTCCGAAGAGGAACTGGATCGAGATCAACGACCTGCTCGTGATGTACGGGAAGGCGGTCTGCAACCCGGTCTCACCGTGGTGCTCAAGATGTGGTATAATCAATTATTGCGGCCGCGTCGGCGTAACCCGGTCACGTTGAACATGATTCCTGTAAAAGGAGAGACGATGCGTTTTCTGAGGATCCTCATCATCACACTTGTTCTGTCGGTCCCCGCTGCGGCCGGGGATATCGAATTCGACGACTACTTCACCGACGGTTGCCTGCGGGTCGATCTGTATCACACGGGAACGGCGGAGAGCGAGACCTACGCGGTCGACGAGCTGATACGCGAGCCTCACTGGGGCGGCAACAAGAAACGGCTGCTCGATACGATGAACCTCGGTGGCCATATCATGCGCGTCTACGATCTCGAGACTAACAGGGAGATCTTCTCGCGCGGATACTGCTCGATCTTCGGCGAATGGGCGACGACCGACGAGGCGATCGAGGGGATCCCGCGGACGTTTCACGAGACGCTCCTGCTGCCGATGCCGAAATACCCCGTCCAGATACGGATAGACAGGCGCGACAGGAAGAACATTTTCCATAACGTCTACGATCTCGTCGTCGATCCGGTCGATTATCACATAATGACCGAGACGAGATTCTCGGGATTCCGGGTACGCTCGCTGGAGAACAACGGCTCGCCGACAAACAAGGTCGATATAGCGATCCTCGCCGACGGGTACGACAAGGACGAGATCCACAAGCTCCGCGACGACGTGAAGCGCTTCATGAAAGTATTCTTCGATACCGAGCCGTATGCGAGCAGGCGCAGGGATTTCAACGTGAGGCTCATCGAGAGCATCTCGGCCGAGTCGGGCGTCGATGATCCGAGAAAAAGCGTATACCGCGACAATCTCCTCGGTCTTTCATTTAACAGCCTCGAATTGGACAGATACATGCTCTCGCTCTCGAACAAGACGATAAGGGACGTCGCGGCCAAGGTCCCCTACGACATCATCATCCTGCTGGCCAACGAGGAGAAGTACGGGGGAGGGGGTATCTTAAACCTCTACGCGACCTGCGTCTCGGACAACGAACACGACGGCTACATCTTCACGCATGAATTCGGTCACGCCTTTGCCGGGCTGGCCGACGAATACTACTCTTCGGCGGTTGCGTACAACGAGATGTACCCGCGGGGGATAGAGCCGTGGGAGCCGAACATCACAGCCCTTCTCGATCCGGAAAACGTCAAGTGGGGTGATATGATAGAAGAAGGAACGCCTGTTCCGACTCCCGATGACTCGCTTCACACAGACATTGTAGGCTGCTTCGAGGGCGCCGGCTATTCGGCTGAGGGGCTGTACAGGCCGTACTCAACGTGCAGGATGTTCGAGAAAGGCCTGGTCGATTTCTGCCCCGTATGCAGGAAGGCGATCGAGGACATGATCGATTTCCACACGCGGTAGAGTCGATCACGGACCGAAGTGCATCATCCGCTCGCCTCTGAGGAAATCGTCGAGATCCTGGTCGGTCGAGAGCTCGAACTGGTGATACTCGGCCTGGAGTATCGAGAGGTGGCTGCGTTCCATGCTTGCGAGGTACTCGAGGAGCTTCCTGCTGTTCGGGTCGCGTGTCCCGGAGGCTAGGTTGGTGTAGAACTCGTTCGCCTTCTTTTCCGCCTCCATCGCCTTCTCGAACAACTCTTTCATCCCAGCTTTATTATCGAGGTTGTCGTCGATCGTCGGGACAATCGAGTTCTTCGGGAGCTTCAGATCGACGTCAGGGAACTGCTTCGCGAAGGCTTCCCTCATGATCTCCTCGTGACGTTGCTCCTGGCCGATCAGGAAGTCCATCGTCTCCTTAAGATCTTTTCCGGCCGACATCTCCTTCATCTTCGTATAGAGCGCGACCGCCGCCATCTCGGCCTTGATTCCTACGGTCAGAACCTCGAGAGTCGTTAGATCCTGTCTTTCTTCCATCTGTATTCCTTTCGTATATCGTATCGATAATCGGTACGGATCAAGATATTGTCGATCCGCTCAATTGTCAAATTCACAGGGTCATGCCGCCATCGACTACGATCGTCTGTCCCGCAATCCAGTGCGCATCCTCAGAGAGTAGAAAGGCGACGACAGGCGCGATATCTTCCGGCTGAGCGATCCTCTTCTGCGGTGACCGCGCTGTCCATTCCTCGAGGAGCTGATCCTTGTCGGGGAAGTAGTCGAGAGCAGAGGTTTGTATCGGACCGCCCGAGACGGCGTTTACGCCAATGCCCCGGGGGGCGAGCTCCCTGCCGAAGTATCTGACAAGCGCCTCGAGCGCTGCCTTGCTCGCTCCGACGGCTGTATATCCCGACAGGCATGTATGGCTGCCGATCGAGGAGATTGCGACGGCCCTGCCGCCCGTTTCGGGGAAGAGCTTTATCGCCTGCTGCATCAGAAGCATGAAGGAGCGGGCGTTGGTGTTCATCGCCTTCTCCCAGCCGAGTCTGCCGATCCTGTCGGCCGGCCCGAGCACGCCCGAAACAGCATTGGATACGAGCATGTCGATATGCCCGAATCCCTCCTTTAACGACTTGAACAGCTCCTTGACCGACTTGTGGTCGGAGACGTCGGCCTGCAGGACGATGCACTCGACGCCGAGCGCACGGATCTCTCCTGCCGTCTCCTCGGCCGCTACTTCGTTCTTCACGTAGTTGATCGCTATGTCGGCGCCGCGCCGGGCCAGCTCGAGGGATATTGCCTTGCCGAGCCCCCGCGAACCTCCCGTTACGAGCGCCTTCTTTCCGCTGAAATCATTCATCGATTACCATCCCGCGCTTGTTTCCTCACCTTCGAGGAATTTCAGGGCGTCGATCGCGGCTCTGCAGCCGCTGCCGGCGGCCGATATAGCCTGCTTGTATCTCGTGTCGCTGACGTCGCCCGCGACGAATATCCCCGGTACCGATGTAGATGAGTTCTCGCCGGGGATAATATACCCGGCCTTGTCGAGCTCGATCTTGCCAGCGAAGATGCCGGTCGCCGGATCGTGGCCGATCGCCACGAAGACGCCGTCGACTGGAAGCTCGGTTGTCTCATCGGTCTTGACGTTTTTCAGTACTAGCGCTGTGACCTTGCCCGCGGCTTTGTCGAGGATATCGACCGGTACCGAGTCCCATATGATCTCGATCTTGTCGCTATCGAAAGTCCTCTTCTGCATCGCGGCAGAGGCTCTCAGCTCGTCGCGCCTGTGGACGAGGTAGACCTTGCTGGCGAAGCGCGTCAGGAAGGTAGCCTCCTCAGCCGCTGCGTCCCCGCCTCCGATGACGGCCACAACGCGGTCCTGGAAGAAGAACCCGTCGCAGGTCGCGCATGCCGACACGCCCTTGCCGCGCAACTCCTGCTCCGACTCGAGCCCGAGCCATCTCGATGATGAACCGGTGGCGATGATCACGCTTTTCGCCTCGAAGGTGTCGCCTCCGGCGGTGAGCTTGAACGGCTTGCTGTCGGTATCTATCGCGGAGAGTTCTCCTCCCTTGAACTCGGCTCCGAACTTCTCCGCCTGCTTCCTCATCTTTCCCATCAGTTCGGGTCCCTCGATCCCATCGGGGAAACCCGGAAAGTTATCTACCTCGGATGTGATCATCAACTGGCCGCCCGGCGCCATCCCGTCCATCACGATCGTCTTGAGGTCGGCGCGGCAGGTGTAGATAGCCGCGGTAAGCCCTGCAGGTCCCGATCCGATAATCGCTACGTCGTACATCATTATATCCTCCTGGCCGTCATGAATTTCATGTTTGCGGAAATGGAAGTATATGAGGGTAAAGGCGCAGACTCAAGCGAAATCATTTCTTTGCATTGCGCAGGCTGCGCAGCAGAGCGAGGTTCTCGACGTCTTCCTTCATGTCCGGCCCCTTCGGCGTTTCCAGAACCATCGGCCGGTCGAGGAAACGTTTGTCCCGCATCAGGTTGGCGAATGCCTCGATGCCTATCTCGCCCTTTCCTATGTGGGTGTGCCGATCGCGCCGGCTGCCGAACTCCTTCAGCGAATCGTTGAGATGGAAGGCTTTGAGATAGTCGAACCCGACGATGTCGTCAAGGGCCCTGAATGTGGCATTGTACGTCTTCTTTGTCCTTATGTCGTATCCGGCGGCGAAAGCGTGGCATGTGTCGAAGCAGACGCCGACGCGCGAGCGGTCCTCGATGAGATCGATGATACCGGCGAGTTCCTCGAAGGTCGAGCCGATCGTGTTGCCCTGTCCGGCGGTGATCTCGAGGAGGATCGACACGCCGTCGCCTGCTGTCTTCTCGAAGAGACCGTTGAGAGTCGCGGCGATCGTCCCGATCCCCTGATCGATGCCCGCGCCACGGTGCGAGCCGGGGTGAAGGACGAGATATGGGATCTTGAGAACGGAGCACCTCTCGAGTTCGACAAGGAGGGAATCGGCGGACTTTTTCAGAAGCGCCGGGTCGGGCGAGGCGATATTTATCAGGTAGCTCGTGTGCGCGATCACGAAACCCGGTGTTAGAGAAGCGCTCTCCTTGTGGAAGAGGTCGATCTCCTCAGGCGACAACGCCTTTGCGCGCCACTGGTTGGAGCTCTTCACGAAGAGCTGTACGGCGTTGCAACCGACCGACTTCCCCCGCTGGAGCGCGAGGTGGACGCCGCCCGCGATCGACATGTGCGCTCCGAGATTCATCATGCCTCCTTGCCGGATATTCGATTCAGTAGTAATATCACAGATAGTCACAGCGATGCGAGGTGGAAAATGACAGAAGAGAAAAGACGCGAAGAGGAAAACGAGAAAAGCCTGACCGAGCTCATCTCCGTTCAGGGAGAGATGAACGCGCAGGTGATAATCGGACTTCTCGAGTCAGAGGGTATCGAGGCGATGATGCGGTCCCAACAGACGTTCAGCGCCCTTCCCTTTACCGTTGACGGCATGGGCGCCGTCAGGATCATGGTCAGGAATAAAGACCTCGAGAAGGCGAAGAAGATACTCGAGGAATATAATCAGGACGAGGATAACCCGATCCTGAGAAAGACACTGGCCGACTGGGAGCCGCCCGATACATCGGCCCACTAGAATCCAGTGATTCTCCCTTGCCCGCGGGCAGGGGAGTCGTTATCATAGATTCTGCCGTTGGGTGGGAGCTTAACTCAGTGGTTAGAGTGCTATCTTCACACGGTAGAAGTCACAGGTTCAAATCCTGTAGTTCCCACCATATTTAATACTGCAAGTAAGAGAGCCACATATTGTTCGAGTCGGTTTTCTGGCACATTTCCAGATGCGAAGCAGCAGCTCGCAGTCTATTACAATGAAGTATTGGGGGGGGATGCATATCCTGTTGATTTATAGGGGATACAGGATATAAACTCATAACACGATATTGGATACATCGTCAGGCTCGCAGTGATATCCAATATGCTAGTTCAAGATACATTACCGTTATCTTTGCAGAATGTAGCGGGGCAGGGAGACGTAGCAGATACACCATGGGTCATTGGTGGCGGTAGCCTAAGGAGTGTGGCAATGAGAGGTCTTCACGGGGCACCAGTTTTCTTGGCAATTATTCTCGTGGTGGCGGTTGTCGGGTGTAGCGTAAGCGCATGGTCCGGTGAATTGCTCATTCTCGCCGGTGGAGATACTATTCTCGCTGGTAGCGACATCAACGAATACAACCCAGCGACCGGCGGGCTTACACTTACTGCAGAGGGGTCCCTGCGTTGGTCAAAGTGGGAGCATAGCAAGATTGTCGGCGACAGAGAGATTCCGATGCTGAGTGAATTGACTGGGCAAATGTTTCGCTTGGAGATATCCGGCGAACTCGTTTTTGAAGGTCACTTCTCATCGCGGGCGTCATCTAAACTGTACGACGGGTTTGTGCTATACGATTCGTTGATATTATCCGGCGATAGTAATCTACGGCTTGTCTATGAGCAATTGCCGGATTCTGTTCAGTCGGCTAATCCTTGCGAGTCCAATGTGTTTTTGGAGTATTTTCGAGCACGGGGTAAGTTGGTTGAGGGGGAGTGAGAAAGATAACAAGCGCTTGCACCTGACAAAGCCATCTGTCACGCTCTGTGCAAGGAGACAGAGAGCGCCATTCAGGCTTTGCGGGTGAAACTGACGGTAGATACACTAAGAGGTGAGTGATGTCGGTCGAGTATACATACGATGAAGAACATAATATCCTTTACACGCGTTTCTTCGGGGTAGTGATTGACAAAGACCTCAGGGATCAGGCGGAAGCTGTTGCAGCAGACCCCCGGATCAAACCTGGAGCGCGGGAATTAGTTGATCTGGCCGGCATTGAGGATATCCAGGGCTCGTCAAGTTCGCTCGAGACCAATATCCGAATAGATCGTGCCCATAGCGAGAAACTGGCTGGGATGCGAACGGCGATAGTTGCAAGTACCGACTTGCTGTTTGGATTTGCGAGGATGTACCAATCGCTCGCTGAGCTACAGGAGTCACCATTAACAGTTGAGGTCTTCAGAACTGTCGGAGAAGCTCGGGAGTGGCTTGGGTTACAAGACAACGAGGTCTGACTATGCATGAACCTGGGCAAACCCCATGCCCACGTTGTGGGGAACAAATGAACACATCGGGAGACATCCTTGCATGCTGGGACTGAGTCGAGGAGTGAAAGCTCTCGCTCGAAACCTGCAAACCACTGGAGGGACTTGAATGTCGGAGAGAATGATCGAGCAGTTCATGGAGATGGTCCGGATCGACAGCGAATCGGGCAATGAAGCGACGATGATAGAATATCTTCACAAGACTTTTTCGGAGATGGGCGCCGATTCCGTAATAGACAGCTACGGAAACCTCGTGGCGAGATTCCCCGAAAAGGGATGCTCCGGGAAGGATCCCATCCTTCTGTCATGCCATGCCGACACGGTCATGCCTGGGCAGGGGATCAAGCCTGTCCTGAAGGACGGAGTGATCCGCTCCGAGGGCGATACGATCCTCGGCGCCGACGACAAGGCCGGCATTGCCGAGATGCTGGAAGCGTTGAGGATCGCCGAAGTTCATCCGCCGGTCGAGGTGGCGATCAGCCGCCAGGAAGAGGTCGGCCTGCTCGGTGTGAAGAACATGGACTTCGGCCGTATCACCGCAAAGATAGGATTCCTGCTCGATAACGACACGCTCGACACGATAGTGATCGGGGGGCCTTCGTATTTTGCCATAGACGTCGACATAAAGGGCCGGTCCGCCCACGCGGGGATGGAGCCTGAGAAGGGGATAAACGCTATCCAGGCTGCTGCCAGGGCGATTTCCGCCCTCGAGCTCGGCCGGCTCGCTGCCGACACGACAGCCAACGTCGGCGTGATCAAGGGCGGTCTGATCCGTAACGGTGTCCCCGACGCGGCGAGCTTCCTGGCCGAATGCAGAAGCCTGGATCACGAGAAGGGACAGGCTTTGGCCGACAAGATGGTCGAGACGATAAAATCGGAGGTGGAGGGCTTCGGAGCTTCAGTCGAGATCAAGGTGGACAATCTCTGCAGGGCCGTCGACATCCCCGAAGATTCAATATCTGTGGAGATCTCGAAGAAGGCGCTGAAGACGGTCGGGATAGACGCTGAGACTACGTTCATAACCGGTTTCACCGATGCCTCGATCTACAACAACAAGGGGATCGAGGTCGCCGTAGTGGGCATCGGGGCCCGGCTCGAGCATTCGACAGAAGAGCACATCCATGTCGCCGACATGGAAAAGGCGCTGAAGATGATCGTCGAGATCATGCGGCTCTGCGCGGAGTAGCATCTACAGGCCCGCCCGGATCCTCTGGACTCGGGCGGGTTTTCTGATATAATCCCGCCGATATGAAGATCGTCGTCACAGTACCGTACACTCCATGGCCCGTCACGCGCGGGACGGGCAGGCTCATCGTCAATCTCATCGAAGGCCTGTCGGAACGCCATGAGGTAACGCTCGTCACCATGACCCTCTCGAAAGTCGAGCTGGAAAAATTGAATGAGCTCGAAAAGCCCGGGATGAAGGTCAGGGCTATGCTTGCTCCCCACAGGCGCGGAGCATCGGGAAAGCTGCTCCACAAGGTACGCAACGTGATCTCAGATTTAGTGTTTGATATACCTCAGGACGTGAGCTACAGCGCGCCCGCGGAGTTCCTCCGCCTGATCGCCGATACCGCCTCCCGGGAAGCGGCCGATCTCGTTCTGGCGTCGTACTGGCACATGTACAGGCTGCCCGAATTCGTAAGGGATACAAGACTGGCTCTCGTTACACATGATATCGACCATTTCGTAAACCGCGACAGGCTCGATCTGACACGCACCGGTCCCGGACGGGTAAAAGCCGAAAAGAAGGCCGCCAGGCTGGAGATATTCGAGATGAAGGCATATCGAAGATTTGACACGATACTCACGGTGACCGCCTCGGACACCGAAGCGCTGCAATGTATCCCCGCATGCGAGGGGAAGACCATCCTGCCGCTTCCGCTGGCGCTCGATCTTTCCGTATTCACTCCCGGGGTATTCGAGAGGGAGAAGAACAGGATCCTGTTTCTCGGATCGTTCCATTCAGATTTCAACAGGGACGCGCTTCGTCACTTTGTCTCTGATGTATTTCCATCGATTCGCCGGGAGATCCCCGAAGCGGTGCTCGAGGTTGTGGGGCACGGGGCGGACGAAAGGCTGAGGGGGGAGGCGGGAGAGAGCGTCGAATTTACCGGCGGTGTAGAGGACATCGTTCCATATCTGGGGCGCTGTTCCCTGATGGTCCTTCCGCTGAGGTTCAGTGGAGGCGTACGCATCAGGATGATGGAGGCGGCGGCGATGGGCACTGCGGTCGTCAGCACTCCGGCCGGGGTCGCAGGGATGGGCCTCGAGTCCGGCAGCAACTACCTCGAGGCGGCGGACGCGGCGGCGATGGCGAAGGCGGTGATCTCACTGCTTCGAAACGGCGAAGAGGCCGAAAGGCTCGGCGGAAACGCCCGCCGGTGGGCCGAGCGCAGTATTTCGAAGGAGAATTACCCCGACAGGCTCGATGCTATGCTGTCCGTTATCACGGATCGAATCCGCGATTTATGACTTTCCATTCATGATCTTGCAGTGGATTTTGCCTATAGAGCGTCGACGCTCTCGAGCAGCCTTCTGGTTTCATCATTGTCGGGCATTATCTCGAGAGATTTCCGCCACCAGGTCTCGGCGCTCGCGTCGTCCATCTCCGCGGCGGCTATCCCCCTGTTTTTGAGAAGGCACGCTTTCACTTCGTCGGGATAAGTCGTCGAGTCGATCTTCGAGAGGGCGTTATCAAGTATGGCGGCGGCTTCAGCGGGCCGATCGGTGGTGATCAGGAGTTTCCCGAGGTTGTTGTATGCGGGCATGAACAGGGTTTCGGCGTCGATAGCCCTGCGCAGGAAGCTTTCGGCGCTTTCGAGATCCGATTTGTCCCAGTAGACAGCGGACATGTTGTATAGCGCTCCCGCGTATTTCGAGTTCCTCTCCAAGGCCTCGCCGAGGAGGGAATCGGCCTCCTCATAGTCATTTTCGCTGAGTTCGATCATGGCGAGATTGTTCCACGGGACCTCCCAGCTCGGATCGGCTATGATCGCGTTACGGTACTCCACCTGTGCACCGGGCTTGTTATTCTCTTCCTCGTATTGCTGGCCCAGGTGGGTGTGGTTCTCTGCCTTTGTCCTGTCGCCTTTCTCCGGACCTCGCGTGAAAGCCCAGGCGATGAGAGCGGCCGCAACTGCGAGGGTCGCTGTCGGTACGGCGATCCTGCGCCACAGAGGCGCCCGTTTCCATGCTCCGTAAGCCCCTCCGCCGGATAATCCCGCCAGCGAGGCGAGCTCTTCCGAGAATGCGCCGGCGCTCTCGAACCTCGCTTCAGAATCCTTCTCGAGGGCCCTGTCGATGATGGCCGGGAGCCCGTCCGGCAGATCGTCGACGAGTTCGTCGAGGGGTCTCTGCTTCTCGTTGGCGATGCTGTAGAGGACCGCCATCGGATGGGGAGCGTCGAAGGGAAGCTCTCCCGACAGCATTTCGTACAGGATCGTTCCCAGTGAGAAGATGTCGCTCCTCGCGCTGGTTTTCATCCCCGTTGTCTGCTCAGGCGACATGTACTGGGCCGTTCCAAGCATCGAGGTGTCGATGGTGATCCTGTTCTCCGAATCGACGTGGGCGATGCCGAAGTCCATGAGCTTTACGCCGCCTTGGGAGCTGATCATGATGTTTTCGGGCTTGAGGTCGCGGTGGATGATCCCCTCGTCGTGAAGCCGCTGGAGTGCCGAGAGGAGCGAGACCGTCCAGGCAACCGCCTTCCGCCATTCGATCTTTTCCTCCGCCTTGATCGTCTCTCGCAGGGTACGGCCCTCCAGGAGCTCCATCGCGATGTACAGATCGCCATCGTGCTTGCCGGCCGAATAAACGGTGACGATGTTGGGATGGTTGATTCTCGAGCAGGCCCTCGCTTCCCTGATGAACCTTTCCGATCCCTCGGATCCGATGAGTTCCTTCCTGAGGACTTTTATGGCGAGGTCTCGCTGCAGCGTCTCATCCCGGGCGAGATAGACAATGCCCATGCCCCCCTTGCCGATGGGTCTGACGATCTCGAATCCGGCGATACTGTCCACGCGGTCCTTTCGATAATATCTTCGGTAGCCCGTCGATGCAGATCTGCGGGTGTAGCTATTTCTCGAAGATGCGGTCGTATTCGGACATTGCTTCCCCGGTCCGTCCCGCCTCGGCGTAGAGCCTTGCGAGGATCGAATGCATCTCCTTAGTACCTGCGTCTCCCTCCATGGCTCGCTCCATCTCGCTGATGGCGTTCTCGAGGAGCCCGTGGTCGAAGTAGACGCTTGCCCTCAGGAAGTGATATGTGGAGCTGTTGGGGATCTCTTCCGGATCGATCATCCCGAGCGACCCGTCGAGTTTCCCGGCATCGTCCTCCGATATTACCTCGAAGAATGCGGTGGTGCTGTGGAGGGGAGGGACCCGCAGCGGATCGGTCGTCTCGACGGTCCAGGAATATGATATGCCCGGTGAGATCGCGGGGGCGCCGGAAGGATAGTCGTAGCTCGAGCCGCCCGGTATCTTCGTCTCGTAGTGGACGCCTTTCTCGTTGTAGACAGTGAGGAGCAATGCCTCATCGAGACCGCTTGATTCCCATTCGAATGTCGGTTTCGCCGTGAGTACCCTGGTCTGGCAGGGTGATATGAGCGCTATCTCCGGTTTGCCGGGGGAGGACCTGAGCGCCGCGAGCGAACTGGTACCCTTGGGGTCCTTCAGGCGCATCATGTTCTGGACGACCTTGAAGCTCTTGTCTCCGACCTGGACGCCCGACGACTGGTCCATCGTCCTTGCGCCCTGGATCTTCATGCTGCTGCTGGGGCCCACCTGGAGCCACATGCCGCTTTCCAGGTGGATCTCCGCTTGCGAAGCCGCGGAGGTCTTCACTTCATCGCCGGCGTACAATTGCAGGCCGAAACTCCCGGGCACTGTTTTGCCGTCACTTCTCACTACGGTAACCTTGCCCGAGCAGGAGAGGAGGATGGCCGCGGGGATTCCCTCGTCCGCCGCCGCCGGCTCGACCATAAAGGACAGCACAAGGCCCACTGTGATAACAGCGAACAAATATCTCATCTTTATTCTCCTGTTGAAGGAAGGTTCCCCATGCCCGCTTCAGTATGGCGCTGGCGGACATTTTTATTATACAGGAAGATACGAGGGATTTAAACGGAAAATGATGGATCCGTTCCTGCCCTGTTCCCGGGCACAGGGGGCGCAAAACGGTGTTATATCAGTGCAGGCGGTTGTGCATGGCCTTTTTGCCCGCGACAGGCCACAGCTTGTGGTGCCACTCGATGCAGTAGGAGATATGGTCGAAGTCGATCCTGAGGATGCCCCAGTCCAGTGACGGATGGAGGCTTTTCGGGTCGGCCAGTCTCGCCGGGTCGTCCAGCCCCGCCACTTCCTTCCTCAGCCGGCCCAGTTCCTCGTCGTCGAGGTTCCTCGTGTCCCAGATACGGATGGCTATCGAGACTGAATCTTCTCCCGCCTCCTCGACCGAGTGTATGTAGTAGTACATGCCGTCGATCAGCACGAGCTCGAGCGCAAAAGGAGGGATGACTCCCCTGTGGGTGCTGAGACTCACAAGAAAGATGTGGAGAGGATCGCTGTTCTTCTTGATCATATTCACCTGACCGGACCGTAAACAATGACTTCCGGGAACAGAATATCCCCTGACCCGTATATATATCAAATCCTTTCTGACGGCGCGGGCCTCACGCTCACTTGCCGCATCGAGGTGTTTCTGCTATCGTGGCGGGGCGGTTTTCTGGAACCGCGAATCCGTTACATCATTTTTCAACAGAGGGAGAGCACGATGCTTTCACGTCCCCGCATCACTTTTATCGATCCGAAGACCGCGTACGTATTTGCCGCGGCCGTTCTGCTGATCGCCGCGATTGCCTGGCCGGCGGCCGGTACTGCCGCAGCTCCCATCACGGGCAGCCCGGGCGAGGCGCTCCTGCGTTTTCCCGACATCCATGAAAACACGATCGTCTTTGTCAGCGGCGAGGATATCTGGACCGCACGCACCTCGGGCGGAGAGGCTGTCAGGCTCACGATACATGACGGGGCGGAACGTTATCCGAAGTTCTCCCCCGACGGCGGCATGATCGCCTTTACCGGCGATTATGACGGCAACGCCGACGTCTACGTGATGAACGCCCACGGCGGCGGGATCACAAGGGTGACGTGGCATCCGGCTTAT
Source organism: uncultured bacterium (assembly GCA_965371515.1). Taxonomy (GTDB): domain Bacteria; phylum Krumholzibacteriota; class Krumholzibacteriia; order Krumholzibacteriales; family Krumholzibacteriaceae; genus JAUWCL01. The sequence goes on along the minus strand of CBDUYR010000009.1, from coordinate 52,324 downwards.
GACGAGGTCGTAGGCTGGCACCCGGTCAACGGCAAGATCATATTCAATTCCGCCAGGCGGTCGTTCAGTCGTTTTTCAAGGCTCTACATGGTCAATCCCGACGGCACTGGCCTCGAGGAGCTGATCATGCACGAGGCGGTACGGGGAAGCTTCTCTCCCGATGGAAAGAAGATCGCCTATAACCGCATATCGCGTGAGAACAGGACGTGGAAACGCTACAAGGGCGGCACCGCTCAGGAGATCTACATATTCGATTTCGAGAAGATGGCCGATTCGAAGGTAACAGACTTCGAGGGGACCGATCGCATACCGATGTGGATCGGCGACAAGATATATTTCAGCTCGGACCGCAGCCGGGTCCTCAATATCTGGCGTCTCGATCCGGAGACAGGGGCTGTGGAACAGTTGACCGATCATACGAAGTACGATGTCAGGCGCCCGAGCGAGGAAACCGGCAGGATCGTCTACGAACTCGGAGGCGATATCTGGATGCTCGATATCGATTCGGGAAAGACGGCGAAGGTCGATATCAGGGTCAGCAGCGATGCCCCCGAGCTGAGGCCCTACCTGAGGAAAGTCAACCGGCTGATCACCGATATCGATATATCACCTTCGGGGAAGAGAGCTCTCGTCTCGGCAAGGGGCGAGGTCTTCACCGTGCCGCTCGAGCACGGACCTACACGTAACCTGACCAGCAGCAGCGGTTCGAGGGAGAAGGACGCCGTATGGTCCCCCGACGGCTCGAAGATCGCATATTTCTCCGACGCGAGCGGCGAGTACGAGATCTGGGTCCGGGGTACCGGCCCGGACGGTGAGGCGAAGAAACTTACGAGTCACAAGGATGGCTACAGGCACACGCTGCGCTGGTCGCCCGACAGCAAAAAACTGGCATACGCCGACCAGACCCTGCGGTGCTGGTGGATCGATGTCGATTCGGGGAAGAAGTCCGAAGTTGACAGGGCCGAGTTCGAGAATATCGACGTGGCCCTCGAACTCAAGCCGATCTACGATTTCTCATGGTCGCCCGACAGCCGCTGGATAGCCTATTCGAAGATGAATGCCGACCAGGTCACCCAGGTCCATATCCATTCGCTCGAGACGGGTAAGAGCGAGAGGGTGAGCAACGGACTGTTCAACGACTTCAACCCAGTTTTCTCCAAGGACGGGAAGCATCTCTTCTTTATCTCCAACCGCAGGTTCAGCCCGACATTCTGCGATTTCGAGTGGGAGATGGTATATAAAAAGGTCGCCGGTATATATGCCGTCACTCTCAGCGCCGACGGCGAGGCGCTGCTGCCCCCGCGCAGCGACGAGGAGCAGGCTGACGAGAACGGGGAAGAAGATAACAAGAATGACAAGAAGGATAGTAAGAACAAAAAAGACAAGAAAAACGGCGACGACGAGAAGCCGGTGAAGATCGATTTCGAAGGGCTAGCCGGCCGTATCGAGGCCCTTCCGGTCCCCAGAGCGAACTACAGGCATCTGACCGCCGCGGACGGGTCGCTCTTTTATCTCAATAAGGACGAGGGCGATTTCAACAGGTTCGAGTTCCGCGCTATCGGCGCGATGGATCTCTACCGCTTTTCCTTCGAGGACAGAGAGGAAGAAAAGGTTATCTCCAGTATAGGCAGATATGCCCTTTCGGCAGACGGTAAGAGCATCGTCTACACGAAGCGCCGCGGCATGCACCACGGGCTCGGCATCATCAAGTCGTCCGCCAAAGACTCGAAGGGCAACAAGATCAGCACTTCGGGCCTGAAGATGAAATTGGACCCGCTGTCCGAGTGGAAGCAGATATTCGCCGAAGCTTGGAGGATGGAGCGCGACTTCTACTACGAGCCGGCGATGCAGGGCCTCGACTGGGACGAGATGGGTGAGAAGTACGGGAGGCTGATCGACCGCGCGACATGTCGGCAGGATGTACGGTTCATCATAGGCGAGCTGATCGGTGAACTGAGCACATCGCACACCTACGTCTTCGGCGGCGACAACCGCCGCAACTCCGACCGCGTCAGCGTCGGGCTGCTCGGTGTCGACTGGGCACTGGACGAAAAAGCGGGCATGTACCGGTTCGAAAAGATCCTCGATGTTCCCGACTGGTCGCGCGGTATCGTTCCTCCGCTGTCGAGGCCCGGCGTGAATGTTGCCGAGGGTGACTACCTGCTCGAGGTCAACGGCGTCGACGTCACTGCCGGCAGGAACATATACAGCTACTTCGAGGACCTCGCCGGCAAGCAGGTGACGATCCTCGTGAACGAGAAGCCGACGAAGAAGGGGGCGAGGGAATACACGATCAAACCGGCGAGGAACGGATACTGGATGAGGTATCACGCCTGGGTCGAGCACAACAGGCAGCTCGTCGACGAGAAATCGGGAGGTAAGATCGGTTACCTGCATATGCCCGACACATATCTCGGCTCCGCGACCGAGTTTCCCAAGCTCTTCTACACGCAGACACGCAAGAAGGGGATCATAGTCGATGGTCGATTCAACGGCGGAGGCCTGGATCCCGCGATCTTCCTCCAGCGACTCAACAGGGAAATCCTCGCATACTGGACCCGCAGGTACTCTCACGACCAGACTGACCCGGCGATCGTTACAAACGCCCATCTCGTATGCCTGACCAACCGCCAGGCCGGCTCGGGTGGCGACATGCTCCCGATGGAGTTCCAGATGATGAAGATGGGGCCGGTCATCGGCACGAGGACATGGGGCGGGCTGGTAGGCGTCTCGATGTGGATCGGCCTGATCGACGGCGGCGGGATGTCCGCTCCCGACTACAGGATCTACGATCCCGATGGCCGCTGGATCGTAGAAAACGAGGGGGTAACCCCCGATATCGAGATCGATCTCGATCCGGTAGAGATGTCGAGGGGTGAAGACGCTCAGCTGCTCAAGGGGATAGAGGTCCTGATGAAGAATATAAAGGAGGACCCGAAGCCCTGGCCGAAGCACGACAAGTTCAAGATCGACCGTTGAGAGCGGTGATATATGAATGGAGAAGGGGAAGGGCGCGGGCCCTTCCCCTTTTGTTTTATTGTTATCCCTTCGAAGTGGCTAGAGCCCGGTCGGCAGGTCGATGAAGAACGTCTGCAGGCCCAGCTTCTCCTTCATGAGCTCGCCGAGCGCCTTGATGCCGAATGTCTCCGAGGCGTAATGACCGGCGAATATCAGGCTGATCCCGTTTTCCCTCGCCGTGTGATATGACGAGTGTGACGTCTCGCCCGTAAGGAGCGCGTCGCAGCCCGCTTCTGCGGCTGCCTGGGTGAGGGAAGCGCCGCCGCCCGAGACGATGCCCAGCTTCCTTACCACAGCCGGCCCGAATGTAAAGGTCTGGACGGGTGAATCGAGGATGCCCGAAAGTTTCCGGCGCAGGCCCTCTATCTTCAGCGGCCTGGACAGCTTGCCGCAGAGCCCGATGTCGACGCCGGCATACTTGCCGAAGTGCTCCGTTTTCCCGATACCGAGCACGCTCGCTATCCGGGAGTTGTTTCCGATCTCCGGGTGGCAGTCGAGCGGGAGGTGGGCGGCGTAGAGTGAGACGTTCCTGTCGAGAAGGGCCTTCACACGCGCGGCCATGATCCCCGTAATCGGCACCATGCCGCCCCAGAAGAGGCCGTGATGGACGATCAGCAGGTCGGCGTCGCGGCGGGCCGCACGGCTGATCGATTCTCTGCAGGCATCCACCGCCAGCGCGACTTTCCTCACTTCACTCGACGCCTCGACCTGTAACCCGTTCATGGACGGATCCGCTGAAAACGACTCAAGACTCAGGGTCTCCTCGAGAAAACCGGTCACCTTGTCCAGTCTCATTACGCGATACCTCTTTCTGTATATCTCATTGTATGGAACTCGTTTGTGAAATCGGGCCGATGCCTGCCGAGCACGCTGTCAGCTGCCCTCCCGGGCATCCTTGATGCCGCGGGCCTTGAGCTCGCGTTCGTATTTCTTCTCGAGCTCGACGAGATCGTTCCTGCCCTTCATTCTCTTCGCTTCGGGCCCCGACTCGCGGACCTTTACCCGGGGGCTGCCGCCTGCCCACTCTACGAACACCTCGGTGAGCGATATCCTCCTGATCCCTGTGTCGACGACCGTCGTCTGCCCGACCTTTTCCCCTGTGGGCTGATTGTGCTCGCGCCTCCCGTTGATCACTATGTCGATCCCGTCGATGCTTTCGGCAAGGGCGAGGCTCCTGGACCAGCCCTGGTAGCTCAGAGCCACGATCAGGTCGCAACCCTTTTCCTTCAGGACCGATACTGCCTCGAGTGCGGCGATCCTCGGGTCGAGGACATCGTAGTACAGCGGGATATTCGGATCTATCTCGTGTATGAAGAGCGGAAGGGCGATGGAGAAGACGCCTATCTTCAAACCACCCTTCGTGCCGCTCAGTGTCATCCTCCCGCCGACCTTTATTATCGTGTATTTCGCGCCGAGCATCTCCCCGCCTCGTTTGTCATAAATGTTGGCTGAGAGCAGCTCGAATCCCGCCCGGTCTACTCTCTCGAGGAGACGCTTGCGCCCGAACTTGATCTCGCCGGCCCCGACGCCTACGGCGGCATAGCCGATCATCCGCATCCCCTCAAAGAAGTAATCAAGGTCGAAAGCGGCCGTGCCTCCCTGAGCGGGATTGCAGAAATCTCCCACGTCGAGAAGTATCGCGGGATGCTGCGTCCTTCGTTTGTCAATCAGGGAAGCCCACCTGGCCATCCCGGAAAAGGTGTCCTTCTTTCAGCCGCAGGGTTCGCGGTACCCCTTGAGCCCGGCGGTAACGAAGACACTCACCTTCGTCCCGTCGGCCGGTGGCGCGGAAGGCTCAGTGCGGGCTATATAGATCTTCAGCACGATCCAGACCGCGAGCAGAATGAGGAAGATCGCGATCATGATCCGGATGAAGGGGGACAGCTGTCTAGCGGTTTTTCCGCTCATGGCTCCTGAGGTGGCTGTAGAGAGTGGGCTTCGAGATACCGAGTATCTGCGCGGCCCTCGTCTTGTCTCCTGTTTTTTCCACTACCTTGCTTATCAGCGTCCGCTTTACCCTGGGCAGTATCGGGTCGCTGTCGGAGAACTCGACCGTTTCGAGGATCGATTCGATCATCTCCTCGAGAGTGCTGAGCGACCTGGTCTCGACGCTTTCCCTGTGCTTGACGATATTGACCGGCAGGTCCTCGGGAAGGATCGTGTCCTTCTTCGAGATGATCATGAGCCGGTTGATCGTGTTTTCCAGCTCCCTGACGTTGCCCGGCCAGTCGTACTCGGTCATGTAGACCATCGCCTCGGGCGAGATACGCTTTGTTGCAGTATTGTACAGGCGGCAGTACATGGTCAAGAAATGGTTGCAGAGTAGTTTGATGTCCTCCCTGCGCTCGGCCAGCCCCGGTACCCTGATCGGGAATATGTTGATCCTGTAATAGAGGTCCTCACGGAACGTGCCTTCCTTGACCAGTTTCATCAGATCTTTGTTCGTTGCGCAGATAATCCTCGCGCTCGTTTTGATCTCCTTCGTTCCGCCGACGCGAAAGAACCTCATGTCTTCGAGTACCCGCAGGAGTTTCGGCTGGAGTTTCAGCGGAAGGTCACCGATCTCGTTGAGGAAGATCGTGCCGTCGCTGGCCGACTCGAAATGGCCGATTTTCTGCTTGTACGCGCCGGTGAAGGAGCCCTTCTCGTGACCGAACAGCTCGCTCTCGATCAGCTGGTCGGGGAGCGCCGGGCAGTTCAGTGTGTGGAACGGCTTGTCTTTCCTCGGGCCGGTGTAGTGGATCGTTTTCGCTATGAGGTCCTTTCCCGCCCCGTTCGCGCCGGTGAGCAGGACCGTCGTGTCCATGTCCTTGATGCCGTCTATGAGGTCGTAGATCTTCCTTATCGCCGCCGACTTCCCGATGATGTCCTGGAATGTGACCCTGTCGCCCGGACTGGCGATCACCGATACCTTCTCTCCGGACGGCTTTTCCTTCTGCCTGAGCCTGTCGGAAAGGAGCATCCTTTCCAGGCCCAGGGCGATCTGCTGGCTGAACGCGACGAGGAATGTGTGGTCCTCGTCGGTCGTCCCGGCCCCTTCACGGCTTGCGTCGAGGTAGAGATAACCCGTCACTTCCTCGTGGATCCAGAGGGGCGTACAGATAATCCCCGGATGATCAGAGAGGAAATTCTCCTCGACCTTGCCGGACGGGATCCTCGTCCTCGAAATATCGAGCGGGTATCCGAGCTGCCTGGCGATGTTCAGTATCGCTATGATGTTGTGGTCGGTCAGTATCGACTCCGAGTCGAAGTCGCCGATCGACGCGAGGATCCTGTAAGTGTCCTGGCCATCGCTCTGGAGGATGAGCGCTGCCCGCTCCATGCTCGTCACTTTCATCGCCATTTCTGTAATCGTTTTGTGCAGCCTGTCGGGATCGTGGATAGTCCGTATCAGGGAGATGAGGCGGCAGAGGACTCTGAACCTCGCCGAATCGGAGTGGATCTTTTCGAGGTCGAGGGCAGTTCTCTGCTCGAGATGTTTCTGGAGATGGGAAACCTTGGTGGGGAGTTTCTCCGATTCGCCGAAGAGGGAGATTGCCCTGAGAAGGTACTCGCGTGCGAGAGGTTCGTTCCCCTCCTCGAGGTATAGCTCACCGAGCTCCGACGCGATGGAGGCGGCCGTTCCCTTCCTGCCGAGCAGCGACAGCTCGAAACTCGTTTCCTCGAGGATGCGCCGCCCGTGCTCTCGCTTACCCTCGGCGAGCTGCACTCTTCCATCTAGCAGGTCGAGCAGCGCCGTCTCGAGGCGCGATCCGATCTGCTTGTTGAGCTCTCTTGCTTCTCCCAGGAGGTCCTTCGTCTCGTCGATCTTTCCCTCGACGAGGCCGAGCTCTCCGAGCCTTCTCAGCACGACGGCCTTCTCACGCAGCGAGCGTGTTTTCTGGCATATGTGAAGCGCCCTGAAATAATGGTTCCGCGTCTCGGTATGATCGCCCTTCCTGAAGTGGATCTCGCCGAGGGTCCCGTAGATCTCCGCGAGCAGCTGCTGATTGCCGAGATCCTCAGCCAGTTTGACAGCCGTCATGCAGTTCGACTCGGCCTTCTCGAGCTCCTCTGTGTCGAGACAGGCGAGGGCTATGTTGAGATGGACCGCCGCGAGACCGGGGCGGTTGTTGTTGCGTTGCTTGATGCGCATGCTCTTCGTGAAACTCTCGAGTGCCTCCTTGATCCTTCCCATCGAGCGGTAGACGAGGCCGAGGTTGTTGAAGCTGGCCGCGACCCCGAGTTCATCGTTGCAGTCCTCGCGCAGCGCGTGACATTTCTTGTGGCAGAGTAGGGCCTCGTCGTACTTGCTCCTGTTCCAGTTGATCGCGCCCATGAGGTTGTAGGACTGGGCCAGTTCCATCGGGTGCTGCTTCTTGTCGAGCAGCTTGTGGACGAGGAGGCAGTTTTCCCACGACTTGTCGAACTTGCCGAGGCGGTAGTATACCCATGCGATATCGTTGTAGAGCTTCGCCCTCTCCTGGGCCATTATATGCTCGCCATGTGTCTCAAGAGCTTTTTTGAGCAGCTCCTCGGCGACTATGAACTCGCCGCGCTTCTCGAGGATCTCACATTCTTTCCTGATCGCCTCGACTGCTAGTTCCCTGTGGCTCTGCCACCTGTCGCTCGTGCTCGTTTCCTCACGGCAATTCCTGAAGAACTCCTCGGCCTTCTCGATCTTGCCGATGTTCGCATAGTAATTTCCCAGTTCGAGGAGCAGGTTCAGCCTCATCTCCATCGGGAGGTGACGGTCGAGACCGAGGGTGATGTATCCGTCGTTAAATGAATTTATCGCGTTAAGGCGCTTCCGGGTGAGGAGCAGCTTGAAGACCCTCAGCCCCTTGAACGCGGCTTCCTGCATGTCGCCCGACCGTACGAGGTGGTAGAAAATATACGCGGCGGGCGCTCCCTGCGCCTCCTTGAGAATCTGGGCGATGTTCCTGTGAAGCTGCACTCGCCGTTCGGGATCGATCGATTCCTCTATCATCGAAGAGATACTCTTGCCGCTGATGCTGAAGAGCGTGCAGAAGCCGTCGTTGGCGAAACACGATCTGCCCGCCTTCTTACGGATGATGTCCAGCGTGACCAGGCGGTGCAGGATCCTGTAGAAGCGGCCCTCCTCGGTGGAGAAGATCTCCTTGAGGATGGAGAGAGGAACCTCGAACCTGAAAACGGCGATGAATGAAAGGACCGACCTTTCCTCGTCGTCGAGAAAATCTATGACGTTGCCGACCGTTCTGTCCGCGGTCGCGTTTTCAGCGGCCAGCCTTGTCTTGAGCTCCACGACGGCAAAGCTGTCGTTGCAGCTGAATGTCTTCTTCACGGCGGTCCGCTGTTCTTTCGGGAGAAGTTTCAGTACCGCTCCACTTTTCCGGGCGAAACTCGGGTCGGATATCTCGATATCGGTAATATGGAAGCCTCTCTCGCGGCCCTCCGAACGGACAGCGTCGGAGAACCAGGCCGGCGAATCGTCGCTCAGGCCGATGACGGCGAGCCTGCTCTTCTCCAGGTCGTGGGAGAGACGGTCGACGATGAGGCCGCTCAGGACCGGATCCTGGTGATGGTCGTCATGGATCGTGAACTCGGCCTCGGGACTTTCCTCACGGTCCCGGAAATCACTGAAGACGCTCTGGTCCCCGGCTATACCATCGCCCTCGAATCCCCATTCCCCGCTCAGTTTTCTCGCCATCTCCTCGAGCAGGGATGTCTTGCCCTCGCCCGCCCGGCCCGAGACGATCACCATCTGCTTTCTATCTTCGCGAGATCTGAACGCTGCCTGTCTCACGAGGTTCATCACCGCTGAATGGTTCTTCAGCACCGGTTTCCTTCCGGCCAGTACGACGGGAGTTCCGGATTTTTTCCCTGCCAGTTCACCGAGCTTCTCGATGAGGGGAAAGAGATTGTCACCGGTCCTGGGCCCGATTGCCCGCAGCTTCTCGGCCGTTTCCGCGCATGCGGTGGAGTGTTCCGCGGGAAGATACCTGCACAAGAGGGCAAGCAGTTCGCCGAAAGCGTTCAGGTCGTCGAAGAGGTTCTCGCCGCTGCCGTCCCCGCGCGAAGCACCGAGCCTGTCGAGCACAGCCTCCGGGACGAGATAGGCGGTCGGGAGGATGCCGGCCGAGGTTCCCTGCATTACGACGGATTCGATCGAGAGGTTGTGAAAAAACCGCCCCGTCGATATACAGTCGAGAAAGGTGGATGTCAGGGAGCGAGTCAGCTCCAGACTTTCTTCGGGTTTGAGGGAGGGAAGCATCTTCGTGATTGGTACGAGTTCCTGCCAGGGAAGAAGGAAAAACACGCCGCCGCCGTTGTCCTGGATCGAGAGGGCGCGGATGTTGTCGCCGGCCGCGTCGGCGAAGAGGTAATCCCTCATCAGCAGATCGTCTGTTGATATCGATGTCTCGACTGGGATGACCAGCGAGAAGAGGAGGTAGTCCTTACCACTGAGGGAATCGGTGACACCGAACCCCTGCCATGGGGAATAGGCACCGAGTGCCTTCTTGATCGCATAGCGTGAGGTGAATCCTGGCTCGTTTTTCATTTTTACCGACCGATTCAGATGGCTGCTGTTAAAGAATTTAACCGGTAAAAATACTTTACTGCAATTCTGTGTGAATTACAAGGATTGATTTACGGTATGAAGAGGAGTCGGCCGCAGTTTTCGCAGGTAAGCAGCTCGCTGCTGTAGGCCGACGAGAAGAACGAGGTGGGGAGTTTGCTGAAACAGCCGAGACACCTGTTGTCGGTGACGGGGATGATGGCCATGCTGTAATGCCCGGCGAGCTTCTCGTAACGGTTTCTGAGGGCCTTGGGGATCTTCCCGGCGAGCTTTGCCCTCGCCTTCTGGAGCTCCTCGAGCCCGTCGAGCTGGAATCCCATGTTCTTCAGTTTATCGGAAGTCTTTTTCTCCTCGACTTCCTTGATCATTATGTCGAGATCCTGGAGGGCGACGAGGAGCTTGAATTCCTCTCTCATTTGTTGTCACCCCCGAGAACTGCCTGAAGGGACTCGAAATCCTTTACCTTGTAAAGCTTTTCGAGCGTCTCGGGCTGCTGGACGAGGGCCGTCAGTTTACTGAGGAGGGCGAGATAGGTCTCAGCACCCTTCTCGGAAGGGGCGAGGATGAGAAAGAAGACCTTCGTGGGTTCGCCGTCGAGGGCTTCGAAATCGATTCCCGACGGAGAGCGCGCGAACAGCACGGTGAGATCCGGTATCGCTATGGATCTTCCGTGAGGGAAGGCTACACCGAGCCCGAGGCCCGTTGATCCTAGGCTTTCGCGGTTTTTGAGCATCTCGAGGATGAAATGCTCGTCGGCGATATTCCCGGACGCCTTGAGATGCCTGACCATCTCCTGCAGGACTGAAGTCTTTTTCCGGGATCGCAGACTGAAGATGCAGAGTTCTTCCTGGAACAGGGAAGCGAGCTTTTTAGATTCCATATCCTCTCTTGCTTTCACAGTCAACTTATTCTGTGTATAGCAATTTGAACTTTTTTAAACAACATATTTTTGCTATCATTGCCAAAATTGTTTATTGGCAGAGAGTTACTTTATCGGAATCAGTGGCTTCGATATGAACGAAAAAAAGATCTCGGAAGGATTATTGATAAGGATAAAAGGTTCAAATCATTACGTTTACGATTCAGATGAGGAAATCAGATGCAGTGTGAGGGGGAAGTTCCGGATCGGGCGTAGTGATGCCGAGGTCCTTCCTGTTGTCGGAGACATAGTGGTGTACCGAAGGGAGCCCCAGCGGGATTCGAGTGGTCCCTCGGGGCTGATAACTGCCGTGAAACCGCGCAGGTCGCTGTTTGCCAGGTCCGAAACGGGTGGGCGGAAGGGGTACAGGATACTTGGGGCGAATCTCGATTTCGTCTTCCTCGTCCATTCGGTGAGAGATCCCGTCCTCAACGCGAGACTCATCGACCGGATGTTGACTGGCGCCGAACGAGCAGGCATCGAGCCGGTCATAGTCGTCAACAAGATCGATCTTCTCGAGGATGAAGCGGAGCTGGCGGCGACTCTCGCCCCTTATCCGGATATGGAATACGCGGTAGTCCGCACGAGCGCCGTTACCGGAGAGGGTATCGGCGAACTCGCCGGGATGATGGAAGGCCGCAGCACGATGCTCACCGGCCCTTCCGGAGCGGGCAAGACCTCGCTGCTCTCGAGGATCGAGCCCGGGATCGAGGCGAGGATCTCGAACGTGAGCGCGAGCACCGGCAAGGGGAGGCATACGACAACGCACTTCGAGCTGCACAGTCTCTCCTCGGGCGGCTGGCTGGGGGATTCGCCGGGCATCAGGGAGTTCGGGATATGGGGAGTGGAGAAAGAAACGCTGGGCGAATATTTCCGCGATTTCGAGCCTTACCTCGGTGGATGCAGGTTCAACACGTGTACCCACAGCCACGAGCCGAAATGCGCCGTGAAAGAGGCGGTGGACGAGGGGGCGATCTCGGAGGCCCGCTACGACAGTTATCTGCGTATGCTGGAGAGCCTGTAGTGAGTGTCAGGTGTCCCGGCACGGACATATATGAGGAGAGCGGCCCGTTGCGGGCCGCTCCAAAGGTAAGGAGAGATTGAAGGTGGTGGGACTAATGATCCGCTCTCTATCATCTCGTACGAATCACCACTTGTTATGTTCCAGTATTTTTTCAGATCGATAGAAGATTTTTCCGCGGGAGACGGCAGGAGTTGAAAAAAAAGCTCGAGAGAAGAGGAAAGGTGGTGCTTGCCGAGGTGCTTGCGCCCCTTCTCGGCACGAGGGGAAAGAAGGTCCCGATTCCCGGACCGGGTACGGTCGAAAACCTGCTCGTTATAAGGCAGCACAACCAGATGGGCGACATGCTGCTCGCCGTTCCCGCCTTCAGGGGCATAAGAAAGAAGTTCCCGAATGCGCGCATCACACTGCTCGCCGCTTCGATCAACTCGGGAGTGATGCAGAACAACCCCTGCGTCGATGAGGTGATCACCTGGTCGAAGGAGCGCGGCAGGAAAGACCCCTTCGCGACGATCAGATTTATCAGTGGATTGCGGAAGCGCCGGTTCGACGTGTTGATAGTCCTCAACACCGTCTCGTTCTCTGTCACGAGCATGCTGCTCGGCGCTGTCAGCGGCGCGAAATGGAGGGCAGGTTCGTCGAGTTCGAAGTTCGGCACCGGCCTCACCTCGAAATACTACCATCTCGAGCTCCCGCTTCCCGGCGATGAGGAGCTCGCACTGATGCATGAAAGCGAGCATAATCTCTACCCGCTCCGAGCCATCGGAATAGAGGAGACTGATCTATCGTCGGTCCTTGTTCCCTTCGAATGGGAGGAGAGGGGATGCAGGGAGTTCACCGCAGCCGCTTTCGGGGACGGCCGTTATGCGGTGATCCACCCCGGTGCGGGTAAGGTGCAGAACATCTGGCCGCCCGAGAGATTCGCAGAGGTCTCCGACGCGTTGCTCGAACAGTACGATATACGTTCGGTCGCGGTGCGCGGTCCCGTCGACGATGTTTTCTTTACAAGGTTCCTCGAGGCCTGCGGGACGCCGCCGCAGGTAATCTCCTGCCCGACTGTCGGATTTCTCGGTGTGTTGATGCAGGGTGCTGCCGTATCCGTATGTAACGATACTGGAGTGGCCCACATCGCCGGCGCGGTCGGAGCGAGGTGCGTGGAAATATTCGGCCCCACAGATCCGCTTAGATGGAAGCCGGTATCTGACCTGGTAGTCGCTGTAAGGTCGAATGACGGTGAGGTGGGTTCGGTGATGACGGGTGACGTATTGAAAGCGGTGGCCGGATTTCTGGCAGGGCTTTCCGTTACTGGCGCTGGATCATGTTGATCTTCAGGGAGAGTTTCTCACTCGACGGGATGTCTACCTCGCCGGTCCACGTGAGATAACCGTGCTTCTTCAGCTCGACGAGATATTTACCCGAAGTCAGCTGTATCGGGTTCTTAAGCGGAGTAATCCCGTGGAATTTTCCGTTGACGAAGACGCTCGCTCCGGCGACCGTTGTAAAATCAAGGCTGCCTGTAACGCGCTGCAGTTCGATCCTCCTCCGCGACAGCTCCCCCTTCCTGATCACGATCCTCTCGGTGTATTCCCTGTAATCGCGCTGCTTGAGCGTAATATCGTGAGGCCCTGCGGAGAGTTCCACAGGACCGAACCTGTCGGTCGATGCGCGCCAGCGCCCGTCGATGTGTATCTCGGCCTCGGGCTCGACGTAGATGTCGATCAGGCCGACGGCGGGCGCCGGTTCCTCTTCGACGACCGGTTTCTCGTCCTGCCCGTCGGATGAAATCTCTTCGCGGGCGGGCTCGTTGACGGCCGCGAGAGTGTCAGGTTCGGGCGCGATCCCTTCGGGCGGTCCGGCTGGTGACACGGGATCGAATGTCTCCGTCACTGCCGCCAGGGAATCGGTCTCCACCGCGCCGGTGTCTGCGGCCGCAGTGAACATGCTTTCCATCAATCCTCCGGGAGTGTTCGAAGCATCGAGCAGCCCTTCGGGCTTTTCCGTACTCAAACCCGACAGCACGCCTTCTACCTTCGTCCTCAGTCCCCGGATGATGTCGGGGCGCTCGACAGCGGTGTAGCCGGACGCGATCACCACAGCGGCGGCCGCCATGCCGGCGAGCCATTTTTTCGCGCTTCCCCTGCGTCGGCGCCTGGGGGTGGACTCGGCGACGGTCTCGAGCGGGTCGTGCCCGCAGACGAGTCTGCGGACCCTGTTCCTCAGCGACCAGACTTTCTCCTGGCCGATGCATGTCTCTATCGTTCTGGCCATCTCGAGAGCGGTCCCGTACCTCTTCGATGGTTCCCTGCTGAGAGCCTTCATGATGATGCGGCTGATTTCGGGGGATACCTTTTCGTTGACGCGGCAGGGATGTGGGATGTGACCTTCGATTATCCTCTGTATGACGGCTGCATATGTGTTCCCTGTGAAGGGCTGTTTTCCAGTGACCATTTCGTAACAGATCGTGCCGAGGGAGAAGATATCACTGCGTCCGTCGATGCCGTCGCCGATTGCCTGTTCGGGCGACATGTAGAGGGGCGTGCCGAGCAGTGTGTCGGCTACCGTATGCTGGAGCTGGTTGCCGATCAGTTTTACAAGCCCGAAATCGGTGATCTTTACCTGGCCGGTCGATGTGATCATGATGTTGGCCGGCTTGATGTCCCTGTGGATAATCCCGTGCTGGTGGGCGTGATCGAGACCGATGCAGATCTCACGCGCTATCAGCAGGGTGAGCTCGTCGTCGATCAGGCCGTGCTTCTCGAGGATCTCGCTGAGCGAGAAACCGTCGATGTATTCCATCACTATGAAGTAGTTCCCCTCGGAGTTGCCCGAATCGATGATACGGACGATATTTTCGTGGTCGAGGCTTGCCGCGGCTTTGGCCTCCACCTCGAAACGTCTCGTGAAATTCGTGTCGGACGTGAGATGGGAATGGAGCCTCTTTATGACCACCTCGCGGTCGAGAGATTTCTGGATCGCCTTGTACAGTACGGCGGTTCCGCCGGTGGCGAGGGTGCTCAGTATCTGGTAGTTTCTTTCTTCCATCTCTCTCATCTCGCAAGGGTGAGCCTCGAGGCGAGTGATTCGGGCAGTCCTTCCGCCCTGATCCTCTCCTGGGCTTCCGTCACGTCGTAAGGGATCCTCCGCATGCTGATCCTGCTTCGCTGCACGTCGATGACGGCGAAGCTCGCTGCGCTGACACCGTCCCTCGGCTGACCGATGCTTCCCGCATTTATCAGGTATCGACGGCCTGGTTCGGCCTCGATCCTCGAGCTGTTCTCCACCGTGTATCCTGATACCGGGTCGTGGCTGATGATCCCCGGCACGTGCGTATGTCCTATGAAGATGAATCTGGCGTCGGTCTCCCTGAAGATCCTCTCCGCCTGTCCTGTAGTGTAGATGTATTCCCAGTCGAGGGGAGAGATGGGGGAGGAGTGCGCGAACAGGCACTCCCCGTGCCGCCTGACAGTATCGTAGGCAGCGAGAAGTTCCTTCTGCCGTGCGGAAAGCGAGCTCTTCGTCCATTCGATCGATATCCTCGCGGTGACGTTGAAGTCCTCGCTCTCTGCCAGGCCGGCGGCCACGAAATCGTGATTGCCGCAGACCCGGATGTCGCAGTGCTCGTCGACGAGGTCGACGCAGTCCGAAGGGTTCGCTCCGTAGCCGACGACGTCGCCCAGTGAGACGACGAAATCGGGCCTGATCTCGGCGATCTCCTCGATGACCTTCTCGAGAGCCTGCGCGTTGCCATGAATATCTGAAAATACTAAGTATTTCATTGTATCAGTGCTTGAAGACGAATTCCTCCGAGCCGATGGCGATCAGATCCTCTTCCTGCAGGACCTTCTCCTCCATCTTCTCGCCGTTGACTGTCACGCTATTCTTCCCATCCGCCTGGATGATCCAGTCGGGTCCGTTCCTGTGGATGCTTACCTTTACGCGGGGGGCGAAGAGGCCCTTCAGCTTGATATCCGATCCCCTGCCCCTGCCGATTACGAATCTGTCGCCCTCGATGGCGTATTCCTCCTGCTCGGAACGGCGGTACAGTCTCGGGGGGGCGGCTGCCTGTTTATTCAGCGGATCCTTCTCCTTATGGCCGGATTCACTATGAAAGCGGGGGATGATGATGGTCTGGTCGAGCGTGTCGGTGGTGTTTTCCTCGCCGGTGCTGATCTGAAAGATTATCTCGTACTTGCCGATCGTTATCGAGTCGCCGGCCTTGAGTTCGCCGTGCTCGACTTTCTCGCCGTTGAGAAGCGTTCCGTTTTTGCTGCCCAGGTCGCGGAGGACGTAACCGGACCTGACTGAATGGATGACGGCATGCTTTCTCGAGACGCTGAGGTTGTCTATCACTATGTCGTTCTCGGGCAGCCTGCCGATCGTGATCTGCTTGCCGGTGAAGTTGTATGTCTTCAGCGGCCTGTTTTTCAATCTGACGATCAGCTTCGGGGGCTGGCTGAGGAAGAACGACGGGACAGGACCCTCGAAATCATCGGGTATCTGCCTCGCGTCTTCGGAATGCGTGACGACCAGTTCGGTGAATATCCTGATTTCAAACGGGACTCTCGCGGCCATCGTGTATACCTTCACGAGGAAGCTCTCGCGATGGCTCGTCTCACCCGACGCGCCTGTGTGGAGACCGTGATAACAAGCTACAGGAACGCCTTCCTTGTATCTGAGCATCACGAGGTTACCCGGCTGCAGGGCGGTGACGAGGGCGCTTCGGTTCTCGGATTCGATTCTGTCGAGGAGCTCGTCAAAGTCGACGAGAGTCGAGCTGACCTTCAGCTCGGGCGTGGTCTGGAGGTAGACGATGAGGGAATGGAACAGCAGAAGGTCGACCGAGTATACAATCACCTTCGGGAACTGGGTCCTGCGCAGCGAAGAGAAATACTCCCGCACGGACAGTCCGCTGAAGTCGTCCGGAGCGCTCGTGCAGCACCAGTAGATCTGACCATCCCTTATGAACGTCAAATACTGAACGTGATCGTTGAACACCTCGATGACGACTGGGTCTCCGCGCCTGTCACCGAGGTACTTTCTCAGGACCGATTCAAAATGATCGGGATCGTAATCGGTCGGGTCCACCAGTACGCTGGTGTACGGTATCTGAAGCCTCGACATGACACTTTTATCCTTTCCGAGTAATCTTCCGCAATCAAACACGCAAGAAAAGTGCCAAAGAGGGGCGGGGGCGGTATCGCTTAAATCTTTGGGATATAAGGAAATCGGAGGTTGATTGATGGCCGGAGAACTGCTATTATCGCCATTCGCCAGCAATGATGCAGAAACGGTCGGAAGAGGGGGAGGCCAGCGTTGCCTGAACGCGGCAAGGTCAAGTGGTTCAATGAGAGCAGGGGCTACGGTTTCATCCGCCGGGAGACGGGCGGCAACGAGATCTACGTCCATTACTCGGACATCGAGGGGGAGGGGTTCAGGACGCTCAGTGAGGGTGAATTAGTGGAGTTCGATCTGAGCGACGGCGAACGGGGACTCGAGGCCAGGAACGTCCGCACGCTCGATTAAAAAAAGGGACCGGGATGACCCGGTCCCTGTGATTAATCGTCTGTTTATTTCGATTCGGCGTGGAAACGCTTGAGATTGCGCTTCGCCTTTTCGTTCGACGGGTCGATGTCGAGCGCCTTCTGCCAGGCCTCGATCGCGTCCTCGACACGGTCGAGCTTGTAGCAGGCGTTTCCAAGATTGGTGTAGGCCGAGCTGTTGTCGCCGCTGCGGCCGATCGCCTCGTTATACATCTCGATCGCTTCAGTATACGATCCCAGCCTGTAGAATACGTAGCCGAGGTTATTGTAAGTGGCGGCGAGATCGGGATTGAGCTCGATAGCCTTCTTGAACGCCTCGGTGGCATTGTCTTCCTCGTTCATCTCGGTGTATGTCAGTCCCAGGTTGTTGTAACCCTCGGTGAATTTGTCGTCTATCTCTATCGCTTTTTTAAAAAGGTCGAGGGCTTTTTCGTAATGGCCGCTGTGATACGACATGACGCCTGCGTTGTTGAGCTTTTTCGCCTCGTCCACCCGGCGTCTCTCTTCCTCTTCCTCGAGCGCTATCTTCTGGTTCTCGACGACCTGCATGATATCGCTGTTGTTCTCTGAGACCTCCTGGGCGAGTCGCCTGTTCTCTTTCAGGTCGCTCTCGATCTTGCTGATGCTCTCGTCGAGGGATTCCTTCCAGTTCGAGACCTCGCCACGGAATTGCTCGATACTCTTGCTGCTCTCGCCGAGCCTGTCGTCGAGATCCTCGCTCCTTTCGGCGAGGGTGTCGGACAGCGAATCGACGATAAGCTTGTTGTCTTCGTTGACCGACGAGATCAGCTCTTTTATTTCGTCGAAACTCTTATCGAACGACTCTTTCAGCGTGTCCGCCGATGCGGTCGTCTTTTCCTCGAGTTCCTTGAATAAGCCGAGGATATCGCCGGTGCTTCTCTGCTGGAAGTCCCACGATTTTTCCAGGTCGCCGCGGATCGATTCGAGCCTTTCGTCGAGTTTTCCGTCTGTCTCGCGGCTCTCTTCAGCGTGTCCGTTGTCTCGGGTCAAACCGTTCCTGAGCAGTATCTCGATACCGCACTCTCCGCTTTTGTCGTCATGGAAGCGGCACTGACTGCCGAGGCAGTGAACCTCGCCGCGTGTCGACCTCGCGACGAATCTGACAGGCGTGGAGGATGCGTCATCGCACTTCTCCTCGTCGGGCGATTCCCCGGTGGATCCTGTCTCGTTCTCGCCGTCGTCCCCTTCGCTTTCCTCGTCGGAATCATCTCCAGAATCTTCGTCAGATGAATCCTCTGCGTCGGGATTCATGAAGATGTCGCTGCCCTCATCCCCTTCGTCTTTATCCCCGTCATTTTCGCCGATGTCCCCGTTGTGGAGCTCTGTGTCATGAGTTTCTCCGAGGAGGATGACGTCGCGGGGTTCCTCGAGGATCGATACCTGCGTGATTAATGGACAGATCTTCATGGCCTTTCCTTTCACTTTTCCAGATCGAGATCGCCGGTCGCGATCAGCAGGCCGGCGTTTTCTTCACATTGCGAAGCGATGTACCTGGCGTAGGCGCTCTCCGCCCTGCTGCCGGCATCGAGATATTCACTGCGGATCCCGAGGATACGCGAGAATGCTGCGGCGGCCCTTCCGTAGTCGCCCAGCATCTCGCTCGCAGCACCTTCTACATATAGGAGTTCCAGTATTGATTCTTCGTCGCCGTCTTCTCTCGGGGCTGAACCTGCCACTGCGAGTGCGCTCAGAGGCCTGTCCGCGGCCATGTGCAGTCTCGACAGAAGCGCTTTTCTTCTCAGGGGTTCGATGCCGCCGGCATCGATCATCTTTCCGGCCGAGTCGAGATCTCCCGTCTCGATGGCTGTTCGGACGAGTTTTTCCGTCTCCGCCGCGTCGGTCTCGCCTGCTGTGATCCTTTCGAGTCCGGAACGGATCTCCCTTTCCTTCCACGACGACCATATCTTCTCGATCCTGACGAGTATCTTCTGCTTGTCAACGGAACCGTCTAGGACCTCACGGAAACACCCGGCCGCCTTTTCTTCCATTCCGGCGGCCTCGAAGATTCCGCCCATCGTGATAAGGAGATCGCCCGCGTCCTCGCCGCCCAGGGAATCGATGCCTTCCCTCAGGATCGATTCGGCTCCCTTCGTGTCACCGCCGCCGGCAAGGAGCTGAGATGCGAACTCGTAGTATTCCTTCTTCTGACCGGCGTTGATCAGACTGCGGATCCGTTCTATCACCTTCGTCCGTACGGAACGCGATCCGGAGTCGATCTCCCCGAGTATCGAGAACGCCGTTTCCCGGTCGCCCGTGACGATGCGGCAGTCGGCCTCGAGGAGCCGGCTGCGGATGATGTACTTTTTCGACCACTCGATGTTTGTCGTCTCGTCAAGTATCGCTTGAGCGAAGGAGCTGTCCAGGGCCAGTGTCTTCTCTAAGTCTGTGAGGCCCTTGCTGAGGCCGCCTGATCTGCTCCTCAGCCCTCCGAGCGGCACAAGCAGCCTCGGCTCTTCACCGTACTTTTCGAGGAAGGGCTCGATCATCTCGATGAGGGTCTCCGGAGCGGTATTCTCGATGCCGGTTATACGGAGGAGGGCGTCGACGGCCCTTCCGTTGTCGTCGGTTTCGGAAAGTATCGAGGCGAGGAGCCTGTTGGCTCCCAGGTGCCCCGGTTCGTTTTCGATTATTTCTCTCAGTACGGCGACGGCTCCGGAGGAGATCGTTCCGTCCGCGGAGACGAATCTTTCGAGTATTCCGACCGACTCGTCGTTTCCGCCTGTTCGGACGAGATTCCTTGCGTAGATAAACACGAGCTCCGCGTCATCGGGCGAACCGGCGGTGAGCCTCTTCAGAGTCTCTCCCAGTTGCGGAAGCGATTCCTGCGGGCCCTTCTGTGCCGACTCGAGATATCTCATCGCCTCGTCGCGTCTCGATCCGGCCCAGTGCACCTCTCCCAGTATCCTCGATATGAGCCAGGGCTTTATGCTGACGGGAAGAAGCTTCTCGAGCCTTTGTCCCACCTTGTCGAGATATGCGGGGGAAAGGGAGATGCATCTTTCAAGCTCGGCGGTGGCCTCGTCCTCGGACCCGAGCCTCAACATCGTCTCTCCAAGAAGATATCTTGCTTCGGCGCTCGAAGGTTCCTTCGCGATGATCTCTCCGAGCTCCGCTTTTACCGAGCCCAAATCGGCGTGGGTGGAGGTCAGGGTCATTGCCAGGCATCTCAACGCGTCTTCGATGTTCCCCTCGGTCGTCGAGATCCTCGCGCCGAATATGTGAAGGGCGGCAGACTCGCTCTTGGGAAGGGCCTGAACGGCCTTGTTCAGCAGCTCGCGGGCAAAGTCGAAGTGCCTGATCTTCATTGCCGAGCCGAGTATCTCGTCCCAGATTGCACTGTTGGCGTGATCGCGTTCGACGAGTTTCTCGAACCGCGGCACGATGTCGCGTATCTGTGCCGGGTCGGTCTCCAACGCCCGGCCTAGATGTCGGGAGGCGGATGCGTATCTTTCGTCCTCGAAGTATATCTGGTATAGGGCGAGATGCAGGGTCGTGTTTTCGGGATTGCCGCCGATGGCTTCTTCGTAGAGATCGGTCACGGAGGATCTCAGTGAATCGTCGAACATCATCAGCTGGTCGAACTCGAAGACGGCCCTCTCGATCTGCCCGCTTTTTATGTGCGATTTTGCCCTGAGGAATCTCATCGATTGGTCGAGTTCCTCTTCGGCGGCGAACAGCTCGCACAGCTCGGCCAGTGCCGGCCATGCATCGGGGTCCTTTTCGGCGATCCCGGCGATCTGCTCGGCGAAGTGGACGTGCGAGTCCGGATTGTCCCGATAGAATTCGAGGGAGTAGGTGAGGGCCTCCGCGACGCGCGAATTTCTTATCCCGAGCTCGATCGTAGAGATCACCCCGTCGAGACTCACCCCGCAGTGCCGCATCACCTCGCCGGAGAGTCTGAGGAGCTCTTCCTTCTCGAGTGTTTCCTGCGATTCCATCTCCCTGATAAGTTCGGACGCCTTCTCTTCGTTGCCCCCCCGGGCGTAGAGCTCCGCCTGGATCGACAGGAGCGGCGCCTTCTCCTCGAATCCGGCGTCGAGAGCGATCTGGATCATCTCGAGGATGGAGGGTATGCGTGACGGATCCATCTCGGCCGCGTTGCCGGATGCGGCCGCCGCCGTCTCGCCCTTCCCGAGATGCAGATTCAGCTGGACGAGCAACTCCTGTCCCGGAGCGCTGTTCGAAACCGCCTCGTTCCCGGCAGCCCAGTCCGCGAGCCTCGCAGCCGACTCACGATGATTTCCAAAATATGTCTTCAGCGCCTCCACAGCATCTTTGGCTCTTTGCATCGCCGAAGCGATCTCGCTGTAGAGGAACGTTACTTCGATGTCGTCGAGTCTGTCAGGAGGGAGTTTTTCGAGTCTTGCGAACGCGAATTTCTGCCTGTCGACCTGTTCGGGGAATAGCTGGTTGATGTCTCCCGGAATATCCTTCCGGTCCCACCCGCCGTCCTTCGCTTCGAGATAGTCCCTTATGCCTGCCGTGCCTTCCGGCCCCATCCCCGCCGAGATGAGGGCCTCGCCCTTCATCAGCAGCCAGTTTTTCGATCTTGCCTCTTTCGCCTCGAGTATCTTCAGAATCTCAGTCGCCGGCGGGTCCTCCAGCTCGAGCGCGCGGAAGAATCTCGACTCTGCTTTATCCAGATGAGACAACAGGATCGATGCGATTCCGAGATAGTACTGGATGTGCGAGTTCGTCGGGCATTCGCGTTCGACCTCGAGCAGGGCTGCACCGATGCCATGCGCCTCGTCGGGCAGACTCTTCATCGCCCTGCCGAGCGGTTCGACCGCCTCGGACCAGCGTCTTGCCTCAAGGAATAAAAGACCCAGGAGGATCTCGTTTTCAGCATAGGTGGACGATTTCTTCTTGTCGCTTTCCTCGAATTCCTTCGATCTCGTCTCGGAGCGCTTGATCATCCCCTCGATATAGGAAGTGGACCCCGCCCGTATCGCCTGGCGGGCTGAATCAAAATCCCCGCTTCTGATGAGGAATTCGATGACGAAACTTGCGAGAAAGGGATCGAACGATAAGTGAAGCGCCTCGCGGGCTATCGATAAGAGTTGTTGCTTCGATCTGGGGTGGTGTCTGATCGTGTTCTTCATCAGGGAAACGGCTTCCTTGAAATCGGAGATATCGAGACAGAGCTGTATCGCCTCCGTTGCGATATCGAAATCATCAGGCCATTTCTTCAGCGCGCTCATCGCGTTTCTCAAGGCTCTTTTCCTGTCGCCTTTCTGGCGTTCCTGGACGATCCTCTTGAGCGCTTTTTCCTGTGTCAGAAACACTGCCTCGTTCCGCCTTTCACTCCGCTGAATCGCGGATTCACGAATATCACCCGGTTTTATGGGCTTTATGCGAAATGTGTACCAGCCGGGATAATTTTTCGGCGTGTTTTAACCGTTGATAAGGCGGGGAGTTAGGTGTACATTCACGGGCGCATGCGGGCCGCCGCAGACGCCCCCGTTTGCATTATGCATAAGCGGCATGCAGATAAAGGGTTACATTCCTTTCACAGGGCGTCCGGGGGATTATGACTGGAAAATGGACTGTCTCGACAGAGATCGAGTTTTCGTCGTCTCACTGCCTCGATGAGTACGACGGTATGTGCTCGAGAGTGCACGGACACAACTGGGTCCTGCGGGTTTACTACGAATTCGAGGCGGTCGATGGCAGGGGACTTACCATCGACTATCTCGAGCTCAAAACGGGGCTCGAGAAGGTCGTCCTGCCGAGATTCGATCATCTGCATCTCAACCATATCCCTCCGTTCGACACGATCAGCCCGACCTCGGAGAACCTCGCTGCCGAGATATTCAGAATGTGCCGCGAAAAACTGGTGTTCGAGGGAGGTCTGCTCAGGGAAGTCGAACTCTGGGAAACATCGAAGGATATGGTGCGCTATGGAGAATGATGTTGCGAAGGGCAGGGAATCGGCGGTTGTTCTCCTGTCGGGCGGGCTCGATTCCGCCGTTTCGCTGGCTATCGCGGCCGGTGAGTACGACGTGGGTCTCTCGATCTTCTTTGATTATGGACAGGTACCCGCAGAGAAGGAGGAGAAGTCCTCGAAGGCCTTCGCTGATCATTACGGAACGGCGTTCGAGAAGGTCGAACTGCAGTGGCTCGGGCATATCTCTTCGTCGACGATGACCCCGGGCGGAGACGATACTCCGGACTATCCCGCCGAGGGCCATCCCGACGACCAGGCCCGCGTTTCGAGGGCTGTCTGGGTCGAAAACCGCAACGGGATCTTCGTCAACGTCGCAGCGGCCTTCGCCGCCGCCCGCGGTGCAGCCGTGATCATAACCGGATTCAACAGCGAGGAGGCCGGCGCCTTTCCCGACAACAGCGAGGAGTTCGTCGATGTCGTCAACAGGGCGCTTGCCATAAGCACAGGTGCGCCGGTAAGGGTGGAAAGCCCGACCCTGGCAATGCAGAAGAAAGAGGTAGTCGAACGGGGGATAGAACTCGACCTGCCCTGGGATCACATCTGGTCGTGCTACCGCGGCGGCGAAAGGATGTGCGGGAGATGCGAGTCGTGTGTCCGGCTCAAGAGGGCAGTCGGCGGAACGCACGCCCGGGCTTCGATCTTCTTTGAAGACGACCGATGATGCAGGGACGACCTGTGACTCAAGGGAAAACGATAACAGGAGATGGATGATCTGATGCTTGAGACGAAGATCCTCGAGGAGCGTATCGACTACACCGGCGATCAGCTGCGCAGCCATTTCGTGAGGGGGAAGGCCGGCATCACGTCGGACGGCGTCGTGGCGTTCAGGGGAGCGTGCGCCGTGACGGGCTCGCGTCTGGTAGACCTCGAAGACGCCGACCAGCACAGCAGCATCATCGCCGAGGAGATGCTTCATTTTATCGGGGAGCATTTCGAATGCACGCTCAGGGAGACCAACTACAGGCTGCGCCTGTTTGTCAGCATCGTCGGTGAATTGATCAGAGAACTCGTGCCGACTCTCGTTCTTAACAGAGACGGGGACGATCTCTACATCGCGGGGAAGAAGCTTACCGTTGCCATCGCGACAGTCACACCCGTCTCGACCGTCTTCCACTGCGGCGTTAACATAGACCCGCAGGGCGCGCCGGTTCCGGCGGTCGGCCTGGGAGAGATCGGCGTGGACGAGGAGAGATTTACTGTGGCCGTTCTCGAGAGGTACAGGCAGGAATGTCTCTCCATCGACAGGGCCATACGTAAAGTCAGGGGTGTAGGATGACGGGAGGCTGGTTGCACGAGATGTTCCGCTCGGTCCAGGGTGAGGGGATCTACACTGGAGTGATGCAGGCCTTCGTGAGGCTGTCGGGCTGCGGCTTCTCTTGTTCATACTGCGATACGGAAGCTGCGAAGGAGAGGGTCGAGAGCTGCACCTGCAGGATGCCCGGCGGTGCCGTCGAGCTGGAAAATCCCGTCAGCCCCGAGGCCGCAGCAACGCTGACGCTGTCTCTCGCCGCCATGCCCGGTACCCATTCAATAAGCATCACGGGCGGCGAACCGCTCGAGCAGCCCGAGTTCCTCGCAGACTTTCTCGAGCTGGTGCGAAGGGGCGGGCTGCCCCTCTATCTCGAAACGAACGGGTTGGACACTGCCGGGCTGGAGTCCATCATGCCTCTAGTCGACATAATCTCTCTCGACATCAAGCTGCCCTCTCTGTGCGGCGGCGACAACGTTTTCCCCGCCTACAGGGAGACACTGAAAGTCGCGATCGAAAAGGCCCTGTTCTGCAAGATTGTGATCGCCGGTGGCACCGATAAAGAGGAGTTCGAAAAGGCGGTCACGCTGATAGCGGAGCTCGATGCGGGGATACCGCTTGTCATACAGCCGGCTACTCCAGCCGGGGCCTGCATACCGCCTGACCCACAACTCCTTCTCGATCTTGCGGCTCTGGCGGCTCCCCTGCTCGAGGACGTACGGATCATACCGCAGTGTCACCTGATGCTGGGCCTGCCGTGATCTCCATTATCCTCCGGACATGAAAAAACGCCTCCACAGGACGTAAGAATGTCCCGCGATACGGCGCAAAAAAAGCGCTGCGAGATGATACGATGCAGGGTCGGGTTCGTGAAGGCGGCGACCACCTCGCAGCGTTCGAACTAAACAGCAAGGTGCATACCAGAGCGTTGTCAAAAAAGTCCTGATGCCCCGTTCTTCCTTTATCGGCAGGGGCTTGTACAGATCTATGGGGGAAAAGGGGATGTTGCTCTCTGGTCCTTGTGATTCCCCGTTGTTCCCCGGACAGTTACGGTCCCCGGCCTGTGCGGCTTGCCACTTGCAACGCGTCCGATGCAAAAACGGCAGATGTCAGGATGTCTGGCCGCCGTATGCACCCACTGTCTCTGACAGGCGTGGGGCAGCTACGGGTTCCATCTCTCTTTTCCCTTGACACATTTTAACTTATAGGGTATTTGATTGTTCAATAGTGTGCTTATGAGCAAACCATGTGGAGGGGCATAGGCTCCTGCTGCCTGGAAGGAGGAAGGGTAAATGACTAAAGCGGAAATCGTGGAAAACATTGCCAGCAGGACGGGTCTGACGAAGAAAGAGGTCGCCGAGGCTGTGGACCAGTTTCTCGCGAGCATCTCGAAGGGACTCGCTGAAGGTAAGCATTACGAAATCCGCGGGTTCGGGACCTTCAAGGTAAAGGACCGCAAGGCGCGGATGGCCCGGAACCCCAGGACCGGCGAACCTGTACCGGTTCCCGACCGCAAGGTTCCGGTGTTCAAAGTGTCGAGAGAGCTCAAGGAGCTCGTCGCACAGCCCTGATCCGGACCGCAAGGCCGCATCACGACCCGGCTCCGCCCCGCGGCGGAACGACGGGGTATTGTATCAAGCAAAAGCTTAATCGATCCTATGGGAGAGGAATATGAGCGACCGCGTCGTAGATCTCAGAAGCGACACTGTGACAAAGCCGTCCGCTGGAATGCGTCAGGCGATGGTTGAGGCGAAGGTCGGCGACGATGTGCTCGGTGACGATCCTACCGTCCGTGTCCTCGAGGAGAGGATGGCCTTGCTCCTCGGAAAGGAAGCGGCATTATACGTGCCGAGCGGTACTATGGCGAACCTGCTCGGGGTCCTCACGCAGACCTCGCCGGGCGACGAGATCATACTCGATCGTAACTGTCATATAATCAACTACGAGGCGGGGGGCTCGGCCGTAATCGGCGGTGTGCAGTTTTATACTCTCGACAGCCCCGACGGATTCCTTCCTGAAGATGAGCTCGAACGTGCCGTCAGGCCGGTGAACATCCACCATGCGAAAACGACGCTCGTGACAGTGGAGAACACCCACAACAGGGGCGGGGGCCGTATATACCCGATCGAGCGCCTCGAGGCAGTATCGAAGTTCGCCGCCGCCAGGGGACTGAGATTGCACATGGACGGCGCCAGGCTTGCCAATGCCGTTGTTGCAACGGGGATCACGTTCGAGAGATACGGCGCCCTGGCCGATTCAATTAATATCTGCTTTTCCAAGGGTCTTGGAACGCCTGTCGGCTCGATCCTGATCTCCGATGCGGAGACCGTCGAGAAGGCGAGGTTCTGGAGAAAGAGACTCGGCGGTGCGATGCGCCAGGTGGGCATCCTGGCGGCTGCCTGTCTCTACGCCCTCGACAACAACGTCGAACGTCTCGCCGACGATCACGCGCGCGCGGCCCGGATAGGGCGCATAGTCGAGGAGACCCCCGGCATGGAGCTCGTCTTTCCCGTCGACACCAATATCGTGATATTCACTATCGGCGGCGCCGACGCCGCCGAGTTTGTCTCGAAGCTCGCCGACAGGGGACTGCTCGCCCTGGCGATCGGTCCCGACAGGGTCAGGATGGTCACCCATCTCGACATAACAGACGACGACATCGACTATTTCGAGGAGGCGTTCCCGGGAATCGCCGCTGAATGATGAGAGAGTTCTCCTTTTATCTCGTAAGCACCCCCATCGGAAACCTTTCCGACCTGGCCCGCCGCGCCGCCGAGATCCTCGCATCGGTCGACTTCATACTGGCCGAGGATACGAGAAAGTCCGGTATCCTTCTGAAGCATTACGGCATCAATAGCAGAATGATTTCGTATCATGATCATAATAAAGAAAGGGCCACTCCCGGCATACTCGACAGGATCGAGGGTGGAGAGACAGGAGCCCTGGTGACCGACGCCGGCACGCCCGGTATCTCCGATCCCGGATATTATCTCGTCAGGGCGCTGATCGAGAGAGGGATAGAGTTCACCGCCCTGCCCGGGCCGAGTTCGGTGATGCATGCCCTGGTCGTGTCGGGGCTTCCCACCGACAGGTTCACATTCTACGGCTACGTTCCGAGGAAGAAGGGCGCGAGGGTAAGGCTGTTCGAGGAGGCGGGCGCCGCGGCAGGTACTGCGGTGTTTTTCGAGAGCCCCCACAGGATAATCTCGACACTCGAGGCACTTGCCGAGGTGCTGCCTGACCGCCAGGCTGTAGTCGCGAGGGAGCTGACCAAGCTGCACGAAGAGGTGGCGCGGGGCAGCGCTGGAGAACTGGCCGGGCAGTTCGCGGGGCGCCGGGTCAGGGGCGAGATAACGTTGCTCGTCCGCGGAGCGGGGAAAAGGGGAAGGGGCGGAACCGCTTGACAGCATGACGGTTCAGGTTTCATAATCCGTCGATACGTGAATATTCCCAGAGACACGGAAGGACCGCTAAACGGCATGATCGACAAGTCTATTATTAAGGAACACTTCAGAGTGCTGATGTCCCCGGTGGTGGACATGCTCGATTCGATGGGTGTGACACCGATGGGTGTGTCGCTGGCCGGAGTCGCCATCAGCGTCCTGGGTGCCCTGTTCGCCGGGGCAGGCAGACTGGTCGCCGGCGGTATAATACTGGTGGTGGCGAGCATGTGCGACACTCTCGACGGTTCGCTCGCCCGCAAGACAGGAAAGACATCGAAATTCGGGGCCTTCTTCGATTCGACCGGGGACAGGATCTCCGAATTCGCGTATTTCGCCGCCCTGGCCCTCTATTACTCGGGCAGGGGAAGCGGTGTAATGATCTTCTTCACGCTCGCCGCCCTGGCCGGCTCCTTCCTTACGAGCTACGCACGAGCGAGAGCAGAGGGCCTCGGCCTCGACTGCGCGGTCGGTATCCTCGAGCGGCCTGAACGTGTCGTGCTGCTGGTTACGGGCCTGCTGTTCGGAGGCAGGATTCTCGACGCCGTCATTATCCTGCTGGCGATACTCAGCATATATACTTTTATCCAGCGGGTCCTTCATGTCCGGAATATCACCGGAGGCAACAGGCCGACGGAGGATATCTGAAATATCACTGCCGACGGAGAGTCGCCGGAAGAAGTCTGATCCCGGCCCGCGCACTTTTTTGACACGATGAAACGCAGTATCCGGCCTATCCTGAAGACTTCCGTGCCGATCCTGATAGATCTGGGCGCGCAGATCCTTATGTGGACGATCGAGACGACGCTGGTCGGGCACATAGCGATCTCGACACTGGCTAAGTACTATCCCGGGACCGGCGCGACGGGCGTGGACGCGCTGACGGCCGTCGGGAACATCGTCCAGGTGATACTCTACACGTGCACTATCCTCCTGATATTCGTCTTCGGAGCATCGATCATCATCGTCAGGCTGCTCGGTGCGGACAGGAAGGAAGACGCGAACCACTTCCTCGGCCAGACGGTATTTACAGCCATCTTTCCCGCGATAGGCATCGCGCTGATCTGGTATTTCGCGGCGCCCCTGATTTTCAGGACCGTGCTGGGTACGTCCGAGGCGGTGACTGCGATCGGAGTCGATTACCTCAGGACCGTATCGTGGTTCGCGCCGTTCATCATCATGAACTTCGTCGCTATCGGCATCGTGCGGGGTGCGGGAGACACGCATCTCTCGATGGTGACGGGGCTGCTAGTGAACGGCATACACCTCGTGCTCGCCGTCCTCCTCATATTCGGCGTCTGGAAATTCCCCGAGCTCGGTGTGAGGGGTGCGGCGCTGGCCGCCGGCATCGCGCATACCGTGGGATTCCTCTTCACGTTCAGCGTCATACTGCGGGGGCGTTCGATACTGACATTCAACTGGAGCGATTTCAGGGAGATCAACAGGCGCAGCATCGTTCGTATCATACAGACCGGCACGCCGATCACACTCGAGCAGCTAGCCTGGATGACCGGGATGACGATCGTCATCGGATTCAGCAACAGGCTCGCGCCGGCTGCCGCCGCAGGCCACATCATCATACTCACTTACCAGCGAATATTCTCGATGATGTACCAGGCGTTCGGGATGGCGGCGCTGACGCTGGTCGGAAAACGTTTCGGAGCGAGGGAATTCACGAGGGCCAGGCAGACGACGAGGATGTTCGCCTGGCTGGTCAGCGGGCTGGTCATCGTGATCACCGCCGTTCTCTACTTCGGGGCGAGACACTTCGTGATCATATTCACATCAGATCCGGATGTAATCCGGGTCGGCGTCTACGCGTTGAAGATCGCCGCCCTTATCCAGATACCGAAAGCACTGTCGTATGTATACTCGTTCAGCCTCCGCGGCATCGGCGAGAACCGCTATCCGATGTACCTCGCCTTTTTCGGCGTCATAATCTTCCAGGTCATATTCGGTTACAATCTCGCGTTCACCGCGGGGCTGTCACTGGCGGGCCTCTGGATAGCGGCGGGAGTCGACGAGATGTTCAAGTTCACGATGTTTATAAGGCGATTCAGGAAGAGAATAAGGAAGCTGACGGCTCACGCGTGAAACGGGAGTATTCGTGAGTTGGTCGAGAACAAAGGACAGACACATGTATGAA
The DNA here is from genome assembly GCA_965371515.1 of uncultured bacterium. Classification (GTDB taxonomy): domain Bacteria; phylum Krumholzibacteriota; class Krumholzibacteriia; order Krumholzibacteriales; family Krumholzibacteriaceae; genus JAUWCL01. The sequence continues at coordinate 22,482 of CBDUYR010000009.1, read as the reverse complement.
ACAGGCGCTGATCATTCACGTATTGCAATGAGGATGCGGCAGGCGCGTCGCCTGGCCGCGAAATACAAGGAAGCCGGATGACTGAGGATAAACAGGGATATTTTGTAACCTTCGAAGGTATAGAGGGATCGGGCAAATCCACGGTGGCTCGAGCAATTCTGGAGAGGTTCCTGCAGGCCGGTCTAGAATGCATCATCACCCGCGAGCCGGGAGGAAACGAGATCTCGGAAAAGATCAGGGAGATGCTGCTCGATCCGGCGAACACATCGATCTCTCCGCAGGCTGAGCTGCTTCTCTACGTGGCCAGCCGCGCACAGCTCGTGGGCGAGGTGATAAGGCCCGCGCTGGAGAGCGGGACGAGTGTTCTCTGCGACAGGTTCATGGACGCGTCGGTCGCGTACCAGGGTTGGGCCAGGGGGCTCGGCGAGGATGTCGTGGCCGACCTCAATTCGTTCGCCGTGGCGGGAGCGGTGCCGGACAGGACATATCTGCTCGATCTCGAGGTCAGCGACGGGTTCGAGAGGGGGCCTGACAGGCGGGAGGCGGAAGGGATGCGGAGCAGGGACAGGCTGGAACTCGAGAAGAGGACCTTTCACGAGAAGGTCAGGGAAGGATATCTGCGGATCGCATCGAGGGAGCCGGACAGGGTCGCGGTCATAGATGCTTCCGTTCCCATCGACGAGGTGATAGAGGCGGTTCTACGGAACCTGCGGGCACTGCCGGGGTTAAAAAGCCTGTAATTAATAAGCGTTTGATTCCGATTCCCGGTGGCCCCATATTCAGGGGTACCGCGGGTGGCGCCCCATGGGGGAGCGCACGGATATCCCGCTGGCCGGGATGATGCACTGAACAACACAAGGGGAGGTCTCCATTGAGACTCGACAAGAGATTCGCGATATCGGCTCTGGCCGTGATACTGCTCGTGGCAGCGGCGGTCTATGTAATAGCGGGGGAGCAGCGCAGAGACAGGGAGACTTCTCTCGAAGAGATAGACAGGCTGAACGAGGTCCTGACCAGGGTCCTCGACTTCTATGTCGATGAGAAGGAGCTCGGTGACGTAATCGACGACGCCATCCGCGGGATCCTCGAGGAACTCGATCCGCATTCTGTGTATCTCGACAAGCGGCAGTACGAGAACCTCATGATAGACACGAAGGGCGAGTTCGGAGGTCTCGGCATCACGATTACGGTGAGGGACGGGTTTCCGACGGTGATATCCCCGATCGAGGATACACCGGCGTACAGGGTGGGTATCCAGGCTGGTGACAGGATCGTCGAGATAGAGGGCGAGTCCACCGAAGGGTGGAGCAGCGACGAGGCGGTCGGGAAGCTCAGGGGAGCGCCCGGCACTCAGGTCAACATCACCGTGGGGCGTGAGGCCGCCGGCAACGAGATCGACTCGCTGGCTGTGACCATAACCCGCGAGATCATCACCGTGCCCAGCATCACTTATTACGACGTCATAGACAGTGTCGGCTACGTGAGGATCGCCAGGTTCGCCGAGAACACGGCGCGTGACCTTGACGCCATACTCGACGGGATGGAGAAGGAAGGTATCAAGGGGGCAATGATCGATCTCAGGTCGAACCCCGGCGGCCTTCTCACCGCAGCGTTCCACGTATCCGATCTCTTTCTCGACAAGGGAAAGATGATCGTCTACACGGAGAGCCGCCTGCCCGACGACAGCCGGAAGTTCTATTCGAACGGAAAGAACGTTCACAACGATTATCCCGTTGTTGTGCTCGTCAACGGTGCCAGCGCCTCGGCGTCCGAGATCGTCTCGGGCGCGCTGCAGGACTGGGACCGCGGCCTCATCGTCGGCCAGCCGACCTTCGGCAAAGGCTCGGTCCAGACCGTCTTCAAGATAGGCCGGGATTCGGCGCTGAAACTGACCACTCAGAAGTACTTCACTCCGAGCGGACGAAGTATCCACAAGGACAGCGATCGTGAGGGGAACGAGATCGTCGATGAAGATGATGCGACGAAGGAGTACTACACCGCGGGCGGACGCATCGTCTACGGCGGCGGAGGCATCACGCCCGACTGGGTGATGGAATTGCCCAAATGGACCGACTTGCAGCGCGCCCTCGAGATCAAAAGCATATTCTTCTCGTTCGCCGTCCACTACACGGCTGAGCACAAGCAGGTAGGCGAAGACTTCGTTGTCACAGACGACGTGATGAAGGAGTTCCGTGAATACCTCGACGCGAAGGAATTCGAGTACGAGGAGGACAGCTGGACTGAGGAGAACATCGATTACGTCGAGCTGGGGATCAGGCGCGAAGTCTTCCGGAAGCTCTACGGGACGAAAGGGGCCTACATGGCCACCCTTCCCGAGGATGATGAGGTCAACGCGGTTCTTGAGATGTTTAACGAGGCCTCGACCCTGAACGAGATGTTCGCCTACGCGGCCCAGAAGCAGGAGCTTGCGAAGGCTGAGCAAGCACAGGCTGAGCAAGCACAGGCCGACCAAGCACAGGCCGACCAAGCGCAGGCCGAAGCCGTGAAGACGGAGGGCGATTGAAGAGCAAACGGATCGCCATAGTCAGCGATTTTGACGGTACGATCACGCTTCGGGATGTCGGGCAGCATTTCTTCGAGAAGTTCATTCCCGATCGAAAAGCCCACGAGGAACTCCTCGAGAAGTGGAAGATCGGTCTGATCAGCTCCCGCGAGTGCCTCGAGAAGGAGGTCACTTGGATGCAGGCGGGCCTCAGTGACCTCGATGCCTTCATCGAGAACGAGCCTCTCGATTCCTTCTTCAAGGATTTCGTCGATTTCTGCAACAGACGCAAGTTCGAGCTGATGATCCTCAGCGACGGGCTCGATTACTATATCGACTCGATCCTGATGAGATACGGATACGGATTCATCGAATATAAATCCAATCATCTCGTCACCGACGGGGACAGGATCACCGGGGTGGAATTCCCCTGGTACATACCCGAGCTCTGCGACATGTGCGCGAACTGCAAGAAAGCGCATGTGGATAAACTGCGCGGCGAGGGATACTTCACCGTATACATCGGTAACGGGTACAGTGACAGGTGTCCGTCGGAGCACGCCGACATGGTGTTTGCCAAAGGGGACCTGCTCGACCACTGCGAGCGCGAGAAGATAGACTGCATCCGCTTCAAGAATTTCCGCGACGTAGAACGCGAGATGATGTCGAGGCTCTACCTGTCCGATTGATCATACAGGTATTCACACGCTACTGATTCTGCCGATTCTTCTCTTCCATCCTGCGAATGTCTGCCCTGTGATATTTATCCAGCCGGTCGGTATAGAGGCGGCTGACGAACCCGATGAATTTGAATATATCGCTGTCGGTGATCTCGCCTCCTGAAGTGAGGCGCTTCATTTCGTCCATCACGTCGGTCATGTCGTTTCGCGAGCAGATGTCTTCCTCGTAGCAGTTCCAGAACTTGTCGATCGTGTACTTCAGTTCCTCGCCGTACTTGGCCTGCAGGTCGGCGGGCATGGATGAGGACAGCCTGTCGGCGGCCCTGTAGTACGACCTCGAGGAGATCCATCCCCTTCCGGCCACGAGCGCCACGATGACGACGACAGCCGCCCCGACGATAATAGCGTTTCTTCCTTTAACGGACATCTCTCCTCCAGGGACTCAGTCGTTTCAAGGATCGCTGCAGATCACATCACATCGGCCGCGCGCCGGTCAGCGCGGTCATTTGTATACTAATCTACACTGACGGTCGAGGCAAACCATTCGACCGTCCGCGATACGGCTCTTTCGAGTGCGGGCGTCGGTTCGGCCATGGGGTGCGTGATCCCGAATGTATGCCCGCATCCCTTTATCGTTTCGAGTCTCCGCTTGCTCCTGCCGGGCAGTTTGAAGAACGCCTTCGCCTCGTTTATGGACACGGCCGCGTCCCGTTCCCCGTGTACCACGAGGAGGGGGATATCGAGCCCGGCGGCGGCTCTTGGGAGATCGTACCTCTCCCGGTTCGCTTCGATGTCCTCGTAGTACGAGTAGTCGAGCCGAAGCGGCACGGGTGAGCGGCTGTCGGAGAATTCGAGAGCGCCGGTCCTTTTCCATTCCTCTTTTCGTCGGTCGGTGTACCGGTCGAGCCTCGACGGTGTCGACCAGATGACGATCGACCTGACTTCCGGAAACGACTGCGCGGCGAGTACGCAGACCGATCCGCCCCTGCTGTGGCCGAAGAGGCCCCTCGACGAAGCTGTGGGAAAGGGGAAGCCGCCAGAATCGATCCAGCGCAGGACCCGTTCGAGGTCCGAGAGCTCGATCGATACCTTGTTCGAGGCGAATTCGACGGGCCTGGTGATCATCCCTGTCCCGTCGTCGGTGCCGCTGTGAGAGAAACTGATCGTCACGACATGGAATCCGGCCGCGGCGAGGTGTTCCGATACCCAGGGAAAGAATCCCCATCTCCTGTAGGCGAGAAATCCGGGGCAGACGACGATAACGGGCCTCTCAGTGTCCCTGAAGGCGGTTCTGACGTCGACTGGGACCGGCAGCCCGTCCCCGGGAACTATGGTATCCACCATGAAAACCTTTGAACCGTACATAATCGATAATGTATTATCTTTCATATCGAAACGCAATGGAGGTCGTCGATGAGAAAACGGGTACTTGTCGGAATACTTATAACACTGCTCATATTCGTCGTTGCCAGGAGAATGTCGAAAAACAGGCCTTTCGAAACGGATGTGACCTTCGGCGAGGTGCACATAGCCCATACGACTGTATTCGAACATGTCGGCCCCGGTCAGCCCGAGATCATACTGAGTGTCACTCCGCCCGTGGAGATAGACGCCGTCGTCCGCTACCGTAGTCCGGGGGAGAAGGTGTTCGAGACGATTCGGATGTCGGAGATCTCGGAGGGGATCTGGGCGGCAAGGCTTCCCGGGAAGGAGAAGGGCAGCAGGATCGAGTACGGGTTCCGGATATTGCATGAAGAAATATCCGACGCTGGTGTATCAAGCGCTTCTTCTGAGACAGGGAATTATCTGATCAAATACAAGGGCGAAGTATCGGTTACTGTTCTCGTCCTGCATATCCTCTGCATGTTTGCCGCTTTCTTTTTCATTATCGAAGCGCTGCTCGGCGCGTTTGCGATGCTCTTCATGGGTGAGGAGAAGGAATTCACTGTGGCGCAGGCGAGGTGGGTCCTGCTCTTTACCTTCCTCGGCGGGTGGCCGCTCGGGTTCGCCCTCAACTGGCAGAGATTCGGCATGTTCTGGGAAGGCTTTCCCTTCGGGTACGACATCACCGACAACAAGACGCAGCTGATCGCCATATTCTGGCTCATCATCGCGGTTCTCTCGTGGAAGAGCTTCGTGGGCAGGAGGACGGGAAGCGACGCAGTGCGTCCGGGCATCTTCGCCGTCGCCGTCATCATCACTTCGGTCCTCAGCCTGGCCCTTTATCTCGTGCCGCACAGCCTCTGACGGGAGCCTTTGACGGGAGCCTTTGACGGGAGCCGCCCCATGACTGATAATCCTCCCGAACGCAAGCATTCTCCCTTTGCCGGGACCACCGTGGGGCTCGCCCCGCTGGCCGGCTGGTCGGATCCGCCGTTCCGGCTGCTCTGCTTCGGGTACGGCGCAGATTTTACCGTTACCGAGATGGTCAGCGCCGACGGGCTGATACGCGGGGGCGAGAAGACGGCACGCCTGATCGAACGGCTTCCAGGCGAAGGGCCGGTGGGAGTCCAGCTCTTCGGTTCGGATCCCGCGGCTTTTGCCGAGGCGGCGGCGATCGTCTCGCGGACGGAGCCTGCGTTTATCGATCTCAACTTCGGGTGTCCCGTAAAGAAAGTGATAAAACGAAACGGCGGGGCGGCGATAATGCGCGACCTCGACTTGATGGGCCGGATCTGCAAGGCTGTCGTCTCGGCGTCGGCCGTTCCCGTGACGGTAAAGATTCGCAGCGGATGGAGTCCGGCCGAGGAGAACTTCGTCGAGGCGGGGAAGACGGTGGAAGATGCGGGGATCGCGGCAGTGACGCTCCATCCGAGGTACCGCACGCAGGGATTCTCGGGCGAGGCTGACTGGACGCACCTCGCGAGGCTCCGCGAGACGCTGTCGATAGATGTGGTGGCGAGCGGCGACGTGCGGGGAGCGGACGATTACCTGAAAATTGTCGAGATAACAGGTTGCGAAACTGTTATGATAGGCAGGGCTGCATTCGGGCGCCCCTGGGTATTCAGTGAGATAAAGGCGGCTCTCGAGGGACGGCCGTGGACCGGTCCCGGTGTGGCGGAAAAGATCGGTGCGATGATCCGGTTGGCCCGCATGGAGGAGGAATGGAAGGGCGAGAGACGGGCCGTGGTCGAAATGCGCAAACAGTACAGGTGGTTCCTCAGGGGGCTGCCCGATATGAAGGATTACCGCATCAGGCTTTCCACCGCTGAATCGATGGCCGAAACGACTGAGATAATATGCGAACTCAGAGAGGATATGGATAAGAAATGGACAGGGACAGCCTGAAGAGACTCCTGGACGATGTGGCCGGCGGAAAGACCGGTGTTGACGAGGCGGTCGAACGCCTCAGGACGCTGCCCTTCGAGGATACCGGGTATGCCCGGATCGATCATCACAGGGAGCTGAGGCGCGGATTTCCCGAGGTGATATTCTGCCAGGGCAAGACGCCGGAGCAGATAACGGGCATAGCGACGAGGATCCTGGAGCACGGCTCCGACCTGCTCGCGACCAGGTGCGTGCCTGAGCAGTTCGCGGCGATATCCGGCTCGATCGAGGGTGCCGTCTATCATGAGGAGGGCAGGCTGTTCGCCGTCAGGCAGTCACATACGGAAGAGAAGGGTTTTGTCGCCGTCGTCGCCGGAGGGACCTCCGACTGGTTGGTCTCCGAAGAGGCGGCCCTGACTGCGCAGTATCTGGGGTGCAGGGTGGGGAGGTTCTACGATGTCGGGGTGGCCGGGCTCCACAGGCTCCTTTCGTCCTGGGAGGAGATCAGGGAGGCCGATGTCATCATCGTAGTGGCTGGTATGGAGGGCGCCCTCGCCAGTGTCGTCGCGGGGATGGCCGCCGCTCCTGTCATAGCAGTTCCCACGAGCATTGGTTACGGGGCGAGCTTCGGCGGGCTCGCTGCGCTTCTGGCGATGCTCAACAGCTGTGCCGGGGGAGTCACAGTCGTCAACATCGACAACGGGTTCGGCGCCGCCTACGCCGCCGCGGTCATCTGCCGAAAGATATATCCGGACAAATGAGAAGTTTCCAGGCCCGCGGCAGTTTCCAGCCGTGAGGCGCCGGGAGGATGCATTGCCGAAATCTTATAATACAGGAAGTTCAAAAAGCACCAGGCGAGCGAAAAATGCGGACAACGCGAGCAGAGCTGGTAATACGATCGATACGATAGTGCTGGATCCCTCTGCCGGCCTCAGCGGCGACATGTTTCTCGGGTGCCTCTTCGCACTGGGTGCTGACAGGCGCCAGGTCCAGAAACGGGTCGCCACGCTGCCGGGTCTCGAGAGATTCCGCATCGTCGCAGGAAGGGTCAAGCGAAGGGGAGTGACGGCGGTCAGGGCGAGGGTCATCTGTCCCGACAGGGCTAAGCCGAGGGACCTGAAGTCCATCCTCTCCATGATAAGACGGTCCAAACTCGGCAGGGAAGAGAAGGAAGCAGCTTCGAGGACGTTCACCGTGCTTGGAGAGGCGGAGGGTAAGATACACGGTGTCCCGGCTGACCAGGTGCATTTCCACGAGGTCGGCGCGGTCGACTCGATTGTCGATATTGTCGGGACGGTAGTGGCCTTGTCGCTGCTCGGGTTCCCGAAGCTCTATCACAGGCCGTTCATCCTCGGAAGCGGGACGATCAACTTCTCTCACGGAACACTGCCTCTCCCCGCGCCGGCTACGCTCGAGGTACTGAAATCCAGGACAGTCTCGTTCGGCACGATCGAGGGGGAGGTCGTGACTCCCACCGGAGCGGCGCTTGCCGTAGCGCTTGCCGATGAATTGCCGGCCAACAGACCGTTCAGGGTAGACAGGGTCGTATACGCTGCAGGAACCCGTGAGAAGGGGGGCGAGCCGGGGATGCTCCGCGCTGCCGCCTGCTCCGGGCCGGACACCTCTTCTGATTCTGGATCGAGCAGAGGAAAGGACGACCCACGAGGACTTGTAACCGTCATCAGGACGACTATCGATGATATGACGCCCGAGCTCTTCGGATACGTCCAGGAGAAGCTGTTCGAGGAGGGGGCGCTCGACGTCTTCACATCGCCCGTCGCGATGAAGAAGAACCGGCCCGGCGTACTGCTCACCGTGTTGTGCCAGCCAGGGTTGGCCGACAGCCTTGTCGGAACGATCTTCGAGGAGACTACCACAATAGGCGTGAGGATCGGGTACGAAGAACGCATGGAGCTGAAACGCTCCGCCGCTCACGTTGATACCCCGTTCGGCCGGATAGCGGTGAAGCGCGCCGTTCTTCCGGGGGGCGGCGTCAAAACAGCGCCCGAATACGAATCGTGCAGGAATGCCGCGAAAAAACACGACGTGACAGCGAGAGAGGTATTCGATGCCGCCGTCGCTGCCTCCATCACCGGGAAAGATGTGAAACGCGGAAAAGCAGGAGGCGCCGGGAAGGGAAGGGGCGGAAAACAATGATGAACCGTGTAGGAACGGCAATATTACTTTCGATACTCGCTGCCGCGATGGCTTCGTGCGGCGGTGGAAGAAAGAGTGTCAGTACGGGAGATACGGCCAGGATAGTCACTCACAAGGTCATCCCCGGCGAGAGCTGGGCGTCGATCTCCGAGGACTTCTACGGCTCCGCGGTGAGGGCCGAGGCGCTCGCGCAGTTCAACGGGATGGACCCGGATGCTTCGCCGCCCGCGGGAAAGGGCATCCGCATCCCTCTGTCCCCGGAAGATCTCGACATACTCGATTCGAGGCTCGACGCGGCGTTGATCTACAACGAGGGGCTCGATCTCGCCGCCATGGGTGATTACGCCGGTGCGGTCGAGAAATTCAGGGATGCCCTCAGGGAGGACTCCGATCTTCATGAAGCCTCGTTCAATATGGCCGTTACCTATCAGAAGCTGGGGCTTCACAGCAACGCCGAGACAGTTCTCGAGGACCTCGTGATGAAAGAGCCTGGTAACGCGGAGTATTATTTCGCGCTGGGCAATTCGAGGTTTCACCAGGGCCATTACAGCAATGCGGCAAGGGCTTTCCGCCGGGCGCTCGACGACGATCCCGGTCACCTGCCGTCGCTGTATTCTCTCGCCGTGTCCCAGGAGAAGATGGGCGAGAAATCGAATGCGAAAGGGACCTGGAGAAAGTATCTCGAACTCGATTCAGACAGCGAGTGGGCTGATGAGGCGAGGACGCGACTCGGAGCTCTGGAGAAGAAATGATGACAAGAGAAGAGATAGCCTCGGCTCTCGAGGGATGGCTTTCGGCGTGGGACCGTTACGATCTCGATGGGGTCGTCGCCCTGTTCAGTGATGACGCTGTATTCGAGACATGGTCGGGGATGAGGATCAAGGGCAGAGAAAATATCCGGAAGGCCTGGGATGAATGGTTCAAGGCGGGCGGATTCCGATTTGTCAGCGAGGATGTTGTCATCGACGAAGACAGGCAGATCGTTGTCTTTCCCTGGGTCTACGAAGGTCCGGCTAAGTGTTTCGGGGGGAAAAATGAGAAACGCAGGGGCATAGACCTCATCAGATTCGAAGGCGGCCTGATCACGGCGAAGATCACCTACACGAAAACGTCGCTCGAGGTGGAAGGCAGGAGGATCACCCTCACGTCGGGGGAACGACGGTGAAGGGCCGGTTTACGGGAGCAATACTGATTCTGGCCGCCGCTGCGGTTTTCAGTTCATGCGGCAAGGATGTGGAAATGGATTTCGAAATGTTCATCGAGAAGCATGTCGAGAGAGTGGCGCCCCTCGAGAAAGAAGGATCGATCGCATACTGGAAGGCTGCCGTCAGCGGGGATGAAGAAGATTTCAGGAAATACTCCGATATCATGCTCGAGATGGAGAGGATCTATTCCGACAAGGCCTCGTTCGAGTTGGTCTGCGATGCCCGCGATTCCGGCAAACTCAAGGATCTGTTGCTCAGGAGAATGGCGGATATCCTGTATCTGAGATATCTGGGAAATCAGGTCGACCCTCAGCTTCTCGAGAGGATAGTCGATCTTTCGGCGAAGGTGGAGAACAGGTTCAATGTATTCAGGGCCGCGGTCGACGGGAAGAAGCTGACAACGAATGAAGTCTACTCAGTGTTGCGAGAGAGCGAGGACGGCGAATACCGCAGGGTAGTCTGGGAGGCGGGCAAGGCTGTAGGAAAGGAAGTTGTCGACGATCTTCTCGAACTCGTCCGGTTTCGCAACGAGATGGCCCGGGAGGCCGGGTTCGACAACTATTATTCGATGTCGCTCACGCTCGGAGAGCAGGACGAGGAGATCCTCGCTGCGCTGTTCGACGAACTCGACGAGCTGACAGCGGAGCCGTTCAGGGAGCTCAAGGAAGAGATCGACGGCGGACTGGCGAAACGTTTCGGAATAGCTCCGGGAGAGATCCGCCCCTGGCACTACGCCGACCCATTCTTCCAGGAAGCGCCGGTCGACGATAAGGCAGATCTCAACCGGCATTTCAGGGAGCGGGACATCGTTGCGCTGGCGGCTGATTTCTATGAAAGCATTGGGATGCCGGTCGACGACGTTATCGCAGGATCCGACCTGTACGAAAAGGACGGCAAGAATCCCCATGCCTTCTGCACCGATATCGACCGCGAAGGCGACATCCGCGTGTTGTGCAACGTAAAAGACAATGTCCACTGGATGGGAACGATGCTTCACGAGCTCGGGCATGCCGTTTACGACAAGTACATACAGCGCGAACTCCCGTGGCTGCTCAGGTCGTATCCGCATCTCGCAACGACGGAAGCTTCGGCGATGTACTTCGGCAGGCTCGCACAGGATCCACGGTGGATCGGGGCGGCGCTGGAACTCGGCGCTGATGAGACCGAAAAACTGGCACCGGTACTCGAGAAGTCGCTGAGGGCGAGACAGCTCATATTCAGCCGCTGGACTCAGGTGATGTTCAGGTTCGAGAGAGAGCTCTACCTCGACCCGGAAGGCGATCTGAATACGATCTGGTGGGACCTTGTCGAGAGATACCAGCTCGTGCGCCGGCCGGATGGACGCGACGAGCCTGACTGGGCGGCCAAGATCCACATAGTCTCGAGCCCCGTCTACTACCAAAACTACATGCTCGGCGAGCTGATCGCATCGCAGCTTCACCATTACGTCATGACGATGATCGAGGGAGGAGCGGCCGACGGAGGTATCTACGGCAATCTCGCCGTGGGAGAGTTCTTCCGCGACAGAGTGTACAGGCAGGGGAATACCGTTCCCTGGACGGAGCACATCGAGAAGGTCACGGGCGAGCCCCTTCAGGCGAAGTATTTCGTGGAACAGTTCGTGGGGCAGTATGTGGAGGGCGACGATTGATCTGGCTTCTTCCTGCCGCGCTATGCTCGATAACGATAGCGGTGATACTCAAGATAAATGAAAGACGCGGAGGCGACAGGTTGCTGCTTGCGGGCGCCAATTATCTCTTCGCCTCTGTGTTCGCTTTCCTGATCCTTCGCGGCGGCGTCGAGCTGCCATCTGCCGGGACCCTGGTGCTCGGTGGGGTGACGGGGATCATCTACGTTCTCGGATTTCTCCTTCTCATGGCCGGGATCTCCAAGGGACCGCTTGCCGTGCCGGTGACCGTCATGCGGCTCTCCGTGGCGGTGCCGGTGGTCGTCGCGATATTTCTCTGGAACGAATATCCGGGACCGCTCCAGTGGGTCGGCCTCACGGCCGGCGCTGCGGCGATCGTCCTTTTCGGGCTGGGGATAAAGGCCCCGGAGGGGGAGCATCGGGCGGGAGAGAGATTCTGGCTGCTGATGGTCACGATGTTCGTTGTCATGGGAACGGGTGATGTTCTGCTCAAGGCGTTCCGCGAGATGTCGCCCGACTCGGAGAGGCTTGTATTCACATGGCTTCTGTTCACATCCGCCGCCGTATTCTCGTGGTTGATGATAGTCATAAGGCGCGTCCCGTTCGACCGCTCGACTTTCCTTCTGGGCCTCCTGCTCGGGTTGCCCAATCTGTTCAGCACTGTATTCACCCTGCTGGCGCTCCGCGGCGTACCGGCTTCGATAGTATTCCCATTCATCAATCTTACCGTGATATTCGGGTCGATGCTTCTCGCCCTGGCCTTATGGAAGGAAAAGCTCGGTCCTGTGGCTACGGCCGGTCTCGTCCTGGCGGCACTGGCCCTGATCCTTCTGCCGATGTGATGCGGTCACGGATCATCCGATATCTCAAGGCGAATCATCCACTGTGATGCGGTCACGGATCATCCGATATCTCAAGGCGAATCATCAACGGGCGTAACGTCTACAGCTGGCGTAACGTCTACAACGGGTGTAACGTCTACAACGGGTGTAACGTCTACGTACTGACGAGGTTCAAGGGCCTGGCCATGATGATCAGCGGGTCCCCCCAGGATATATGGATTATTCCGCATGAATCGACCGGTCGATGCGTTTATATTAAAGGAAGGCCGGCAGGGACCGGCATATTTTATCAATGGACAGGGCCGTCCGAACGAGATGCTCCAGGCAGCGGTAACGGACGGGAAGAGGAAAGGACAGAGTGGAATGAAGAAGCTCGTAATATTCGCCGTCGCTGTAGCGATCCTGCTGCCGGGAGCGGCTCTTGCCAAGGAGAAGAGCCTTTTCAGCATCTACCTCGAGGACCGCACCCCGGAGAATTTCCTGAAAGCGTTCGATCACTACGAAACCTTGAGGGCGGACACGGCCAATTACAGCGCGGCAGTGGTCCTGGCATACATGAGTCTCATCGAACTGGAAAAGAATCTCGACATACTGGAGGAAAACACAGCCGAACTGAACAACCGCAACCGGTTCAGCTACGGAAACATCCTCCTGGAGATGGACAGGTACGACGAGGCGATCGCGATCTACGATAACCTCAACGAGAAGAGCCCCAAGTGGTCCTGCCCATGGCGTCACAAGGGAGAGGCATACTGGAAGAAGGGCGAGCTGGCGGACGCCGTCATGGCCCTGAATAAGGCAATCGAGACGCGCGAGACCCATTACGACGCATACGTAATGCTCGCCGATGTCTACAGGGATCTCGAAGAGTATGAGACAGCGCTGGCGACGCTCGAGAAAGGTCTTACCTACTACGGCAAGGACATAGAGGATCCCGAGGAGGAAGTTTCCAGCCTGGACGTGTATTTTCTGCATCTCGACCTGCTTGATAAATGCGGAAAGACAGACGAGTACAACGAGTTGCTCGAGAAAGTCAAAAAAGTCGCTCCGGACGACGAGCGGTTGAAGTAACTTCCTGCCACAGCGGACCTTAGGTGGAATAGGGCGTGCACGTCGGTGGCACGCCTTTTTTCTGTATATCGAGATCCGCTTTGGAATCAGGTATTTTTCTCATGATTCTTGCATGGATTTAATTTAATGTGCCGGATATACCTGACAGGGGGATATGGAATGAGGATGTTATTGAAAAACAAGGTGCCTGTGCTGATGGCGGCTCTGGCCGTGCTTCTGGTCCTGTCGTGCGATTCCGACGATGGTTCGCCGACATCAGTCAACGATAACGGAGGTGAAGACGTCAGCATGATAATCGATCATACATGCTGTGATATCTCGGCCGTTCCCCGGTCGACGATCCAGGATGCTATAGACAATCTTCACATAGCTTACGGACATACGTCCCACGGGAGCCAGCTCACAACCGGGATGGACGGTCTGGCGGCTTTCCTCGGCGACGACCTCTACAACTACAGCAACGGCGGCACTGGCGGGACGCTCGACCTGCATGACTATGCATTCGGCTCCTTAGATCTGGGCAGCGCCACATGGCCGGAAGCCACGAGGAACTATCTCGACGACAATCCCGACGTCAACGTCGTGATATGGTCGTGGTGCGGCCAGGTCAGCACGGCGACCGAGCAGTACATAGTCGATTATCTCGCGGCGATGAACCAGCTGGAGATCGATTATCCCGGCGTGAGATTCGTCTATATGACCGGTCATCTGGACAGTTCGCGGGAAACGGGCAATCTCCACATCAGGAACGAGCAGATCAGGGCGTACTGCGAGGCCAACGACAAGACACTCTACGACTTCGCCGATATAGAGTCGTACGATCCGGACGATATCTACTACCTGCAGATGGCGGCCAACGACAACTGTGATTACGACAGTGACGACAACGGATCGCTGGACTCGAACTGGGCGATCAACTGGCAGGACGCCAACGTCGGCGATTGGTACAGCTGTGATTCGGCGCACAGCCAGCCGCTCAACGCAAATCTCAAGGCGTATGCGGCCTGGCATCTCTGGGCCAGGCTCGGAGGTTGGGACGGCAACTGAGCGCAGCATTGAAATACACTGTAAAAAGTAAGTGAAGCCCCCTATAATCGGTTTCATATTCGAAGATATGAAACAGGTAAGGGGGTTTTTCATGAGGTATAATCAATCGGTTGTCTCGAGCAGGGCTGCTGTCTCGTGCAGGGCTGCTGTCTCGTGCAGGGCTGCTGTCTTGAGCAGGGCTGCCCTGGTCTTGACGCTTGCTCTTGTTCTCACCGTTCTGGCGGCGTCTTCTTCAGGAGCCTTTCACCTCGTGAAGAAGTGGGCCACAGAGCCCGTTTTCAGCACCCCCGAATCTGTATGCTGGGATTTCGACAGGGAGATACTGTACGTTTCCAATATCGCCGGCAGCCCGGGAGAGAAGGACGGCGAGGGATTCATCTCGCGGGTATCGATCGATGGGGAAGTGAAGAAACTCAAATGGGTCACGGGGCTCAACGCTCCAAAGGGTATGGCCGTTTACGGCGGCAGGATCTACGTGAGCGATATCGACGAGCTCGTTGTGATCGACATCAGGGCGGACAAGGTCGTTGAACGGCACACGGCCGAAGGAGCTGTATTTCTCAACGACGTTGCGGTGGACGGGAAGGGGAACGTCTACATCTCTGACTCGTCGCGTGATAACAGCGCTATCTACAGGTTTTCGGACGGGACGCTCGAGGCCTGGCTGCGTCACAAGGATATCCAGAGTCCCAACGGCCTCTGCATCGCCGCCGGCCGTCTGATCGTCGGCAATTCGGGTGATGCCACACTGAAGGCCATCGATCTCGTGGACAGGACCGTCACGACGGTGGTAACTGTCGGGTCGTCGGTCGACGGATTGAAAATCGATTCGAAGGGGAATTACATCGTCACAGACTGGAAAGGCAGGACATTACTGATAGAGCCTGACGGAGGTATCTACATCCTGCTCGATACGAGGTCGGAGGGGATCAACGCTGCAGATATCGAGCTGGTGGACGAATACGATATGGTCGTGATACCGACATTTTCGGACAATCGCGTGGTGGCGACGAAGCTGATCTACTAGGATGCATGCCAGCGTTGGAACTGTCGCTGGAGCAACGAAAGGATTTCAGGATGAAGAGTTATCGTAAGGAATTGTGGTTCGAGATCTCGAAGCGAAGGGCGATGATAAATATCACACCTCAAGTCGACGAGTGTCTCGACGAGAGCGGGATATCGGAGGGACTCTGCCTCGTCAACGCTATGCACATCACCGCGTCCGTCTTCATAAACGACGACGAGAGCGGCCTGCACGCAGATTACGAGAAGTGGCTCGAGAAACTGGCGCCTCATGAGCCGATCAGTGCCTACCGCCACAACCGGACGGGCGAGGACAACGGCGACGCCCACTTGAAAAGACAGGTGATGGGTCGCGAAGTCGTAGTGGCCGTCACAGGGGGGTCGCTCGATTTCGGCCCATGGGAGCAGATCTTCTACGGAGAGTTCGACGGCCGCCGCAAAAAGCGTGTACTGGTCAAGATTATCGGCGAATAGCTGTCCGGGCCTGATCTGCCCGAAAGATGCCGTCAGGTTACCAGGTACCTGCAATGTATCTGGCTGCTGTCTACCTGGTATCATGCCCAGCTTCATGAAACTGCTTCATGAATTTTTTCCCGTAGACTCTCTCCGCCTCCAGCCGGTTATGTTTCGCGCATAACAATCTCAGGTTACCCGGCGAGTTGTCCCCGCTCCTGGCAAAGGGAGTGATGTGGTCTATCTGAAGGTTCCACTTCGAGCCGCACCGTTTCCCCCCGGGTGCGACATACGTACACCGCCCCTTGTCCCTGGCGTAGACCTCGTCCCGCACAGACTTGGGAATATATCGAGAGTCTTCCCGCTTCTGCGGGGGTACAGATGGCTTCTGCGAGGATCTCTGGTCTTTCTGCCATGTTTTCTGCGAGGATTTCCCATTCTTCCGCTCTGCATTCCGCTTCGCGCGTGCTGTCTTCCTCCTGATCCTGCTCTCGGGGCTGTGACGTTCGATATACTCGTCCATCAGGACCTCGAAGAGTTTCCCGAACTCGAGTTTTGCGTGATGCTTCGTAGAAAGGAGAGAGCGTACCCGCTCGAGCTTCTCGAGAAACTCGGGATCTACCCCGAACTCGACCTTGAACCTCTGCTCGAGGACCATCCGGCTCTCGGTGGTTGGCTTGCCGGAGTTGGGGGATTTTCCACTCCCAACGTTGGGAGTGGATTTTCCCCCACTGCCGGCCTTGCCGGAAGTGCCTGTATTGGTAGCATCGACAGGTACCTGAAGCTCGGTCATCACATACACCGGCCGGACATGGTCCCTGATCGAGCTCTTCGGCCTGTGCCTGCTGACGATCAGGTCGACCTCACGAGCGGACCTGCCCTCGATTCCGGCAAGGAGCTTGTCGGAGTTCCCCGGAGTGATGATCCTAGAGATCTTTGCCACATTGCTGAAGTTCGTCTTGCCCTCTGCGAGCAGCCGGTAAATTCTCGGATAGTCCCTGATGCATCTGGCTATGCTGATCCTCCTGCCGGCCGTGGACTCAGAGTATCCGAGGTGCTTTACGCAGAACTCAAAGAGCGAGCTGTAGCCTCGCGGCAGGTAGAGGCTTCGTCTGTCTATCTCGATCAGATGGGCGAGAATCAAAAGCACAGTCTTTCTCTCTGTGTCTGAGAGCTTTCTTATCCTGCCGAGGAGCTCTCTGTCGGAGATACCCTTCAGAGTCCTTGTGTCAGGGATACCCTTGAGAGCCTTGCTGCCGGGAATCACTCTGGTGGATTTACGGTTGGAGATACTGGAACTGTTGGCGGGCTTCATCGTCTTCATCGTCCTCCTCCTTCTTCAGATGAAAGTGCCTCTCCATTTCATCTGCCCTACCTGCATTATAGCACAGGTTTTCGGCAGGCTCACAGACCGCCTGTACCGCGCAGATTCAGGTTGAGGCAAGGCTGGAGTCGAAATATCCAGGAAACCCGCTTCTTGGGGCCTTGAGGCTCGCGCAGGGCGCAAATCAGTGCGGGGTAGCGAGTTGCGGGAAAATGGGCTGAAAATCGCGTCAAGAGAAATCTTCGAAAAATCCACGAATATTCAATTTTTCCAGAAGATTTTTCAGGGATTTCTCGGAATCAGAACCAGGACCATTTCCCTGTGTATTGGGGAGAAAAATGTTGCAACAGGACCCGGCGTAGTATAGTATCATCCCTGACACGACCTTTTAATCTGGTCCGGGAGGCCAGGAAAGGGATGCCTCGAGGACCCGCGTATCCATTCTGCCTCTCCGGCCGAGTGGATTTTTTTTTACCATCCAGTACGCGGGGAGGTCTTCTTGAAAAAAATCAGAAAAGCCGTAGTGATGGATACCAGCCAACTCCGTCGCACCGTCACGCGAATAGCTCATGAAATAGTAGAACGGAACAGGGGCACCGGCGACATAATACTGGTCGGTATCCGCAAGCGCGGCGTACCCCTGGCCGAGCGTATCGCGAAGGCGATTGAGGACTTCGAGGGTTCGAGTGTGCCCGTCGGAGCGCTGGATATCACACTGTATCGTGACGATCTCCAGATGATTTCGACGAATCCGCTCGTCGGTAAGACGGAGATTAACGAAGATATCAGTGATCGCGTGGTTATTCTTGTCGACGATGTTCTGTTCACTGGTCGCACGGTGCGTGCCGCTCTCGACGAACTCACCGATTTCGGCCGGCCGAAGGCGATACAGCTCGCCGTGCTGATTGATCGTGGTCACAGGGAATACCCGATCAGGGCTGATTTTGTCGGCAAGAACGTTCCAACTTCCAGTAACGAGACAGTGGTGGTCCTCCTGAGTGAGACCGATGGCGAAGAGCTGGTAGTTCTCTGCGACGTGGTCGAAGGCAAAGAGGAAAAACCGGATAAGATAACGTCCGGAAAGAAGAGATCTGTAAAGAAAGCTGCACCGTCGAAGAGAAAAGCCGTTGTCGAGACCAAGACCAAGGTCAAAACCAGGACCAAAACTAAGACCAGGACCAGGACCAAAACTAAGACCAAAGCCAGGACCAAAACTAAGACCAAAGCCAGGAGCAAAACTAAGACCAGGACAATATTCAAATCAAGATCCACGAAGAAAAACGCAGGGAAGTGACTGTGTCATGAACAAAGAGAATTCACAAGGAGGCAGGGTAAAGGTGCAGTTCAACAGGAAGGATCTTCTCGGATTGGAATTCCTCTCCGCCCAGGAGATCAAGTTGATCCTCGACACAGCGGATAATTTCAAGGAAGTCCTTCAGAGGAAGATCAAGAAGGTTCCGGCGCTGCGGGGAGTGACGATAGCCAATGTGTTCTACGAGGCGAGCACGAGGACGAGGATGAGCTTCGAGCTTGCGGAGAAGAGGCTCAGCGCCGACATAATCAATTTCTCAAAGGCCACATCATCGGTGAAAAAAGGTGAGACGCTGAGAGATACACTCGAGAACATACAGGCGATGAAGGTCGATATCGTGGTGATGCGCCACGGGTATTCGGGCGCACACAAATTCGCCTCGGAATTCCTCGAGGCGTCGATAGTAAACGCCGGCGACGGCAGGCACGCTCATCCGACGCAGGCGCTCCTCGATATGATGACGCTGCGTGAGAAGTGGGGCACTTTCACCGGCAAAAGGGTGACGATCATAGGCGATATCATGCACAGCAGGGTCGCCCGCTCGAACATATGGGGCCTGACGAAGATGGGGGCGAAGGTAACACTCTGCGGTCCACCAACCATGATGCCGATAGATATCGAGAAGCTCGGTGAGGGTGGGGTCAAGGTAGAGTACGATCTGACAAGAGCGATAGAGAACGCCGATGCGATAAACATCCTGAGGATCCAGCTCGAGAGACAGAAGGCGAAGCTTTTTCCCAGCTCAAGGGAATATTTCGAGGTCTTCGGGGTCAGCCCGGAAGTACTCAAGCGCGCGCCGGATGGATGTATCGTCATGCATCCAGGGCCGATGAACAGAGGCGTGGAGATAGCGCAGGAAGTCGCTGACGGACCGCAGGCGGTCATACTGCCACAGGTCGAGAATGGCGTTGCCGTCAGAATGTCGGTCCTGTTTCTCCTGGCCGGGGGAAAGGCCGAGGAAGAAGCGGTTGCGAGCTGAAAGGGCCGTATCCCGAATCGAGCAAGGAGCTGAGATGATAGACTGGAAAGACAAGAAAGAGTTCTGGATCGCAGGGGCCGGGATCGCCGACCCTGTCGCCGGAAGGATAAGGACCGGTTCGGTGCTCATCCGCAAGGGGCTGATAGAGGAGATCATCTGGCAGAAGCAGGTAAAGACAGATCTGCCTGTTCTCGAGGCGGGCGGACTCCTGCTGGCTCCCGGATTTATCGATATACATACACACCTCAGGGAACCCGGCTTCGAGGACAAGGAGACGATCGAGACAGGAACCGCCGCTGCCGCCGCGGGCGGATATACGGCCGTGGTATGCATGGCCAACACCGACCCGGTCATCGACGATCCAAGCGTTGTCGAGCATGTTCTCAAGCGCGCCGCTGACTCGGCCAGCTGCCGGGTCTATGTGAATGCCTCGGTGACGAAGGGTCTCGAAGGGATCGACATCTGCGAGTACCATCACCTCAAGGAAGCCGGCGCGGTTGCGTTGAGTGACGACGGAAAGTATATCACCAACAGTAAGGTGATGCGTTCGGCTCTCGAATACGCCGGGATGCAGGGTCTGGTGATCATATCCCACTGCGAGGATCCCTATCTGACAAACGAATCGCAGATGAACGAATCGTACTGGTCGACCAAGCTGGGGCTTAAGGGGGCGCACGCCGCATCCGAAGAGATAGCTGTTGCAAGGGACATAAGGCTGGCCGAACTGACAGGTTCGATGCTTCACATCGCCCATGTCTCCACCGCCGGAGCTGTCGACCTGATCAAGAAAGCAAAGAAGAAGGGCGTAGTAGTCACAGCCGAAGCGACGCCGCATCACCTCACACTCGACGATTCGATGCTCGAGGATTACGACAGGAACCTGAAAGTCAATCCTCCACTGCGCGGAAAGAAGGACATCGCCGCGCTGCGCGCAGCACTGCGGGACGGGACAATCGACTGTATAGCGACCGATCATGCCCCGCATTCGGTGATCGACAAGCAGGTGGAGTTCGATATAGCCCCGCCGGGAATAATCGGTCTGGAGACATCCTTCGCCCAACTCAACACTGAGCTGGTAGGCAAGGGCGAACTGGAACTCATCGACCTCATCAGCCTGATGACGAGCCGGCCGGCCGACGTTCTCGGGCTGCCCGGAGGGAAAATGGAGGAGGGAGAGCCTGCAGACCTGGTTCTGATCGATACAAACGAACGATGGACCCCCGAAAGAGAGAATCTGAAGTCGAAATCGTCCAATTCGCCACTTCTCGGTAAGGAGCTGACCGGCAGGGTGCAGGGAGTTTTCCTTGAGGGAAAATGGCTTTCGGCTATTATATAATGATAGAGAACCGTGATTACGGGATTTAAACAGGATTTCCATCCTGATGGTAATACAGAAACGAATGGCACACCCCTGAGTCAGGGAACCAGGAAGTGAAAAACAGACTGCCTGTCAAGACGATCGCCCCAGTTGCCGCGGTTCTGGCCGTTGCGGTGATGCTGGGATCATGTGTCTATTTCAATACACTGTACAATGCCCGGAAGATCTACGGCGAAGCCGAAGAGATGAGGGGAAACACGGGTGAAGTAGACAGGAATCTCAAGGCGAAATACGGTGAGGTCATCACCAAATGCGCCAAGATCGTCAGGGACTACCCGGACAGTAAGTGGGTCGACGACGCGATTTTCCTGATGGGGCAGTCACTCGTCAGGCAGGGCGAATACGACAAGGGTATCCGCAAGTTTGTCGAGCTCACGACCAATTATCCTGAGAGTGAGTATGTCCCGAAGTCGATCTATTGGCTGGCCAAGGCGAATTACGCGAAGGGCGAGTACAACCAGGCCCTTCTCTATACAGGACGCTTTCTCGAGGCATTCCCCGACCACGACCTGAAGTTCGATGTGATATTTCTCGCGGGCGATATCAGCCTGGGTCTGGAAGATTACGAAGACGCGCTCGGGTTTTACTCGAAGGTGGCCGAAGAATCGGGAAAGAAGGAACACAAAGAAAAAGCTTCGCTGCGCAGCGCCGAGCTGTATTTCCAGATGGAGAACTGGGTCAGCGCTGCGGCCGGGTACGAAAGCGTGCTCGGAAAGGGCATGAACTGGGATACGCGGTACGCGATTTCCATTTCGCTGGCTAACTGCTACACGAAAATCGGAAAATGCACTGAAGCGCTCGAGCTCTGTAACAGTCTGCTCGAGGAGATAACCAAGACAAAGGAGAAGCCTGCGGTCATGCTGGGCAAAGCAGCCAGCTATGTCTGTATGGATTCCCTCCAGGCCGCGATCAAGGAATACGATGTTATAACCGGATTGTTTCCGAGGTCGAACTATTCGGCGGAAGCGTATTTCCTCCTCGGCGTGATATATCACGAGAAGCTCGACTCGCTCCAGCAGGCTCAGGAAGCGTATGCGAAAGTCAGCAACGAATCGGCCAGCTCCGAATACGCTGCTGTAGCGCTGCAGAGATCGAGCAGCCTTAAGAGGCTTCTCGAGTTGCAGAAAAGTTCGGGGGAGATTGAGAGCGAGGAAGGTCAGGCCGAGAAGCGTTTTCTTGCCGCGGAGATCCAGCTGACGAAGCTCGGGGAAACGGACCTGGCACTCGATAATTACAGAGCTGTCGTTGACAGTTTCCCTCAGACGAACTATGCGCCGCTGGCGGCCTACGCGATCGGGTGGATCTACCGGATGGAAAAGGTGGACACCGCCCAGGCGGTAGAGATGTTCAGTTATCTTGCCAGGGAATATCCCGTATCGCCACAAGCGAGGGGAGCCTTATACGAGATCGGCCTGCTCGGCGAGAAGGCGTTGAGGAATCAACTTGAGGCGTATATCGACTCTGCAGTGGCTGACACCGCGAGGATCGCGGAAGAGAAAGACAGGGTAAGGGCGGAAGCCGCCGCGATGGCCGCGGCTTCTGTCGATTCGAGTGCCACTTCGCTGGCAGCGGTAGACAGTCTCGGGGCAGCGG
>CBDUYR010000008.1:0-72591 GCA_965371515.1 uncultured bacterium | reverse complement strand
CCCGCCTTCCTGATGGCTGTCCTGATACACTCTCTCTTCAACCATTTCTTCATCTCCCTGCGCGTCACGCTCCTCGCACTGCTGATCGGCGTCCCCCTGGTGATGATGCTCGTATTTCGTCAGAGCGAGCGTACGCTCCGCAGATGGCTCGGTATCGGCTTCGACTCTGACCAACAGATGCTGGAGATGATAACCTCAGGCGACATTGCGAGTACGCCTGTCGGTGAATATCTCATCTCACTCAAACGGACCTTCCCGGGCGAGACAGTGGCCGATATGCTCTGCTACCTGCGCCTGCACATCGAGCTGTCTATAAGGGCAAAGGGAATCCTCCTGATGCGGGAGAATGATTTCGAGCCTCCCCCCGACCCCGACGTCGAGGACATGTTCAGTGAGCTCAAATACCTCGAGGGGCGCATAGGCATTACCGGAAAGCTCGCGCTGCATCCTTTGCTCCGCTGGAACAGCCGTGACCTCTGGCAGCTTCATATGCTTGAGGGATTCATGCCTAAGAACCGACTGTGACTGCACAAAGAGAAGGGCGACCGACAAGCGGCCGCCCCTTGATATCAAATACTGGCGCGCAGGCTCTAGAAGTCGAACGGGTAGATAGTCTTGCGCTTGTTACCCTTCGCCCTATCGGCAGCGGCCTTGACCATCTCAGCGATCTGCGCGTTAAGGGCGTCGGCTGCGTCCCCGCTCATCCTGAGACCGAACTTCTTGGCCAGTTCCTTGATCCTCGAAGCGTAAACGTAAGTCTCTGCCATCTTGTACCTCCTTCTTTCTGTCGCTTGACAGACTTTGAGACGAGTTGCTTACCTGTTTACCTGAACGAAGCCTAAACCGCTTCCATTTGCCTTGTCAACTGCATTTGTCGTTTTTTTTAAGGATTATTCTCGCGTCGGCGATGACGCATCTTTCCTCCGTACAGAGAACCGGATTGAGATCGACCGATTCGACGAGGTCCGCCATCTCGACGATCAGGCTGGAGAAACCTGCTATCAACTTCTTCAGTTCCTCCAGGTTCACTCCCGCCGAGCCGCGGTAGCCGCGCAGGATGCTGCCTGCCACGATGTCGTTGAGCATCGAGGCAACGTCTTTTTCCTCGATCGGAGCCATCCTTATCGCCGTGTCCTTGTAAATCTCGACGCCGACTCCACCAATCCCGGCAAGCACCACGGGCCCGAACTGCCCGTCGATCTTGCCGCCTATGATCAGCTCGATCCCGGGCAGCATCTCCTCGACAAGAACGCCTTCGCACCCATCGATATTACTCAGGCGAGCGAACACCTCACGCATCGCCCCGGGTCCGTCTATCCCAACGGCGACGCCACCTGCTTCCGACTTGTGAATAACGTCGGGCGAGACGACCTTCGCCACCACGGGCCAGCCGATCCGCTCTCCCGCCGCGACGGCCTCGTCTTCCGAGCGTACCTGCTCCGAGACGGGAACATCGAATCCGGCGTCGGCGAAGAGACGCTTCGCGTCGGGTTCGAGGACCCAGCCTCGTTTCTTCGATTCCTCAAGGACAGCGGCAGCTGTTTCACTCAGCATGGCTTGCACCTCTTCATCGCCTCAACCATCAGGATCGCTCCCTCGATAGAGTGAGAGACGGGAACGTTGTTGAGCTGGAATCCCTCTATGATCATCCTGTACTTTTCGACGTGCGGGACATACGCCACTATCGGCTTCCCCTCCTCATGGTAGACCTGGCTCAGCCTCGCGCCCACGTCCGATGTGACCTCGGGTATGTAGGGCAGCAGGAGGATGATCACGCAGTCGATGTCGGGAAGCCTGCTCAGCTCACTGGCCGAGATGACGAAATCGTCGTCCCGTGCGCTTCCGGTAAGGTCAATCGGGTTACCCAGTGAGGCGATCGGCTGGACGCTTTGAGAGAGACGCCCGCGTAGCTTCTCCTGGATCTCTTCGGAGAACTGCGGCACCACAAGTCCCGACGCCTCGCACGTGTCGACCGCCACGGCGCCGTGCCCTCCGCTCGCCGTCACGATGCCGACCCTGCCGTCGATTCCCCTGCTGTAGCAGCTGAGCGATTCGCAGAACGAGACCATCTCGAACTCGTCCTTCGCCTCGACGATCCCGAACTGACGCATCACGGATGAAAAAACAGCGTAGTCCCCCGCAATCGAGGCGGTGTGGCTCGACACGGCACGGCTTCCCCCGGCGCTCTTGCCGGCCTTCATGATAATCACGGGCTTGGGGCACCTCGCTGCCGCAGTCACGAACTCCCTCCCCTCACCCGGGCCGAATCCCTCGATATAGAAGGCGATCACATCTGTCTTTTCGTCCCTCGCGAGGTACTTGAGCAGTTCGAGCTCCCCGACAGCAGCCTTGTTGCCGATGCTGACCGCCCTCGAGAGCCCGATTCCCTGCCCGGCGAACTTGACCATCTGGTCGACCAGTATTCCGCCGCTCTGGCTGACGAGCGCCACGTTCCCCTGCTCGGGCCTGACCATCCTCTCGCTCGGCAGAAAGAGGGAGTCGACCTCGCCCGGGGAGTAGATCCCGAGACAGTTGGGGCCGATGATGGGAAAATCGGCCTCGGCGGCGATCTCTTCGAACTGCCGCCTCAGGTCGAGCCTCCCCGTCTCGGCGAACCCGCCCGATATTACGGCGGCCCCGCCGACCCAGCTGTCGATGCAATCCCTCAGAACGCCGGAAACGTACTCGGCCCGCACGGCGATTACCGCCAGGTCGATCTTCTCGGGGATCTCCGAGATCGACGTGTAGATCTTTTCCTTGTGGTACGTCCCGCCCTTCGGGTTCACGCCGTACACCTTCACCGGGTAACGAAAGTAGTTCTTGTTGTAGATGATGTTAGCCGGATGGCGTTCGTTGCTCAGCGACAATCCGATAACCGCCATCGTCTTCGGCTCGAAAAGGTTCCTGAAATCCAAGAGTCCTCCTTGTGCGGGCGCTTTCCGTCAGAGGCCCATCGTGCAACAGTACCGCCGCGGTGTCAAGTGCCGAGCGTGCTCCCGCCGCTCTCGACTTCCATGATCTCCCGTCTCGCTTTCTCCTCGTCGACAAAGTAGAGCAGGATGCCGCCCGCTATGAACAGGATCGCGACCGAGGTGATGCCAAGCCTCGTCGCCGTCTCTGCGCCGGCGCCTAAGGATCTCAGCACGATGCCGGTAGTGCCCATGAGTACCGGACCTATCACCGCGGCGAATTTCCCGACCATGTTGTAGAATCCGAAATACCTCGCCGATTTTTCCTCCGGCACGATCCCGGCGAAGAGCGAACGACTCAGCGCCTGGATGCCGCCCTGGACAAGACCGACCGAGACGGCGAGGACATAGAACTCCTCGCGGCTGTCCATCAGCGCCGCCCAGACCGTTACGAAAAGATAGACCCCTATCGCGATGAATATCGCCCTGCGCGCGCCGATCTTCGCGCCGATCCTCCCGAACGCGATCGCCGATGGGAAGCCTACGAACTGCGTCACGAGAAGAGCCATTATCAGATCGTTGCGCTCGAGGCCGATCGACATGCCATAGTCGACTGCCATCCTCACGATCGTGTCGACCCCGTCGATGTACAGCCAGTAGGCTACGAGAAAGAGGAATACCATCCTGAGCCGCCTTATCGCCCTGAAGGTGCCCACCAGCTCCCGCATACCGCCCGCCACCGTTCTGCGGATACCCGGTGTCCGTTCCGGGCGCTTCTCTTTGACAAACATGATCAGAGGTATGGTAAAGACCACCCACCAGAGTCCCACAGTGAGAAACGAGTATCTGACCGCCTCCTCCGGCCCGGCGAGCCCGAAGGCCGCCGGACGCAGCGTCATCGCGATATTGAGGGCAAAGAGAAGGCCGCCGCCCAGATATCCGAGTGCGTAGCCCAGGGCAGATACCCTTTCCCTCTGCTTCGGCCCGGCCACCGAAACGAGAAGGGAATCGTTGAAAACGATGCTTCCGCTGAACCCGATAGAGGCGAGGACGAAGATGAGGATCGCAGCCTTCCAGTCCCCTCGCGAGACCATCCAGAGAGACGCGGTCATCAGGGCCCCCATGAAGGCGAAAAAGACGAGGAATTTCTTCCTCGCCGAGCTGCGGTCGGCGATGGCGCCGAGCACCGGCGCGAGCAGGGCTACCGTTATCCCGGCGATTGCGTTCGCGAGCCCCAGCCTTGCGGTCGTCACCGTCGTGTCGGCTCCAGCGCTCCAGTACCCGTTGAAGAATACGGGGAAGAATCCAGCTATCACCGTCGTGGCGAAGGCGGAGTTGGCCCAGTCGTACATAGCCCAGGAGAAGATGGCTCTTCTGCCGTCGTCTTTCAATCCGTCAGCCTGCCCCTCTCATCGCCACTTTTTGCCCGCTGCCTACCGGGTGCCGATTCTATACGATTTGCGACGTGTTTGAAAAGTGTTCTCATTTGATGCAAGATATAGCATTGCACATTTACCAGGAGAGTCCGATCCGTTTATTATCATGGAATCCGTAGCGGCTTCGCTTGTAGAATCTATTATGGCCAATACATGGAGGTAAATGATGAAACGCATCTTCAGAACTGTTCCACTGTTCTTTCTAGTCCTTTTCTGCCTCACCCAGTCGTTCGCGTGCGCCGGGACTGACGAATCCGGGACGGAGCCCGCGAGCGCGGGGCCGCTGCTCGAAGGTTACAACCGGTTCGGCGTCGATCTCTTCACCCGCGAAGCGGCCGGCAGCGATGGGGACAACGTGTTCGTCTCCCCCGTCAGCGTGGCTCTCTGCCTCGGCATGGCATACAACGGCGCCGGCGGCACTACAGCCGCTGAGATGGCCCGCCTTCTCGGTGCCGGGTCGATGGAGCTGAGCGCTTACAACGGGGCCAACGGGCTGCTCGTCGACCATCTGTCCGAGACGGGTACGGGGATCACCCTGTCGATCGCCAACTCTCTATGGCTCAGGGAGGGCTTCCCCTTCAGGAAGGAATTCGTAAGCAGGAACGAGAAGCATTTCAACGCCGGCGTCTGCCTGCTCGAGACGGAGAAGGAGATCAACAGGTGGGTCGAGGAGCGGACGGAGGGGATGATCCCCTCTATTATCGATTCGGTCGATCCGGACGACGTCGCGATCCTCGTCAACGCGATCTATTTCAAAGGCGAATGGACGGTCGAATTCGACAAGGATCTCACGGAAGAAAGGCCTTTCCACTCGCCGAAGGGTAAAAAATCGGTCCCGATGATGAAACGTTCCGGAAAGCTCGACTGTCACGAGAACGAACTCTTTCAGGCTGTGAGACTGCCATACGGCAAGAACGCATCGGATGACGGGCCCTCCGGAGGCGGGACCTCGATGTACGTCTTCCTCCCCTCCGGGGAAAACACGCTCGCAGACCTTATCGGAAAACTTGCTCTCAAAGACTGGAAGACGTGGACCGGCACCCTTGCGGAGCGCGACGGCACGATCGAGATGCCGCGATTCAAGGCGGAGTACTTCTCGAGACTCAACGGAACACTCTCGGGCATGGGGATGAAGGATGCCTTCAGCCGCAGCGCCGATTTCTCGAACCTCTGCGAATGCGGACCGGGCGATGTCTACATAAGCGACGTCCTGCATAAGGCAGTCATAGAGGTGAACGAGAAAGGCACCGAGGCCGCCGCCGCGACGGCGATCACGATCCGGCTCACATCGGCAATGCCCGTTGTGGATCCATTCCACATGGTCGTCGACAGGCCCTTCCTCATCGCGATCGTCGATGACAATACAGGGCTGATACTGTTCATGGGTGCGATCAGCGATCCGGAGTAGGCTGCAGCGTTACCCGTCCCCTGCGTTCTCCGCGTCGAGAACTGCGTGATAGAGCTCTCGCATGAGATCTTCGAGGCCCCTGCGCGCAAGGGCCGAGATGATATGGACCCTCTCCTCCCCCACCGGCTGGAACTCGACCTCTTCCACTCCGCCGGGCAGCAGATCGATCTTGTTGAGAGCAACGAAGCGGGGCCTTTCGAGCAGCGCCGCGCTGTACTGCCCCAGCTCGGAGATCAGCTGGCGATAAGCGTCCTCCGGAGTCGCCTCATGCGAGGCGGCATCGACGATGAAGCAGAGCACTCTGCACCTCTCGATATGGCGGAGGAACTCGAGGCCGAGCCCCTTGCCCTCGTGCGCCCCCTCGATAAGTCCGGGGATATCGATCATGCAGAACGAGGCGGCCTCGTCGATTTTCACGATACCGAGATTCGGCGTGAGGGTCGAGAATGGATACTCGGCCACAAGAGGATTCGCCTCGCTCACCGACCGCAGCAGTGTCGACTTGCCGGCGTTCGGAAGGCCGACAAGACCGACGTCCGCGATCAGCTTGAGCGTCAGGCGCAGGTTTCTTTCCGCGCCGGATATACCCGGCATTGCCCTTCGCGGAGTCTGGTCGGTCGCGCTCCTGAAGTGCCAGTTTCCACTGCCTCCCTTCCCCCCTGTTACCACCATGACCTCATCGTGATCGTTCATCAGGTCGGCAACGGTCTCACCCGTATTGATATCCTCTATGAGTGTTCCGGACGGCACATTGATGACCACCGGCGGAGCGCTTTTGCCGGTCTTCCTCGCGCCTTCTCCGGGCCTGCCGTTCTTCGCCGCGTATTCCTTCCTGTATCTCAGATCGAGCAGGGTCCTCATCTGCGACTGGACCCTGATGATAACATCGCCGCCCCTTCCACCGTCCCCGCCGTCAGGCCCTCCACGGGGGACAAACTTCTCCCTCCTGAAGGAGACGCACCCGTTCCCCCCGTTTCCCGCCCTCACGCGGAGCTCCACCCTGTCAATGAACATCGTCATGCCCCCCCGGATCGAAATACTTGCCCGGGTTGAATATGTTCTCCGGATCCATCGCGTTCATGATCCCGTACTGCAGCTCGAGCTCGGCCGGTGAAAAGACCAGGCCGAGAAAGTCCTTCTTTGTGATCCCTATCCCGTGCTCGCCGCTCAGCGTCCCCCCCATCTCCGCAACTCGCCTGAAGAGGCGCTCGACGAACACCATCGCCCGCTCCATCTCCTCCCTGCGGCGCCTGTCGGTCATGATGTTGACGTGCAGGTTCCCGTCCCCGCAATGGCCGAATATGTAGCAGTCGAGCTCGAGCTCCGAGGCGAGCCCGTGAATCCACGAGACGGCCTCACCCAGCCTGCCGAGCGGGAACGAGACATCCTCGTTGATCTTCGTGATCCCCATGCGTGCCAGACTGGGGCTGACCGACCGGCGCAGCTCCCAGAGGATCTCCCTCTCCCCGTCGTCCCGTGCGGTCAGCATCTCGAGCCCTCGATTGTCGCAGAACGACGACAGAAGGCCGTACTGCATATCCACATCCTCCGGTGAGCCGTCTATCTCGAAGAAGAGATAGCTGCTCCTCCTGTCGATCCCCGAGAGTTCCCTGTACTCGCTGACGCAGCGCATCGTCTTCGAGTCGATGAACTCGAGGACGCTGGGTGTGAAGCCTGTCGCAAGGAGAGCGGAGGCTGTATTCATCGCCTCGCTGTCCTCCCCCGCCGCCACGAGCACGGTCCTGAACATCTCCGGCCTCGGGAGCACTCGCATCGTGGCTGAGTAGATCGCGCCGAGGGTGCCTTCAGCGCCGATCAGCAGCGCCGCGGGCCCTCGCACAGCAGACTCGATCACCTCTCCCCCGGAATCGATCCAGACCATCGACCGCACGTACCGCCTCGTCACTCCGTACTTGTAGGCCCTCGGGCCGCCGGCGTTCTCCGCGATGTTGCCGCCGATCGTCGAGACCCTGAAGCTCGCCGGGTCGGGCGGGTAGAAGAATCCGTGAGGCTCGAGATACTCCTGGAGATCGTTGTTCACGATCCCCGACTCGACTGTCACGGTCCGTGCCTCCGTATCGAGTTCGAGCACCCTGTTCATCTTCTCTGTCGAAACAACGACTCCGCCGCATGGAACCGATCCTCCTGAGAATCCGGTCCCGGCCCCCCTCATGAAAAGAGGCACACCGATCCGGCGCGCCTCAAAAACCGTCTTCTGCAGATCATCGAGATCCCGGGGGAAAACTACTGCGTCGCACCGCCCTCTCCTGCCGGTAGCATCGAAACCGTACGACAACGTGTAGCGTGCCTCCCGGCGGAAGGATATTCCCCGCAACCTCTTACCCAGCTCATTTATTTCGCTTTCGAGCTCCATCTAAGAATAGTCGCTCACGAAGCTCTCGAACCTGTCGAGGGCCATCGTCAGCTGTTCCTCACCCGCAGCGAACGAGAAACGGATCATGTTGTCCAGGCCGAACGGCTCGCCAGGGATCACGAGCAGCCCCTTCTCCTGGAGAAGCTTTTCGCAGAACTCGGCGCTCCCGGTCACCCCGCAGGCGGGATAGAGCGACGAGACGTCGGCGAGAAAGTAGAAAGCGCCGCCAGGCTCGGGGAAACTGATCCCCGGAATCGCCGCCAGGCGCTCTCCGAACATCTTCTTTCGCTTCTCGAACTCGACGCGCATACGCTCGCGGTCGGCAGCACCGTTCCGAACCGCCTCGAGAGCGGCCCACTGGGAGATCGCGTTGGGGCACCCCGTCGCGTGGGCCTGGTAGGCGCCCATCCTGTAGGCGAGCTGCTCCTCGGCCAGCGCAAATCCGACCCTCCAGCCCGTCATCGCATAGCTCTTCGATACACCGGTGACCACGACCGACTGGTCCTTGAGCTCGGGTAGAAGCGTGACGGGAGAGTAATGCTCGACCCCGTCGAATGTGAGGAACTCGTATATCTCGTCGCTTATGAGCGCTATTCCCTCTTCGAGGAGGACATTTCCGATAGCCGTAAGCTCTTCTCGCGTGTAGACGATCCCCGCAGGGTTGTTCGGCGAGTTAAAGAGCAGTACCTTAGGTTTCTTCCTGCCGATCTCCTCCCTGAGCATCTCGACGGTCATCTTGTACCCCGTCTCCGCCCCCGTCTCGACGATCCTCGGCACCGCCCCGACGAGCTTGACCATCTCCGGATAGCTGACCCAGTACGGCGTTACGAACATCACCTCGTCGCCCAGATCGGTGAGGGCGTAGAGAGAGTTGAATATGGAGTGCTTCGCCCCGTGAGAGATGACGACCTCTTTCCAGCCGTAATCGACGCCGAGGAACACCGTGTACTCCTCGGCCACCGCCTCGCGGAGCTGCCTGATCCCGGCTGCCGGGGTGTAGCGCGTCTTTCCCTCTCTAATCGCTTTTATACCCGCCTCTTTGATGATATCAGGCGTCTCGAAATCGGGCTCGCCGGCGGCGAGTCCCACGACATCCTCGCCCGCTTCCTTGAGGGCGTTGGCCCTCGTGTTGAGGCTGAGGGTCACGGACGGCTCGATTCCTGCCGCCCTCCTGCTGATGAATCCTGACAATTCGTCCCTCCCGGGGTTATCCGCCCTGCAGTGGTTTCCACTCTTCGAGCTTTTTCACAACAGCTTCCGGAACGAGACAAGCGATATCCCCGCCGAGCCTGTATATCTCCTTCACCAGGGAGCTGTGAAGGTAGATGTACTTCTCGCTCGGCATGAGGAATACCGTCTCGAATTCCGGATGTAATTTTCTGTTCATAAGCGCGATCATCAGCTCGTACTCGAAGTCCGAAACGGCCCTGAGGCCCCTGATGACCACATCGACCTCCCTGTCCCTGAACTCATCGACGAGCAGCCCTTCAAAGGTGACTACCTCTACCCGGTCGATTCCGGTGAGGCTTTCCCTCACGAGCGTCTCGCGCTGCTCGAGCGTGAGAAGCGGCCCCTTGTGGTAACCCGCGGCCACCGCCACGATGACATTGTCGAACAGGCCCGAGATCCGCTCCACGAGATCCACGTGGCCGTTCGTGATCGGGTCGAAAGTGCCCGGATAAAGGGCTGTCCTGCCTTTCACTCCTGTCCCTCCGTGCCTGGGCCCTGCGGCCCGTCCTCTCTATATTCGAGATACGTCACTATCGTCTGTCCGAATTTCCTCGTCCTTTTCTTCTCGAGCGAGCCGCCGGAGGGGATATCGTACTCCTCGCCGCTCTCGGTGATCAGCAGACCGCAGACCTTCCTCTTCACCGAGTTGATCGTCACGGCGATCTTCTGCGAGAGCTTCGAGGCGTAGGGTGGATCTGCGAAGATTATGTCGAATGATTTCTTCGATCTGATGAGGCGCTCGAGGTACTTCATGGCGTCTCCGCGCACTACTTCGGCCTGATCGGCCACCCCGCACCTGTCGAGGTTGGTCCTCAGGGCCCTGAGGATCTTCTGGTCCTGCTCGACGAATACCGCCCTCGACGCCCCCCTGCTCAGGGCCTCGATCCCCATGGAACCGGAGCCGGCGAAGAGGTCGAGCACCACGGCATCCTGGACCGTGCCGTACAGGGTATCGAATACCGATCCCTTGACGATCTGGGCCGTAGGTCTGAACTGGGGTCCATGTCCGCCCCTCAAGGCAAGGCCCCTGCTTCTTCCCGCTATTACTCTCATTAGGCATTTCAGGATAAATAATCAACGGGCGTGCGGCAAGCGAAAAGGGCTTCAAGTCCGTCCGGCATAAAAAAAGCCCCCGGGGTCAGGGAATCACCCGGGGGCGCGACGTCCAGTGGAGGGGCAAGATTATTCCACTATCGTCGGTGTCACAAATATCACGAGTTCCTGCTGCTTGCTTACCTTCGACTTCGAAGAGAAGAACCAGCCGATCCCCGGAATGTCCTTGAGAATGGGAACTCCACTCACGTACTCGCTTTCGATCTCCTTCATCAGTCCACCGATCACAGCCGTCGCTCCGTTGTCGACTATAACCCTGGTATCGGCCTCGGAGGTGGTAATGATAACTCCGCCCTGGGCGGTAGCCTCGGACTGGAGGTCACTGACTTCGGGATGCAGATCGAGAGTGATGGTCCTGTCGGAATTCACGTGAGGGGTGACCCTCAGCATGATACCGATCTTGGTGAGCTCTGTGATCGGGTTTCCAGCCTCATCCGCTACGATGAGTGGAATCTCCTTACCGACCAGAATGCTCGCCTCGCGGTTGTCCATTGTGGTGATCCGCGGGTTGGAAATCAGGTGCGCCTTGTTTTCCTTCTCGAGAGCCTTGAAGATGGCGGCGAACTCACCCCAGGACTGAACGGTCCCGTATGTCAGCTTGGCGGCCGACATCGGGATATTCGCCGTGACTTCGGCGCTTCCCGTTCCGTCCAGAGTGGACGATGCGAGGTTCATGACGGCCCAGTCGATACCGAGCTCCCTGGAAGCCTCGACGTCGATCTCGACTAGCTTGGCGTTGATATCGACCTGGTAGGTCTTCTTGTCGAGCTCGCGTACCATTCCCTCGATCTTCACGATATTCTTCTCGATGTCGTTGACGATCAGCGAGTTGCTTCCCTCGTCGACAGCGATCATTCCGCGCTGGCTCACGATATTCTCCAGCGCTATACGCATCTCCTCGGCATTCGAGTTGTTGACAAAGATGATCTTGGTGACGAGGGGCAGAAGTTCGTCCTTCTTCCTCTCGGCCGTCTTCTCGTCAAGCTCCTCTTTCATCAGGGACTGCTTCTCGGCAACCCTGATCATGCCGAACTCCTCGCGGAAGCCGTAACCATACGCCTTCAGAAGGATGTCGAGCGCCTCTTCCCACGGTGTGTCCTTGATATGGACGTATACATCGCCCTCGACGTCCTTGCCCGAGACGATGTTTACGCCTGCAAAGTCCGAGATGGTGCGGAGTACCGTCTTGATGTCAGCGCCCTGCGCGTCCAGCGTGATCTTGCGCTTACCCATGGCCAGGCCGCCGCCAGCGGCGGGAGCGCCGCGCACGTAGTTCTGTGTCCAGTCGGTTGTCATCCTGGCAGCCCTGGCTGGAGCCGAGTTGATCTCGTTCTTGATCTCGACCGGCTCGACCTTCACCCAGGGATCATCTTCCTCGGGCTCTTCCTGTTTTTCCTCGGTCTGCTGCACGATGACCGGCTGCTGCACGGTGACCGGCTGCTGCACGGTGTCCGTTTTCTTCTCCGGAATTGTCATCGGCAGTACCGGACCCATCTCGGCCGCGGCGACCGGGATGTGTTTCGGCTCGGCAGGTTCCGGTTTTGCGACCGGCTTTACCTCGAGGATCGGGGCGGCATCGGCCGAAGCGGTCCTGACCGTACCCCGGGGCGACATCTCCACGATCTGGTAGTCGCCGTTTTCGTATATCTTCCAGTCGACCTTAGTCTTCAGGTCGACAACGACCCGGCTGATCAGCGTGGGTTCGTTCTGATACTGACTCGTTCTGACATTGCGGACTATTCCATTCTCGGGATAGTCGTTGACGCTTCGCACGTCGTACATTGCACCGAAGCAATCCACTACGAGCCTGTCAGGATCGCTCATAGTGAAGGCCTTGAACTGAATGTCCCCGACCTTACTTATCTCGAGCCTGACCTTTTCACCCTCGGGAACGACCTTAACGCCGTTGATCTCCGACACAGCGGCGAGACCGAGACCGGGCAGGACAAGACCCGCGATGATTACCAGGGCGAATCTGCGGATGCTCATCATCATGATTCTCCTTTGTTCTTACTGCTGCCCTCTATATTGAGGGTTACACTGGTCGTCTGTCCGAACATCGAGATCCTCGCCACCAGCGTCCGGTTGCCAACGGAAACAACGCTTCCGTTACGGACCGGATCGCCGGCCTTGAGGATGTAAGCAAATCCATTGCTGTCCTCGAGCATCGCGAACTTTTCCATACCGCCGGAAAGGACTCCGACGAGTCTCACTCCGTTGATATCGACGAGCTCGAATTCGGACTGCTCATATTCTCCGACGATGAGGCTCTGGAAGGGATCTCTCCGGTTGAACGCCTGGTAATAATACCTCTTCTCGCGGATGATCTTGCCTTCCACCGTCTTTCCGTCCTGTGCGAGGACCGGGTAAAGCGGTAAAGCGGAAAGGAGAAGAGCGGCGCCCGTAAACGCCCAGATTGCTTTCCAGGCTTTCTTATGAACTCTTCTTGACGCTCTCATCTGTCACCTCCCCACTTTTGTTCATCGTGAACGCGGTCATAATCATCTCTGCTTCGACGGTAAATCCGCCTGCATTTTCCTTGTCCTTGTAAGGCCTGACCTTCAGGCCGGTCACGTTGATGATCCTGTCGAGGTTCGCCACCTTCGACAGGAATACGCCGACCTCGTGATACTCACCCCGGATCTTCACCTTCACGGGATTCTCGGTTATGAATTCTCCCGTGACAGGGATCTGCGGCTCGAAGAGATCGAACTGGACGCCGGACTGGCTTCCCGCACGAGTCACCTTGCGGAGCAGCTGCGCTACTTCATTCTCCTGGGGCAGGAGGCTCTGGGCGGCCATCCACTTATCGTGAAGCCGCTCGTACTCCTCCTCGAGTCTGGCCAGACTGTTCACGGTCTTCCTGGCCTTCTCCAGCTCTGCGCTTATCTTGTCATACTCCGAATCGAGCGTGTTGACGTGCGCCTTCAGCGGCTGGAAGAAGAAAGGCATGAAAGACGTGAAAAAGTATACGTAGCCGACTATGACGAGGAGTATCCCCACAACAATCGTCTTCTGTACATTGGGATCCTTGAAATCCATTCCATTTCCTCTCTTCCCTACTGAGGCATGACGTTAGCGCTCATGCTGAATTTCATCACTTCACGCTTCTTGATCTGCCCCCGCTCCGCGATCTTGAGATCGACGCTAGTCACGAGCGGCGAATTCTCCAGATTGGAGATCATGTCGGCGACGGTGAAATTGGAAAACGTTATTCCATCTATGGTGAAATTGTTCGGGGAAAGCTCGACGATATCGGTCAGCCAGCAGTTTGCCGGCAGCTTGTAGCTGATATCGTTGAGAAGCTTCACCCTGTAATACCTGTGTCTGTCGAGCGAAGTGATAAGGTTGAGTCTCTTGTTGACTTCCTCACGCTCCTTAGTTATCTGCTTGATCTTGGCCAGCTGAGGAGCAAGCTTTCTGGCCTCCTCCTTCGCCACCTCGATCTTCTTTTCGAGACTCCTGACCCTGTGCCGCTGAATAGTGCTGCTCACGGCTATCGAGGCGACAAAAACCACAATCGCCACAACCAGGTACACAGTCGACATCTCGGGAAGATGCAGTTCCTTCTTCTTGGTCCTGTCTTCCGCTGGAAGAAGATTTATCCGTATCATTACTTGCCCGCCTTTCTAAGAGCGAGACCGATGCCGACAGTCAGCAGCGGCGCCAGGCTGTCGAGGTCTTCTTCGTATTCGCCGAATACGCCTTCATCCCATTCGACGCCGTCGAGAGGATTGTGTATGGAGAATTCCATTCCGTGCCTTTCCGAAAGGATCTCCTTGAGGTAAGGTATGTGCGCCCCTCCTCCACTCAGAGCAACCTCGTCTATAGTATCGGCGTCTCCTGCAGCCTTCAGGAAAGAAAGGCTGCGCTCGATGCCGAGTGAGAGGTCGTCGGAGCGCTTCTTTATGATCTCCCTTATCTTCGAACCGTCCAGTTCCCCGATCTCCCCGTGGACTACATTCTGGGCCGCCTCGTAATCAAGACCGAGTTCCTTCTGCATGGATTCGACGAACTGGTCCGTGCCGACACTGATGTCCCTCGTGAACTGGGGACTGTCTCCCTGTATAATGTTGATGTTGGTAACATCGCTTCCGATGTTGATCAGGCCGATCGCCTTCCGGCTGCCGCCAGAATGACGATCGTCGAAATCATCGTCCCCGTCCGAATCGCCGAAGCTGCCGGCATTCCTGCTCGCCTCGAAGCAGTTCTGGACGGCAAACGAATCGACGTCGATAATCGTCGGGGATAGACCGGCGTCCCTTATCAGGCTGGCGTGGACAGTTACCATGTCCTTCTTGGCAGCGACCAGCAGGACCTCCATCTGGTTAGCCCCGATGTCGTCATTTAGAATCTGGAAATCGAGGCAGACGTCGTCGATATCGAACGGCACGTGCTGCTCGGCTTCCCAGTAGATCGCCTCCTGCGCGTCCTCCGGGGTCATCTTGTCCATGACGACCTTCTTGACGATGACCGCACGGCCCGAAACAGCCGACACGACATTGTCGGTCGTTATCCCCGACTGTTCGACGCACTCCCTGATCCCGTCGATCACCAGCCCCCTGTCCATGATCTCGCCCTCGACGATTGCCTCGGGCAGGAGCCTCGTGCAGCCGAAATTGACGATCTTCGGCGAGCCGCCGGAGTAATCGATCTCGACGATCTTGATCAGGCTCGACCCGATGTCGAGTCCGACAGTCGAGGATTTCTTGCTCAGAAATGGTAATGAGATCATTCTCGCACCAGCCTTTTAAAATTCCTCTCAATGGAGTGGTCCAGGACCGCGCCTGTCACCCCTTGCCGACGCATTTGAAGCGCCGTAACCGATTGAGATAATTCAATAATTCCTTCCTCGAGAGCTCGATAACGCAACAAATGTGCCAACGTATCGATACCCCGGCATCATTCAACTCCAGTATTACTACGTGCTTACAAACCGATATCCCGGACGCTGACGGCTGCGCCCACAGTATCTGCAATAAATCCATGCAATTCGCCAGAATCAGGGGATATTCCTGTCAACTTTAATGGACGTGGAGTCATTAACGGCCATGAAGCACTCCAATCCGGAAGGAAAGGCACTTCTGGAGACGTTAAAAAAAGTCGCTGAAAATGTATTATGGAATCAGAACCGTCCGAAATACCAGGCAAGCAGAGTCGAGCCGAATATCATGCAAAATGCGGCTGCCGGTGCCAGAAACGAGCCGAAGGCGACAGCCATCCGGCCGTCACCGCCCCTGCGCATCAGGGAGATGCCGTATACCGAACCGAAGAAAGAGGCGATCACTATCACGGGCAGAACCAGGCTGATTCCGAGAAAGGCCCCGATCATCGCCATCAGTTTGACGTCGCCTCCACCCATCCCCTCGGCTTTCCTCATCTTCCTGTAGAGGATACCAACGAGCCAGAGGCTGCCGCCGCCGGCGAGCGCTCCCGCCACCGACGAGATCAGGCTGAGACCCGGATTGAAAAAGCTCCATGCGAGCCCGACCACAATAAAGGAGAGGCTGATCTGGTCGGGAATGATCCTGTGGTCCCAGTCGATCATCGTTATCGCGAGCAGCGCCATCAGGAACGCGTAAGTGAAAGCGACATTGATCCAGTCGCCGTGGAGATACACGGCCAGAACGGCGAGCAGGCCCCCGAGCACTTCGACCACCGGATAGCGCGGAGAGATCGAAACGCCGCAGCGGCGGCAATTGCCGCGCAGAATGACATAACTGAGAACGGGGATGTTCTCGTACCAGGAGATCGTCTTTCCACATCCGGGGCAGAACGACCTGGGCCTGACCACAGATCTGCCCAGCGGCAGCCGATAGATGACCACGTTGAGAAAGCTCCCTGCCATAAGGCCGAATATGAAGACTGGTATGTCCACTATCCAATTCATACGCTGCCCCTGTCCTGCTGCTGCCTTCTCGCCTCGAGTCTGGCGATATATTTTTCCGCCAGCTCGCGTATGTATCTGTTGTCCGAGTTCTCCGCCATCTCTTTCCACAGGATGATGCTCGCCTCGACGTTTCCGCCCTTCGAAGCCGCTTCGGCGGCGAACCTGGCCGCCCTGTTACCGTCAGAATTGGGCAGCGTGGCGGCGACGCGGAAATACTTCTCCGCCTCGCTGTAATCCCTGCCCTCGAGGTAGTGGAGCAATCCCATCTCGAAAGTGAGCCAGTAATCATAGGGGTTGTGCTTAAGTCCCTTATCCATAAGATTTTTTGCCGCGGCGAAATTCCCCAGGTCCTCCGTGATCACCAGGGCACTGAGCTTGTAGGCGCCGATGAAATGAGGATCAAGATCGGTTATCATCTCGGCAAGATGATTGAACAGGTGGATGTCGTTCTGGTTGAGCCTGTAACCACCGTAGTACTGCACCGCCCTGAACCAGTAGAGATCGGCGGCAAGTTCCCTGTAACCGAGAGAGGCCATTTTCATGAAATCGCTCGTGGGCAGGTAGGAGACTTCGATCTCGGCTTTGCCATCCAGAACAGGCTCGACCATCATCGCGGTTCCGACGATCGCGGAGATAGCGACTGCAAAAAAGAATATCCTGGCAAGCATCCGGATCATCTCAGCTGAACTCCCTCCGCCTGAATACCAGCCAGGCGAAATAGAGCATGGCGCACGTATATACTATTCCATACGCCGCAGGCAGAAGGATCTCGGATGCCGAGTACCTCAGCCCGTGTACCGCTTCATGACGGAGATTGAAAACCTTCAGGTTCGGAAGCGTGAAATACAATATGTCCATCACATAGTTCATCGCTTTCCCGCCGAACTTCTGCGCAAAGAGCCTCAGGTCGCCGCTCAACGTACCGGCGACAAATATGCAGATAGTGAAAAAAGACGTCAGAATGGGCGTCGTGAAGGTGCTGAAGAATATCATCACGGCTATTATCAGCCCTATCTCGACGATGGACAGGCCGACTGCCAGGAATACCGCCGGAGTCAGCGCGGCACCCCCGAGAAGCATCATCACGACGAGCACGGCCGTCATGAGCCCGATGAGGACCGCCAGAGACAGCGAGACGCCGGCGAATTTTCCGATGACATACTCGGCACGCGACACCGGTCTGGCAAGCACCATCAGGACGGCCTTCTTGTCCACTTCCTTGTGAACTAGATTGCTGCCTACGATTATTGCCGTCAGGATCCCCAGTATCGAGATTCCGGCCAGCCCGACATCGGTCACGATCTTCCCCTTCGCCACTCCGACCGAGAGGGGCGACAGGATGAAGACGCTGACGAGCAGGATCATCGCGTATATGATAACAAGGTAGAGCAGCTTCTCCCTTACAGATTCCCTGAACGTATTCAGCGCGACGCTGTATATCCTTCTCACTGCTTGCCACCCCCTGTCGCGTGGCCGGCGTAATGCTTCTTCTCCGCGCCTTTCCTCTCTTCCGTTCTTTTTTCGTTAATCTCGTCCAGGAACACGTCCTCGAGCGACGGATGATGGTTTGAGACATTGAGCACTTCCGCGCCGCGGTTGTAGAGATGCTGAACGACGGTGCGGACAAGTTCCCGTTTCTTCACGACGAGGAATATCTCCTCACCGTTGACGGCAACCGTATCCATGTACCTGGATACTGGCTCAAGCTCGGAGACGAGGCATCCCCTGGCGGTTATCTCCACCATCCCTTCGCCCATCCGAAAGACGTCGGCCAGGCCGACTGTCCTGATCACTATTCCGTCCTTGATGATGCATGCCCTGTCACAGAGAGCCTCCATATCGGGAAGAATATGCGATGAGAAGAAGATCGTCTTTCCCCTGCCCTTCAGATCGATAAGGATATCCTTCACTGTCTTCCTGCCGATCGGATCGAGACCGGAGAAAGGCTCGTCGAGGATCAGGAGATCGGGGTCGTGGAGGATCGCCTGCGCGATCCCGGCCCTCTGGAGCATCCCCTTCGAGAATCCCTTCGTCCTCCTGTTCGCGTGCTCCTCGAGCCCGAGGAGCGAGATGGCCTTCCTGACCCTCGATGCGACCTCTTTCACCGGTACATCGCTGAGATCGGCGCAGAAGCGGAGGAATTCACTCAGTGTCAGGTGAGGATAGATATAGGGATTCTCGGGAAGATATCCGACCTTCTTCATGACCGACCTGTTTCCGAGAGTTTTTCCGAATATCTGAACCGAGCCTGAATCAGGCCTGAGAAGGTTGAGGATTATCTTTATAGTGGTCGTCTTGCCCGCGCCGTTCGGGCCGAGAAATCCGAGTATCTCGCCTGTGCCCGCCGAGAATGAGACGCCGTGAAGGATCTCGCGCGAGGTAAACGACATGTCCCCCCGGAACGATTTCTTCACCCCGTCGACCTGTAGAACTTCCATATTCCTGCCCCTTTACTGCCTTAACCGGCAGAAAACGTACCACCGGCCGCCCTGTATCCGGACACCCGGACCCTGAATATCCTTCTTCTGTAAGAGGTTGCAGATTCCGTACCGACCGGGCATAAAGAAAGGGGCGGCCCGCGTGAGCCGCCCCTTGATCGACTTGATGTCTATCGAGCTCTACTGACCACTCGTCAGCGTGATGACCAGGAAGCCAGCGTCCTTACCGCAACCGGTAATCGTATAGCCAATGTTGACGAGGTTCAGGACGACAGGCACGTAGCCCGTCTGACCGGAAGTCGCAGCAGTAACGTCGACCGGCTCAGTAACGCCCTTGGTGAAAGGGTTCTCGAGAAGTATTCCACCAGGGAGCATATCACTGATCGAGTCACCGTTCGGAGCGGCGTCGACACCGACGTTAGCCGCATAAACGCCATCGTTCTGGACCGCGAAGTCCTCGGCAGCGAGCTGCACAGTGTGGCAGTTCGACTTGACGGAGGCTTCCTTGGCCCTGGCCTGCATGTTGATGAAGTTCGGGATAGCGATAGCAGCGAGGATACCGATGATGACCACAACGATCATCAGCTCGATAAGGGTGAAACCCTTGTTATTCATCTTGCACCTCCTGGTACAATCTGTTGAAGCCTTTTGGGCTTCAGTCCATCGGTCTTACGGCCCGAAAGCCGTTGATCTCGTCCTGGTGCCCCGCCATCGGATTCGGGGCTCGAGACTTTTAATGCATCTTCTGTGCCAACCGTTGGAGAAGATCCTTCTTGCCCAATCGGTTGTTTTACAGGGAATTACGGCCTCCTCCCTCGCCCTGCAATCGGTCTTTGACGTGTATAATTGCCCGGTTCCGTTTCAGTTTGCAAAATCAGACCTTCATCATCTCGCGTTCGAGGCCGTATCTCTGAATCTTCCTGTAAAGAGTCGAAGCATTAATCCCGAGTATCGCGCTGGCCTTCTTCTTCTGCCAGTTCGTCTCCTCGAGGACCGAGATCAGGTACTCCTTCTCAAGTTCCTCGAGAGTCATCTGCGCTGTATCCATGTTGAGACAGCGTCTGTTGCCGATCCTGGACCTGACGTTATCGGTAAGGTCTTCGACCTCGACCTGTTCGCCATCCTTCAAGATGACTGCCCTTTCCATGATGTTCTCGAGCTCGCGGACATTGCCGGGAAAATCGTATTCGGTCAGGAGGTTCATCGCCTCCTTTGATATCGTCTTCTTCTCGCCGGTCTTGATGTGAGCCTTCTCGAGGAAATGCTCGACGAGAAGGGGGATATCGTCACGCCTCTGGCGCAGCGGCGGGATAACTATAGGGATCACGTTGAGCCTGTAAAAGAGATCGGCCCTGAAGTTGTCCTCCTGGACCGCTCTCTCCAGATCGGCATTTGTGGCAGCGATCAGCCGTGCGTTGACCTTTATCGGTGCGGTCCCGCCGACGGGGATGATCTCGCGTTCCTGCAGGACCCTGAGAAGTTTGACCTGGATCGCAGGCGAGGTCTCGCCGACCTCGTCGAGGAAGAAGGTCCCGCCGCTGGCCACCTTGAAGAGACCGTCCTTGTCCCTGATCGCTCCCGTAAAGCTCCCCTTGACGTGCCCGAAGAGTTCGCTCTCGAGAAGGTTTTCCGGAAGGGCACCGCAGTTGATCGAGACAAAC
Source organism: uncultured bacterium (assembly GCA_965371515.1). Classification (GTDB taxonomy): domain Bacteria; phylum Krumholzibacteriota; class Krumholzibacteriia; order Krumholzibacteriales; family Krumholzibacteriaceae; genus JAUWCL01. Next base: position 52,132 of record CBDUYR010000008.1, on the reverse strand, counting down.
GGACTTTCTGCCCGCACCGACCTGTAATGTATCGCCCTCGCGATGAGCTCCTTCCCCGTTCCGCTCTCCCCGCATACGAGGATCGTGCTGTCGGTATCGGCCACCTTGTCGACGAGTGTAAAGACCTTCTGGATCTCCTCGCTCTTACCGATGATCTCCTTGAAATCGTCCTTGTTCCTGAGCTGTTTCTTGAGGAAGGTGTTTTCGCTCCTCACACGACGGACATCGAGGGCATTGCGAATGACCATCTTTATCTGGTCGTTCTTCGCTGCCCGCTTTATCAGGTAGTGGAAGGCTCCCCTGTTGAGGGCCTCGATAGCCGTCTTCTGCGAAGCGTAGGCTGTCATGATTATAACCGGGAGACTCGGATCGAGCTCCTTGACCGCGGAGAGGAGTTCTATCCCGTCCATCCCCTCCATCCGGATATCCGTGATCACGACGTCGAAATTCGAGCTCTTCACCTCGCTGACGGCCTTGTTGCCGCTCGAGGCAGTCTTCACCTTGTACCCCTCCTTCTTGAGCATGATCGAAAGGTACTGGCACATACTCTTCTCGTCGTCGACTATCAGTATCTTTTCACCCGCCATTTATCAATAATCCTCCATTTTAGCGAAATGGTCCTCCGCCGGCGGCGGATCAGACCATTGCGAACTCATCCTCGATTATCATTTCTTCTTCAGTTTCTTCGGCCACGCAGCGCCGGACGGGCAGGATTACGATGAACTCCGTCCCCCCGTCGTCCGAACTGCGGACATCTATCAGACCGGAATGGCTCTCTACGATACGCGCGGCGATCGCGAGGCCCAGCCCGGTTCCTCCCTCTCTCGTTGTAAAGAACGGTTCGAAGACATGCGGAAGTACTTCTTCCGGAATAGCCGGCCCATCGTTGTGGAATCGGACCTCGATACATTCCTCGTCGGTTCTGTCCTCGGAAAGCAGGCGCTGCACCCTGCTCACCGAGAGCGTCAGCTTTCCGCCGGAGCTCATCGCCTCGCATGCATTGATGCCGAGATTGAGGAATACCTGGCGAATCTGTTCCTCGTCGACATATATCCTCGAACCCTCCGAATCGCTGTCGATTGTGATCTCCACGCCTTCCCCCGAAAGAGTCGCGTTCCTCAGAAGCAGCGCGATCTCGCCGATACACCTGTCGATATCCGACGACGAGAACGACGGCTTGCGGAGTCTCGCATACTCGAGGAAATCGGATATGATCCTGTCGAGCCTCTCCGATTCCCTTATGATGAGATCCATCAGTTCGGCGTTGTCGCCGGAAAGTCCCTCTATATCTCCCTTGAGCATCTCGATCGATCCACTGATAGACGCCAGCGGAGCCCGGACCTCGTGAGCGATAGCTGCGGACAGCTCACCAACGGCGGCCATCCGGTCAGCCTGCCGGATCCTCTCGCGCATCTCCTTGACCTCCGAGAGATCCTGGAAGATCGCGATTACCCCTTTTATCTCGCCCTGTTCGTCCTTCAGGAGCGATATGCTTATCCCGAGCTGCAGCAGAGTCCCGTCCTCCCTCACAACATCGATCTCGTGGCGCTGCCTCGGCACCCCGCTCCTCAGCGCGAACGAAAGTTCTCCGGCCAGAACAGACATATGTGGAAAGGCGTCGGTGACCGGCACCCCCTCGAATCCCATGCTTCTGTCCAGTCCGAGTATCGATTCCGCTGCCGGATTTACCGTCAGTACGCAACCATCCGGATCAGTCACGATCAGTCCGCTGCTCATGTTCTTCAGGATGCTGTCCGTGTCGAGCCTGATCTGCCTTATCTCCTTCTCCTTGTCGGCGATCTCCTCGTGTTTGTTCTGGAGGCGGTACGATACGTACCCGCTCACCAGGCCGGTAAAGATGAAGACCGCCATGTGGAGGTAGCCTCGCAGGATCATCCTGGCGACGCCCCGCGATGAGACGTCGACGACCCATCCCCCGCTCTCCGGAACGACGTAGCCGCCGATCTCGAGAAGTATGTATGTGATGTAGGCCGAGGTCGCCACGAGGGCCGTTACCAGCCCGCCGGAGACCTTGAAATACTCGCCGCCTACGATTATCGGCAGGATATAGAGAATGGAAAAGAACGAACCCGAACCGCCGCTGAAGTGGGCAAGCATCGTGAGTACTACTATGTCCACGGCGACGAGAATACGGACGATGACCTTCAGCTCGACGCCCACCCTGAAGGTCAGGTATACGGCGCCGGCGCTGAGATAGATCACCCCGAGGAGCCCGTACATCGCGGCCACCGAGAGAGCCCGGTCCTCCATCTGCAGCACCATGATCGCCGCACCGACCATCAGGGTCGAAACGACAAGCCGCAGGTAGACCAGCCTCCTGGCACTGGACTCGTCAGAATGTGAGAGAGCACGCGGTGTAAACATCTTCTCCCTCTGGATCCTGACGTCGCCGGATTCTAGCCGGCGACGACGGTAACGAGCTTGAACATCGGAAGATACATCGCTACGAGCATCCCTCCGACGACCGCACCCATCACGACGATCATTATCGGCTCGATAGCGGCTGTAAGCGCCTCGACGGCCGCATCGACCTCGTCATCATAGAAATCCGCTATTTTGTCGAGCATCTCGTCCAGAGCGCCCGTCTGTTCTCCTACGGAGATCATCTGAACTACCATGGGCGGGAACACACCGCAGGCCTTGAGCGGCTCGGCGATCGTGTTACCTTCGCTGATGCTCTGCCTCGTCTCCATGATGGCCCTCTCGAGGACCTTGTTGCCGGCCGTGCGGGCCGTGATCTCGAGACCGTTGAGGATCGGCACACCACTGGCGATCAGAGTGCCGAGCGTACGGGTAAATCTCGCAACAGCGCCCTTGCGGACGACGTTACCGAGGATGGGGAAGTTGAGCAGGATCATGTCCAGCCTGTACTGCCCGCTTTCGGTCGTGTAGTACCTCTTCAGTGCGACGCCGCTTCCAATAATGACTCCGAGGAGCAGCCACCAGTTCGCCCGCAGAAAGTTGCTGAGCATCATGACGATCAACGTCGGGAGCGGGAGCTCACCGCCGAAATCGCTGAACATCTTGGCGAAGGTCGGGATAATGAACATCAGCATGAAGATCGTCGCTCCGGTGGCGACACAGAACACGATCGTCGGATAGGTCAGGGCGCCCTTGACCTTGCGCCTCAGCGCGTCTGCCTTCTCGAGATATACGGCCAGACGGTTAAGGATCACGTCGAGGATACCTCCGGCCTCTCCGGCGTCGATCATGTTGACAAACAGATCGCCGAAGCACTTGTGCTTGCGCAGCGACTCAGCCAGGGTCAACCCCGACTCGACGTCCGACATCACATCGGATACGACCTTCTTGAAGAAGGGTTTCTCGATCTGACTCGAGAGGATGTCGAGGCACTGGACCATCGGCAGTCCGGCATTGATCATCGTCGCGAACTGCCTCGTGAAGATCCCCATTTCCTTTACCGTGACCCTGTTACTCATGCCGAAATTGATCCGGATATCCTTCGGCTTGCTACGGATCGACGTAATTATGATCTTACGTTTACGCAGGTGATTGATCAGTTCCTGCTTGTTTTCACACTTGAAGTCACCGGAAAGAACTTCGCCCGTCGGCGTTCTTCCCTTCCAAAGGAATGTAGTCGCCATCGGTTTCCCCCTTACAGAATCACTTCTTGAATTGGTAGTCGCGCGTGCGGTAATCGTTGCCGCTACTAGGATCCTCGCCGAGCATCTGCTGCAGCTCGACAGGATCGCTGCTCCTTCTCACAGCCTCTTCCTTCGTTATCTTCCTGTCGCAGAAGGCCTGGAAGAGGCCCTGGTTCATCGTCTGCATTCCGAATTTATGACCGGCCTGCATCAAGCCGTATATCTGGTGGACTTTATCGTCTCGTATCGTCGCCCGGATCGCGGGCGTGCACACCATCACCTCGCAGACCATGACCCGGCCCTTCCCCGAAGCGTGCGGTATGAGCTGCTGGGTCACGACGCCCTCCAGGACAAATGCGAGCTGGGCGCGGACCTGCCCCTGCTGGGTCGAGGGAAAAGTGTCGACTATCCTGTTGATCGACTCGAATGTCGAGTTGGTATGAAGAGTCGCGAGCGCGAGATGACCGGTCTCCGCTATCGTAAGCGCCGCAGACATCGTCTCGAGATCGCGCATCTCACCGATGAGGATGATGTCGGGATCCTGTCTCAGAACGTGCTTCAGGGCCGTTGCGAAGTTATTCGTATCGGCCTTGACCTCCCGCTGGTTCACGATGCACTGCTTGTGCTGGTGGATGTACTCGATCGGGTCCTCGATCGTGATCACGTGCGCCTGGCGTTCCCTGTTGATCTTGTCGATCAGGCTGGCAAGCGTCGTCGATTTACCCGAGCCCGTAGGCCCGGTGACCAGCACTAGCCCCTTCTGCTTCTCGGCGAATGCCTTCACGACGGGAGGCAGGCCGAGCTCATCGAAGCTGAGAATCTCGAACGGGATCTGTCTGATCGCCATGCTCGTGACGCCCCTCTGCTGGAAAACGTTCGCGCGGAACCTCGACAGGCCCTGTACCCCGAACGAGAAATCGAGCTCCTTCTCGTTCTCGAATCTCTTCTGCTGTTCCTCTGTAAGAACGCTGTAAGCGATCTGTTTGCTGAACTCGGGGGTGACGACGGGATGCGAGGTAGGGTGCAGGAGGCCATCCACTCTCAGCATCGGCGGGATGCCCGCTGTGATGTGCAGATCACTCGCCCTCTTCTCTATCATTTCCTGCAGCAATTCTCTGAGATTCAGCATATTTTTCCTTCTTCTCTCCTATGTGATACACGACCGATGATTGTTACTGGTCGGTCGTCTCTCTGAGCACCTCTTCGACCGAGGTCCAGCCGGTTTTCAGTTTCTGTACACCGTCGGCCCTGAGCGTGAGCATGCCTTCCTTTACGGCCTGCTCGCCGATCTCCGTCGACGAACATCTGTTCAGTATCATGTCTCTGATTTCCGGGGATATCGGCATGACCTCGTACAGTCCCGTCCTGCCCTTGTAGCCCGTGTTGCTGCATTTCGGACAGCCGACGGGCTCGAAGATCTCGAATGGAGTCTCGTCAGGTATGTTGAGCTCGCGCAGCACCTCGGGATGGATCATTTCCTTCTCCTTGCAGCTCTCACAAAGCCGGCGGATAAGCCTCTGCGCCTGGATGAGGTTCGTGGAGCTCGCCACGAGGAACGGCTCGATACCCATATCGATCATCCTGTTGATCGTACTCGCAGCATCGTTCGTATGAAGGGTGCTGAGCACAAGGTGGCCTGTAAGCGCCGCCTTGACGGCGATCGATCCCGTCTCGAGGTCACGGATCTCGCCAACCATTATTATGTTCGGGTCCTGACGGAGGAAGGCCTTGAGCGACGAGGCAAAGGTCAGGCCTATCTCCTCATGCACGTTGACCTGGTTGATCCCTTCGAGGTTGTACTCGACCGGGTCCTCTGCGGTCATTATATTGTGGTGCGGAAGGTTGATCTTGTGAAGTGCTGAGTAAAGAGTGGTCGTCTTTCCGCTACCAGTCGGACCGGTCACGATCACCATGCCGTAGGGCGATTCGATCGCCTTCAGGAACTTATCGAGAGCCTCAGTCTGGAATCCCAGCCTGGTCAGGTCTATCTCGAGGTTACTCTTGTCGAGGATTCGCATCACGATCTTCTCGCCGAATATCGTAGGCAGACTGCTGACACGGAGATCGATCTTCTTACTGCCGATCCTGATCTTGATGCGCCCGTCCTGCGGCACCCTCTTCTCCGCGATATCCAGTTCGGCCATGATCTTTATTCGCGAGGTTATGGCGCTTCTCATCTTGATCGGGGGCGACATCATCTCGTGCAGCTGCCCGTCGATCCTGAAGCGGACCCTCATCGATCTCTCGAACGGCTCGATGTGGATATCGCTCGCGCCCTTGTTCACCGCATCTGATATGAGGGAGTTGACGAGCTTGACGACTGGAGCGTCCTCGCTCTGCGCCTCGGCAAGCCCGAGATCTTCTTCCATGTCCTCGACAACCTCGAAGTCATCCTCCTCGATGTCGCGCATCACCTCGGCGAGCGAATCGGCCGAATCGTAGAACCGGTCGATCGCCCTCTTGATCGCCGTCTCAGTGGCGACTACCGGACGCACTTCGAGACCCGTGATGAACTTGATGTCGTCGATAGCGAAAATGTTGTCGGGGTTAGCCATCGCCAGAGTAAGAACCCTGCCCTCTCTGGAGATGGGTACGACCTGGAACTTGGTCGCGACCTCTGACGGTATCAGCTCGACGGAGTGCTCCTCCGCCTCGAGCTCGTCGAGATCGACCGCGGGTACCTGGTACTGCTGCGAGAGAAACTCGGAAAAGGCCTTCTCCGAGATCGCTCCCGTCTTCACCAGGTTGTAGCCGAGACTGCCGCCGGACTGCCCCTGCTCGGTCAGAGCAAGTTCAAGCTGGTCCTGGCTGATAAGACTCGACTCGATCAGCTGGTTGGCTATATTGTCACTCAAGGACTTCCTCCGCCCGGATATCAATCCTCACGAACCTGATGCAAATCCGTATCCACCTGAAGCAGTCGTGAGCGTTATTCTGCCTTATAAACACTCCTGCCCTTAATTTCATCCCCCCGACCGCAATAAGCATGCCATGGGTCGGACGGCCGGATAACGGGATAAGGGTCAACAGCTTTCAGGAAAATATCGGGGCCCGTGGACCACCTGGAAGCGTCGAACGGCCAGAACCCTGACTTAAGGAAAAGGCCTGTCTACATGGGATTATCGGAAAATCCGCCGACGCGGCGGCACATCCTCGTGGACTGACGGGCCGGGTGCAGCTTGCAAGCGGATTCGCACAATGCAAGGCCGGACGACGGCACAAAATTCCCGCGCCGGTGTCCAGAATCGTTTACCTTCTGTCGGATTTTCTGCCAGCGAAAGAAGTTGCGGGTGTGATCGAGCGGCGTCAGTCGAAGAGTCGCCAGTTGATCCCGAAACGGTAGTGCTTGCCGGGCATGTACATTCCCGGCACCGTCTCGTACTTCTCGTCGAGGATATTCTTCATCTCGAACTTCGCCACAGCCCCGAGCACGGTGAGCGAAACGGAGAGATCGAGGAGCGTGTAGCGGCCCAGCTCGACTCCGTAAAAGAGCCGGCTCCCCGTCTCGGATGCGTAGACCCCGATGATAAATTGCTCTGTCTTTTTAAATGAAGGGCGGCTCAGCCATAGCCCGGCCCTTGCGTAATACTCAGGGACACCCGGTGTGATCTCGGCCCTGTCGGCGAACCAGTAGCCTCTCAGCTGCCAGTTGTAACTGAAAGAGGCGATACCTGTCGATCCCCCGCCCCTCAGCGACGCACGCAGTCCGATCACATCGTCACTGCTGTTGGACATGTAGACGGCGGGATCGGAGCCCTCGAGAGATATCCTGCTTCGCTCGAACCTCACGAAGATATCGGTAGTCACGGCAGTCCCGTACCCGAGACCGAGCGAGATCTCGTCGGAGGTCTCGTGGCCGAGGCCGGGATTACCGGCTGTGTTCAGCGAATCACCGTTCGGAAGATACTCGAAGTCAGGCTGGTAGAGCTCCTCGGCAGTCGGTGTCCGGACACGCCTTGCCACTATCAGGGTCTGATATAACCCCTTCTCGTTTCCCCGTGAGAGCGCCGCCTCGCCGCCGGCGAAGAATCCCGATCCCGTCATCGAACCGGCCGAGATCCCTCCCCTCCAGCGCAGGTGTCCTGTGTCGCCGCCGACGGTCAGGCCGCCCTCCGCACGGTCGACATCGGGTGAGAAAGGCTCGCCCCAGAGACGGTTCTCGAACGCCGCCCTCTCTGCCGTGACAAATCCCTTCACGGCGGTCGAGCCCGCAAGGCCGTGCCAGGTGACCGCTCCCCCGAACACCAGTCCCGAGGTCCATCCCGCCTTTCTCTTCATCTCGACGAACCGCTGCCTCAGCGATACCTCGGCGCCACCCCTCACATACCTGACCTCCGAATCGAGTCCGCTGTACCTGACATTCTCGGGGGGCCTCAGCAGATCGCGGCGCTCGGGCCAGTTACGAGTACCGTTGTACGAATCCTCAAACCTTCGGAGCCGGATGAGCACCCTGTCATCTGCCTTTCCCCTTAGGGTCAGCTCGAGCATGACCGATCTCGAGTTGTACTCGCCGACGCGTGCCGACGGTTCATCGACGACAGATTCGAAATAATCCTGCATGTACTCGTCGTATGTGATCGTTCCGTTGATAAATGCATCGGGCGACGAGAACCACGCCTTGCGCGACTTGCGGCCGTTCCCGCCCCATGTAAAATCGCCGGCGGCAACAGGCGGCTTCCGACCCCCTTCCTCCACGACGATGTTTATCACTCCGCCTGATGAAGCCCTGCCGGTGAGTGACGGCGAAGCACTGTATATGACCTCCACCCGGCGGACCCTCGAGAGCGTCAGGAACCTCGCCAGCGGGTCCTCGTTGTACGGATCGTTATATGGTACGCCGTTGACCAGCAGCGTCATCCCCTTGACCGTCCTGCCGTCTATTGTATAGAGGGTCTTCGATCCAGGCGGCCCGCCCTGCAGGACGCTGATCCCGGGAAGGTGCTCTATGATATCCTCGATAGTGTTAATATCGAACCGGGCAAGCTCCTCGGCGGTCACTACGAAGACTTCACCGGGAAGGGCGAGGGTATCGCCCGCCGCGGACAGGTAGGCACCCCCGTAGCGGGACGCCTCCCCCCTGCATTCGGCAGCGGGAATAGCCGCGATAGCGGCAGTCAATATGAGCAATATGACCGGCAACGGATTGTTCAGACGTGTCATAGAGGGATATTGTGGGGCAGTACGCCCGTCGGTCAAGCCGAAAGTCCAGAGGCGCGGTTGCGGAGCGCTGTCACTGAGTCGTACGGCACATCGATTTCCCCGATGCCGGCCTTCTTTGCCTCGTCGAAATGGTAATCGGAGCCGCCCGTGCATACGAGCCCGCGTCTGTCTGCCTCGCGGACGGCAAGCCTGGTTATCTCCTCGGTGTGGTTGGGGTGCCAGGCCTCTATGCCTTCGACCCCGCAACTGAAGATCCGGTCCACCAGCCTGCGCTTCCTGATGTTCGCTCCGGGATGGGCCCATACTGCGACACCCCCCGATTCCCTTGTGATGGAGACGACCTCCTCGAGCGGAAGGACCATCTTCGGGACGTAGCACGATGCGCCGTATCCCAGGAACCTGTCGAACGCTTCCTGGAATTCGGCGACGATCCCCTTCCTCAGGAGGATCCTCGCCACATGCGGCCTTCCGACCGTTCCCGCACCGGCGACGGCCATTATCTCGTCGAAAGTCACGGGCACTCCCAGGTCCTGCAGCTTGTCGGCGATCTTCTCTGCCCGCTCGGCTCTTCCTCTCTCGAGAACCTCGAGCACATCGGACAGCCTTCCGGCCGAAAGATCGAAGCAATATCCGAGGATATGGATATCGAGTTCATCTTCCATAACGCTGAACTCTATCCCAGTGAGTATCTCGATCCCTGAGACGTCGCCGGCCTCGATCGCTTCGGCCTGTCCCGCGGCCGTGTCATGATCAGCGATCGATATCGCGGAAAGGCCGGCCTCTGCGCCGGCACGAACTATCCCGGCAGGCGACATCATCCCGTCGGAATAATATGAATGTATGTGAAGGTCGCAGGAAGAAATGGGATTCATCCAGTTCTTTCAGCTTACGGTACTGTACTGCTTCATCTTTTGTGATATATCACGGAAAGCCACGTCGACTATATAGACTTCCTCGAAATGCTCCCTCGCCTTCTCGACTTCGTTCAGTCCCTCGTAGGCCAGGCCGAGGTTATAATGGATACCGAGGTTGTCTCCGCCTGTCGTCATCGCTATCTCGAGCCCTCGAATGAGCTGCTTTACGGCCAGGCGCGGATTGTCGAGCATCAGGAAGCAGTGCCCGATCATCTCGAGACCGCGCAGCTGGAGCTGCTCGGATCTCGCAGATATCTGCAGCTCCCTGATCGCCTCGTTGTAGAGAGCCATCTCGATGTATGCCATTCCGAGATCGTAGTGGCTCCTGAAATCGTCCTCCGCCACATCGCTCGTTATCTCCTCCGCGAGCTTCTCCGTGTCGATGAAGGTCGCCTCGTTGGAGGCATCCTCGGCTTCGAGTATGTCGGAGAGACCGTCTTTCGCGATAGTGGCGCCCGCATCGGACTCTACTGTGGAATCGTCCGCAGGAGCTTCGTCGATGACATATTCCTCTGCGACCTCTGGCGCTGTCGGGGCTTCCTGTTTCTCTTCGGCTGCAGGCTCTACTGGAATCTCATATTCCTGTCCTGTCCCGGTTTCGGGCTCAGGTTCGGGCTCGGGCTCTGAGGGTATCTCGTATTCCCGGGCCGTTTCGGCCGCGGGCTCGGGCTGTGTCTCGTCCTCCCGGGCTGGAGCAGGTTCCTCAGCGCATTCCTCTACAGCCGGCTCTTCCTCGACCACGGGTTCCGCCTCCACCGGATCGCTTCCGGCCGACTCCGCCGCTGCCTTGGTATCGATCTCCTCGACGGTGAGATCCGGCTCTTCGTCCAATTCCTCTCCATCATCCTCCAGCTCGAGGCTTCCGGCAAGGATCTCCTCTATACTGGCCTGCTCCTCGGCGGAAAGAGATTCCCGGAGGAGATCGAGCTTGCCCCGATAGATGTCGGTCTTCTCATTGTCATCGTTCTCGACGCTCCGTATGATCAGTTTTGCGAAGACCTCCGCCGAAGCGATCTTCAGACCGATCTGCGTGAGCACCTCGGCAACCCTGGCGTGAAGCTCGTCGTCTTCCGGCACGAGCTCGAGGATGGACTCCACCTTTGGAATGATATTATCCCGCGACGAGTTCATCTCGTCGGCGGATGCCAATTCGAGATACTGTATGAACATCCTCGAGGCCTCGCAGTTGAACTTCTGTTTGGCCTTCAGCTCTCCGAGTTTAAATATCGATTCGAGTCTGTTGGGAACGACCCTCAGTATCTTTTTGCATACCGCTACGGCGTTGTTGTAGAGAGCGACCTTTTCATAGTGATCGACGGCCTTGCCGAAAGACAAGATGGCCTGCATCCGGTCCTCCGCCCTGAGATATATATCGCCGAGCTCGTTGTAAAGGTTGGGATTATGCGACTCTATCTGGAGGAGCTTTTTGTACGTATCTATGGCTTCGGCGAGCTTCCCACTCTTGAGATGATTCTGAGCCTTATGTCTGAGCTGACTGGCCCTGCTCACAGCCCGACCTCGCTTCTCTCCCTGTACCCCTGGAGTTCCCAGACCACGGAACCTTCCTTGACGACGACGACTGCGTGGTTCTCACCGGCGCGAGATGGAATCTCGCGGTAGTCCTCGACGTCGTATATCACGAAATCAGCCTTCTTGCCCTCTTCCAGCGATCCGACCTCGTTTTCCATGCCGACAGCGCAGGCGGCATTGAACGTCGCCGCGACTATCGCCTCGGCCGGCACCATCCCCATCTGTGAACAGGCTATCGAAACGGCGAGCGGCATCGAATGCGACGGCGCGCTCCCCGGATTAAAATCTGTCGACAGAGCGACTGCGACGCCGGAATCGATCATCTTCCTGGCGGGCGCGTAATGCTTCGAAGCGAGTCCGAACGATGTCGACGGCAGGAGCACAGCTATAGTCGGGCTTCCCGAGAGGGCGGCTATCCCGGCCGGAGTCACCTTCGTCAGGTGCTCCACCGATACGGCGCCCATCTCAACGGCAAGTTCAGTCCCGCCCAGGGCATATATCTCGTCCGAGTGGACCTTGAGACCGAAGCCGTGCCGTGCACCCGCCTCGAGTATGCGCCTCGTCTCGTTCACGTCAAAAACGCCCTTCTCGCAGAAGACATCGATGTACCTGGCCAGCCCCGCATCGGCCACAGCCGGCATCATCTCGTCAATCAGAATATCGACATACTTTCCGCCGTCCTTCTCGCCGGGCGGCTTGTGATGCGCGCCCATGAATGTAGCTACGACATCGAGAGGCGTCCCGGCCGCGAGGCGCCCGATCACTCTCAGCTGTTTCATTTCGTTTTCGAGATCGAGCCCGTACCCGCTCTTGATCTCTATCGTAGTTACTCCCTGCTCGAGCATCTTCAGGATGCGACGCCTGTTTATCTCAAACAGCCGGTCCTCATCCGTCTCCCTCAACTCTCTGACGGAGCGCTTTATCCCGCCGCCTCGACTGTCTATCTCGAGATAACTGTCTCCCCTTATCCTGGCCTCGTACTCGTCGGCCCTGTACCCCGCGAAGACGGCGTGGGTGTGAGGATCGACCCATCCGGGCATGACAACCCGGCCGTCCGCGTAGATCGTCGATACGACCTCGGATCCGCCGACCGCCTTCCGCACCTCGTCCTCGGTGCCAGCCGCTACTATCCTCCCGGCGGACACTGCCAGCGCACCACCCTTCACCAGACCGGGATGGGCAAGATATTTTCCCCTGCGTGGTCCCTTTTCGCCACTTCGACAGGTAACGAGCTGTCCGGCGCCGAGGAGCATCAGATCGACGGTCTCAGGCAAGCACCACTCCTTGCGTAATCGAACCACAATCCCGCCATTACGCGGGCAAAATGCATAACTCGTGCGTCGCGAAAGAAGTGCGCAGTTTCGAATCGTTCCGGATTTCCAGACGCGGAAAGATAGTTATTTCCCCAGCATCGGGATGTCGAGCCCTGCATCTTTCGCTTTTTCAACGGCTATCGCATAGCCGGCATCGGCGTGTCTTGCAACTCCTGTGCCAGGGTCATTATTGAGGCAACGCGCTAATTTTTCACGGCCTTCCGGCGTTCCGTCGGCCACGACCGAGATGCCCGCGTGGATGGACAGTCCCATGCCCACGCCGCCCCCGTGATGGACCGATACCCATGCCGCCCCGCCCGCCGTGTTGAGCAGAGCGTTGAGGATCGGCCAGTCGGCCACTGCGTCGCTGCCGTCCTTCATACTCTCGGTCTCCCTGTAGGGTGAAGCGACCGACCCGCTGTCGAGGTGATCGCGCCCGATCACGATCGGCGCACTGATCTCACCTCTGGCCACGAGGTCATGAATCGCCAGGCCGAATCTCTCCCTCTCGCCGTACGAAAGCCAGCAGATCCTCGACGGCAGGCCCTGGAATGCGACCTGCTCACGTGCCATCCTGATCCACCTGCAGAGCGACTCGTTCTCGGGGAACATCTCGAGCACGAGGTCGTCGGTCCTCCAGATATCCTCCTTCTTCCCCGAAAGGGCGATCCAGCGGAACGGCCCCTTGCCGATACAGAACATCGGACGGATGAACGCTGGAACGAAACCCGGGAAATCGAAGGCGTTCTTCAGGCCACCCTTCTCCGCCTGGCCCCGGATGTTGTTGCCGTAATCGAATACGATCGAGCCCTTTTTCTGGAGGTCGAGCATCGCCTGGACATGCAGGACGATCGATTCTGTCGCTTCCTTGATGTACCTGTCCGGATCGCTCTTCCTCAGCGCAGCGGCCTCCTCAAGGGTGTAGCCTCTCGGTATATACCCGTTGAGAGGATCGTGCGCGGAGGTCTGATCGGTGACCACGTCGATGACGACATCCCGCCTGGCCAGCTCAGGGAAGACGTCGGCAGCATTGCCGACAAGCCCTATGGATAGGGGTTTTTTCGCCTTCACCGCTTCGGCCACCTTCTCGAGCGCGCGATCGAGATCGGTCTCCATCACATCGCAATACTTCGTATCGAGGCGCTTCCTGATCCGTTCGGGGTCGACCTCGACTATGAGGCAGACGCCGCCGTTCATCGTAACGGCCAGGGGCTGAGCGCCGCTCATACCGCCGAGTCCTCCGGAGAGGACGAACCTCCCCTTGAGGCTTCCAGCAAAATGCTGATTGGCGCATTCCGCCAAAGTCTCATAGGTTCCCTGCAGGATCCCCTGCGTACCGATGTACATCCAGGAGCCGGCCGTCATCTGGCCGTACATCATCAGATCCTTCGATTCGAGCTCCCAGAAGTGCTCCCACGTGGCCCACTTTGGAACAAGAAGGGAGTTGGCGATCAGAACACGCGGCGCTCCCTCGTGGGTCGGGAAAACTGCGACCGGTTTGCCCGACTGGACGAGAAGGGTCTCGTCGTTACCGAGACGCTTGAGGGTATCGATGATGGCGTGGTAGCAGTCCCAGTTCCTCGCCGCCTTCCCCGTCCCACCGTACACGACCAGCTCGGCTGGATTCTCCGCGTTCTCGGGATCGAGGTTGTTCATCAGCATCCTCATCGCCGCTTCCTGGAACCATCCCCGACAGGTGATCTCGCTGCCGCGAGGAGCTCTGATTACATCCGGACTCATTTCCAGCCACCTCCGAACAAGGGTTCAGCTATTCACATAACATGCTGTTATAATATGTTTTAAGTCGCATCGCTCTGTGTATCGGAACGAATTAGACTCTACACCATCCGAGGCCCACTGGCAACCGCAAAGGGCGCCTGAGACTGTAAACCCCTATTTACATACTGCCCGTCTCGAACCAGTCGGCCGCGGATCCCGCCGCATCGTCGGCCGAAGATACATGCCTCGCCATAACGGGCAGCGACGACAGAATGGCCCGGGCATACGACTTCGTCCCGAGGCGTGGATCCATCAGGACCACCACGCCACGGTCGTCCTTCCTCCGGATCAGCCTCCCTACCCCCTGCCTCAGTCTCAGGATCGCTTCAGGCAGGGAGAGCCGGGCGAAGGGATTGCCTCCCTCGGCCTGCATCCTCTCCGACCTCGCCTCGATCACCGGCTCGGTGGGAACGGGGAACGGGAGTTTCGGGATAACCAGGATCTCGAGCTCTCCCCCGGGAAAGTCCACTCCCTCCCAGAACGAGGCGACCCCGAGCAGGACCGCTCCACGGGTCGACCTGAAGATCGAGGCCAGCTCTTCCCTGCTCCTTTTACCTCCCTGCATGAGGAGGGTGCCGCCGAACTCGAGGCGTTCGAGCTCTGCCCCTGTGGCGAGGCACATCCTGTATGAGGTGAAGAGCGCCATGATCCTCCTCTCCGTCAAGGTGGAGAGACTGTATATCATACGGCCGACATGGCCGGCGAACGACTCGTCGTTCGGGTCCGTCCTCTCCTCGGTCCTGATTATCAGCAGGTTCTTTTCGTAATCGAAAGGCGAGCCTGCGAGGAGATTGACCGGGTCCTTCCCCGTCAGACCGATCCCGAGCCGCTCCATAACGTAGTCGAACGATCCGTTTTCGGCGAGTGTGGCCGATGTGAAGACGGCCGACACTGTCCGCTCCTCGAGATAATCGGCGAAGCGCCTGTCGATCTCGAGGGGCGAGCCGCAGATCGCAGCGACCTCTCCACCCCCGGTCCATTCGATCCAGAAGACTCCGTCTGGATCGTCCGCATCCTGGAGGTACCTCACAGACTCGGAGAGTGCCTCGAGTTCCTCATCGACGAAACGCAGTTCGTTCTGAACGACGGTCATCGACTTGGGCGCCCTGGCTTCATAAAACAGTTTAAGCATCTCTCGTAATTCAATGTTAATAAGATAAAAGCGGTTGAACGCATCTTCGGCTTCGAAGAACCTTGCTTCATCGTAGCGGGTCCTTGTCCCGGCTGCTTCGCCTTTGGATTTCGAGGCCGCCGCCGTGAAGAGCGAGGCGAAGGCTGCCTCGAGCCCGGTCTTCTTCGCCGCTAGCATCTGCACCTTCCCGGCCCAGCTGTCCCTCCCGATTCCGCGTCCGGCCGACTCGAGTTCGTGCGAGAAAAGCTTCCATCTCTCGGCAAGCGGGGATACCGGCTCGACCTGGTCGAATATTCTCTCGAGCGTCTTTTTCGAGATTGTTATCGAGAGGTTGTCCATCACGCACCGCTCGAGATGGTGCGCCTCGTCGAAGATGACACGGCTGTACGGCCCGAGCACTGTCCCTCCCTGCCTGTGGTCGGTCATCAGCAGGGCGTGGTTCACGAAGAGGATGGACGCTTCCGCAGCTCTCTTCCTCGCCTGCAGCAGAGGGCAGCCGCCGGCATGGGAGCATGCCTTCATCAGGCACCTCGGAGGTGCGCAGATCGATCGAAGGGGAGAGGGCCTGACTGCGGAGGGGATCGACTCGGCCGTTCCCTCGGATGCGAGGGCCGCGGCAAGCCCGAGACGCAGCGCCGCATCCGGATCGTCGCCCGAGAGCCTGACCGTCCACGAGACCAGCTTTCTCGAGCAGATATAGTTCTCCCTCCCCATAAGTCTCTCGACGGGCAGGTCGTACCCGGTGAGAGCACGAAGCACAGGGAGTTCCTTCTCGCGCAGCTGCTGCTGGAGGTTTCTCGTGTGTGTGGAGACTACTACCCGCTCCCCCGTGGCGGAGGCAAAGATCGCCGACGGAATAAGATAGGCTAGCGATTTCCCGGTCCCGGTTCCCGCCTCCACGAAAGAGATCTCGTCGCGAGCCAGCGCCGTCATCACGGTCCTCGCCATCGCTGCCTGGCCCTCGCGCCTCTCGCCGAGGGCTTCCTGTATCCGCGCGATGTCGCGTTCGACGGCCTGTTCGAGGGCACCGGCCTCGACCTCTTCACGCGGGGACACGGGCCGGGATCTCTCTTCAGCAGAGGCTTCTTTCACGGAGCCTTCGAAAAGATCGCCCTTTCCAGAGGCAGGGGCGACGGCCATTTCGATGATCGGGATCCCGGGGAATCCGGTACCGCGAGCGAAGCGCAGTAGAAGAGCGGGAGGAACGGGACCGGCCGCAATAGCGCCGCAGAGACGCCCGGCGGCCCCCGGCTCTTTCAGCGATTCCCTGTCATTGTGAGGAACCAGATCGAGAAATGCACCGACGCCGACGTCGGGCTTATCATATCCATTACCGGCGGGCATCGAGATCCTCCTCCACACTTCCTATTCCCTGCTGCGCCTCGTACCTCTTATCGCGCAGAACTCCCCGCACATCGTACAGAGGTCTTCCGCACCGGTCGGGCTCGCGTCGAACATCTCCCTCGCCCTTGCCGGATCGATGCTCGAATCGAGCGCCGTCTTCCAGTCGAGCTCCGCCCTCGCGCGGGATATCTTCCTGTCCCAGTCGCTCGCCCCCCGCACACCCTTGGCGATGTCACCGGCGTGGGCGGCTATCCTTGTGCCTATCACACCGTCGCGGACATCTTCGACCGATGGGAGCCTGAGGTGCTCGGCCGGTGTGACGTAGCAGAGAAAGTCCGCGCCGTACCAGGCGGCCACAGCCCCGCCGATCGCGGCGGTTATGTGATCGTACCCCGGCGCGACGTCCGTCACGAGCGGGCCTAGGACGTAGAACGGCGCACCCCCGCATACCTTCTTCTGCAGTATCATGTTCGATGGGATCTCGTGTATCGGTACGTGGCCCGGGCCCTCTACGAAGACGCTGACTCCGGCCTTCCTCGCCCTCTCTACAAGCTCCCCTATGACGAGGAGTTCGCCGATCTGCGGCCGGTCGGTCGAGTCGGCTATCGCACCTGGACGCAGCGCGTCGCCCAGGCTCAGAGCGAAATCGTACTTATGGGCGATCTCGAGGAGCTCGTCGTAATATTCGTAGTATGGGTTTTCTCTTCTGTTCTTCACGATCCACTGGAGAAGGAAGCATCCTCCGCGGCTGACGACCCCGGCCGTCCTGCTCCCGGCAACCTCTTCGGCGAGCCTGCGCACGAGCCCGCAGTGGATCGTCATGAAATCGACGCCGTCTTTCGCCTGCCGTTCGACAACGCCGAGAAAATCCTCCTTCGTGCAGTCGGCGATCTCCCCGCCCCTCCTTGTTACCTCCACGACCGACTGGTATATCGGTACAGTCCCCACGGGCACTGTGCATCTGTCGAGTATGGATCGTCTCATCGCGTCGATGTCTCCACCGATCGAGAGATCCATCAGCGCATCGGCCCCCGCGTCGATAGCAGCGTTGAGCTTCTGCAGCTCGACCTCCGGATCGCTGTGGTCGGGACTCGTTCCGATATTGGCGTTGACCTTCGTGCTCAAGCCTTCCCCGATCCCTATCACCCGGCTTTGAGCACGCGCGTACCCGGTGATCACGACCTTGCCGTCGGCGACGAGGACCCTGAGTCTTTCGGAATCGATCCCTTCGAACTGCGCGACTTCCTTCAGCGCGGAACTTGTCTCGCCCGCCCTGGCCTTTTCGACTTCCGTCAAGCGGAACCTCCTCTCTCTATCCGTTCAAGCGCGTTCAATTATAATCCACAGGTCCCGCCCTTGCTACTCCGATTTTACAGATTGTCAGAAGTTCTCGATGAGCGAGATGTGGATGAGCATACCATCGAGGGCGATACTGTCCCCCATGCCGAAACTCAGCGCCACAGTGCCGAGCTTCGAGGAAGACATCAGGCCGAATCCGAACCCGTCCCGGAAGTCCCATCCGGTATCCCTCCTGTAGTACGCTCCCGCGTCGTAGAAGAGGAATATCCTCGACGCGCCGCCGAACCTGTACTCGAGGTTGGCCCAGGCTATCTTCTCGCCGCGGAACTGGTTCTCCCTGTAGCCCCTCAAACTCCTCGCCCCACCCAGCGGGTAGGTCTCGGCCGGTTTGACATCGCCGACCGAGAAGACACCCTCCGAGACGAGCCTCATATAGACCGACTGTCTCGTGAATACAGGTATCTCGGCATCTCCCTCGAAGCGGTAGAGCAGCTGACTGTCGCTGTCTGTACCGCCGTCGGCGTATTCCTTCCTCAGGGCGCCCTCGACTCTTAGAGCGAGACTGGCCCTCTCCGGCCAGAGAGTCCTGAAGCCTGCCCGGAACCTGTGCCTTACGCTCCTGTCGAAAAGCGATTCGTTCTGCGGAACGTTGTTGTCCCAGGTGTAGCCGGCGAGCAGCTCGCTGCCCGGCCCGGCGTCGAGACTCATGTCGAAGCCGACCAGCGTATAATCGTACAGGGTGTCGTATACATCCTGCCTCAGCTCCGCTTCGAATCCCGTGGGCAGCGAGAAGAAGAAATCCTCCGAGTACCTGAAAAACAGCGTCTGGAAGCTGAGGCCGTCGTTGAGCCACCGGAAATCGACGTCCCTGCCGCTGCCGCCTATGTTCCTCAGCGTGATATCGACCGATCCGTTGCTGATATACCCTTCATCTTCCTTCTTCGCAAAGCCGAAGATCCCCTGTATCGAATTACCCCGTTTGATCTCCTCGACAGGGATCCTCACATCGATCATTCCGGGGCCGAGCCTGCGTACCTCGGCCTGCCCCACTTCAACGAAGAGGTCCGAGGCGGAAAGGTAACGCCGTGCGCGCGACAGTTTTTCCTCGTCGAAACGCTCCCCCTTAACTAGCCGCGATGTCCTCAGCGCGAGCGACGTGTCTGTCTTCGTAAGGCCGTCGAAGACGACTGCCTCGACGATCGACTCCTCTCCCCCGTATACGGCGAAGGTCAGGTCCACGGTATTCGTCTCCGCGTTGTATTCGAACCCGGTCATCCAGACCTGGGCGTAGGGGTATCCCGAACGGTTCAGCTCCTCGAGAAGACCTGTCATCGAACTCTCGAGAGCCACCGGGTCGAACCATGCCCCGGCAGAGACACCGAGCCTGCCGGCGAGCTCCTCCCCGGGAATGACTTCCGACCCGCTGACGGTGACTTCGCCCGTCTTCGCCCGGCTCCCCTCTGAGATCCGCATCGTGATCTCCACCACCTCTCCCCTCATCGTCGTGTCTACGGCAGCACGCGCGCCGAGAAGACCGGCGGTGAAGCAGAGGGAATCTATCCGCCCAAGCTCCAGATCAACGGATGAATCGCTCAGTTGTTCGCCCGCACGGAGGTAGCTGCCGCGTTCGACGGCGACGGCATCGAGAAGGTCCAGCCCCTCCCAGCGCACCTTCGATATCCAGGGACGGACCGTCTTGAGGGTATCGCCGACCTCCTGGGCGGAAGCGGGCTTCCCAGCCGCGGACACACCTCCCCACGGGGCGGAGAGGACCGCCGTGACGATCAGCGCGCCCGACAGGGCCGCTCTAGAAGTAAGCGCGGCTTTCCAGCTTGAAAGCATGGACTGTCCTTACCTCTCCGGTAAAATCCTTCTCCCTGTGCCCGTTGTAATTTATTCCGAAGCTGATGAACTTCGTGAACCTGTACTGCCCCACGACGGTCCAGTCCTCCCTCAGCCCCTGCTCGAGGAAAAAGAGGGGTTTGCCCTCGCTCGACTTCTCGTCTGTCCAGGTGAGTTTGAGCAGGGCGTTAATATGGATCTTCGTCCCTATTGAAGCGTCGAGCGACGGTGTGCCAAATATCGAGACCTGTTCGGCCAGCGAGACGGCGTCCTTTCTGTCCTCCGCTCCACCCTCGATGGCGAGTTTGACCGACGGCCTCAGCCTCCACGCGAGTTTCGTCGAGCCCTGAATGCTCTCGACCCTGTACATCTGGCCCGCCGCACCCGACACCATGCGCGAACTCAGCGAGGTCTGTCCCTGGAAGGTCAGCGTGATAGTCCTTGCGGGGATCATCTCGAACCTCCCCTGTATCTCCCTCGTATATCTCTCGATCGAGACGTCCTCGCTCCGGTTGTCCTCCTCGTCCTCCCTGAAGAAGATCAGCCTGAGGTTGTACCCCTTCACGTCCCCGAGGAATCCCCACTCGGTCCTGAAACTGTTCTTCCCGTAGAGCGTCCAATCGTCGCTCTGCAGGAGGGACGGGTCGAGCAGATAGAGCCTCGCCAGTTCATCGGTACGCGACCTCTCTACGACCGAGAAGAAGTTGTCGACCGAGACATTCTTCCTGATCCACTGCCACCTGCCGGTATCGGACGACGGGCTGAGCGACAGGCCGCGGACGCCGCTGCCGATGCTGAGCCTCCATGAAAGTTCGACCGTGCGGACGGGAACCGCGTCCTCGGCGGGAAGAAAGATGACCATGTAATCGCCCCTGTTCTGCCCGACCTCGTTTCCCTCCTCGTCGTAGTCTCCCTTATTCTCGCCGACGTATACGACCGCCTTCTCGAGCCTCCTGTCGACTCCCGAGCTGATCCTGTAGCTCACGTCGTTCGTTACGGCGCCGGCCCACCAGGCGTCCCTGTACCTCAACCTTCCGAGATCGTGTCTCCCCGAGGCGCCCGTATCCCTGTACGTCGTGTTCCTCCTGCTCGCAATCACCTCTACTATCGCCTCGCCCGAGCTGTATCCTCCATCGAGCCTTATCTCATCGTTCTCCCTCGCCCTGAACCATCCCCCCCCCTCGGTCTCCATCTTGTCGGTGTTCCTCATCGTGTACGACAGCGTCCCCCTGAAGCTTCCCGCCTTCCTCTTCGAGAGCGAGAAGATGTTCTGGTAGTAGAACCTGCCCGTATCGGGGGCATCCACGTTGAACGACCTGTACCTCTCGGTGTCGAAGACGACCCTCGGCAGGAGCTCCCAGAAGCCGAACGCACCCTCGGTGTGCAGATATCGCCTGTCGCGCCCGAGGTCGTTCTTCGAATCGTACCCGGCCGCCTCGATCCCGCGGTCGGCCTTGTCCCCGAGCGCGAGGGACGCCTCGGTCTTCCGCGCCCCCGGGCCGCCCGTCCTCTGCAGCCTGTTGTAACTTCCTCCGAGCTTCCAGAGCTTCTCCCCTTCCCAGGTCAGGGTGAGACCCGAGATTTTCTCCGTCCCCTCGAGCGGCACATCGGTGAGGTTCCAGTTCCTGTAGAAATAGGCTTCCCTCGCCCTGTCGGGCGCGCGAAACCTCTCCTCGAGCGCGGAATACGCGGCAAGCAGCGACAATTTGCTCGCGCCGACCGCCTGGTTCTTCAGCCCGCCGCTGAATCGCAGCGCTCCGCCCCGATTGTCCTCGTCACCGACGCTCGAGAGGACGTTGGCGTCGAAGAGCGACAGGTTTCCCTCGGCCGAGAGAAAGAGGCTTCCCTTCGCCGCGTCGAATCCGAGGGAGAAGACCTCATTGCGCTCGGGCAGAGGAAGCGGCCTCCCCACGAGGTAGTTTCCCTTACTTGCGCCGGCGTATATATACTTGACCGCGCCGCGCCTCGTGAATCCGTTGGTGATATAGTCGCCCTTCCCCTCTCCAGCATCGAAGAAGTCGACGAGGAAATCGCCTCCCTCCTCGACAAACTCGAAATGCTCGGGGACCGTGTCGGCGGGAACAAGGATGTAGGCGTCGAGCGCGTCCTCGACCGGCGTGATGCCGGGGGCCACCGCCTCCGAAGGATCATCTCCTGCCCCGGCGAGGATCTCCTTGTCATCGTCTGTTATCACGCCGCGGACCGGATCGTCGGGATCGTCCGACTCCCTGAAGTAGAATCCCTTCAGCGTCGCCGCGCCTCCGGCGAAGGGCGACGTCCAGCCGCCTGTCAGTGTCGTCCTGCCGTATCCGTCCTCGCCGCTCTGGTAATCGACGACGATCTCCGAGTCGGATGTTATCGTCACACGCTCCGTGAATGTGATCGTCCCCCTGCCGTAATCTATGACGTAGTTGTTCTCCGCACCGCGCCGCATCCGGCGGCCGTCGAGATAGACGACCTCGGTGCCCGGCAGGATGATGACTCCGTTGAAGCGCCTTGCGTCGAGGAGCTCGTACGGCCCCTGGACCCCTTCGGTCCCGAAGAATCTCGCCGTCTGGAACCTGCCCTTCGTGATACCGCTGCCGGCGAAGAGCTCCTGGTTCCAGGCGTTCACCTTGACCGAGGCACCTCTCAACTCCCGTTCGAATCTCGAGAAACTCGACCAGTCCTGACCGCTGGTGAAATCACCGAAGTTCGTCTCGGTATGCCTGCTCCTGACCTGCACGGCGATCTTGTCGAGATGCTTCAGCTCTTCCGTGTTCCCCTGCGGCTGGACGGGAAGGTTGTCATCGGTAAGGTACGCCCTCACCTCGAGGTCCTTCGCCAGCTTCCCCATCATCGTTATCTTGAGGCTCTGGTCTATCCCGAGATCCTTCCCCGAGCCGACCGAGAATCCGACCGTCTTGTTGCCCGACAGCCTCAGCTTGTACGGATTGACCGCCTTTTCCTTCACCGGCTCCGCTGCGGACAGAGCGGGCATGGTGACCTCATGCTGAGGCCTCTCCCCGGGGAATCTCGAGGCAAAGACGGGGGCGAAGGCGAACGGATACCTCTTCCACCGGACCTCCAGTATCTCACCACCGACGGGTGGCTCGACGAGTATCAGCGTTCCCTTGAGAATATTGATCCTGTAACCGGTTCCCCTCTGAAGGGGCAATCCGTCCATGGCGACCGAGTCGCTCCCGGCTATGATGAACGACACGCCGAGATCGATACGGGTCTCTCCCTCCGAGAGCGCGATCCTCCTCGACTCGACGTAATGGTCCCGTACGGGAGCCATCACGCGGAGGTTCCCTCCCTCCTCAGCCGCGAGCGGTCCTGCGGCCAGGATAGTCAGAAGAACGGCTGCCTGGAGTCGAAAGGAGATCATGATCATTTACCGGGGTAGTCGAGGCGGTACACGATAATCGACCTCGTATTCAGGTCGGCGACGTAGAGGCGGTAGTCCCACGAGGCCGCCACAGCGGAGGGCCTGATCCCTTCTCCCCCGCCTATCGTCAGCACATGATCGAGAGAGGGCGTAAAAGCGTAGACGAGACCCGCTCCCGGATCGGCGATGAACAGATAGCCGTCGAGCCCGCCGCACACATAGCGCGGGGATTTAATCTCCATGCCGTCCGCGAGGACTGCATAACCCTCGAAGCCTCCCGCGCCACCGAGGATCTGTACGCGCGAGTTCCCGAACTCGGCCACCGCGATCCTCTCGTCGCCGAAAAGGGCCGCCTTCACCGGTTTCTCGAAACTTCCGTCGGCCCAGCCGTACTCGCCCGTCCTTATCTCCACATCGAGAAGTGGCGACCATATCGTGATATCGTGATTTTCGAGGTCGGTCGTCAGCAGCCTCCCGCCAGTGCTGCTCGTGAGGGATGCGGGTTTCATCCGCTCGAAGAGCGAGAAGTCGAGGAGCACGTCGAGCCAGGCCCCCTTGTATTCGTACCGCAATATCCTGTTTCCCGCGTAATCCAGGACATACACGAACGTGCCGTGCGCTGCCACGTCTATCGGGTAGAACCCCGCGTCGAGATGGGGCACCTCGAACTCGAGAGATGTGCCGTCCTGCGAATACCTGTATATCTTTCCCGCCATCGCATCGGCGACGAGGACAAATCCCCTGTCGTCAACGGCAAGCCCGAGAGGTTCTCTCAGTTCATCGGCGCCAAGGACGATATCGAGCCGTTCGGCCCGGAGAACATCTTCAGTGACGATCGAGGTGGAATCCTCCTGCGCATGCAGAACCGCAGGGAAGACGGCCATGCACAGCAGAATACGTGCGAGAATAGATGGAATTTTCATCTGCCGTCCGTTTCGCAGAGCCGATGAATCGTCAGAACGACCTGTTGACCGCAAAGTAGAATCCGCCCGACCTCGGTCCCGCCTCGAATCTTACGGGAATGTTCGATGAGGTATCGACATCATTCGTCGTCTTCCGGGCGATATATACCGCGTCGACGGAGCTGACGACCCTGAGCGCGAAGAGATAAAAGGCCGCGTAGAGGGCGTAGCGACCGGCATCCTCGCTTTCGCCCCTGAGAATGTTAAAATTGTGCTGGGCGTCGGTCGACGTCCACCGCCATGCCATCTCCGACGAGACGTAGTTCTCGAGGTAGTAGGCGTCCATCGCGGCCTGGTCGGGGTAGTACAGGTCGCGGGCCTCGCGCCTGACGTACTCGTTGTATCCGCCGGGACCATCGCTGCTGACCCATCTGCCCACGTTCTCGTAATAGCTCTCTTCGGTCCCCGCCTGGCTGACTCCGGCGTATGCCGCCGCGTACTCCTCGTACGCATTCTCTTTCGAGCTAGACCTCCAGAGAGACGTCCCGAGGGTTATCCACCCGGCGGCTTCGAGAGTCCAGTAGACGTATGCCCTCGTCTTCCTGCCCATGCGGTACTGGCCGAGGCCGGGGAGCAGGAGGCTCAGGCCGCCCTCCTTCGCGGGAGAATAGGTGCCTACCGCGATGCTTCCCGCATCTTCCTGCGCGAATCCCTCCGACGCGAGGTGCCAGGCGTATCCGCCCGCGGGCGCGTCCGACGGAAGCCGGGTCGAGAACGGCTTCGCTGCCATCGCTCCATGGGAGGCTGTCACGATTACGAGCAGGAATATTGTCAGCTTTCTCATGATCCTCCCCCTAGAAACGATAACTCAACCCGATCGACGAAGATTCCATGCCCGGCCTGAGGTCGAGCGTCCACCCGGCGTCGTCGTAGTCGCCCCTGTTGTAACGGTAAGCCAGCCAGCCGGCGTCGAGCATAGAGACGACACGGTTGATGATCAGGGCCATCACGTATCGGTCCCCCCTGAGAAGATAGTCGTCGCTCTCCGTGCGCATCGCCCAGTATGTGGTCCTGTTCGGAGTCCACGCCTCGACATCGTTATAGTCCCCGTTCCAGTCGTCCCATCCGAAGGCGAAGGCATCGTATTTGCCCATGTTCTCGTAATATTCCTCGTGATCGAGATGTTTCGGTATGTATACAAAGTAATAATAGTCGCCCTTCGCATCCTCGTTGTACTGCTCCCAGCTGTCGCAGCCGCCGATCCCGTCGCAGTACGGATGCTGCAGGAGGAACCTCTCCTCGCTCCAGTGTTCGTCGCCGAACATCTCGTATTCGGCCTTCACTTCCTTGCCCTTGTCGTAGTTATCCCGGTAAGAGTACCAGAAGTATACGTCGAGCGCGAGGAAGACCGGGACCCTGATGTAGTGGGAGACCTTCTTCGTACCTGTCGCCACGTAGAGCTCTCCCATTCCGGGAAGGACAGCCGAGGCGATTATCGCCGCGGCGATGTTTCTCTTCGGCCTCGCCGATACTGCCGAGCCCGTTTCCTGGAAACCGGACCTCTGCGCCTCGAGCTCCTCGCGTGTGACAATCGGCGTCTCGAGCTTCCTGCCGGTGAACCTCAGCGTCTCGTTCAGCCTGTAACCCTCGAGATCAAATGTCCTGCCGCCGGTCTCCTTTGCGGCGGCTGCATGCGCGGATGGAGCGGCTGAGGTCTCTATAGAGAGGCCTGCGAGGAGCAGTGCAAGCAAGCAGCTGACGACAAAACGCATCGATATCCTCCGGTTGCTAATTGACAATAGCAAATTTCCTGGTCGTCTCCACCGTCGTGCCGCCGGACTTGACGACGATACGGCAGAGATAGACCCCCGACGCCTGTTCGCTCATCTCGACGGTGAACTCAGCCTGTCCCCCGGACAGGTGCATCGATTTCTCGAGGACCCTCTCCCCTTCGAGTGTGAATATGTCGAGATTCGCCTCTCCATCGTCAGGCGCGGTGAAATGGAAGGCCACCCTGACGCCGTTCGAGGGATTTGGGTATATCACCAGGTTCTGTTCGAGATCGGCCCATTGCGGCTGCTCGACGACGAATCCGGACGAAGGCTGGACCCAGGAATCCCTGTCGGCCCCGCCGTATACCGATGTCCACGAACCCGGCATGTCGAACTCCCCGAATGGTGTCGTGTGCCATCTCGCCCTGCCGCTTTCAGGCCGCCAATCCCCGAACCCGCTCTCTTCCGAATTGAATATGAGATCGATCCATGAATAGTATCCATCAGCGGCAACGGTGGTAAGGTCGATCGGTTCGATGAATCTACCGGCTGCCTTCCTCGGCCATCCGGGCACGAGATCGCCGGCGTGATCGAACATGTAGAGAATGCCGGCGTCTGTCCCTGCCAGAACCCAGGCCCCATCCGCATTGGAGGCGGTAACGAGTGGTACAGTGATCCTGACCTCTACAGGAAGCAGGTACAAGCCGTTGTTGATGTCCCTCGGCCACCCAGTGATATTCGCTCCCGATGGATCGATCACGTATATCTTTCCGCCGTCCGTATAGACCAGGTCGAGCCGTCCGTCGCCGTTCATGTCCTGCAGAGCCGGAGGGAAAGGTATCGCCAGTCCTGTATTCCTGTCGCTTATCCTGCCGTTGCTGCCGTAAAGAAGGATCCTTCCTGTAGCAGCCGCTGTTATCCATATCTCGGTTCCGGGCAGTTCCGGAACGATATCCCCACCGGCGAGAAACAGATCTCCGGAGAGGTTGGATGCCGAGAGTGAAACATCGACGGCAAATGTTCCGTCATATACAAGTTCGCCTGAAGTGATCGTGCATCTTTCGAGGATCCCGCCACTGTCTTGATTATATGGGACGGTGAGCGCGTATACGGCGGTCGCTTCCCCGCTCCCGTTCTTTTCTATGACCAGGTTGCCACTTGTGTAATTTTCTGACTGCGGAGGGATCTCGCTGACAAGCTGATCTCCATCAGGTCCCAGCATGATAAGAAAACCTTCATCCCCGGCCGCTATGATAAAGATTCCCTCAGGAGTGTGCACCGGTACAGGGAATGTGACCAGAGAATTGACCATGGAGGGCCAGGTGCCGCATTCGGTCCAGTCATCGATGTTGAAGATGTGGATGTCGCAAAGAGACCCGTCATTCCTGGCAACCATTACCGCGTCGGCTACCGTGCCCCCGCATCCGGGGAAGCCGGAGATAAAGGCGGCAGGTGTCAGCGCAGGCCCGCCGATGTCGAACACCGGTGACGGATTACCGGGCATCCAGCCCTTCCCCGTGTCATCGATGATCAGTGAGTTATCCTGTCCGGGGAGGGGAAGCACCCCGAATCTTGAGGGTGAAACGCCCCCGGGGATCATCTTCGTCTCGACCCGCGCCCTGCAACCAACGCCGAATGTCATGAGCGTATCCCTGCCCGAGACGTTCTCGAGACGAAGGCCGCTCTGGACCTGCCAGTTGCTCCAGGCCGGCGGGAGTGTCGAATCGTTCATCTCGACGGCATTCCCGTCGTAGAACGCGTCGTCATACCATCCCAGCCCGAACCTCGATGTGGGATCGCCGAGATCGACGACGCCGTTCGCCTCGATGAGCGAGACGCCGAAGGGCCAGCGCGAATTGACTTCGTTCGCCTCCCACCTGCGCTCTATAAAGAACTCGTCGACGTGCCACACGAGAAGGCCCGGTCCCCAGTCCGGTCCCGGCCACGGTGATTCGGTGGGAAGCAGGTAGTCGTATCCATTGGTAAATTCCCAGTCGATGATATCGGGTATCCCGCTCCCGCAGTTCATGCAGTTGCCCGGCCCGAGTATCACGCCGGTGACCTCGTCGGTCACGAAGCCGGTGATAAGTCCGTCGAGCTCGGCCGCCCTGTTCTCGATCAGCCAGTACTCATCTGCCGACATCTCTACCCTCACGCCCCTGCAGGGGCACTTCCCCGAGGCGGAGAGGGCCAGGGCATCCTCGAAGGTGCCGATTGTATCGGCTTCCATCCACCCGAGGAAATACTTCGACCAGGCGCATAGCCCGCCGGGTATGAAGCCTTCAGCGTAATGCTGGTCTCCATCCTCGTCGACGAGGATCGCACCGAGCTGTCCCCCGCTGTCCATATTGTCGAATACGCCTATTGCTGAAGAGTTCGTGTAGATGTCGTAGAGATCGGGGAGTCCGAGCTGGTGTCCGAACTCGTGCGCCAGGACGGCGGCGATCCCGCCGTTGTAGCCGTCCTGAATCGATGTCTCGGGTATTACCGAGAGCTCGGTGACCACGTACCCACCCTCCACCACGATCTCGTCGCCGTCGCCGAGCCTCGCGTAGAACGAAGGGATGTCGTTGGGGCTGTTGCCAAGCACGTCGGACTGCAGATTTGCCCCGGCGTGCGCCAGCACTATCGCATCGTAGTCGCTCAGCCTGACGGGGTATCCGTCCGACTGAAGCGAGTCGTCGCAGGCGGTTACCGCGTCCTGCACGAACTTCACCAGCATCTCTGTCGTCCACTGTCCCGATTTTCCCGGACCGTAGTCGGCCAGGTCGGTGAGTTTGTAACTTCCGTTCTCCCCGGCGGGAAGAACATCACACGTTATCTCGACGGCGCCGCACGACTGGAAATCGAAAAACCGGGCCATTGCTTCCATATGTGAATCAAAATAGGATCTGTTGTGAGGAGTCGGGTCGATCACAGATGTTCCGTCCGGGGCGAAGTCGAAATCGCCTCCAGTCCTTATGCTCGTCAGGCTGCCCGACTTGTCAGACTGGAAAGATATCCGCACGAGGATGACGTTCCATGTGTCGGCCGGGGCAGCGGGACCCTGGAGCATCCTTCTCGAGGAGGCCTCCAGCGTTCTGCGCAGTCCCCTTGACGAGGGCCTGTCGAAGCCGAATATCCTCGCTCCCGTCATGGCTCCGTCGGGTATGGGAGCTTCGCGTCCGGTGTAGTACAGTCCCCCCGCCCGTCTCTCGAGAACAGGGACGGGACGTCCTTCTGCTGCGAACACGCCCGTCTGAAGGACGGCGAGCAAAAAGAATATGATTACACCGGCAGGCTTGCGAATGCGGTAAGCCATCTGTTGGACGAAGTGCCTTTCCCAGAGGTATCAGAAGTTGACGCCTAGAGACCAGCGGTGGACCCTCGCGAGGTCCTTGTCCTGCGGAACGCTGGCCCAATCTATCCTTACCTTGTCATTGAATACGAATCCGAGACCGTAGGTCACTGATTCGACATTTCCATCCTTGTCGTAGACATACCCTAGACGCAAGGCGATCAGGTTCGAGTAAATGAATTCTGTCCCGAAATGGTACGTGTTGGAGCGATCGAAGTCGACCATCGGCCTGTTGACTTCTCCCGTGATGTACCACTTGCTCACTTCACTCCATACCGGAGCCCATGCTACGCTTCCCCTGAGATTTCTCGGCAGGGGAGCCGCCTGGTCTCTGTTTATGTATGTGATCGACGGTCCGAGGTTCGAGACGGCGAGGCCGAGGTTCAGCCTCCTGATCCGGGCGCTGCTCACGCCGAAATCGGGGATCTTCCACAATGCGCCGAAATCGACGGCGACGGAGCTTCCCGTTCCCGAAGTGCCCTCAATCGTGGCCCATGCCGGCGCGAGGCTTATGTATACGAACTTCAGATTCATTCCGAGAGAGATCTGGTCGCCCAGTTTCACCGCACCGCCGATCATCGGGGAGATCTCCCACGCCGACGCGGTTCCCAGCTCCTCGGGGGTAGTACCGGTCACGGTATACTCGCCGTACGTCAGGTACTGTATTGCGAATCCGATCGTTCCTAAGCCCTCTATCTTGTAAATACCGCCTATATATTCAAAAAAGACGTCTGAGGCAAGATCGGGGACGAGCTGCGAATGCATCAGGTCAATGGCGTGATGGTCGATGAACGCCATCCCGGCGGGGTTCCACCACATAGCGGTCGCGTCATCGGCGATCGCCCCGAAACTCTGGCCCATCCCGTTGGCTCTCGCCCCAGGAGGGATTATGAGGCTGCCCGCTCCTGATTCTCCCTGTGCGAACGCCGCTGAAGATGCGGCTGCGATGATGAACAATGAGATTATGATCAGCTTTCTCGTTCTTGCCATATTCCGGTTCTCCTTTTTGTTGGTCTTCTATAAGTAAATTAAGTATCTGAAAACTTCCGGGTCAAGCATTTTGCCTCTATCGGGAAATGCTTCCCCGCAGTGATAAGCATTTTTCTGACAAACGGTTATCTGAGATGTACCGCCTTCCCGGTCACCGTCTCGCTGCGGTTGAAGGAATCCCTGAAGGATACTTCGAGAACGTAGATATACGTACCGTTCGCGATCCGGTCACCGATGAAATCCCGTCCCTCCCAGTAAATACTGTTGAACCCCTCTTCAGCTGCCAGCTCGGCGTTCCATATCTCGATGCCGGAGATGTTATACACGCGCAGGAATACATCGGCCCTGCTGCTCAGCTGAAACACGAAATTCGTCGATTCCGTGAACGGGTTGGGCATGTTGAATACATCGCTCACCGTGTAAAGGCCCTCCTCGACGACCTCAAAGAAGAGGGTGTCGGTCGCCGATTCGCCGAGGTTGTCGAATGCCCTGACTATCACGGAGTGCTCGCCGGGCTCGAAACCGGAGTGAAGAGGATACTCGACGCGCCCGGTCGTCGAGGAACCATGTTCATATTCGAAGTATTGCGTCACAAATATCGGATAGCCGCTGCGATCGAACTCGAAGTAGATCGAGCTCTGCGGCTCGGTGCCGAGGATGGCGATCCCGTCGTCGTCCGATATCTCGGCTACAAGGACAGCCCCCCTCTTCACTTTCGTCGCCTGGCCGGAGAAGTAGAGGTCTATGTCGGGAGGTGCCTCGTTCGGCGGAACGGTCCCTGACGTTACGATTACCAGTGTGTCGGCGCCGCCGACACCGTCGGCCCCCGCCTCGCTGACATACGAGCGGACCCTCGCCCTCGATCCTGTCCTGCACCTTACCGGTATCACGAAGTCGAGATCGAATCTGCCGGCGGTAACGTCGACCGAGCCTCTGAACAGATCCTTGCCCGGGAGCCTGTATTCGAGCATCCTCAAGGAATCCCTGTAATCGATGTACTCCTTGCTTACCATCTCCATCGATTCCTGGACCACGATCTCCGCCGTGCCGTTGAAGGTCGAGAGGATTTCTCCTCCCTCTGTCACGTTGCCGCTCAGCGTATACCTGCCCCCCGTTCCCATCGTGTCTATGGCGGCGATATTATGCTCGACCATGTGCCCCGGAAGGGTGAGCGTGAGCGCTGGATCTCCGAGCAGGACGTATTTTGCGTTGTTCCTCGCATTAGTAATGTAGGTCCTGCTGTCGGTCTTGGCCATCATCAGGGCGGTACCGATCGGCTCAGTCGCGGTGCTGTCCCCGCCCGTGAAAAGATAGTCGAAATAGATGTAGTTCAGTTCCTTGTTCGGGATCGGATACGTAGGAGCAACTCCCGCGATCACTGCTATGGCCCCGCCGTTGTCGAGGACAGTGATCTCCTGCCCCATGCTCCTGTGATATGGAGATTCCAGGTCGCCTACGGTGCAGGAGAAAGCGAGAAAGAGGGGCTGCTTTGTTCCGTTCATCAGGGAATACAGGTCGGACATCTGCATCACTCTCTCGTCGGCGAGCTGCTGAGGCGATCCGTGCCCCGCATAGCTGACTACGAGAGCGCCGCGCGACCAATCCTCGAGCAGGTCACTGGTCGCGTCGGGCTTGAGGTCCCCGACGAACGGATAGTGCGTCAGGTATATCTTGCTGTAGTCGACAAATCTCGGGATCGGGCCGTCGTCGGCCGTCATCCATTCGGCATCTTCCGTAAAATAGAAATCGTTGTCGCCGTGTGTTGAGTGTTCGTCGTCAGCGACGATGATCACCCTGTTTCTCCAGGTCCCCATGTCGATTTCCGATTCGTACCTTATCACGCGATCGACCCAGTTGTCGGCGGCCCTGCGCGTGAGCACGGGCATCCTGCCGATGGCAACGTCGATCGCCCAATCTAAGCCCGTATCGAGCTTGACGAGGAAATCGTCGTCTTCGATTCCCTGGCCCCCGTACTTCACGTTGATGAAGACCGGCACGAAATCGTTCGACCGTCCTAGTATATCCCTCGCGTCGTAGGTACAGTTTCCGATGAGCAGCGCGTAATCGATCACCGGCGAGCCGCCAACGCTGAAATTGTCGTATAGGAACTTCAGGTAGTTCCTGACTGCCAGCGGATCCTTCATCCCTCCGGAGAAGTTGTTGTAGATGTCTTCGATATCGACCGCCCTCACGACCGGATCGCTCGAATAAGGCAGGTTGTTCCTGCGATGAGCCGCCAGGCGGTTCGCCGCGTCCCGGAAATTGCGGTGATAGACTATGATCATGTCGGGAGGAGTCTCGTCCCTCAGCGAGGGGAACACTCCCGGCGACATGCTCTCGATCGCGATCGACGGGGTGCGCAGGGCCGACGCGGCGGAAGCGTGATAGTGGAGCGGGACCGTTTCGAGCATGTCCTCGAAGACTACCTCTCCCAGATCGTTCTGCCATCCGGTCAGCCGTACCGGACCGGTGTGGTCGGTGACGTCGAACAGGAAGAGTTCCTCCGCCGACGGGAATCCGTTCATAGTGACAGCGGCAATGCGCGTATCGGACGGCGCCAGGAAATCGAGCCGCCCGTCGATCGGCCTCAGATGCCTGTCGTAGAATATCTCGTACCATAGGACGTACATCACGTCGTCGGAGATCTTGGTGAACCTGAAGTTGTTCGCCCCTTCCACGATCGAGCTCACGGCCGCCTCGATAGTGTCCGGCCTGAAATCGGAATAGACTATCCAGCTCATGTGGCCCGCGTACTCGGAGTTCACGTAACAGTCGGCGGCGTTGAGATTGTTGCTGGATATGTATGGGCCGTAGCCGAGAGTCCTGACCATCCCGGCTCCGCCGGCGACGTCTGCGCACTGGAATTCGTCGTTGAATACCGTCGTGCCCACGTTCAGGCGCCTCCAGTACCAGAAATCGTCGGTGTGTATCGGATCGTAGAGCCCGTCCCGCTCGACGTGCATACGGTGACTGCATGTCGTGACCTCGAGGTCGGGCGAGCCGGTCGGAGAGACATCCCTGCTCTGCACCCTTGCAGGCT
Source organism: uncultured bacterium (assembly GCA_965371515.1). Classification (GTDB taxonomy): domain Bacteria; phylum Krumholzibacteriota; class Krumholzibacteriia; order Krumholzibacteriales; family Krumholzibacteriaceae; genus JAUWCL01. Next base: position 18,782 of record CBDUYR010000008.1, on the reverse strand, counting down.
GTCCTTCGAACGAACCGCTCCAGCTCATCCAGTATACGCTGTTATCACAGTACTTGTGCTTGTAGAAGTGGATCTCCTCGGCCGAAGGATCGAGATAGTCGGTCCATCCGCGTATCCCGAGACCGTAGAAGATGAAATACTCGCCGGGCATCATCGAGCCCGCATTGGCTCCCGAATAGTGAAGATCGACCTCGGAGAGATGGTACTCCTCCTCGAAACTCCCACCCTGTCTCGTGCTGTCGGGCTGCTGCAGCGGGCCGGCGGTGAATATGCGGACGGTCGCCGGATCGATGTCCTGCGGATTGACACCGGCTCTGGTCATGTCCTCATACGAGATCCTGTAAAGTCCCGTGTCCTCCATCGTCAGCTTCAGCCACTTGTCGGAGAGAGCGAACTCGAAAGGGGTCCTCTGACCGGGGGCCTCGAGCGCCGGCCTGTCCTCGACGACGGTCCACCTGCCCGCCCCGATGACGTAGCGGTCCTCGGGCCTCGGCGCGGGACGCTTGCCCGAAGCCGGCCGCGCTGGAGCCCAGGAGAGCCTGACGACTATCCTCTCGGCGTGGAGCAGGCGCCCGTTCTCCTGATCGGTGAGAACTGGATATATGTCGACGAGCGCCAGCCTTCTCTTCCTCTGTATCTCCACCGACGCGAGCATGGCGAAATCCCTCGCAGCTGCAGGGACGTTCTCCTCGGCCGGTCTCCTGGCGCCTACGGCGGGATCGCCGTCGACGGACCAGACTTCAGGTACAACATCTTCTATCGATACGATCCGGCTGTCCAGCACCTGAAGCCTGATTCTTCGATCAGCCGGCACTTCAATCAGAAATCTTTTGACGGGCAGCACGGGCATGCCCGGTATCCTCTCCTGCGTGAATCCGGATATCCGGACGATCGCGCCTGCGCCATCTTCCCCTCCGGCCCTCGAAACAGCGTAACGGCCGGTGGTGAACTCGACGGTTATTCCAGTGTCATTCTCTGAAACGATACGCCACTGTCCCGCCCCGGCGGCGGCCGGAACGAGCATGGCGATCAAAAGCAGTATCGGAAGTTTCTTCATCCGTTCCTCCTGATCATCCACACGATGACAACCGCCGTGAATGCGACCTGCAGAACGATGCTCCACGTTCCGGTCTTTCTTCCATGCCTGATAAGTCCCTTCCTGTGCCCGGGGAATATCTTCTGGTCGTCACGGATCTTTCCCGTCTTCCAGAGAAGGTTCTCGAAATCCGGAAGGACGGCGAAGAGTCCGCACAGAACTATGGCCATGCTGTACGCCCCGCCGGCGAACAGGACGATCATCGAGATGACCCACAGGACAATCTCCAGACGGTAATCCTCGAAATCCCTGTGAGGTATCATATCGAGCAGCAGGTGACTGCTCAGACCGACGAACGGAGCCGCGATCGGATTTGCAATAAGCGCGCCGGCAAGTGCTCCGGCGGCAAAATGAGTGAACACGCTCACGGACTGTGCCTCCGCGGGGAATCAGTCATCGAGAGGTTTTGCGCGCTCGATGAGCATTATGGGAATATCCTCTTCCACGGGATATTTCACTGCGCAGCTCTCGCAGATCAGCCATCCGCCGTCCTCGCTGAGAATGACCTTTTCCTTGCAGCGGGGACAGGCAAGAATATCGAGCAGATCCTGTCTGACCATCGTCCTTTTCCCCCTAAAGAAAAATCCCTGACAAAGACGGAAATCTCCAACTTCCCATCAGGGACCTGCAGCACAGAAGCACTTTTTTAGCGGGGACTATCGCTCCCCGCTCCTTAAGCTGGCTCTATAATTATAAGGAATATCAGGCCTTCAGGTCAAGCCGATAATCATCATGGGCTCCCTGTCACTCCTCGACGACCCCCAGCTCGGAAAATTTCTGCCTGCGGCGTTCGAGCAGAAGATCGGGCTGGAGGGCTTCGATCCCTTCCAGCTCGGCCAGGACCTCGCTCCGGACGCGCTGAGCGGTACCCTCGGGGTCCCTGTGGGCCGCCCCGCGGGATTCATCGATTATCCTGTCTATCACCTTCAGCTTGAGGCAGTCCCCGGCGGTGAGCCGCAGAGCCTCCGCGGCATCGGGAGCTTTCTCCCTGCTCTTCCACAGGATCGCGGCGCACCCTTCGGGAGAGATCACTGAATATATCGAATGCTCCAGCATCAGCACTCTGTCTCCGACGGCAAGCGCCAGCGCTCCCCCGCTGCCCCCCTCGCCGATTATCACGACGACGATGGGCGTATCTATATCGAATACCTGCTGCAGGTTGTCGGCTATCGCCCTGGGCTGGCCTCTCTCTTCAGCCTCGACACCGGGGTATGCGCCGGGGGTATCGACGATCGAGAGTATCGGCATTCCGAACTTCTCGGCGGTCTTCATCAGCCGCAGCGCCTTTCTGAATCCCTCAGGGTTGGCCATCCCGAAGTTCCGTGACAGCCTCTCCCTCGTGCTGCGACCCTTTTCGTGACCGACGATCATGATCCTGCGGCCGCCCATCGAGGCGATCCCGCCGACCATGGCCGGATCGTCCTTGAAAAGTCGGTCCCCGTGGAGTTCCTCGAACTCCTCGCACATCATTCTGATGTAATCGACGACCGTCGGCCGCATCGGATGCCTGGCGAGCTGGACCTGCTCCCACGCGGAAAGTTCCCTGTAGACCTTTCCCTCGAGGTCGACGAGCCGCTGCTCGAGGCCGGCTATCTCGCCGGCTGAGGCCTTTCCCTCCTTCTTGAGCCGGTCGATCCTACCCTGGAGCTCGTAGACCGGCTTCTCGAATTCGAGGATCCTCGCGTCGCTCTGTTCCATCCGATCACATCTTTCCGGCCCGCTTCACCGCGGGACCGATCTAGAACCAGTTTATATACAAGATCTCTATCGAACGGGCCACGCCGCTCTCCGGCATATAGTTCCCTAGAAGGTCCTTGAACAGTAGCCTCATCCTGAGGTTCTCTCCGTAATCGAACCTGATCCCGCAGTCGAGATACCCTTTGCCCTTAGTCCGCGTTGTTGCGACGTGGGCATTGTCGTCGTCGAAACACGCGTCGTAATCGAGCAGCAGCGTCAGTCCCGGAATGATCGTAAAGGAGGTGCCGACAAAGAGGTCGATGCCGTCCTCGTCCCGGTTCTCGAATGAATAGTTTATTCCGCCGTGCAGGCCTATGTTGATGCGGGCGTCGAAATTCCTGCTCACTACGGCATAGACACCGAGCGATTTCCGCTCGTATCTCTCATCGTCATCGTCATAGCGCCCCTCTCCCTGTGTGTCGATCCCGATGGCGAGCGCGGGCCCGGCGAGACCCTCCTCGATCATCCTGAGTCTCAGCTGGAAACCGGGCAGGTTGTTCGCCTCGATCTGGCCCTTTCCGATGAAGTTCTGGAGCCCGAACGACATACCGACCATGAGCCTGTCGTGAAACCCGACACCCATGCCGAACAGGAGATCGTTGCCCGGGCCGATCCTGCCCTCGAACATATACGATCCGTGCCCGATCAGCCCCGCCGTCGGCGTCGACACCACCTTGAGGTCCTCGAGCAGCTGCGCTCCCGCACCGCCCGCGGTCAGCATCACCGCCGTGATCACCGAGAGAGACAGGACAAACGACCTACGAGACTTCCACATGTTCCACCCCCGATATCTTCTTCAGTTCTCCTATCAACTCGAGGCCGGGAGAGACTCCCATAGTCCTCGGCCTGACTTTCCTCTCACCGTCTCCGTTGAGCTTCACGTGAAGCACCACCTGTTTCTCTCCCGCGTAGCGTGATATGGCGTTCCTCAGCCTCTCGAGCTCAGCGTCACCAAGCTTCTCTCCCTCTACCCTGAGATGAACCGCGCGAGTCAAGTACCTCAGAGCCTCGTCTATCGTGTAGACCTTGTCGGCGATCACCTTCGCCTCGGTCCCTTCTCTGATCGTAATCTTCCCCGGGATAACGACAAGGTTGTCCTTCTCGAGCCTCTCCCGGCTCGTCCGGAAAGAGCTGGCGAAGACAATCACCTCGTATGAACCGTTGAAATCCTCCACCGTGACGAAGGCCATCTCCTGACCTTTGCGGTCGTTGATCACCCTCCGATTGATGACCATACCGACAAGGATGACCTGCTCCTTGTCCTTTTTGTCCTGCAGTGTCGTGCTGTCAACCGACAGAAGCGGCCTCAATAAATCCCGATACCTGTCTAGGGGATGTCCGGAGAAGTAAAATCCGAGCGATTCCTTCTCCCTGTGAAGCCGTTCGCTGTCATCCCATGCGGGAACGTCGTCGAGCGACACCGTCTCCCACTCCGGAGAACCGTCGCCGAAGCCGAGGATCTCCTGCCTATTGTCCTTCTCCGCCTGTCTCCGCTGCGCGTGCTTGATGATCCGTTCCAGCGAGGCCATCTTCTGCGACCTCCTGCCGGGAAGGCAATCCGTCGCCCCGCTCTGAATAAGGTTCTCGATGACGCGGCGGTTGATCTGCCTCAGATCTATTCGGTCGCAGAAATCGAACAGGTCACGGAACGGACCGTTCTGCTTCCTCTCCTCGACAACACCTCCGATCGCCTTCTCGCCTACGTTCTTGATAGCGGCGAGCCCGTATGTTATCGCGCCGCCGGCCAGTCCGAAGCTTGTGCCGCCCGAATTGATGTCGGGCGGGTCAACAAGCAGATCGAGGTTCCTGCATTCGTCGAGAAGCACGACCAGCCTGTTGGTGTCTCCCATGTCGCTCGTCATCGCCGCGGCCATGAAGGCCGCCATGTGATGGGTCTTGAGGTAGGCCGTCTGCATCGAGACCATAGCGTACGCGGCAGAATGCGACTTGTTGAATCCGTACCCGGCGAAATGCTCCATCAGCTTGAAAACCTTCTTGGCAGACTTCTGCGGGATGCCGCGATCGACTGCCCCCTCGATGAAGGCCTGGCGCTGCTTCTTCATCTCCTTGACTTTTTTCTTCCCCATCGCGCGCCGCAGTATGTCGGCCTGTCCGAGCGTGAAGCCTGCCATATCGCTCGCTATGCGCATGACCTGCTCCTGATAGAGGATCACGCCGTACGTCTCTTTGAGGATCGGCTCGAGCAGCTCGTGGTCGTACTTGATCTTCTTGCGCCCGTGCTTACGCTCTACGAAATCGGTCACCATCCCGCTTCCGAGCGGGCCGGGCCTGTAAAGAGCGTTGATAGCGGTAATATCGCCGAAGACGGTCGGTTCGATCCTGCGCAGGAGATCCCTCATACCAGAGGACTCTAGCTGGAAAAGAGCCACCGTGCGTCCCTTGCCGAGGAGTTTGAAGGTTTCCGGGTCGTCGACAGGTATATTGTCGATATCGATCTCGATGCCCTCGTGCTCCTTAATAAGGGCCTGTGTCTTCTCGATATGCGAGAGTGTCTTCAGCCCGAGGATGTCTACCTTCAGCAGGCCGATGCTCTCGAGGATCTTCATCTCGTACTGCGTGGTGACCTCGCCCTTGGTCGAGCGGTAGAGGGGGACGTGGTCTACGAGCCTCGTAGGTGTTATGACGACCCCGGCGGCGTGAGTCGAGGCGTGACGGGCCAGCCCCTCGAGACGCAGTGAAAGGTCTACGAGGCGCTTTATCTGTGGATCGCTGTCGTAGCGTTCCCTCATCTCTGATACCGACTCGAGCGCTTTCGTCAGGGTAGTGCCCGGCACCGACGGAATCATCTTGGCGAATTTATCGACATCGCCGTATGGGATCTTCAGCACCCTGCCGACATCCCTTATGACCGCCCTCGCGGCCATCCTCCCGAATGTGATTATCTGGCAGACGTTCTCCTTGCCGTACTTTTCCACGACATGATCGATGACTTCCTGACGCTTATCGTCGCAGAAGTCTATATCTATATCCGGCATTGAGATACGCTCTGGATTTAAGAATCTTTCGAAGAGAAGGCCGTGCTCGAGTGGGTTGATATTCGTGATGCCGAGGGTGTAGCAGACGAGGCTTCCCGCCGCCGATCCCCTTCCCGGCCCGACGGGAATTCCCATCTTCTTGGCCGCGTGTACGATGTCCCAGACGATGAGGAAATATCCGGCAAAGTTCATCTTGTTGATCACATCGAGCTCGTACCGGATCCTCTCCCGGACCTCTGCTGTCACTTCGTGCAGGCGCTTCGGGAGATACTCGTCAACGATATGACCGAGATACTCCTCGGGACTCTCATACGGCTCGGGTATCGGGAAGATCGGAAGCTGTGTCCCCCTGTCTGTCAGCTCGAAATCGCACTTCTCAGCGATCTCCAGCGTGTTCGACAGTGCCTCGGGATAATCGGCGAAGAGCCTTTGCATCTCTTCGGGAGACTTGAAGTACGTCTCCGGGTGTGAGCGCATCCCCCTCGCCGGATCATCGAGGTCCTTGCCCGTCTGCAGGCAGAGCAGGACATCGTGCGCCTCATGGTCATCCGCCATGCAGAAGTGGCAGTCGTTCGTTGCGACGATCGGGAGGTCGAGCTCCCGTGCCAGTTCGACGAGTTTCGGGATCAGCTCGATCTCCTCCGGAATACCGTGATTCTGCAGCTCTATGTAGAAGTCGCCCGGCGCGAAGATCGAGGCGAGCCTCTTCGCAAGTCCGGCCGCCTCCTCCCTGCGTCCGTCCCTGAGAAGCCTCGGGATCGAGCCCTGAAGGCAGGCGGTAAGTCCTATAAGGCCTTCGGCGTACTTCTCGAGGAGCTCGAGATCTATCCTCGGTTTATAGTAGAAGCCTTCCGTATACGCGATCGACGAAAGCTCGAGCAGGTTCCTGTAACCCGTCTCATTCTTGACGAGGAGAACAAGATGCTCGTTCTTCGCCTGGCCCCGGAGGGCCGTCTTCTGAGTATGGCCGCCCCTGGCAACATAGGCCTCCATGCCGATTATCGGCTTGATCCCCGCCGCCTTCGCCTCGCGGAAGAAAGGTATCGCGCCGAAGAGATTGCCATGGTCGGTGAGCGCAACGGCACTCATCCCCATGTCCACCGAGGTGGATACGAGGTCCTTGATACGAAGCGCTCCATCGAGAAGGCTGTACTCCGAATGGTTGTGAAGATGAAGAAAACCTGCGCCGGCCATTCTGCCTCTACCTCCCGGCCGCTTATTCTAACACAAATCCAAATTCGCCGACACTTCTGTTTCCTGCGCGGTCGCTGACCTCAACGGAAAGTACTGTATGGCCCGCGGAAAACGACGCGGGTACGGGGATGACGAGCCTCTTTCTGAACCCGTCCCACTCGCAGACTACCCTCTCTCCCCCGAGCCAGGCCTCGGCGGCCCACGGATCAACGCCGGTCCCCTCCTCGGTAACGGGGACTGCACAGAAATACGGTTTGAAGAATCCGCTTCCCTCGTGACTCTTCTCCACCGCTACATGCTCGATCGCGGGCGGAATACCGTCACTGAAAAACATATACTTGCCCGGTTTACCGACCGATATGTACCCGCCATCCATGGCCGGGACACCAACGCATTTCCACCCCTTCTTCTCCTTCCAGATGAAGAGCCCCGTTCTCCTGTCCAGCTCGCAGTGGAGCCTCATCGGTTTTGAAAGGTTCTCCATCGGAAAATCGAGGTCGAAAGGCCCGCTGACCGGGGTCAGCCCCACGGGGGCGGGCCCGCGCATCGGGACCTCGGTGATCCTGATCGGTGTGGTCCCGCGAAGGGAAGGCGCTTCCATCCTTGCGTCGATCGAATCTGAGAGGGTAAACCGGGCGCTGTCGCCAGAGCGCAGCGCGAATATCCTCGAGGCTTTCGCGGCAAAGACCGGGAAACCCCTGTAATCAACACCAGAGAATGTGAAGACCGCGTCGCCCCGGCCGAATGCCTCGTTTCCGGCAATCGCTATATACTCCGCCGGGCCCGTCTGATAGACGGACAGCGGGTTGTCCTCCCCCACCGCTATCCCGGGCATCGAGGCAAGAACGGCATCGGCTTTCACATGGAGGCAGACTCCCTCATCGAAGGTCCCCGGAAGGAGCGACGCGAAGACCATGTCCCTCTCCGCCGAGACCTGCGGCGAGGCGAACCATCGGCTGACCACGGCGCCCTCATCATCGACCGCGTCGACCCTGTAGACCGCTCCGGCACGATCGGTCACCGCCGCCCTGAAATACTCCCCCACGCGCTCGATTGCGAGCGCATTCCAGGCACCCCCCCCGTCGAAGGATTCGAAGAGCCTGACGATCACATCGCCGCCGTCCGGGTCCACGGCCGCCACGACGACCTCCGCCGCGGCCTCGAGCCTTCGCGCCGTTGTAATCATGGGAAAATCGTGTAGTGCGAAATGGAAAATTGCGCTCGAGGAATTTCCCGAAGCGTCCCTGACCGTCAGGAGCCCTACGTGGAGCCCCTTCTGGAGGACGACCCCGGATTCCCTCTTCCCGGTATGTACTATTCCCGGACCGGACCTGTCGGTCCTCGTGCCTCCCCGGACTGGCCAGAGTCTCAGATAACGGTTCGCCGGCCCTTCTCCCCTGACATCGTACTCGGCCGTTATCTCGCCCGACTGTGTATATGAATAGCCTTCGTTTCTTGCCGTATAGAGTATCTGTCCATCGACCGCCAGCTCGATCGAGACCGGCGCCATCCTGTACCTCCCGTACCCCTGCTCATCCCATGTGGAGATCGCGAAACCGAATTCCCCGTCGAGATGAATGATATCGGGCATTATGAACCGCGACGACCCGGACGCCCTGAACTGCCTGACAAGGGGCAGGGGACCCTCCTCCGTGACGCTTCCGCGGCCGAGGGGAACGATCTCGAGACCCGAGACGATCGGCGGCACACTGTCGGAGAGTGTATAGATGTCGACGAGGGGATTGACCGGTCTCCCGGCCTCGTCTCGCAGCTCGAAATGCAGGTGCGGGGCCACCGTCCCCGTCTCGCCGGAGAAGGCCACCGTATCGCCGACCTCGAAGGTGTATGCACCGTCCGGCAGCCGGAAGTCGCACCAGTTAGTCTCCCTCTGCACCCTGTAATGCCAGGCGAGGGAGTCGACCCTCCTGTCGAACTGGTCGAGATGGGCGTAGACCGCCGTGCGGCCGTCGGCGAGCTTTAGGTAGAGCGCCTTCCCGTACCCGGCGGCTCCGACCTTCACCCTGACGACCCGTCCTTCCGACACGGCGAGACACGGGAGCCCGACCGCCCCGTACGAGCGCAGGTCTATCCCGGCGTGATAGTGGCCGGCCCTGTATTCGCTGAAGCTGGAACTGAGGCGCCTGTTGCCGTGCATGGGCCACAGGTAGACCTCGCCGCGCGCACCTGGGGATGCCGCGGGAAGCAGCAGCGCCGCCAGGACGGCGGCAGCGAACAGCCGGGCAAATGACCGGCTGCGGGACTTATTCCAGGATCTCTTTTCCGACATGTCCCGTGGAAATTACCACCGCCGCGCGAACGCTGTCAACGCCGTTAAAATATTTGCAAGCAGACATCTTATTTGCTAGTTTAATGGATTATGACTGAATGATTTCTGAGTATTCGACATGTTTCGAAAGGACAGGGTAGCACCAGATGCTTAAACAGTTGCGGGAAAACACGAAAACGATCCTGTGGGTCGTCGTGGTGGCGTTCGTCGTCTCCATATTCGCCGTCTGGGGAATGAACCAGAGAAGCGGTGGCAGGAGACCGGACGAAGTGAGCAACGTGCTCGGCTCGGTCGACGGTATCGAGCTCAGCAGGCAGATGTACCGCTCTAATTTCGAGGAGCTGTACAAGAATCTGAAGATGCAGCGCGGAGAGGATTTCAGGCTGAGCAGCACAGAGTCATACATGCTCAGCGAGCAGGCCTGGGAGATGATGATCCAGAAAACGATCATCGCAAGGGAGATCGAGAGACTCGGGATCACCGTCACCGACGGCGAACTCGTCTCGTTCCTCCGCCGGAATCCCCATCCCACCCTGAGACAGATGTTCTCCGACGAAGAGGGCAACTTCGACTACCAGGCATACCTGCAGGCCCTTTCGAATCCCGATGCGGACTGGATAGAACTGGAGAGATGGGGACGCTCCGTCCTCCCCGAACTCAAGCTCGAGACGATGCTCTCGTCGCAGGTGCATGTCTCGGAGAGACAGATCCGTGACAGGTTCAACAGGCAGAACACGAGGATAAAAGTCCGTTACGTAAAGATCCCGTTCATCGACGGAGATCCGCCGTACGAGCCGACCGACACCGAGATACAGGCCCTGTACGAGGAAAAACGGGAAGACTTCAAGGCCCCCGAGAAGAGGGCTATCAGGATGGTCAGTATCGAGAAGGCCCCTACCGACCTCGATGAGATCGACGTCTTCGAGAGGATGAACGAGCTTCGCGCCGAGATACTGGCGGGTCTCGATTTCGCCGAAGCGGCCAGGCAGGAATCTGACGATCACATGACCGCACAGAAGGGCGGCGACCTGGGATTCTTCAGCCGCGGCGTAATGGACACCCTCTTCACCGAGACGGCCTTCGCGCTCGAACCCGGAGAGATCAGCGAGCCGGTCAGGACGACTTTCGGATACCACCTCGTAAGGACGGAAGAAAAGACGGTCGAGGAAGGCGAGGAAAAAGTCAGGGCGAGCCACATATTGATGCGGGTCGAGCCCGGGTACGACACGATCGATTCGCTGAGGACACTGCTTACAGACCTGCGGGAGGCGATCATCGACAAGGGCCTCACAGCCGCCGCCGACTTCGGTCTGGAGATCACCGAGCCGGAACCTTTCGTCCAGGGGTCGTTCATCAAGGATCACGGCTATCTTCCGCGCCTCGTGAATTTCGCATTCAACAACGATATCGGCAAGATCAGCAGTACGATGGAGACCGAGCAGGACATATACATAGTCGAGATCATACAGATCATCAGCGAATCGACGATGCCGCTCGAAGAGGTAAGGCCGCAGCTGGTAGAAAGGATCAGGGCGAAACGTAAAGAGAACACCGCTCTCGAGACGGCGAAGGAGCTCCGCGCCATGGCCGTTACCGGAGGCGACCTCGAGGCGGCCGCCCATTCGTTCGAGCTCGTTGTTACCGAGACGCCCCCCTTCAAAATCGATTCGTCCATCCCCGAGATAGGCATGGGAACGGGATTTGCCACGGCCGCGTATGAGCTGCAGACCGGCAGGATCGGACCTCCCGTAAAGGGCCAAAACGAATGGTTCGTCATGCAGGTCATCGACAGGTCGCTCGGAGAGCCGTCCGAGCTGGCCGCACAGAGGGTTGCGCTCATCCAGCAGCTCAGGCAGGAGAGCCAGTCACGCTTCCTCGCCCTCTGGTACGACAAGCTGCGCAAGGACGCCAGGATCGTCGACAAGCGCGAACAGACGCTGAACTGAAATTTATAAGGAATAGACAATATGAAGCCGGTCGGTATAAGCCGACCGGCTTTTAATATTATAACCTTGTATGATTCCTTCTCATCCTTTGTCTTTACGACTCCGGACAATCAGCTCATACATTAATATTGCTGTCAATGAACCGGCTCCACTTGCCAGTATATCGAACAGGTCATATTGCGTACTGGCACCCCACATCGGTCTGAATTCTTCAATGGTCAATACCAGGAACACCAGGGAGGAACAGATGTATACGAAAAGGCGTGCATGTTCCGGCCTTCTTGAAACGACCGCGTTAACAACACCAAGACTTATTATGTAGGCAGCTAAAAAATTGGGCAAGCTTCCGGTGATGATCCCCACGATTGGAACATGGCTGAATGCCGGCCTCAGATACTCCTTGTTGAATGTCACCAGCAGAAACAGCAGCGCGAACAAGAGCACGTTTGTCGCGAGGAGTCTTCTTTTGTTTTTCCAGTCCATGATCATCCCATCTCAAAACCGGGCATCCGCAGCACGAGCCATATCGTTGCCCCGTGGATCACCATACCGATGACTACAGCAATAAAAAAAGATCTCGGCGATACAAGATGCCGCAGCCGGAACATCACAACGCAGCCCACGGGAATATAGAGCAGAAGTCCCGTCAATACACCCGGGACATACGATCGCGTCATCACACATATGGCAATGTGCCAGATGCCGTTTGCGATAAAGATCGTTGCTCCGCTTACCAGAGGCCACCGACAGACCTTCCACCTCCGGGCTGTCCATGCAGCCAGGCACAAAGCGCCTGCGCCGACCAGGTTGATGCCGAGAAACTCCGACAGTGACAACCGGACTCCTCCTCCGGCAGCCATCCATTCCATGAGACCATGTCCCCCGAATGCCTCTTCCACGACGTGGACAATGTACACCGCGGGCACAAGCCAGACCCAGAGTCCTACAGCTTCATTCTCAGCTCTTGACCCGTCACCGGTATTGTTCTGTCTGGAAATCATCGATCCGACCAGACTGCCAGCTCATTTCCACTCGGATCGGTGAAGTGAAAGCGTCGTCCACCCGGAAACTCGAATATCTCCACGACGATCTTTCCCCCGTTCTCTCTGATCAGGGCTTCGATCTCTTCGAGGTTCGTGGAATAGATCACGACTAATGGATTGCCTGCCGGCACCTCCGCCGCCGTACTGAATCCGCCGGCTATTCGTCCGTCGGTGAAGCTCATGTAATCAGGCCCATAGTCAGTGAACTCCCAACCGAAGACCTCTGAGTAAAACCGTTTGGTCTCTACAATGTCCTCGGCCGGAAACTCTATATAGTCCACCCGCCGGTCATGTTCTGCCTGACTCATGAGTTCATCTCCCTTTGAGGTCTCCCGGTCATTTCCTGGACCTTCAGCACATGCCAGAAAAATGAGCATTGTAAATGTAATCGCGCAACGAGTGATGATTTTAACCACCATAATCGAAAATGTCCTCCTTAAATCAGCCGGGGCAGCCCCGTCTCCCGACGCTAAATATTCTTGACAACATACTCCAACGCTTTTTTTCTGGGCCCATCATGGCCTCTTTGCGGATAGCCAAGAGGAATGACGGCCATGAACTCACCCCTGGTTTCTCCCAGAAACGCTAAAACGTCATCCTTGATCAAATACAGGATGCCAAGCCATACACTCCCGAGACCGAGCGAACTCGCCGCAAGCAGAAGATTCTCAACCGCGGCGGCTGAACTCTGGATTTCCATCGTCCGGAAAAAATCTCCGGACACATCATTTTCAATATTGAATAATTCGGTGCCGTGGCGAATAAGCGCTCCTGTGTTCATGACAGCAACGACGACCGGTGCGCTGATTACAGTCCGTGCCGCCATTCGCAGGATTGCCGAGGACGGCTTGGGAAACCCGGAGGCTTTCTGCGAAACGAGTTGAGCTAACTGCTGTTTCTTCTCATCCCTGATGACGATGAACCGCCACGATTGCTTGTTATGTGCGGATGGAGCCTGGTTGGCAGCGTCAAGAACAGCCTGTATTAGCGAGTCTTCGACAGGCGTATCCTGAAACTGGCGTACGCTCCGTCTTCGATGGATCGTCTTCAATGTCTCGTTTGTGGAATGATTTTCCATATTCTACGTCGGGTCTGGATTCCAGGTAAGGGCTAGTTACTGATACTTTCCTTGAGCACCTCAAATGATTTTTGTATCGCAACCTTGGAACTCTCTTCAAGAGTCTTATCAGTTGCATCGATAATGTCATGCAAGTGTGAAATATTCGTGGTACCAAATACACAACTTGAAATATCCGGATTTCCCAGAATATATGCGAATGCTGCTTGTGCACCATTCATTTCACTTGTTAATGATAGTGTTTCCTTCATTTCTTTTGAGTTCCTCAACAGAAGGCGTCCAGTAGGTTTAAGTAGTGCTCGTGCCAAATACCAGATATCCGCAACCGTTTTAAGCGATCCGATTTTCCCCTTAACCAAATGACCTTGCGCAAGAACGGTCCCTGCAACAACTCCTATCCCCGACATGTGCAGCTTGTGGATTATGGGTTCACGGTCAAGCTGGAGTACATTGTAATCAAGTAAAACCATGTCGAATATTTCCGGATGCTTTGATAAAAACATCATATCACTCTCACTGTGTGTATTTACACCAAGATAGCGAAACATACCCATCTCTTTCATGGATAGTAATCGTTCGATCAGTGGCTCAATGAGTTGTGATTCGGTAATGCCGTGGAGTTGGAATATATCCAGGTAGTCGCAATTCAAGTTACGAATTGATGCAGCACATGAGCTTTCAATATAATCTGGAGAGAAATCCTTGGAAGCACCTTTCCGCATAGAAAAGATATTTGCTGAAGGAATAACTGTACCCGCTTTTGTTGAAATAATCAGACGTGATCTATCATGACTTGACAGTATTTCCTTGATAATGCGCCCTAACCGGGGCTCTGCAAAATAATTACTGTAGTTATGACCAGTGTCAAATAAATTGACTCCACGTTCAAATGCCTTGTGAATTATTGCAGCAGCCTTGCTTTCAGAAAATCTTTGGTTTCCCCAGAATCCGGAACAGCCTACCGCAATTTCTGATACTCTTAAGTCTGTATTGCCTAATTTGCGATATTTCATTTCATCATCATATCATCAAATGAGTGTTCCATGAAACTATCGAGCCTGGCGTGCAGCATCAGTGGCGGCCCTGGTGCGCCGGGTGCTCCGCAGCAGCCGTGGCAGCCAAAACCGCCAGCTGCAAGTGATGGTCAGGTGTTCTTTCTATAAGCACAGTCGCTTCCCAAATGAGTCTTTCTGATGTCCGCGATAACATCGCCATGCCCTTCTCGCTTCGTCGACATGCCATATTCCTTTTGGGGTTCTTGACAACTGTAATTGGTCCCATGTGCCCCAAACGGAATCATCAAGCAATCCACCTCGAATTATCGTAACTATGGTGTTATTTGGAGATTCTATGTCGTCGTTTTTCTCGATGTTGACGTATCTATATTCCATTGAACCAAGAAACTCAAAAGCAACTGATACAGGGTCAAAGGGCCAATCATCACCAGATTCAACGGCAGCTACGATTCGAGCATTTATATCTGCAGTTTCTACCAGCACAAAGGATTCTACAGGAAGATCCCTTGGTGATATTTCGTCGTTCGCAGCTGTGAGAAAGACCACCATCATCAATAAGATCACGGCGTTGAAATACCTCATCCCATATTCTCCTCTATCCTTCACCTAACGTTGTGCTTCAGCTGCGGGCGCCAGCTGCAAGCGACGGTTATACTGCCCTTACTGGTGTCACTTGTGACAGATACAACTGCCACCTGCCCTCTCGATGAATAAATAGATCAAGAAACCGCAAATTATGCTCGAACTCTGATCCAGCAAATGTACCGTGAATGTAACCTTTGCCTGTGATTATCCCTACCTCGCCGATCACTCTTGATTCCACATTCTCAACATCGTATTTGTCAAGCTTTACAGCACCAGGTTGGTATGCATCAAGAGACATATCTTTATCTTGTGGATTACCAAGAGGATCATATCCGACATATTCCTCTGCCATCAACAAATTCAGCGTTTTCACGTCATTGGCGAACAAGGCTTCTCGAAATTTATCGAATGTCTCGAGAAGGCCGGTCTTGTCACTCAAGTCGTTCCCCTATGTCTGTATAACGTGTGCTTCAACTGCGGTCGTAAAGCTGGCGCGGCGGGTGCTCCGCAGCAGCCGTGACAGCCCAGACCGCAAGCTGTAAACGGCCGTTAGACTCGCCGCTTACTTGTTGAGCCACTTCATCGCAAGTTTGCGATTATGTGAAGCACAGTCCCTGAGGTACAGATTAATCAGCGTCTGGTATTTGATCCCTGTCTCTTTAGCCATATCCTTGAAATAGTTAATAGTCAGATCATCCAGACGAATCGTAATCTGTTTCTTCAGCTTGGCAGCGTACGGGTTCTTTTGCCCTTTGCTGAAATCATATTCTTTTCTCATTTCTTCCACCTTTGCTCATATTGTTTCCTCTCTGCATTCGAGGCTTTACGAGCGGAAATGATCCTGACAACCTCATTCTGTCTCCTATAACAATGGCAGACCATCAGGGTCTTGAGCTTAAAACTCGTACCAAGGAGAAGAAACCGATCTTCATTACCAGAATGATCGGGGTCAGGGATCAAGATAGCGTTTTCATCAACGAATACTGTCACGGCCTCCTCAAATGATACGCCATGCTTGCGTTCGTTTGAACGTGCTTTACCAGGATCCTATGTGAACTCTATATCCATGTTAAATGTATTGTATGTACGTTGTAGTTATTTGTCAAGCCCTTATAACGAGTCTAACGTTCAGCTTCAGCTGCGGTCGCCAGGCTTCACGGCCCTTGTTCTGCATGGGCCGTGAAGCCGAAGTCCGGCAGCTGCATGCTATGGTTAGACATCACATTTATAACAATCTATATTGCATGTATAAACCACTATTTGGATCAAGGGATTCGTGTCGTTCTAAGGATGCTCCGTCCCTTGATATACAATTGGAATCGCATCGACCTGCTTCAACAGGTCCTTATCTCAACAATACCATCTTTCTGGTCTGGGAGAAATCACCGGCGACGAGACGACAGAAGTAGATTCCGCTGGCAACAGGATTGCCTCTACTATCCCTGGCATCCCAGGTGACCTCTTTTCGCCCCTCTTTCATATGACGATCGGTGATGGTAGAAACCAGCGCGCCGTTGACATTGTAAACGCTCAGTTTAACATGTCCCGAACGCGGCAGGTCAAACCTGATGATCGTAGCCGGATTGAATGGATTGGGATAGTTCTGGTGCAGCACGCATGGTCCTGGAAGAGGGGTATACTCATCGTCCGTATATATACGGGTGACTCCCTGGTTCTCGAGATAGATAAAGAGTGAGTATATATCGAGATCGCCGTCTCCATCGAGATCGACGAACTGAGGCCTCGACGAGGGAGACGTGGGAAGATGCCCGCTGTAGTCTACCAGTAGCTCCGTATGATCGACGTATTCTTCGCCCTCGAACATCAGGAGTGACAACTCATCCAGTTCCTCCAGGAGTAGATCCGGAATGCCGTCTTCATCGAAATCCGCGGTCGCTGCGGAGAATGCCGGCGGCAGCCCTCCCCACGCCATGGATATCTCGACAAAGGAGAGACCGCCGTCGTTCCTGTACAGCAGGGATGGATCACTGTACAGGGCCCGCGCGAACAGGATATCCTTAGCCCCGTCCAGGTTGTAATCCAGGATGAGGACGCTCCTCGCGTGCTCGAAAGACCATGGGCCGGTGAACTCCGAAAAGATCCCGCTCCCGTTATTGATGAAGGCGGTTGACAGGTCATTCCAGTTGGCAAACACCAGGTCCGTGTATCCGTCTCCGTTGATATCCCCTGCCGTTATATGCTCGGTCTGAGCCGGATCGACGACACCTGAGGAACCCGTGACATCGGTGAAATATCCGGAACCGTCGTTCTCGAGTATCAGTCCCCCCCCGGAAGACCGGATGATGAGATCTTGATCCCCATCGTTTTCCTTATCGAACGCTGCCATTATGGAGCTGGCGATCACACCGGACAGTCCGCTGGCACCTGTCGCGTCTGAGAAGACGCCTGTCCCATCCCCCAGAAAGTATCCCGGCGCACTGCCGTTGGTAACGACCAGAAGGTCGCAGTGTCCGTCACCGCTGAAATCCTCTGCAATCGCCTCGCTTGCGTTGGTATAGGTCGGATATGAGATATCCGATAGACCAGTGATATCAGTAAAATTGCCGGAGCCGTCATTCTGCCACAGCAGGAAGGATGGGCTGCTGAACTGTACGATATCGATGTCCCCGTCGTCGTCGAAGTCAAGTGCCTTTCCTTGTAAGGGAATCGATCCAGGAGACGATGTCGAGCACCTGAGTCTGAATACGGGCAGTTCGATCACCTCAATATCCCGCAGAATGCTGTTGTTATCGGGATAAGCATCGAGCATCGGAGAGCCGTCGGCATTGACCAGTTCGAATGCCATGTCGGCCGTTCCGAGGTCCTCGATCATCAGGGTATCGAAATACACTGTGTGCGAAGAATCGGCCGGCAGAGGATCCAGCGTCACCTCCCACTCTCCCGCTGGCCCCCCGCCTATTGTTATAGACAGCGTCGCTTTCACCTCAAGGGCACGGTCACTGAAGTTGTGTGCCACGATCTCCGGGACAAAATCGATACTTCCGGTGACCACCGTCTTCGGCCATTCCAGGCTGAGAAGCGCGATATCATCCGGGGCTGGAGGATGTGTGAAGGCTATCACTATCCATTCAGCCGTGGAAAAATCATATGGGCCTACACTGTAGAAAAAATCAAAAAGAACGACTTCATAAGCACCTTGCGCCGCCAGCCTGCTTATAATGTCGGTCCCCTGCACGCTGGCCCAAGCCGAATCGGCATACTCCGGAGAGTACAAGAAGAGCTTAACATAGGTAAGAGAGTCCGGCGGCGGATTGACGAAGCCGTCCTCATAGTCGGTCAGAAGAAGTGAATCCGGGGGGTAATCGAAAGAGCCCATCCCCCAATATATGGTAGATGCGTCTACGAGATGCTCTCCCGTGAGCCTGCTGTCTACGCTGAGAAAGCCCATATCTGACGGATAGACGAAGCGGTAGAAGACGTTGCCCGCCCTGGTATAGCCTTCTTCCGGAAACGACTTGTGATACGGTTGCGAAAACTCGTAGTAGCCTTTTATGGCGTACGTCTGAATATCCAGCCTGAGTATCACGAAGTCGACGTCCGGGATGGTGTCGGCTTGAAGATCAATGGCGAAAAAGGATCCGCACAGAATCAGCAACAAGACGCATAGACAGTGAGGAGTGATTGTCCTTAACGCAGACATCTTGCCATATATGGTATTCATGATCTACCCCTTTCGGCCTTCATTATAGTTTATCACGACTTACACCAGGCGTCAATACCATCAATAATTACGCAATAATGCAAAAGGTAGTCATTCAAATCTTTATATTGTTTGTCTAACGT
>CBDUYR010000007.1:0-75201 GCA_965371515.1 uncultured bacterium | reverse complement strand
TATCTCCACTCCTCGCCCTCTGTGTACGACAGCTCTGTGACGAAAGGATCTTTGTATTCTATTGTATCGAGGCCGTACGCCCCCATGAACGTCGCGGCGAGCGGATAGCTGAAGAATGTGAACCCGCTCAGCCTCAGCTCATACCCGACTCCTGTCTTCAGATCTTCGATATCGAACGTATTCTCGTTCCAGGCCTTGCCCGCTTCGGCGAAGACAGCCGCGTAGATCGACTGGAAATAGATGCCGGGGATCTGGTAGTCGATATTCCTCCAGATCGGGAAGCGATACGTAAGACGTCCCATTGCGTTCTTCGTTCCTCCGATGCTGTAATACGAGTAGCCCCTCAGGCCGTCACGGCTGCCCATATACAGATAGAAGAAGTCGTCGATCTCCTCGCGATCTATCCACCCAGTCCTAAGAAATACCGTGAGTGCGTGGGACCACATTGGAAGCGGCAGATACTCCTCGTACAAAAAGACGTACCGCATGAAATTATTGTCGATGTACAGAGGATGTTGGCTATAATCGAATCCCTCCGCGATCTTGGCCCTGACGACCGAGCCCTCGATGTGCAGCTTTCTTCCTCCCTGAGGGTTTATGTTAAATTCAAGACTCTTTTTAATGTTCCTGTAGTCGTACATCAGTGCTACTTCGTCCGCCTTGTAGTAGTTCCAGCCCAGCTCGACATCGATCTCCTGCCACGCGTTTATATTAATGCCGTACTCTCCGTGGTTGTACCTTATCGAGATATCCTTGCGCCTTCTGATCGTCTCCTGCTCGAACTCCAGCTTGCATGTGAAGTAGGCATCCCATAGGTCGTACCTGTACCTGATCTCTCCCGATGAGGGATCGTTGACCTCCCAGTACTTCCGCATCCTCAGCAGATCGAACATGAAGGTCGGTTTGAGCTGCCTGAACTCCGCTCCTAACTGTATATCGAACTCGCCGTCGAACGACGCCGAGGCAGCCGCGTAAACGCTCTGCCGGTCGAGGAAATCCCTCGAATCCAGTACGAATCCGAGTCGGAACTTGTTGTCGTATACCATCATCCTCGGGAAGAGAAACGGCATGGTGTATGTGACCTTGTACTTCCCGCTCACCTCGAGTGAATCGGCCGGAAATCCGGCCCTGCCTCCGCCGATAACGGCTGCCCTCTCCGCAAGCAGCACCTCGTCCACCGCCTGTTCAGGCACGACCGCAGAAGCCCGCCAGTCACCGATCCGCCTTATCTCGTATCCGTTTCTTCCGAACGCGGCGAACAGGAGGTCATTCCCGTCCTCGCTTGCCTGGAAGGCGCCGCCTTCCATATCGGTGACCATCAGGTCTGCGCCGGTGGCGATGTCCCTGTAATATACGTTGAATATCCCCGTTCTGTCGCTCGAGTAGAAGAAACCGCTGCCGTTCGCCGTCCAGCGAGGATCTCTCTCGTCCGCACGGGTATCGATCAGGACCGTTTCCTCGGCGCTTTCTGGAGTGATAAGGACGATATCCCTGCTCAGCCCGTCGAATCTCGACGCCAGTATTCCTCGGCTGGACCAGGAAAGACCAGTATATCTTCTACCAGGGATGCTGCCCGACAGCAACCTGATACTGTCGTCATCGAGATACTTCATACCGACATCGCTGAATCCATCTCCGCTGATTATAAAGGCTATCCTCTTCCCCTCCGGCGAGAAGACCGGGCCCGACGCCTTCAGGCCCTCGGTCAGGCGTTCTTCCTTCTCCGCTCCGGTATCGTATGCATAAACATCGTTGAATTCGTATCCATGCCTGTTGTCGTCGGATTTTCTCGAATAGAGCAGCTTCGTGCCGTCGGCGGAAACGCATGTGCCCGAAGAGAGGTCGCCGGCTACCTTCTTCTCTTCACCTCCGGCGCTGCGATGCACGAGGTCCACATCCCTGTACTCTCTGCCCATGTTGGAGATGTAATATATTCCACCCTGCCCGTCGGGAACGGGATAATAGTTGAAGAATCCCTCTCCAGCTTCCCTTGAACCGTCCCTCATCGGAGATATCTCACCGGCCGTCTCTGAGTACCCGGCGGTAATGTCTTTCTTCCAGGCGCGGTAGAGCTCTCCCTCGGATATTCCTAGGACCTCCCTGCTTGCGCCTCCGAACCCGGCGCGCCAGAGCTTCCCGTGGGCTGAGGCGAGCAGACCGATCTTGTCCTCGCCGTATCTGTCGGCGATGTACCTGACCAGCGAGTATCCCTGGTTGTACAGGAGTTCGGCGTCCGCCGAGCATTTCCCGAATACGCCCATCTGGTCGAGTGTCAGGAGATTGTCCCCGATTGCAGCCATTCGAAGGACCATGTCCCTGTGTGAATCCCAGATATCGTTCCTGGCGTCCGTCGCCTGATACTGCGCAATGCCCTCTGCGAACCAGTTCGGGACCGATTCTCCGGACAGGGGGAGCGAACCGGTAAAGTTGGGATATCCGGTTATTACATCGGGGCGTTTTTCCCTCTCGAAATTGAAGCCCTGGAGATAGATCGCCGGCATCCACCGGGGCATCTTCATCGAGGCCTGCAGCGATACCATGTGTGTGAATTCGTGAGTTATTACATTCCTCAGCCAGTCGGCGTTACCCCTCAGTTGAAAGTCGATGTCATCCGTATCGATGTCGATCCTGTTGAGGTAGTAGTATGCCGCACCTTCGGGCAGGCCGGCCCTGTCTGTTATATGGATGTGGACCCTGTCGGGCCTGTAATCGTAGAGGGTCGTGATCGGGAGATATATCTCCTCCGCGATACGCGCCACCTCGAAGGCGCTTGCCTCAACTCCCGCATGGAAATGAACGGAGAAATGCTCCGTATCGATCGTCTTCCAGTCGAGCTCGGAGTGATTCCATGCGGAAACGCTCCCCGCGAAAATCAGCATTACAGGCAGAATAGCGAGAAAAGTACAGCCTGACGATTTTCGAACACGCATGCAGCCAAGCCCCATAAAAAGATCCTCCATCAGAAGAAACGTCTATCCGACAGGGGTTTACTAAATATAGCACACGGTGAAGCCCCTTCCCAACGGTTAAGGCTTCACCGTGCATCTTTTAACGCTTTCTGGGCCCTCAGGAGCCGCTATCTCCGGTCGATCCTTCTCAGGTACCTGTAGAGGTCGGTATCCGTCGTGAGGATGATCCGGTTGTTTTCTCCGATCGTCGCCTTGTAAACGTCGAGCGTCTTGAGGAATGAGTAGAACTCCGGGTCCTTCCTGTACGCGTTGGCGTATATCTTCGTCGCCTTCGCGTCGGCCTCTCCCCGGAGCGTTTCCGCGGTCCTGTACGCCTCGGAGTATATCCTGTTGAGTTCCTTCTCCTTCATTCCGCCGATCTCGGCCCGCTTTCCCTCGCCCTCGCTGCGGTACTTCGAGGCGATCCTCTGGCGCTCGGAGATCATCCGCTCATAGACCTTCTTGCGGACATCCTCGATATAGTTGAGCCTCTTTATATGTACGTCGAGGAGCTCGATCCCGTACTGCGGGACAAGCTCGGAAGCACGCTCGAGGATCATCTTCGTCAGCTCTTCCCTGCCGATCTCGACCTCCTCGAGGACGCCTACGGCCGCTTCCTCCTCGTCACTTATGATGTCTGTTTCCGCGGATACCTCTTCCCGCTTCTCGAGTATCGTGTTCGAGTTCCTGACGACCTCGACGAGGACGAAACTCGAGACGATGTCCCTCGATGCGGAGTCTATGATGTCGTCCAGCCTGGACTGGGCTCCACGGACGTTGGTGACCGATGTATAGAAGCGCAGGGGATCGACTATCCTCCACCTTGCAGTGGTGTCGAGCCAGATATACTTCTTGTCGGCTGTCGGTATCTGATCGGCAGACGAATCCCAGTTCAGGATCCTCTTCTCGAATCTGTGAAGTGTCTGGATCATGGGGGTCTTGAAATGAAGCCCCGCATCCGTGATCGCTCCGCCGACGGGACGGCCGAACTGGGTGATGATCGCCTGCTCAGACTCACTCAGCTTGTAGAACGAGTTGGTGATCAGAATGAACAGTATCACCGCCACGACCAGTATTCCTATAGTCTTTCCGGAAATCATCACTGACCACCCCCCTTCCCGCTCTTTCCTACATCGAGATGAGGCAGTATAGCTTTCTGTTTCTCGTCGATGATGATCAGTTCCTTGATCCTTGGCAGCACTTCATTCATCGTCTCGAGGTAGAGCCTGCGCCTCGTGACGTCAGGCGCGTTCCTGTACTCCCTGTAGACCTGGTTGAACAGAGCGACGTCGCCCTCCGACCGGTTTACCCTCTGCATGGCGTAACCTTCCGCCTCGGCGATCATCTGCTCGGCCTCTCCCTTTGCCTTCGGGATCCTCTTGTTGTAGTCCTCCCACGCCTCGTTGATCATCTTCTCCTTATCCTGCTTGGAGCGGTTGACCTCGTTGAACGCCGGCTTGACCGGCTCGGGGGGGTTGACGTCCTGAAGCTTGACCGTGACGATCTGGATCCCCGACTCGAAGCCGTCGAGCAGTTTCTGCAGACCGATCTCGACCTCCTTGGCAATCGCTATCCTGCCGATCGTGAGCACGTCGGTAACCTCCCTGTCTCCGACAACCTGCCGCACTACGGCCTCGGACATCGCCCTGAGGGTCTCCTCGGGATCCCTGATCTTGAAGAGGTAGTTGTATGGATCCTTGACCTTGTACTGGACGATCCACTCGACCTCGGCAACGTTCAGATCGCCCGTGAGCATCAGGGATTCCTCGAGATATCTCCTGGTGCTGTACTGCGTCCTCACACCGGCCTTCAGCGTCCGGAATCCGAACTCCTGTTTGAAGACCTTCTTGACCTTGACCTTTGTGACACTCTCGACCCCCATCGGGATCTTGAGGTGCAGCCCCGGTTCCGTTTTGCGGACGAACTTCCCGAATCTCTGGATCACTCCTACCTCGTCGGCTCCGACCGAGTAGAGGCCCGACGCGATCAGTATGAGGAGTATGATGATGTACACCACGCTCCTGATCTTTCCGCCGCCGACGTTGTAGGATTGATCTCCTACCTGTACCTTCATCCTGTACCCCCTTGGGGAATATCCGGCTTTACCGCCGGACCGGCCGTGGATTGCGACGTATTCAGCACTCATCACGAGTACAGCTGCCGCAGCCGGATTATTCGACTGATTATTACGTTTAAGACGTTAATTCAGATTTCGGTGGGGCGTCAATAGATATCTCCGGCGGGCCTGTACTGATATCTCGCGCGGCATGTCCCCTCGCTAGAGACCATGCAGGGCCCGTGCGGCCTGCGTGGCGTGCAGCCCGTTCCGAACTGCGGGCACTGCTCCGGCTCGGACTCCCCTAGTATCACCTCGTGACAGATGCATCCCGGTTTCACGTCTTCGGCATCGGCGGAAGGCTCGAGCAGAAGGCGCCTCGAAGCATCGAGATGGGAGAATTCCTCCCTCAGCGACAGCCCGGACAGAGGGATCGAACCTATACCTCTCCAGTTCGACGGAGCCGGTTCGAATACCTCGTCGATGAGTTCCTGCGCCTTTACATTGCCGTTTTCCGAGACTACCCTCCTGTAAAGATTGAGGACCGAAAACGGTGGTCCGGAGATTATCATCTCGGTCAGTCCGAGTATCCCTCTCAGGATGTCGACAGGTTCGAAGCCCGATATCACCGCAGGCACCGCATACTTCTCCTCGAGGAAGGAGTATCCCTTCCTCCCGAGCACGGTGCTGACGTGTCCCGGCAGGATGAACCCGTCGATCGATTTTCTTCCGTTTTCGAGGAGGAATTCCAGGGCAGGCGGGACGAGCCTGATGGACTGTATTATCGAAAAGTTTTCCGGAACGCCCGATCGAATCGCCGCCGCGATCGGCCCTGCCGTCGTCTCGAACCCGACTGCAACGAATACTATCTCTTTCCCGGGATTCTCCGATGCTATCTTCACGGCGTCGAGCGGGGAATAGACGACTCTCACGTCGCAACCGTCCGCCTTCATCAGCTCCAGCGATGTGTCTCCGGAGGGCACCCTGAACATGTCCCCGAATGTTGTCACGATCGTACCCTCGCGGCGTGCCGCCTGCACTGCGAGGTCTATATCTGCAGCGGGGCATACGCAGACCGGGCAGCCCGGTCCGGCGATCAGCCTGAGGCCGGTGGGCAGCATCGATCTGATCCCTGCCTTCGCTATCGAGTGCTCATGAGTACCGCACACGTGCATCAGGGAGAGCGGACGCGGCAAGACCAGCTCGGCGAGCCGTCCGGTCAGCCCCTGCGCAATCGCCGGATCGTGAAACGATCTATAGAGTCCGTTATTATTGTTCATCGTTTTCGGGGGGATCAACACTTCCGGTCATCCCGGCACGGTATACTTTTTTGATCAGCTCGAGAGTCTCCCGCGCCTCTTCCGGGTCGAGTTTCTCTATCGCGTAACCGGTATGTATCAATATGAAGTCACCGATCTCCGCGCCTTCGATCAGATCGAGCCTGACGTCTTTCCTGATGCCGCCGGCCACGGCTACAGCCTCGTTGCCGTTTTTTTCAGTGATCTCCATAGGGATTGCAAGGCACATTATTCGACTCCGATTTCCGAGTACAGCTTTTCTATCCAGCCGGTCCAGTCCTCGATCCCGGCGCCCGACCTGCAGGAAAGCTCGATGATCTCGATGTGTGGATTGATATCGGAGGCTTCGCGTCTTGCCTTGGCTATATCGAAATCGACCATCTCGATCAGATCGACCTTGTTGAGGATCAGGAGTCGGGATTCGCTGAACATCAGCGGGTATTTCTTCGGCTTGTCGTCTCCCTCGGTAATACTCAACAGCATCACTCGCGCGTCGACGCCGAGATCGAACTCGGCGGGGCAGACGAGATTGCCTACATTCTCTATCAACAGTATGTCCATTGAATCGAGGTCGATCTGATGGAGCGCCGAATGGACCATCGCCGCGTCGAGATGACATACTCCGCCGGTCTGTATCTGGTACACCTCTATGCCCAGCGCGCCGACCCTCTCGGCGTCTCTCGTGGTCTGGAGATCGCCCTCGATGACCCCGATCCTGTATTTGTCCTTCAGCAGCGGGATCGACTTTACCAGCAGTGAAGTCTTGCCCGCCCCGGGAGCGCTCATGATATTCAGCGAGAAGACGCCGTGTCTGCGGAGCATCTCGCGGTTCTCCGCCGCGATCTCCCTGTTCCTCTCCCTGAGATCCTCGCCGACATTTATCTGGTGCATTACGAACCTTCCTCGTCCAGTAGAATATAATCTACTTCCATCTCCCTGCCAGCAATAATATCCACATTGCCGGCGCCGCATTCGGGGCACCTGAAAACGAGGTCAACGGGATGGAACTCGCTCGAACAGCCGGAGCACCTTCCCTTGAGTGCAACCCTGTCGTATTCGAGCCTGCCCCCCTCCGCCTTCGTTCCCTTCGAGAGGATCTCGAAGGCGAATTCGAGGGATTCAAAGTTGATGCCGGTCATCTCTCCTATCCGCAGGTGTATGACGTCTATCGTCTCAGCATCTTCCCTGTCGGCAGTCGCCATGACGATCTCGAGGAGATTTTGCATCACGGAGACCTCATGCATCCCTGTTTTTCCTCTCGTCAAGGCCTATCGAGATACGAGGTCCATCCAGCCCCTTGATGAGTGCTTCGACTTCGTCCGCGACGAGCGGAAGCGATTCTTCTACCTTCCGGGTGCATCCCTCGGAGAGCGTGAGCATATCCTCTCCCTGTATGGCAAATATCGTGACCTCGCCGGGCATGTGCAGACCGAGCTGCCTTCCCAGTTCGAGGGCTGTGACTAAATCGATATCGTGGCATGAAGACAGCCTGGGAGTGATCTTCAGGTCATCTGCACGCAGCCGGAATATCGTACCCGCCTCCTCGCCGTCGAGTAGGATCGCGTCGACCAGAACGGCCCTGTCGAACCCTCCGAGCATCTCCATCAGGTTCATCCCGGCGCTTTCCGTCTCGATGACGGATACGTCGTCGTCGAATCTCCCTGACAACATGCGCGCAACATAGACCCCGGCGCCATCGTCGCTCAGGACAGTATTACCCAGCCCGATGATAATCGTTTTCATAGGATTACTCCCGGAATCTTCCACGATGCGCTACCTCGATACCTCGTTCAGTATCTCGCCGTCGAGATCGCGTATCTCGATGGTCAGCGGCATCTGTCCGGGAAGACTGTGCGTAGCGCAGCTGAAGCACGGATCGTACAGACGGAACGCCATCTCGACCATGTTGAGCAGACCTTCGGTCACTTCGCCACCCGGCTTGATGAGATTCTGCGCTGCCTTCTTGACGGCCATGTTGATCGAGGCGTTGTTGTTCGTCGTACCGACGATCAGGTTTGCCTTTGTCACGATTCCGTTCTCGTCGGTCCAGTAATGATGCGTCAGCGTTCCACGAGGGGCCTCTACGATCCCCACGCCCTCTCTCGGCGTGGTCGAGGGAATCACCCTCACATTCGGATCTGTGATCTCCGGATCGTTGATCAGCTCCTGCATCCTCTCGGCAGCATAGAGCATCTCGATGAGCCTCGCCCAGTGGTTCACCATGAGTTTGTGACAGGGCTTTCCACCGACGACCTCGAACATCTTCTCGTATTCGGCCTGTGCTTTCGGTGTGGCCATTCCGTCGGCCGCATTGAACCTCGGAAGCGGGTTCGCCTGATAGAGCGAGGTCTCCGCTCCCTCGACAAAGCCCATCCATCCCCTTTCCTTTATATATGGGAACTTCAGGTACGACCATGGCTCGACGTGTTCGGCTATGTAATCCATGTAATCCGGCTCCGAGTACCTGAACATCTCCTTGCCATCGACATCGACCATACGGACCTGACCTTCATAGAAGTTGACCTTGTTGTTCTCGTCCACAAGTCCCATGTAGTTTGTGACCTGCTCGAAGATCCCGCCCATTATCAGGTCGAGATATGTCTCGTTGGCCAGAACGAGATCGTTGAAGAGCTTGAGGCTCAGTTCGGCGAAGCCGATCTGCTCATCGGCAAGGCTCTTGACCTTCTCTGCGTTCTCCTCGCTGAGGGCACGCGTCACGCCGCCGGGAATGTTCCAGACTGGATGCGTGGCTCTGCCGCCGACCATTATCTGGATATCCTGCGATATCGCACGCTGCCTTACAACTTCGCCGCCGAGTTCGAGACCTACCTTCGCTATCAGGCCGAGGACGTTCCGTTGCTCCTTGGGAGCGTCGGGACCGAGCACGAAATCAGGCGCGGCAAGTGCGTAAAAATGCGCCGCATGGCTGTGAATAAAATGAGCCATGTAGTATAGCTCGCGAAGTTTTTTCGCGACCTCCGGTATGTCCACTGAAAATACATTGTCGACGGCTTTTCCTGCCGCCATGTGATGCGCCGCCGGGCAAACGCCGCAGATCCTCGGCATGATCCTCGGGATCTCCTCTACGGGAAGTCCCTCGACGAACTTCTCGAATCCCCTCAGCTCGGGGATCTGGAGATAAGCGTTCTCGACCGAACCGTCGTCGTTTATGAAGATGCTGATCTTGCCGTGGCCCTCAAGCCTGGTGATGGGGTCTATCTCCACGCGCCTCATATCTTTTTCCTCCTGAGGATCGATGCGGCAGTGCTGAACCTGTGAAAAGTCCTCAAGGGATCGACGATGCCGTCCAGCACAGCGTCGATCTCCTTCTCCTCCTTCGGCTCGATGACCGAAGCGAGCGCGCTGATCATCCTTATTCCCTGGTCCTGCACCCCTTCCAGGGGACCGTAGCATCCCCTGCACGGCACGCCGGAATTGATGCATCTGGCGCCGCACCCCTCTCTCGTGACCGGCCCGAGACAGATAAGACCCTGTTCGAGCAGGCATTTCTCCGGATCAGGTATCATGTTGAGCGGCCTCCTGATCTCGCTGATCTCCTTCTCTTCCTTCTCCCTCGGGCATTCGTCGCAGAGCGTCTTCGTTCCGGCCCCTATGATCGAGCCCTTTGGCGGCAGCTCGCCGTTGAATACAGCCGTCAGCGCATTGACGATCTGCTGGGGGACAGGCGGACATCCCGGGAGGTAATAATCGACGTCGACGACCTGGTCGAGTGTCTTGACGGTGTTATAGAACCTCGGAAGCTCAAGCTCGTTTCCGTCCACAGTCGACATCTCCAGCGGCACTGTGCCTTCGGGATTATCGGTCGACTCGGTCTCCGAGTAGACGCGCTCGAACAGCGACTGCTTCGTGTGATAGTTGGCCAGGCTGGGCAGCCCTCCGATATGAGCGCAGGCACCGAGAGCGACCATCGTCTTCGACTTGCGTCTGAGCAGTTTAGCGATCTCCTCGTTCTCGGAGTTCCGGATCGCACCGTTGTAGAGGACGAGGTCAAACTCTCCGTCCTCCATCGCCCTGACATTATCGTATTTGAAGTCCATGGCGAGGGGCCAGAAGAGAAAATCCATCTTTTCGGCGACGTCGAGGATCTTTTCATGGATATCGAGCACCGCTACGTCGCAGCCTCCGCAGCCGGCTCCCCAGTAAATCCCGCCTTTAAGCTTCATTTGCTACATCGCTTTCTTCTTTTTGAGCTTTGTGAGGCTCGATATCATCCTTCATCGCTTCAGCAAGCGAATCCTTGATTCCCAGCGGCCCGAGTTCACGTAGCTGGTCGGTAAACTCATCCACTATGTTCGCGAACCTCTCTCCCTCAGATGCGGCGACCCATTCGAGGCGCACCCTCTCCGGTTCCACCCCGTATTCGGGGAGTATCCGCTTGAGCAGCCTGTACCTTCGCAGGGCCTTGTAGTTCCCCTCCTGGTAGTGACAGTCGCCGGGATGACAACCTGCTATGAGCACGCCATCGGCGCCCTCGTAGAGGGCCTTGATGATGAAGGTCGGCTCTATCCTGCCGCTGCACATCACCCTGATCGACCTGATGTTCGGGGCGTACTTGATCCTCGCCGTCCCCGCGAGATCGGCTCCGGTGTAGGAGCACCAGTTGCAGAGAAAACCGACTATCTTCGGTTCGAAAGTCATCTCGACATCCCTTCAGTATTTATCTTCTTTTTCACGCCGAGAGGATACCCTCTATCTCAGCGAAGATCTGCCTGTCCTCGAAATGCTTGGCCGAGATCGCGTTGCTCGGGCAGCCGGCGGCGCATGTGCCGCATCCTTTACAGAGCGCCTCGTTCACGACAGATACGCCTTTCTCCTCATCGTACTTGATCGCAAGGTACGGGCACAGGGTATTGCAGATCTTGCAGCCGGAACACTTGTCCTCGTCCACTTCAGCGGTGGCGGATTCGATCTCGATCTTCTCCCTCGTGATCATCGAGAGGACCGCGCTCGAAGCGGCAGACGCCTGTGCGACAGTATCGGGAATATCCTTCGGAGACTGGCACGCGCCGGCTATGAAGACTCCGTCTGTCGCCGTCGCTACTGGACCGAGCTTGGGGTGCTTCTCGATGACGAAGCCGTCCTTGCCTATGCTGACGCTGCAGAGACCCGCGACATCGGGAAGGCTCTCGTGCGCCTCGAGGCCTGTGCAAAGGACGACCATATCGAGAGGGATCCTCCGTAGCGTTCCGACCAGCGTATCCTCGACCTCGACAACGAGCTTGCCCTTCTCGGCCTCCTCGATCGGCACTTCTGTTATCTCAGCGACCTTGCCCCGAACGAACCGGACGTCCTCGCCGAGCAGCCTGTCGTAGAATTCCTCATATCCCTTGCCGAAGCAGCGAAGGTCGATGTAAAACTCGTATACCTCTGCTTCGATTTTCTCCTTTATAAGATGCGAGTACTTCAGGGCGTACATGCAGCAGACCCTCGAGCAGTACTCGTTGTAATGCTTGTCGCGGCTTCCGACGCAGTGGACGATCCCGATCGACTTGGGCTCGCTTCCGTCGGCCATCCTGATCTTCCCGCCCGTACTACCAGACGCGCAGTTCATTATCTCGAACTCGATCGCTGTCATGACATTGTCGAGCTTCCCGTATCCGTATCTCTTCACCGGGGTCGGATCAAAGGTCTGAAAGCCTGTGGCCAGGATGATGTTTCCCACCTCGAACTCGACCAACTCGTCCTCCATGTCGTATTTTATCGCATTGCGTTCGCAGACCTCGGCGCAGATGCCGCATTTGCCGTTCTTGAAACGTATGCAGGTCTCGACGTCTATCACCGGTATCGCCGGCACAGCCTGCATGAACGGCATATATATAGAAGTCGTAGGCCCGAGCGATAGCTTCTCATGAACGTTGCCCTTGCGGGGCACTCGCGTTCCCGGGCATTTCTCCCAGCAGGCGCCGCATCCGTTGCACAGATCGGCGTCAACATACCTGGCCTTCTTTCGTACTGTGACGTTGAAGTTTCCGACATATCCGCCGATATCATCGACCTCCGACCAGGACATCAGCTCGATGTTCTCGTGCTGGCCGACCGATACCATTCTGGGCGTCAGGATACATGCCGAGCAGTCCAGCGTCGGAAAGGTCTTGTCGAACTTGGCCATGTGGCCGCCGATCGAGGGTTCCTTCTCGACAAGAACGACCTTCTTGCCCGCGTCTGCAAGGTCGAGCGCCGCCTGTATACCTGCGATGCCGCCGCCGATCACCAGAGTCCTCGGGTTGATCGGGACTTCCCTCTTTGTCAGGGGCTCCTGAAGCCTCGTCCTTCTTACGGCCGCTTCTATCAGGTCCTTCGCCTTGTCCGTCGTCTTGTCGGCATCTACGTGCACCCACGAGCACTGCTCGCGGATGTTTGCCATTGTAAAGAGGTATTCGTTCATGCCGCCGCGGGTGCATACGTTCCTGAACGTCTTCTCGTGCATCAGCGGAGAACATGACGCGACAACGACCCTGTTGATCAGGCCATCCTCGATATCTTTCTGGATGAGCGACTGTCCGGGATCGGAACACATGAACTTGTATTCTCTCACGAGCGTGACGTCATCGAGCCCTTTGGCGAACTCGACCACCTCGTCGATGTCTACTTTGCCGGCAATGTTCGTGCCGCAGTGGCAGACGTATACACCAATACGTTCAGACATATCACGCTCCCTGTAGTATCTGTTTCATCGGCCCGGTCATCTTCACCGCAAGCCTTTCCAGCCCCAGTTCTTTCGGCTGTTTTCCCATCGCAAGCCCTATAAGCTGCGTGAAGTAGATTACCGGTATATTGAACTTCGTGCCGAAGAGGCTGTTAACCTTAGGCTGGAAAATATCGAGATTCAACTGGCAGAGGGGACATATCGTGACAATGCAATGGGCTCCGTTATTCTCAGCGTCGGCGAGTAAACCACGGCAGAGTTTGAGCGCCTGCTTCTCCTCGGTGCCCATCAGGGAGGACCCGCAGCACTTCGTCTTCATCGAGTACTTTACGCAAGTAGCGCCTGTCGCCTCGATAAGCCTGTCCATGCAGACCGGATCGTCTGGATCGTCGAAACCTTCCTCGTTTTCCTCGCTTGCACCGCATCCATAATACATCGGCCTTACTATCTGGCAGCCGTAGTACGGGGCGACATTGAGGCCTTCGAGTTTTTTGCTTACCAGTCCGGCAATTTTCTCGAGTCCGACATCGTTGATTATCACATCGAGGATGTGCCGGACACTAATGTTTCCGCTGTAGCTGAGGCCTCCAGCCTCGAGCGCCACTCCGAGCTTTTTTCTAACCTCAGGATAATCGTTGAAATACCTGTTCGTCTTGTTCAGAACTAGATAGCATGCGCTGCAAGGCGTCACGACGTCTCTGTGGAATTTCTCGGCCATCGCAAGGTTCCGTGCCGAGATAGCGAAGCTCATCAGTTCACTGACCGACATGTAGGCAGTCGCTCCGCAGCAGTTCCAGTCGTCGAGCTCCTCGAGCTCGACTCCCATATCCGATACGACCGCGTCGATCGATTCCTGGTAGAGATTGGCCGTCGATTTCACCGAGCATCCAGGATAATACGTGTACTTCATCTATATCTCCCCGAGCTCGTTGATTTTTTTCAGGATCTTTCTCAACTGTTCGATGTTCTTTATCTTGTGCGGCATGATTGGCAGTCTGCCGTTCGAGAAGAGCCGCCATCCCTGCGGCACGAAATTGAGCGCGTTGAAAGGCTCTGCCAATAAGATGTATCGTGTCATCAGTTCTGTTTCGTGATTACGCCCGTACTTGTTCACCAAACGGACGAAATTCTTCGACAGCACCGTTGCCTTCCTGCCTTCCTTCGCCTTGCCTTCCTTGATGGCGATACGCTTGAGGGCATACATGACGTCGGTGATCTTGATCTCCTTGGGACATCTCACCGCGCATGTATAGCACGACGAGCAGTACCATATGGTGTTCGATTCAAGCACCTCGTCCCTGAATCCAGCCCTTATGAGGGAGAATATCTTCCTCGGAGCGTAGTCCATGACGGCTCCCTGCGGGCATGAACCACTGCATGTCCCGCACTGGATGCACTTCTTCACTTCGTTTCCACCGGGAAGAGAATAGATCTCATCGAGAAAGTCGTGATCCAGTACAGATTCGTAAACCACTTCTCTTTTAAGCATTTAACTACCAACCTCGCAGGATTATCAAAGCTCCTGAACCGATTGAGAGACAAAAAATACAGAAGGTCTCAATCAAAAAATCTACTATAGATTAATAAAAAGTCAACTATATTTTAATTCGTTGTATATTCAGGAATTCCACTACCATTTTGTTCGTTTCAGACCTCCCGGAACCCTGTTTTCAGCCTGGATCAACGTTTCTTGATGCGTTTAAGGCACATCGGCGCTATATTATCCTATATCCGACCTGTATAAGCCGAAAGGAATGATGATGAGAAGGATTTCGATCGTCGTTGCGGGAATGCTGCTCATGCTTACCGTATCGTGCGGAGATTCCGCCCTCAAATATTACAACCTGGGTGTAGAAGCCGCTAACAGGGACGACACTGACGAAGCAATCGTACAGTGGCGAAAATCCGCCGAATTGAATCCCTCCGATCCGGACACGCAGTACAACCTCGGCATGGCCCTGCTCGTGCGTGAGGAATACGCCGAGGCGGAGAAGCATTTCCTCTTGGCTGCCAGGATAAAGAGCGACGATTACAGACTCCAGTATGGACTGGGGTATTCGTTCGAGATGCAGGGAAAATATTCCGAGGCAAAAAAGGCCTACAGGTATTCTATCAGCCTCAAGTCGAACTTCCACCCTCCCTACTCCGGACTGGGCGCGATCGCTCTCGAGCAAGGCCTCTACAGCACGGCCGAGAAATACACTACCGATGCACTGCGTTATTCTCCCTACGACAAGCGGGGAAACCTCGTGCTCGCCGAGGCCTATTACATGCAGCAGAATTACCAGGCCGCCTACGCTCAGCTTATCTCTTCGAGGTCATGGATCGGCTTGGAGCCCGATTATCTTCTCCTGCTCGGGAAGGTGATGAACGCGAGGCACATGTACGCCGACGCCATGCAGACCCTTCTCATGGCGAAAGACGCGGGCAAGTCTGGTACCGACCTCTTTCTGCATCTCGGTATAGCTTCGTTCGAGACGAACGTTTTCAAGGACGCCCGGGAGTACTACCGCCTGGCTCTCTACAGAGACGACACGAACGTCGAGGCGTGGACAGGACTTGCCAGAACGGACTATGAGCTGGACGACCTGGAGGAATCTCTCGAGGCGTGGAACAGGGCCCGAGCCCTCACACCTGACGATCCCGAGATCGATATCGGCATATCGATAATCCATATCCGCAAGATGAATTTCGAGGATGCGGTGTCCGTACTCGAGAAGCTCAGTGCCAGAGATGATGCGCCCCCCAGGACCTTCTACTATCTGGGGCACTCGCTCATGCGGCTTGGCCGCCGGGAAGAGGCCAAGGAATCCTTCGAGCTGTTCCTGGTGAAATGGCAGGGGGACGAGGCCCTGACCGACGAGGTAAGGGAACTTCTCATCACGTTCTGACGCGCAGCGATTCTCCCGTCAGAACGACAAACACTCCAGCCAGTATCACGGCCCCTCCCAGGATCTCGGTAGATAATGGCGTTTCTCTGAGGATAAGCCATGCGAGCATCGTCGTTCCGATCGGTTCTCCCAGTGTCGCCATAGCTACCAGCGTCGTCCTCATCCTTCGCAGCGCCCAGTTGAACATCGAATGGCCGGTCACCTGGCAGACCAGCGCCATTATGAAGCAATAGAAATAAGTCGTCGATGGAAGAGCCGCCAGGCCCGATCCCAGGAGAAGCGCAGCGAGCGTTAGAAACAGTGCTGCTGTTCCGTAAACGGGGAATATGTAAGCGAGCAGGGGGAGTTTCGGCCTCAGCCTGCTCCCCACTATGAAATAGCCTGCCACGGCTATAGCTCCCGCCACAGCCAGCAGATCACCCTTCCAGTTCTCTCCTCCCGCGGCGATGTTTCCCCCTCCGAGGATCACACTCCCCGCAACTGCGAGGCCCAGACCGATCCATACTCTTGCCGACGTCCTCTCCCCCCGCACCGTAACGGAATATATCTCGATAAAGATCGGACTCATGGTCACCAATACTATACTGCTCGTGATACCTGTGAACGAGAGCGAGGCTATCCACGAGAGAAAATGCAGCGCAAGAAAGAGCCCTGCCAGGACGAGCAGTCCTTTCTCCCCGCGGCGGAGCGCTATGATGGCGTTGCGTGTTTTGCGCGAGAAGATCACGAACGGTAACAGGATCAACGTGGCGAAAACGAGCCTCAGGGCTGCGACCGACGCTGACGGGCCTGCCGCCAGCCTGATGAACACAGCAGCGAAGGATATCGAGACTACGCCGAGTGTCAGGGCTCCGTATGTCTTTTCGTTTTTCATACCGGGTTAATCCTGTTGAAGATTAAACCCCATTCCAGTACATTCTGAAAAGGTTATTCACATCGACGGAAACGGTTATGTCTAAAGATGGAAAGAAGAGGGTGCTCGGCGACGAGTGGCTCGACTGGGACGGCAGGCAGCAGGATAATAACACGTCGGAGAGCAGGAGTACATTTCTCTACCTCTCCCTCGTAGTTCTGGCGCTTTTCGTCATGATAGTCCTGCTGTTCTGGTATCTGGTCCTGCCGCGCTTCGAATCCTTCGGCCGCGTCTGGGCTCTGGTCATCACCGGCTCCCTCGGCTCGGCCGCTCTCTTCCTCGTGGTCTGGTACGTAGTGCTCGTCGT
Source organism: uncultured bacterium (assembly GCA_965371515.1). GTDB lineage: Bacteria > Krumholzibacteriota > Krumholzibacteriia > Krumholzibacteriales > Krumholzibacteriaceae > JAUWCL01. The sequence goes on along the minus strand of CBDUYR010000007.1, from coordinate 58,121 downwards.
CGCGGTGATCTGGAACAGGCGGTACATGAACGTCTGTCTCACTCGAGGGAGCAGACTCTTTTTTATCATGCTCCCAATCGTCACCAGGCTCGCGGCATCGGTGGGGATCTCCAGGGACAGACTGAGCCATTCGTTCATCCGTGTCTCGAACGAGCTGACCGCCCCTGGCAGGGGACCGGGCCCTGTCCTTGTCCTCTTTCCGCGATGCCTTCGCGCCGACATACGTTCGAGGGCCAGGGAGATCTGTTCCCGCTACGAAGAGGTCAGGCTCCATACAGCTCCCGGCGGTACCGAGGCAAGAAAGATCATAAACGACACCTCTCCCGGAGCAATCGTCGCGGTGGCATGCGAGCGGGATCTTATCGCCGGGATCCAGGACGTCGCGCCGAAGATCCCCGTAATAGGCATTCCAAACACGCGTCCGGCAGGACCCTGCACCGATACTACGATCGACACGGACGAACTGCAGGCGGCGATAGATTACTTCCTGACCCCCCGCTAGGCGATTTCTGGCACATTTATTGATAATTTGCTGTCGGAACGGTGCGCCTCGAAATATGGCAAATCGTGCCCTTCCTTCGGGCACGATATAACAGGGGGTTTAAAATGCCTGTTACTGACGATATGAACAAAGGTTACGCTTATTCGAATGACATGACTTCCGGAGTCAGGATGCGAAGCGGGCTGATTGTGCTGCTCAGTTCCAGTGCAGTGGCATTCGCGTTTGGCATGTCTTTCTACTTCGCTCTCGTATCGAGTGAGACGGCTGTCACCACTCAGGTTCCGGAACTCGCACCGATCGTGACGAAACTCAAGTCAATGCTCGTCGTCAACACGATCGGATTCGTTGCTGTCATCATCGCGTCTTTCTGGGTCCTTTCCAGGATAATCACCTCGAAGATGTTCGCCTCGCTCGGCATCGTCATGACCGGCCTGAGAAAGGCGACCGAAAACAGATACCCCGAAACGCCCGAGACCCACGAGTCCGGACCGTTCGGCGAATTCGAAGCTACGTGGAATACCGTTGTCCACGAGACGCGTGAGAGAGAAAAGCACGAGATAGACGCTCTCGAGAAGATTCTCATCGCCCTCTCCGGACCGGGAACCGCCGAGATCAGGGCCTCCATCGAAAAGATGTTAGTGGAGAAAAAACGGCTTATATGTATGGATTCTGCGAGCGGTGATGACAAATCAACCGGCAGCAGCGGAACCGACGATGCGCTGTTCATGCAGCCAGTCTAGGTTTCTATCCCAACAGCCTGGATATTTCATCCAGCAGATGCTCTGTGTTGAATGGCTTCTCCATGAGGAGATCCGCGTTCAGCGGCTCGTCGAGCTCTTCCCTGGCGAAGTCTCTGGCGGAGAGTATGATCACCGGGGTGTCCCTGAACCTGTCACTGTTCTTGATTATATTACAGATCTTGTAGCCGTCCACCACCGGGAGCATCAGGTCGAGGATAACAAGGTCGGGCGCCTCACGCTCGAGTGTATCCAGGCCTTCCCTGCCGTCAAAAGCCGTTACAACATCGTAGCCTTCATGTTCGAGGGTGAATTGCAGTATACGTGCAAGATGCATCTCGTCATCGACAATCATAATCTTATGAGACATGTAAGTCCTTCACTCTAATAGATATCGTATTTCGATTCTCCCGGAAGTGCATCCCCGTCCGGGTACATGCACCTGCATTGAAAGTTACATGCCATTATACCAGTCAATTCCCACGACTTGAACTATTTTACCCTCTCGACATAAATATTCCGATGTGCTATAATAATTATGTGCAGGGCAAGGTATTGAGCGTATTCGCTCACGCTCTAAATCATGCAACGCTGGTAACCAAAAGGGAGATAATAAAATGTCCGCACTCAGTAAAAGAGCGATAGTCGTTTCCGCCGCTGTGCTGCTCATTGCGATCGCCGGTCATTCCGTAATGGCTGCGGCACCAAGGATCACCAAGAGCGTCACTCAGATGGAAGACGGCATCTTCATGGTGAGGGTCCGGATGACGGCATCCGGTAACGATGTTTACGCTCTGAGGCTCATCGACCCCGAAGCTGCGATAGTCGATGTATTCGCACCCAGAGGCTGGATCACGGTCACAGACGGAGAGGATTTTCTGGCGAGGACTGGCACCGCGCTCAAGGACGGGAAAGCGGTAGAATTCGTCATATATTCCAAGTCCGACAAGATCGCCTACACATGGACCGCATTCGGAAAGATCAAGCAGATCGGAAAGCCGGGAACGCTCTAGGGCCCGGCAGTCTGAAGGGATGACGCCCGGGATGATCATCGCACGTGAGGATGATCGTCCTGGGCTTTTATCTTCTACGGGGTCAGTCATCACTTCCCGTGAGATACTTGCCTATGTATACGTTCCTCACCGGACTGTCCGATACGCTGTGCACCCTGTATTTCGACGCTCCTGTATCATCGTCGGTCTCGCCGAGATCGATGACGGGTCCATCCTCTATCTCGTTGCCGTAGCTGTCAGAGATGACCCTCGCTCTCGGCAGTCTCCCGTTCGCGCCGATCTCGACGATCACGACCCTCTCCCCGCTATCGAGGACGAGGATGCTCCCGATCGGAACGTTCCCCATCAGCCCGAGGAATACATCGAAATATTGCGGATGGAATTCCGTTCCTCTTCCCTTCTCCATGAGCTTGAGAGCCTCGAACGGGCTGATCTGTTTCCTGTACGGCCGTCTCGTCGTCAGGGCATCATATGTGTCCGCTATCCTCACAATGTTGCTCGCCTCGAGACATTCCTCGCCCTGCTTGGGCATCGGATACCCCGTCATGTCGAAACGCATGTGATGTTCGTACGCCACACGGCGAGCCAGCACATCCTCTCCCTCTTCGCGGAGAATTCTCTCCCCATCAACGGGATGTCGCTTGATCTTCTGCCATTCGATGGGAGACAGCCTGCCTGCCTTGTGGATTATCTCTCTTGGTACGTAGAGCTTTCCGATGTCGTGCAAGATCGCGGCGGTTCCTATCCGTCCCGTTTCCTCGTCGCAGTATCCGAGCCGGCGCGCGATCGCTGCGGAGATTACCGCGACATTGATCGAATGATCGAACGTATAGTCGTCGTATTCCTTCAGCGACTTGAGTAGAAGGAATGTCGTACTGCTTCCGCCCTCGCGCTCGACCGTTTCTATGATTACCCTTCCCGCCCTGCCGCTCTCGTCCGAGCTGATCTTGGCCAGTCTGCTGAGCACGCCACTGATCATGGAGGACGCAGCGCTAACATTCTCGGAAGCCTCCCTCCCCCGGCGTTCATCATCCTTTTTGCCAACCTCAACTGGAAGGCTCTCTTTTGCAGCAGCGTCACCTTTCCCGCTGTTCGAATGCCTGATCCTGATCTTCTCTATACGGCGCCATATCGCAGGAAGGTCTATAGAGGCATCTCGCCTGATGCTCGCTGCTGCGATCTCGACAAACGCCAGGGCCTCATCCGGGCCGATCCCTGAAAGAAACTCGAGCTCCCCGACAGAGAGACCTTCCAACGCTCTCCTCAAAAAATGTACTGCGTTGTCGTTTGTGTCGGTGATGTCGACTTCCAGATTGAGCAGGCGTATGGATCCATCGCTCACCTTCAGCACCACAGTACTCCTTTTATCGATGAGCGCGTTTAGTGCCTCCATGAAATCGTCGAGGGCGTTCTTTACCGACGGGTGGGTATCGGGAAACAGATTTCTCTGCATCAGGAGTCTGGCAAGGCCGTGGACCATGGCCTCGAGTTTCCTGAATCCGACAGGAAGTGTTTCGAGCAGCATCTCCGACATCTGATTTTACCTCAGTACCGTTTCAAAACGTACTATTCCGATGAATTACAAGCAATTATCGTTCCCCGCAGGACGGGAAAGCCCCCTGGATGTCCCCCTGGCCTGCTTGACCTCTAACACCTTGTGATATAATATTTAAAGTGTTCGGAAGACCGGTTGTGGAGGTATTCGGTTGCCGAGATGCATTTTAATACTCTACCTTGTGCTCATATTTACGGCAACTTCGTGCAGCGGAATGTATCCGCCTGCCCTGGATGACGATTTCATCGATACGAGCGATTACGAGCTTAAAGAATGCGCTGCTGACACGATCATGGCGATCGAGAAGGCTCTGCGGTCTGACGCGGACGACTCCGAGCTCTACCGCAGGCTCTCCGTCTGCTATCGCGCGGTGGGTACTCCCGAGTCGAGGCTCAGGTCGATGCAGGCGATCGACAGGGCGCTCGAGCTCGATCCCGACAATTCCTCCTATCACGTCGAACGGGGTCTGACTCTCTACGCGAGACAGTTCATCGGCTCGGCCGGCAGGTCGCTGGAGCGTGCGATAGACCTCGATCCGGGCTGCTTCCAGGCGTGGTATCACAGGGGGCGGATCGAGAAAGACCTCTACCTCAGGAACATGTGTTCGGACAGGCACCTGGACGACGCGATAAAGTATTACAGCAGGGCGAACAACATATACGGAAAGCATGAGCAGACCCTCTTCGATCTCGGTCTGCTCCAGTATCTGCGGGAACGTCTCGACCTATGCGCCGGCTATGCACGCGCAGGCGCTCAGTATTATCCCGATTCTTACAGGTTCCGGCTGCTCTCTGCATGCGTCGCCCTGCACAGGACCAGGTTCGAGACGGCCGGGGCTGAATTCGACTCGGCTCTCGCGCTGATGGATGGAGAAACAAAGTACTGGTACGAGGACATATCCCTCCTTCTCCCCATGGACGAAAGAAACGCCTACGATAATCTCGACGACAGGAACCGCGCCGAGTTCAACCGGAAGTTCTGGATAATGAACGATCCTACCCCGGCTACCGTCCTCAACGAGCGAAGGTTCGAGCATTACAGAAGGATCTTTCTGACAGAGGCGCTGCTGACCAACGAAAGGCTCGACCTCGAGGGTATCGACACCGCTCGCGGAAGGGCTCTCGTCAGCTACGGGCTGCCGCCGTCCATCCTCCTCGACATCGGATCCGGGCTTGACGGACCATTCGTGGTGTGGACGTACATCCGGGGCGACAAGATGTTCCTGCTCTTCTTCCAGGACGAGTTCCTCAACGGCAACTATCACATCCCGATCGACCGCAGGTTCCATGACTACGCGATGATAACCGAGGGTATCCTGCAGAACATTCAGCAGATGTATACATTTCCTGTCGAGTACGGATACATGCCTGTCGGCGTCGAGAGCGTGCAGTTCAGGGGAACGGGAGACGAAACACGCGTCGACTTCGCTGTGGCCGTACTCGATTCTACTCTCGACTTCCGGGACGGGGAGTACGAGCTGTACTTCACCCTGTTCGACAACGACTGGAAGGTTTTTCTCACGGAGAAGATCATCTTCGATCCCGACACACTGCATATTTTCGAGAAGAAGTCGATCAGTTGGCGCGTTCTTCCGTTCAGCGTAGAGTTGCCCCCTCTTCAGCTCGAGAGCAACTTTGCGCTGGAGATCACCGGCGGGAAACCACCGGGCAGGGCCGTTTACAGGGACTCGCTGACCATACTCGAGCTCGGAGGAGACCGTCTTTCGCTCAGCGGAATCAGGTTCTCCCTGCAGGATAAGGAAGGTATCTGCACGCCACTGATAGATCCCCTGCCTTCGTACGAGGCTGGATCTTCAATATGCGTTTCCTACGAGATATACAATCTGAAGATGAATGAGGAGAACCTTGCGCGATACAGGCTGACCTTGAGCGTCACCTCGTCAAAAGATCGGAACGGCCCGTCCGGGACATGGAGCTGGCTCACTGCCAGCGTCCGCGTTTCAAAACAGGAGCCGCATGTCTACTTATCAAGCTCGATCGTACAGAGTACCGATACTCGCTCGACTTCAGAAGCCCTGATGCTGGACGCGAGTTCCCTCGAGCCCGGAAAGTACGTTCTTATGCTCAAGATCGAAGACCTTGTGAAGGGATCATGGGTGACAGGGAAAAAGACTTTCGCGATTATCCCCCGAACGTGATCGTGATCAGAGTGATCGGTGGATCCTTGATCGGTGGCAGCTCTATCACCTCTTCTTCTTCGGGAACGATCATGACATAGAGTATATAGCCGACAAACAACGCGGCTATTGTATAACCGACTATGGCCTTGTAGTTGACCCCCTTCTTTCCTTCATCCTCGAGCTCTATCTCGTAGGTCTCGAGCGTATCGGCCGCCGAGGCAGCCGAAAGGCTGCACGTCAGCGGCATGAGGACACCGGAGTCGTCGGCCAGACCGGACAGGTCGAGCATGCCCGTTTCGGCAAAGCAGGTCCCGCCGGATCCTTCATCTTCCTGGCTTCCCGGGCTGGCAAGCCCCGCCTGTGTGGCGGATACGAAGGTACCTGTCATCAGGAGAATAAGCGCCGTTCTCAGGCTGCTTCTCATCATCACTGCTCCCATTTCTCCCTCATCACGATCTCGTCCAGAGGTTTTCTCTTTCGGAATACCTTATCCGCCGCCGGATAACCCACAGGCGTCAGGGCAACGATCTTCACATCGGCAGGCACCCCGAGTATCTCCCTGACTTCTTCTTCAGAAAACGCTCCTATCCAGCAGGTCCCGAGCCCCTCGGCCTCGGCGGCGAGCATGAGATGCTCGAGCGCTATCCCGATATCAACGGGCAGGCTGTTCCAGTAACCGCCCATCTTCTGGTATGCGAGTTCTTCCCGTCCGCAGACCGCTACCAGTACGGGAGCCTCGCCGATGAACTTCTGGTTCTTGCATGCAGGAACAAGCTTTTCGCGTATATCAGCGTCCGTGATCACTATGAAGGTCCACGGCTGGCCGTTCTTCCCCGACGGTGCCAGCCTGGCAGCTTCAAGTATACGTTCCAGTTTTTCTTCCTCGACGGGATCGGGCAGGTATGCCCGTGTACTGACCCGGTTCCTTATCGCCTCGTAGATGTCCAGATCATACCTCCCTTGCGCCTACGCCAAAAACGTGCTGTATCAGTCTTTCTACCACCGAGCGCTTCTTTCCGTCCCGGCAGCTCGGTAAAACGTACCTCATACCCGAATCGACAGTAACGAACGTCGTCAGGAGCATGGCAACAAATATCGCCCGGTGGTCTTCCGGTATCGTTCCCGGGTACAGATAAATATAAAAGATCAGGGACCCTCCCACAATACATTGCACGACTGTTTTGACCTTCCCCAGCAGACTCGCTGGAACGAGCGTTCCGGACCTCTCGTGGACCCGCCAGCGGTACAGCGTTATTACCAGCTCCCTGGCGAGGATCACACATACAAAGAATGTGAACCACTGAGACCTCAACTCGAGGGCCAGTGCAACGAAGATGACGGCTATCATTACCTTGTCGGCGAAAGGGTCGAGATGGGCACCGAGGCTTGTCGTCTGGTGGAATTTCCTTGCGTACCATCCGTCGAAATAATCGAGGAGCATGGCTACGAGCAGAAGCGAGGCGGCAATCACCATGCGACCGGTACCGAAAATCATCAGCAACGCTGCCGCCATAGCCATCAACATCCTGAGTACAGTCAGGACGTTGGGCACCGTGATATCTCTGCGTTCGATCCTTCGCATGAAATCAGCCACCGTGGTTTTCTTGCCACCATCCCGTAGAAATAATATACTAATAAGAGTACGAATGATAACTGAAAAAGGAAACCTTCCAAAAAGACGGCTATATGTCCCTGTCTGACACAACAACCGCTGCCCGAGAAAAGAAGCCCCTCCGCAATCACGGCAGGAGCAGGAAGGGCTGGCTTCTGATCATCGGGGCAACCATCCTCATTCACCTAGCCGTATTCATCTTCTTCAAGCTCGAATACCTCGAGGTCTTCCGGACGGAGACACCGGGTGAGGAAGGCACATCAGATTTCGTCTACATGAACAGTCCGTTCTCCCTCATCCCCTACCCCGATTTTCCTCAGGCCGTCATCGTCGAGGAACAACCCTCGGACACTGAGGATGAGGACCGCGATAAAACTGTCCTCGACGAGCTCGGCGAACCCTCATTGACGATCGATCCGATACAGAGTGGAGGCACGAGAGGCGGAAGTGACGGAAGGCCTGGACCTAGACGGACAACGGTCGAGCCAAAACCGATAAACATCTCCCTGCCCACCATCCCCAAGGATATCGACGGGACGATCAGCGGAGGAGTCGAGCTCCTTCTCTTCGTCAACGTAAAGGGGGAAGTCGAGGAGATCAGGCTGTCCAGAGGGTTGCGACAAGAGTCTCTCAACAATACTGCCATCGAGGCAGCACGCAGCTACAAGTTCATTCCCGGTCAAATAAAAGGCGTACCCACAGCTATGTGGGTACGCGTAACGATCGGATTCAGGCCAAAATGACCTAACGATAGATTTTCTTGATATAACTCCAGCTCTTTTCCTCAGTACCGATCTGGCAGTTGATCAGATCGAGGATGCAGTGTCCGGTCACAAAATCGTCCGCCCAGTTGGCCGGATCGTCGTTGAATGCGGCTCCGTTGTAAGCTCCTTCGCCGCAGTACACTGCGAACTCGCCGCTGCCGAATTTCATGATCATCAAGTTACCCTCGAACGTCCCGAACATCCTCTCCTCGACGTCGAGGATTCCGTCCTGATCGTTGTCTGAGACGGTAGACGATACTACCAGTGTGCCGCTCATCGTCCCATTCACCGGATGGACTATCTCCCAGACAGGCTTTTCAGGCAGGTTATTCTGGTCGAATACGGACGTCCAGAACTTGTACGTCGCATTGTACTCGAAGAATGTGTTGAAGATGTAATCCCACCTCGCTGTAGGATCGCTCACAGGGGGCCAGCCGGCATCGTCCATCTGGACGGACCAGGTAGCACCGACCAAGCGAGAATCCCCCGAGACCACATCACCTGAATAGACTGGAGGCGACGTCAGAACGAGATTGCCGAATCCCTCGAAATCTAATTCGAGGAACAGCGTGTCGGGGAACTGCGCCCGCACACCACCTGCACAGAACAACATCGCTGTCGCCAGAATGAGTATCGGTATCGATTTGTATTTCATCTCTGGATCCCTCCCTTTCAGCTCCAGAAATATCAGTTGCTGTGTATCGACTTGATCTTGCCCCAGCTGCTGTCGCTCGTTCCTGTAGTACAGTTCGTATCCCTGAGGTAGAGCCTTCCCGAAGCCGAAGCCGCCGAAGGAACGTAAAATTCCTCGTCCCAGGTTGTCTCATCGAGGAGATCCAGAGTCCCCGAGCAGTTGCCCTGCCCGCAGAAGCCCTTGAACTCGCCCGTTCCAAAGTTGATGTAACACAAGAGACCGATGGAAAATACCTTGCTGATATACTCGCTGTCCTCCAAGATGCCGTTTGCGTTGTAGTCCCTGATCGTAACGGTGAAGCTCGTCGTCAGACCGCCGCAGGTGTCACCCACAGTGGTAAAGAAGCGCCATTCGGGCGCATAGTCGCCTACAAGAGACGAAGGGAACCTGCCGTCCCATCCCTCTGCTCCGGGGGTGGGATCGTACTGGAAGTAGTTGCTGAAGATGAAATCCCATCGTTCGTTGTTCGGCGTTCCGAGATTGTCAACAGGCCAGCCCGTATCGTCCATTCGGAACCAGAACATGCCGGGGGCAAGCGTTCCCGCGATGATGTTTCCGCTGAAGACGGGGGGGCTCGCCATGAACGATCCGTTGCCGCTGAACGCGAAGGTCTCAGTCTTGTACTCAGCGGATACCGGAAATGTCATGGAAGCCAGAACCAGGAAAAACCCCACCGCCCCGAGCGTTAGCTTATTAAGCACAGCTACCCTCCTTAGTGAAACTGTTGCCGCTCGCAGAGCAAGTTTGCGTTGCGAGCGCATTGTATCATACCAGAGCCTAATTTAAAACACTTATTTTTAAATAATTATACCTACCAGACCTCTCTCTGTGAGTAGACGTCGAAAATCCTCAGCGAATAGTCGGAAAATTCGCCTATTACCTCGGGTACACCGTCATTATTGATGTCGAAGGTGCTGAGCCGCTCACCGAACGGCTTGTCCCATTCGAGATCTATCACATAGAACTTGCTGTCTATGACGATGCCCGTGTTGAGGATTATCTCCTTCTGCTCATCCTTGTCGACATTGGCAATTATGAGTTCTGTTGCCGTAAATTTCCTCTCGCTGATCCACTGCCTGCTCTTGTCGATCGAATCTATTATGAAGAGGGTCCCGTTTGCCAGGACGATGAACTCCATCTGTGGGTCGCTATCCAGGTTTGCAATGTCGAATGCCTCTATGCTCGTGAAGTCGTCCTCGATGTTTTCCCATGTATTGGTATAGTCATCGAGTCTGTAGATCAGAATGCGCCCCGCCATAGTCGCTATGACGAGATCGAGGACTCCGTCCTGCTCGATGTCGAGGATATAATACTGTTTTACCTTGGCCCCGAGGTTCGTGATCTCAAACTCTCTCTTCCATCCCCTGTTCGTGGCACGCTTGAGATAGATCTTGCCATAAACATCGACGTAGATCAGCCCCCATGCGTTCCCTTTGTCCAGCGGGACCACCTTCGCGAACGGGAAACGGCCGAATGCGTCCTGCAACTCGTAGGGATCGACCTGGGCCACAGCCCTGCCCGGCCCGCACGCGAGAAGCGTCACTGCGAGCAGAATCAGCGCCGTCATGTACAGTACATTCCTTTTCATTGTCAGTCTCCTTCCTCTCCTGTTATTGCCTGTCATCCTTCCCGGTTCCCCGGGAGAGTCCGCCCCGTCTTGGATCGGAGATACCCACCAGGGACGTTCCGTCCTTCATGATGAGCTGCACATCCCCGATCATGGAGCGTTGTCTCAGTTCGTGTCCTTTTCCCTCCATCCCCGATCTCTCATCGGCCGTAAAGGCGTTCTCCTCGTGGTAGACCAGATCAGGGCTCCACTGGTGATGATACCTCGGAGCTGCCACCGCTTCCAGAGGTTCCATCCCGAAATCGATGATATTCATCATCACTTGCGCGACAGTCGTGATTATCGTCGATCCCCCGGGGGTGCCCAGCACAAGCCAGGTCTCGCCCTCCCTGACCACGATCGTCGGCGTCATTGAGCTGAGCATCCTCTTCCCCGGTTCGATAGCATTGGCCTCACCGCCCGTCAGCCCGTACATGTTCGGAACGCCTGGCTTTACTGAGAAATCGTCCATCTCGTTGTTCATCAGGAAGCCTGCACCCTCGACGACTACGTACGATCCGTACGATCCATTGAGAGTCGTAGTCACCGCCACCGCGTTCCCGCTGGCATCGACTACCGAGTAATGTGTCGTCTCTTCGCTCTCCTGTGCATGATTGCCGCCGGCATCCAGTTCGACTGAGCGTGTCGCTCTGGTCTTTATGTTATTTCTCAAGTCATTCGCATAATCTTTTGATATCAGCCTCTCTACAGGAATGTCCACAAAACCTGGGTCGCCGAGCCAGCGAGCCCTGTCGGCATACGCTCTTCTCTCGGCCTCGACGACGAGATGGATATCCTCGACGTCCCTCACGCCACCTGTCTCGTAACCTTCGAGAACGTTCAGTATCTCCAGCAGTACGATGCCGCCTGAGCTCGGCGGCGGCGCGGATATTATCTCGAATCCCCTGTAACTCCCTTTCACCACCTCCCGCTCGACAACCTCGTATGAAACGAGGTCCTCCTCCGTGATCAGGCCGCCACCCCCCCGCATCTCCGCCGCAATGAGCCCTGCGGTCCTGCCGGAGTAGAAACCGTCCGTGCCCTCTTCCGCTATCGCCTCGAGAGTGCGGGCAAGATCGTGCTGCACGAGGATATCGCCGGCATCGAACGGCCTTCCATCCTGGCCGAAGAACTTCGAGAGACCGGGCCACTTCTCCAGGTGTACGTTCAGCTTCTCGAGCGATGCGGCCAGATAGGGGCTTATCGGGAATCCATTCTCCGCCAGCTTGACCGATGGAGCGACCAGTTCCCCCCATTCTGTCGAGCCATGGATCTGGTGAGCCTTCCAGAGTCCTGCCACCACCCCCGGCACTCCCGAGGCGAGATGGCCGCGGACACTGAGATCCTCGATGACAGCGCCCTCCCGATCGAGGTACATGTCCCTTCGCGCCTTCAACGGAGCCTTTTCCCTGAAATCGATGAAGGATGTCTCTCCATCCGCCAGCCTTACGAGCATGAATCCGCCACCGCCGAGGTTGCCGGCTGAGGGATAGCTCACAGCAAGTGCGAAACCGACGGCGATCGCCGCATCGACGGCGTTTCCACCAGCTTCCAGCACACGGACGCCGATGGCCGTCGCCTCCGGGCAGGCCGAAGCTACCATCCCGCCCGTAGACCGGGCGCTCCAGTCCGTCGCGTGCGCGCCCGAGGGCCCGCCCGCCACAGCGATGATGACGATTACAGGGGATATCGCCGCGAAGAAGGTTCTGTACATTCTGCGGGGCATCTGAAGCAATCCTGCGTCTGCTGCCTCGTATCTTTGAATTACACTACTTGAACACTATTCTATCAGTCCTGTCCCCGTTTGTAAACATCGAAAAGATATCGGATTAACCGTCTGTATCGATATCGTTGACCCATGCAGGGTATCTCCCGTACAATCAATCGATCCGATGACCGCATGTTTCTGAACTGGAGGAAGCAAAATGAGAAGATGCCTGCCCGCCATCACCGCCCTGCTTACATTATTCTGCGCTGCCGCCTTAGCTGCACCTGGAGACATCGAGAAAAAGACTCAGCTACCCATCGCGCATCCGACGGGCGTCGCCTGGACTGGCAGCACCCTGTGGATAGCGGACAGGAAGACTGATCTGTTCTACGAGATCGACCACGTCTCCGGAAACGTACTGCGCGATATCGAATCGCCGGGGTGGTTTCCCTCCGGGCTTGCATGGGACGGCTCCCTCCTGTGGAGCACCGACCCGGGAGCCGGCGCTATCTACGCTACCGATCCCGAGACCGGTCATACGGTAAGGACGCTCGAATCTCCCACTCCCAGCCCTACGGGGATCGCATGGGATGGAAACTCACTCTGGATCTGCGACAACAGGACCGACAGGATCCTTAATATCGACCCTGCAGACGGAACGACGATCGTCTCTTTCCGCGCTCCAGCCACCGACCCGCGCTCGATCGTATTCGGAGACGGATACCTCTGGTGTTCCGACCGTGTCAGGGACTGTATATATATGATCGATCCTGTCACCGGGATGGTCGTGCAGATACTCGACGCTCCCGGACCGTTCAGCTGGGGACTCGCATGGAAAGACGGCTTTCTTCTCAACGCCGACTACCAGGACGACGCCCTCTACACGATCAAGACTCTCGACGACGAGCTCTACAGGACGAGCAATCCGAGAAAGGCCATCGTAGATTTTACTACAGAGGCTGTCGCTACGGGCACGGGACGGATCGAGAAACTCGATATCTTCTACGCCCTTCCCTCCGACAGGCCCGGGCAGAAGATCCTTGCCGATCTGACATACCGGCCCGAGCCGGTGATAAAAAAGGATCGCTGGGACCAGAGCATCGCCGCGTTCTCCTTCGAAGGGCTCGAGCCAGGCGAGTCGGTCGAAGTGAGGATGAAGGCCGCCGTCGAAGCGTCTGCGATAAGATATTTCATCAGGCCCGACAGGGTCGGGAAAAAGATCCCGAAAGATATCAGGGAGAAGTACCTCGCCGACGAAATCAAGTACGATATCACACACCCCTACATCCAGGGGATAGTCAATGAAGTGGTCGGCAACGAGGAAAACATCTACTGGAAGGCGAGAAAACTCTACCAGTACCTCATTGCAAACATGGAGTACAAACTTGCCGGCGGCTGGAATACAGCCCCTACCGTGCTCGAGCGCAGGAACGGTTCGTGCTCAGAGTATACCTTCTCGCTCATCGCCCTATGCAGGGCTGCGGGAGTGCCCGCCAGATACGTCGGCTCCCTCGTTGTAAGAGGCGACGACGCGAGCTACGACGACGTCTTCCACAGGTGGAACGAGATCTATCTTCCCGGCTACGGCTGGGTACCGGTCGACGCCAATGCCGGCGACAGGGACCTGCCCGCAGATCAGGGCGCCGCCTTCGGAGGAATATCAAACAGGTTTCTCATAACGACAGAGGGAGCCGGAGGGTCGGAATATCTCGGTTGGAGCTACAACCACGAGAACCGATGGGTGTCTTCGGGGAAATGCACCGTGCGGATGGAGAGCATAGCCGAGTGGGAACCACTCGAAGATACCAGCGAGGATATTCTGATCCTCAAGTTGAGATGCGGGGACGACTGATCATCCCTTGACGCAGATCATAGGCCGCAGCCGCGCCACACGCCTGCTCACCCCTGCGCCCTCCATGATCGCCACGACCCGTTCGACGTCCTTGTAGGCGCCGGGAGCCTCTTCCGCGGCGCCTTTCCTGCTTCGTGTGCGCACTATGATGCCCGACTCTGCCAGATTTCTTATTACGTCCTCGCCTCGGTATTCCCTGAGCGCCTGCTTCCTCGATTTCATCCTCCCCGCTCCGTGGACGGCGCTGCCGAATGTCTCCGACATACCCAGTTCTGTGCCGACGAGGATGAACGACGAGGTCCCCATAGTCCCTCCGACGAGCACGGGCTGTCCGACCTCGCGGTACCTTAACGGCACCTCCTCCCGCCCGGCTGCGAATGCTCTTGTCGCCCCCTTCCTGTGGACTAGGAGATTCCTCCTGCCTTGGGCAGTATCGTGCGTCTCGAGTTTGAGATTGTTGTGACCGACCTCATAGAGCGTCCTGATCTGCCTGTCGTCGAGATGAAAAAGTCTTTTTAATGTGTCTCGCACCAGGCCCGAGATCGCCTGCCTGTTCGCGAAGGCGCAGTTGATCCCTGCCCGCACCGCGGCGATATACCTCTTTCCCTCCGGGCTGTTTATCGGAGCCGCCATCAGCTCGCTCTCGGTGACCGGTATCCCGTATTTCGCTGAAGCCTCTCTCATGACTCTCTGGTAATCAGTCCCGATCTGGTGACCGAGCGCCCGGCTCCCCGTGTGAATGCTGACTACGATCCCGCCTGGAAGGAGCCCGAACGCGGAAGCGGCCTCTTCATCGAATATCTCTTCTACGTACTGCACCTCGAGATAATGGTTCCCCGAGCCGAGCGTCCCTACCTGCTTGAGCTGCCGCTCCTTCGCTCTCGGGCTGACGGCCGAAGGATCGGCGCCGGCGACAGTTCCCCCCTCCTCGACATACTCGAGATCCTCCTCCACCCCGTATCCTCTCTCGAGGGCGAAGGACGCGCCCTCGACAAGCACCCTGTCGATCTCGCGGACGGAGAGCCTGAATGTCCCCGTCGAACCTATTCCGGCAGGAACGGAATTGAACAGCTCCTCGGCGACCCTTTCGCGATTGAGCTCGATACGTTCCTTCGTTACATCGACGACCATCGACCGCACACCGCAATTTATGTCGAAGCCGACTCCGGCAATGGAGACCACTCCCTCGCCAGGATCAAACGCTCCCACTCCCCCTATGGGAAATCCGTAGCCGGGATGGATATCGGCCATCGCCATCGACGCGCCGACGATCCCGGGAAGGCATGCGACGTTCCGTACCTGGGCCAGGGCGTCCCACTGCTTCGTCGCGCTCTCCTTCAGCAGGAAGCTCATCGAGTCGTCGTCCGCGTAGATGCGCCCGGGAACGAGCATCCTGCCCGAGCGGGGGATCTCCCAGAGGAATTCGCCGATCTTCTCGACTTCCACCTTCATAGATCTACCACGCAGCCTGCCACCCACCGGCCGTCGCTGTCACGGCCGACCGACGCCCCGTACCAGGTCGCCGCCTTTACTTCTGAGAGGAGGCGTTTCCGGCATTTTCCGCGCGGTATCCCTCCGATCACGGCATCGAGTTCCCAGTCTTCTCCGCCGCCCTCTAGCCGCTCGATCCTTACCGATACAAATGCCGTATCCTCGATATCCGCGAACGAGAGGAGCTCGTTGAGAAATTCTATAAGCAGCCCGGTCAGATCCCTGCCGCCGATCGACAGCCTGTGATCGATCTCGGCAGCCATACCGTGCCTGTCGACCATCAGTTCGAACATCGCGAGCGCAGTCTCCTCAAAGGCCTCGGCAGGGCTTCCCCCCCAGCCTCGGAGGCCCATGTCGGCTGTATGCTCGAGCGTCTCGTGTCCCCTGCCTGTCATGAATCACCTGTTGAACATGAACTCGACGACGTCCCCGTCGCGGATCACGTATTCGTGCCCCTCTGTCCTTAGGTGGCCGTGATGCTGAACCTCGGCCTCGGAGCCGTACTCGACGAGATCGTCGTAGCTCATCACCCTGGCCCTGATGAATCCCTTCTCCATATCTGTATGTATCCTGCCTGCCGCCGCCGGAGCCTTCGTCCCTGCCGGAATGGACCAGGCTTGCAGTTTACCATGAGCCGCGGTGTAATACCTGATCATGGCCAGCAGCTCATGACACTTTTCCACGAACCTGTCCCTCGCCTCGCCAGAGACTCCCATCTCCTTCATGAACTCAACGCGATCTTCTTCAGGAAGCTCTGATAATTCCCTCTCCAGGCGTGCGGATATCGAGATAGCTCTTTCCTCTCCGAACTTCGAAGCCGCTTCACTGCATCCGCCGGCATCATCTTCCTCGCCGGAGTTGAGTACGTATATCACGGGCTTTGATGTCAGCAACTCGAGCCTGTCGAAAATCTCCAGATTTCTTGCGGAGACATCATCTCTCGAGACTTTTTCACCAGCCGCGATCTTCTCCCTTACGGATTGAAGGAAATCGAGATCTCCCCGTTCTCCCTTTTTCAGCGCCCTCGACCTTACCCTCTCCTTCGAGATCCATGAAGTGACTCTCTCCAGGTCGGAGAGAAAGAGTTCCGTCTCAACAACATCTGCGTCCCTGGCAGGATCGACATCTCCGATGACGTGGCTTACGTCCGGATCCTCAAAACAGCGCAGAACGTGTGCGAGGATCGTCGCCTCCCTGACATGATGGAGAAACTTGTTGCCCAGCCCCTCGCCCCTGCTCGCCCCTTCTACAAGGCCGGCGATGTCTACATATATGATCGTGGATGGGATTACTTCTTTCGGTTCGAGGATCCCGGCGAGTCTTGTCAGTCTGGCGTCCGGCACCTCCACCACACCCCGGTTGCAGTCTATCGTGCAGAAAGGATAGTTCGAAGCCTCCGCTCCCGCATGAGAAAGGGCGTTGAGAAGTGTTGATTTTCCAACATTGGGCAGGCCCAGGATACCTATCGTGAATGCCACGGTCACCTCCTTCCTCGTTCGTGATGTTCAATGAACCTGATAGAATTCTATGATACCGGAGTAAGTGTGTAAATACCGAAAGGAACGAAAAAACGGGTCCCCGAAATACGGGAACCCGTTTATTTCTTCGTGCCCGGACCTGAGTCTACATGAAAAGAGGGGCGAAGACGAGCGATACCACGGCCATCAGCTTGATGAGGATATTCATGCTCGGCCCGGATGTATCCTTCAGGGGATCGCCCACAGTATCGCCGACGATCGCCGCGGCGTGTGTGTCCGTTCCCTTCCCGCCGAGGTTACCCTCTTCGATATACTTTTTCGCGTTGTCCCAGGTGCCGCCCGCGTTTGCCATGTAGATCCCGGTAAGGACTCCGGTCGCCGTCGCACCGGCGAGGAATCCTCCGAGAGCCTCTGCTCCAAGCAATAAGCCTATCACGATCGGAGCCACTACCGCGATGCATCCGGGAAGGACCATCTCCCGCAGCGCCGACTTTGTGACGATGTCTATGCATTTATCTGTGTCCGGTTCGGCGGTGCCCTCCATCAGGCCGGTGATCTCGCGGAACTGCCGCCTGATCTCGATCACCATCATATTTGCGGCCCTGCCGACTCCCTTCATCGTCATCGATGCGATGACGAACGGCATCATCGAGCCGAGCAGGAGCCCGATCACGGTCTTGACGTTCATCAGGTTGATGCTTTCGATACCGACCGTCTTCTGGTAAGCGCTGAACAGGGCCAATGCTGTCAGAGCAGCTGAACCGATCGCGAAGCCTTTGCCGACGGCGGCGGTGGTGTTTCCGATCGAATCGAGCTTGTCGGTGATCTTCCTTATCTCCGGGCCGGCGCCCGACATCTCGGCAATACCGCCGGCATTGTCGGCAATAGGACCGTACGAATCTGTCGACATCACGATGCCGATCGTGGAAAGCATACCGACGGCGGAGATGGCGATGCCATACAGGCCGCCTCCATAAGTGTAGGCGATGTACATCGCTCCGCAGAGAGTGATCACTGGAAGGATCACGCTCTCGTAACCGATCGCCATACCTGTAATGATATTTGTGGCCGGTCCTGTCTCACTCGCTTCTGCGACCTTCTTTACAGGTGGGCCCGAGGTGAAGTACTCGCTCTCGGCTCCGATCAATACGCCTGCGACGATTCCTGCGAGGACGGCCCAGAAAGGATCGATCACTCCCTGAAGGACTATCCTGGTGGCGAACCACGCGCCTACGATAAACAGGACCACTGAAATATAGAAGCTGTAACGGAGCGCGTTCTGCGGCCCCGATTTCTTCAAAGCAGATAGCGAAAGTATGCCGATGATCGACGCCACGAGGCCGATTGCGATCAACACAAGTGGAAGTGTCATCCTTCCGACGATCTCGCCTGCAACGAATGTCGCTCCGAGCGCCATAGTGGCGACCACGCTTCCGACATAGCTCTCGAACAGATCGGCGCCCATGCCTGCCGTATCGCCCACGTTATCACCGACGTTGTCAGCGATCACGCCGGGGTTCCTCGCATCGTCCTCGGGGATCCCCGCCTCGATCTTGCCCACGAGATCCGCCCCGACATCTGCGCTCTTTGTGTATACGCCCCCGCCGATCCTGGCGAAAAGGGCGATCGTGCTGGCTCCCATCGCGAAGCCGTTGATGATCCTCGGGTCCCTTGTGAAGAGAAAATAGAAGCCCAGGCCTGCTACACCGAGAGCTGCCACCGCAACCCCCATGACCGAACCGCCGCTGAATGCGATCATCAGCGCCTTGCCTATCCCTTCGTCCTTTGCGCCCTGGGTAGCTCGTACCGCGGCCCTGGTCGCTGCTTCCATACCGAGTACGCCGGCTCCCATAGAGCAGAGCGCGCCGGTCAGGAAGGCAATCGCAGTCTGTATTCCCAGCCCCGGCGTGAAAGTCAGAGCAGCGAACACAATCACGATGAAGATGAAGATGATCTGATATTCCCTTTTAAGGAATACGAAAGCTCCTGCGTGTATCTTGTCGGCTATCTTCTGCATCAATTCGTCACCGGCGGGATAACGTTTCATATTGAAATACGCGCCGACCGAGAAGATAAGCCCGGCAATACCGAGCCACGGGATAAATCTGGTCACGAGTGGCAAGTCAATCGTCATGGGAACCTCCTTATAAACAACTTCAAGTAATCACTCCAAGTTCTTTGCCAACCTTAATAAACGCATTTACAGCCTTATCCAGATGTTCGCGCGAATGGGCTGCCGATATCTGGACCCTTATCCTCGCCTTGCCCTTCGGCACGACGGGATAGAAGAATCCGATGACGTATATTCCTTCTTTCAGGAGCATGTTCGCCAGTTCCTGCGAGAGTTTCGCGTCGCCGAGCATGACAGGCACGATCGGATGGGTACCCGGTACTATCTCGAATCCCGCCTCTGTCATCTTCTCCCTGAAATATTTCGTGTTCTCTACGAGCGTCATGAGCATCGGGCTGGGTTTAGACAGCATCTCGAATGCCCTGATGGCAGCCGCGACCAGGGCCGGCGCGAGCGTGTTCGAAAAAAGATACGGTCGCGACCGCTGTCGCAGCAAGTCGATGATCTCCTGCCTCCCCGTCGTAAAGCCGCCCGAGGCACCGCCCATGGCCTTGCCGAGCGTCGAAGTTATAATGTCGACTCTGCCCAGTGCGCCGCAGTATTCGACGCTGCCCCTGCCCGTGGGACCGAAAAAGCCTGTGGCATGCGAGTCGTCGACCATCACCAGGGCGCCGAACTCCTCCGCCACATCGCATATCTTGTCGATCTGGGCGATTATCCCGTCCATCGAGAATACGCCGTCGGTCGCAACCATTATCCTTCCCGCGCCGCCGGCCTTCGCAGCCTCGAGCTGCACCCGAAGGTCCTTCATGTCATTATTTTTATAACGGTACCTCTTCGCCTTGCAGAGCCGTACACCGTCGATTATCGACGCGTGGTTCAGCTCGTCGCTTATGATCGCGTCGTCCGCCGTCAGGAGGACCTCGAAGAGTCCGCCGTTCGCGTCGAAGCAGGATGTGTAGAGTATCGCGTCCTCGGTCTGGAAATATTCCGCGATGCTGGCCTCCAGCGTCTTGTGAATGTCCTGCGTTCCGCAGATGAAACGCACCGAGGACATCCCGAACCCGTGGGAATCCATCGAGGATTTGGCGGCGTCGATCAGGTCCGGATTATTCGCGAGTCCGAGGTAGTTGTTCGCGCAGAAATTGAGGACCTCCTCGCCCGTGCTGACCTTTATATCGGCCCTCTGCTCGGTGACAATGATCCGCTCTTCCTTGTAAAGCCCGGCCTCCCTGATCTCCTTCAAGGTCGCCTGGAGCTCTTCCTTTATCGTGTACATCTTCCTCTCCTCGCGTTTCCGTATCAGGCTTCTATCTCCAGCTCTCCCCTGCCGTGCCTCTCTCCCAGTTCCCCGAGCATCTCCCCGGTCATCCTGGCCAGGTCGTATTCCGGCAGCCATCCCCATTCTTCTCTCGCGGCAGAGTCGTCCATGTAGTTCGGCCACGACTCGGCGATGGCCTGCCGCACGGGATCTATCTCGTAATCCATCGCGAATTCCGGGATGTGTTTTCTTATCTCGGCTGCTATCTCCTCCGGGTCGAAGTGCATCGCCGTCACGTTGAAGGCGTTCCTGTGCTTCAGACTGGCAGGATCCGCTTCCATCACGTCGATTGCAGCCTTGATCGCGTCGGGCATGTACATCATGTCTAGGGAGGTGCCTGACTTAAGGCAGCAGGTGTAGCTGCCGTACAATATTGCGTGGTAGAAGATCTCCACCGCGTAGTCAGTAGTACCCCCTCCGGGTAGTGTCTTGCTCGATATGATGCCGGGGTACCTTACCCCGCGGGTATCAACGCCGAAGCGCATATTGTAATAGTCGCAGAGGAGCTCGCCCGAGACCTTAGTCACCCCGTACATCGAATGTGGCCGCATGATAGTATCTTGCGGTGTGTTGTCGAGCGGAGTATCGGGTCCGAACGCGCCGATAGAGCTGGGAACGAAGAGGCTGCAGCCGTTCTCCTTCGCCACCTCGAGGGCATTGACAAGCCCGTTCATGTTTATATCCCATGCCATCCGCGGCTTCTCCTCGGCAACCGCCGAGAGAAGAGCCGCCAGGTGGTATATCGTATCGATCTGATGATCTCTGACAATCGAGTCGAAATCACCCGCCGAGAGTACATCGAGCTCCACGAACGTCCCGGCGCCTTCGAGTATCCCATGGCTGTCCTCACGGACGTCGCTTGTAACAATATTTTCCGCCCCGTATCTATCCGCCAGGGCGAACGCCAGCTCGGAACCTATCTGCCCGAGAGAGCCGGTCAGCAACACTTTTTTTTCGTTGTCCTTGCCCATCGCACTCCGCTTCTTAAACGCTCATTCAGTGATGAAACGAATCGTAAATTAGCACATGTATTCGATCTAATCAAGTTCCTTGAGCGCTCTCTCCGTCGCCGCTATAAGGGCATCGGGGCTCACCTGTTTACCTGTCGCGTTCTTCATCCAGAGGTCGGGCGCGATCCTTCCAGCGATAGCCATCCTCTCGAACTCGACGCCTATGTTTCCAGCCTCGCGCATCTGCTCCTTGACCTGGAAGGCGATCATGTGTCCGATCGCGTAGTCCGGCAGGTATAGGTACGAGTGGACCAGGTGCGAATAGACAGCGAGGAGTGTCACGTCCTTCTTCCCGAATATATCGGCGAAGTAGGTGTTCCAGACATCCTTCGAGATCTCTATGACAGCTTTCCTGAACTCCTGCGGCGTCGCGTCGGGATTCTCGTACATCCAGCGCCAGGCCTTCATGTCGACGAGCGATACGGCGCCGATCTCTGCGGTCATCCAGAACTCGTTCACGATCGACATCGCCTCGGCTCTTCCACCACTATCCTTCTCGAGGCCCAGAAGCATCAAGTCGTTGCCTTGGAAGACATATGCGAACGCCTCGGTGAATGCGGTGTTCGGTACTCCCTGCAACACGTAATAGTCTACATCGCACAGGGAGAGCACCTGCTCGACGTTGTGGCCGAGCTCGTGGGCGGCGATGTTGAATCCTTTGTAGTCCATCCCCTCAGCACCGACCCTTGTTCGCAGACGGGCCGGAGCCGAGCACATGCCGGCGCCTGCTGCGTGGCCCGAGCCGCGAGCCGGCTCTACAACGATCTTGCCGGAAAGATATTTCGCCCTGTCTTCGGGAAAATCGAGCGCGATGAGCATCCGCTCGATGTCCTTCTCGAAATCTCCTGCCGTGGGATATTTCTCCCTCGTGACAATGTCGAGTTCCGGTTCGGTGTATTTGCCCCTCGATCTGAATCCGTTGTACCATATGTCGAACGGTTCGAGGTCGCGTCCGAGGTTCTTCTTCGCAATCGCGGCGATCTTTTTAACGAGGGGAGATGAGCATACCTGTACAAGCATCGCCTCGATCTTCTCCTCGGGGATCTCCCTTCCCTCGTTGAACCTTCGCGCTATCAGTGTCGGGGCGAGTGGTGAATACTCGTCGACCAGCGTCGAGGCCTTGAAGGTGTCGAACCATATCCTGTAGCGTGTATCCGGTTCCCTGTCGGCGGTGACTTTCAGATCTGACGGCGGCTCGGTATCCGAATCGTTTACCTTCGCCGGCCAAACCTCGTTGGTGTATGGATTCCAGTCGACGTGCGGATTGTTCACGACGATCTCAGGGATCGTCTGATCGACTATCCGCTCCATCACCTTCTGGATCATCCTTTGCCTCTCGAGCGCTCCCTCGCTATCACCGTAATCGGCCTTGATCTGGTCCCTGAGGTTCCAGTGCGAAAGAAGCCTCATCTTCGGCGGGAAGAGGCGGTTTCCGTCATCGTCCAGAAGGTGGTGCATCCAGATGTTGTAGTCCGCGATATACTGGTCTGAAGCGGCCGATGCCTTGGCCACCTCGAGATTCACTTCGGACGGGACCCTTCTTGAGAACCACTGGGCCAGCCTCACGTCAGCCCACTGCCGCCTCGTCCAGTTCTCCCCCTTGGTCAGCCTTTCCTCAAGCGTGGTGAGCGGGAAATTGAGAAGCACGGTGAAGGCGAGCTTGTTCCTGAAAAAATCGTCTGCGATGTGCGCCGACGCGGAGTAGGAGGCGGTCACCCTGTCGAATTCGTAGAGCGGACCGATGTCGAGATCGGCCTGCCTGCCCATCGCCATCCTTATCTCGCCCATGTGGCCGAATATACTCTCGAGCAGGAATTCCCAGCGATTGAACAGGTCGTCCAGGACCTCATCGTCGCCAGCGAAATTGTTTCTGACGAACTCGTCGAAGATATCCGGACCGCCGTCCTCTTCGCGCCAGAAACGGGCAACCTGGTCCATTCCCTTGACCAGCCTCGCGCTATGCTCCGTCCCATATTTCTCTGTCAGCTCTTTCTCGAGCTTCGTCATCGAATCCTTCATCCAGTCAGGCTTCGCCAGCGCTGCACCTGATATCATCGCCACCGCGAGTATCACCATCGAGATACTGCTTATCGATGTGAGTCCCTTCATGTTTCTCCCTTCCTTTCCTTGACTACCTTGCAAACTTTGGAGGGTACTTCCTGTGAAAACCTGTCTCTTCCTGGTATGCCCTGGCAAACGCGAGCAGCTTTCCCTCCTCGAACGGCTGCCCGATGAAGGTGATGCTCACCGTGCCGCCCTCGGAATTGAAGCCATTCGGGAGCACGACACAGGGATGCCCGGTAAGGTTCGTCAGGAGAAGATTCTCCCCGAAAGAGGGCGATACGTATATGTCGACATCGAGATCTTCCATCTTTCTCATGATCATCGATCTGATCCTGTTTGCCTGTATGTATTCCACCGCCGGGATGAAACGTGCTGTCCTGAATACATTGGGCCAGGCGTTCCTTATCTGCCTGACGAGAAGGTCGTCCCTCCCCGATCTGCTCAACTCGTCAAATGCGGCAGCGGCCTCAGCGCTGAGTATTATACCGAGTGGATATACGGGATAATCGGGAATCTCGATCGGGATCAGGTCGATCCCCATGCCCCGCAGTACATCGAGCGCTATCGAATCGGTTT
Source organism: uncultured bacterium (assembly GCA_965371515.1). Classification (GTDB taxonomy): domain Bacteria; phylum Krumholzibacteriota; class Krumholzibacteriia; order Krumholzibacteriales; family Krumholzibacteriaceae; genus JAUWCL01. The sequence goes on along the minus strand of CBDUYR010000007.1, from coordinate 33,927 downwards.
CATGAAACGAGTTGTCGCGTTCGAAGTCTTCAGGCAGGAATCCGATTCTGAGACGACCTGTATCCTCATCAAAATCGTATCTGAACGGCGCGTCAACGACCGTCGGATCCTTACCGTCTGGGCCGCGGATCACGTCGAATACTATCGCGCAGTCCTCAACGCTCCTGCAGATCGGGCCGATCTTGTCCATCGACCAGCTAAGCGCCATCGCTCCCGCCCTGCTAACCCTGCCGAATGTCGGCCTCAGCCCGGTCACTCCACACCTCGTGCACGGGGATACGATCGATCCCCACGTCTCGGTGCCGATCGAGAAGGCAACCAGCCCGGCGGAAGTGGCCGAAGCGGATCCCGCCGAGGAACCGCTCGAGCCCTGCTCGAGGTTCCACGGATTCTTCGTGACTCCGCCGTACCAGACGTCGCCCCAGGCCAGAGCTCCGAGCGTCAGCTTCGCGACAAGCACCGCGCCTGCTTCTTCGAGTTTTTTTATGACCGTCGCGGTCTCGTCGATCGTCTGTTCCCTGTAAGGTTCGGCGCCCCACGTTGTCCTGTATCCCTTTACGGCGAGCAGGTCCTTAGCACCGTACGGTATCCCGTGCAGCAGCCCCCTGTACCTTCCCGATGCGAGTTCCTCGTCGGCGTGCGCAGCCTGTTCGAGGGCGAGTTCCTCTGTAAGGGTAATGACGCATTCCAGTGTCGGACCGTGCATCTTCAAGCGATCGAGATACATCTTCGTAAGCTGCGTCGATGTTATCTGCCTGGTCCTGATCAGTTCTGCCAGGTCCCTCACCGTCCAGAAAGCGAGATCCTCCATGTTGTCCGGAAGCTCTCTGCGATACGTTGGAGAGACCTTCAGCAGGTCCCCGCCATCGAATCCTCCGCGTCCTCGCGGAACGGGATCAAAAACGAGAGCGGGGCGCACCGTATTTCCGACCGGTACCTCTCTCATCGATTGATATGATTTGAGTTGATCGACGAGGTCAGGGAGCATCGAGTCGATCTCCGCCTTTGTGAGCTGGAGATCGATCAGGCCCGCCGCGGATTCGACCTCACGGCTTTCGATCGCTGTTTCGTCCACAGTGGTACACCGCGCCGTAAGCGCTGCTGTGATGATTATGAAGATCGTACGGAACAGAGAGCTTTTTGGCATCTGTCAGCGATATCAGCGTTCTCCACCGATGGGAACGCTTACTCCGAACATGAGGCTTACGTTGCTCGTATAGATATCACGGTATAATGTCGTATTGTCCAGGGAGGTGAGTCCTCTCTCCCATCTCGATTCTATGAGCAGGTCGACCTTTCCGATATCCCAATAGACCGCACCGCCGAATATGAGACCGAATTCGAATTCCTGTACCAGTTCCCCGAAATCCTTTCTCTCGTCCACTTCGTAAAATCGTTTGCTTGTATCCTGCATCTCGACTTCCGCGGTTCCCTGGAGTCTCGCCTCGGCGTGGATGTTGAACGCGAAAGTCATCCCGGCCATACCGCGGAGACGGATCTTGCCCCCTTCGGAAGCATCGAACTCGAATACGGCCATAACGGGAAACTCTACATAGTCGAGATTGGCGGAGACTTCGCCGTTGAAGAAAGCGGGGCGCGGGTTATCGTAAGGTGGGTAATAGATAATCTCGCCGGAGGCCGTTCCTTTCCCGCCCTTCTGGATAAACATCGCCTCGCCCTGAATGCCTATAAAATCGTTGAAAAACAGAGTAAGAAAAGCGCCGCCGGTGAAACCGAGCTTGCTGTCTCCGATGCTGCCTGCCAGCTGGGAATCTTCGCCACCCAGCCACAGGCTGACCGGATCGCCTTTCAGCTTGCCCCAGTTCGCTCCTCCCTTGAGCCCTGCCTGCCAGCGCAGATCGGCAGAAACCGAACCGGAAAAGATGATAGAAGCGAGTAACGCAATTAATACCACCAGGTTACCCTTGCGCATGATTTTATTCTCCTTATTCTGCAGAATGCATTTCGTCTTCATGGGCAGAATAGTGATACATGGCTGTGATGTAAAGAGATAATTGATGTCATGGGGATTCGCCGGCCTCGAATATCAGAGAGGCCAAGTGGTCTCCGACAGTGCATGTGAGCACGAGTCTTCCCCATAAGTAACTGTATCCGACAGATCCCTCGAGCGCCCCTAGATACCTCTTCTCGAGCAGCATGACCTCATCGGGACAGGCCATCCTCGTAGTGCCTGTTTCCTCGATAGTGATCTCACCGGGCGTGGATTCTGTGACGGCCGCGAAATACCGGTTGCAACCGCTCGATCCAGATACCATCCCATCCTTAAAGACCAGGGTGAGCGGAGGATCGCCGGGAACCGGTTCGTTCAAGTCGAGCGATTTCAGCACCCACTCGACGCCCGCAAGGTCCGCAATGCATAGCGTTCCCGTCACTTCTAACGACTTCTCGACGAGCCCGTCGCCGCCGAGCCCCCAGATCATGCTGGCTTTCTGCGTAGGACAGCACGCGGCGTCTCCTGGCCCCTGCTGTACGATTTCAAGCATGATCTCTCCGCCGTCGATCAATATGGACCGGATCTGTATACGGTCACCGACAAGTTTCGTGCCTGTGTTTTCGACTACTCCCCCCCTTCGGACGAGAGCAGCTACGTAGACGAACGATCCCGATCCTCCCGAGTTCTCGACCAGCAGGACGACTGCTTCCTCGCAACCGTCTGCGTCGAAATCGCCAGTCTTGAACAGATCCTGAACAAGCTGTACCGAAGGCCGGGAGGCACCACCCTCCACGAATGGCTCTCCTTCATAGCGTCCTCCGTCAAGTCGGACCGGATATTCGTATATTCCTGAGTACTCGGCGTTACCGGCTTCCGTCAGAGTCGGTGCGTGCGAGATGTCCGGCCGCGCCCGCTCAGACGTACAGGAAGTGCCTGCCGCAAGCGTTGCAGCTGAAACAGCTGCCAGAAAGGCCCTTGCCATACATGTGCTCTTCATTTCCATTCCCCTTCGACAGTTCGTGCTCCAGTCGTCAGACATCTTTAGAATTGTAATCATATCTCCGTTCGGCTTGTCCATAATATTTGCCGGATCAGGCGACCTGTCGAATATTCTGCTTTGCTTACGGGAATCGCTTCGATTATGGTACCCACTGTAAAAATATTACAGCACCCCCGATCCTGAAACGAAGGAGAGTATCGATGAAAAGCACGAGTATCTTAAGCTGTTCTGCGCTTATCATGATCCTGCTTGTGGTCTGTGTTTTACCCGCACAAGCGATAGGCATATTTGGGCAGTGGCAGGATTCCAAGGACGCGGATTCAGGCTACGGCCTCGGTCTCAAGCACGAGTTCAGTATCATACCGATCATCTCAATGGATGTACGCGCATCCTGGCTCAGGTACAGCGGCAATGAAGGAGAAGGAGACCTCGACATGTTCCCCCTCGAGGCATTTGGCCGCGCGAAACTGGGAATGTTCTACGGTGGCGTCGGAATCGGCTACTATATCTTCTCCGGTGACTATTCGCCGAAGAACTCGCTGGGCGGATTCGCTGCCGCAGGCGTTGAGATCACGCTCTTGGGGCTGGGCGTATTCGGCGAGCTCCGCTATCTCTGGCTTGAGCCTGATCTTGATAGCAGTATCGGTGGAAGTGCTGATATGAGCGGAGTCGGAGCAAACATCGGTGTGATCCTGCCGTTCTGACGGGTCAATAGGCCGATATAATAGCTGTGTAAAACTCATAGGGTGGTATTAACTCGTAGGGCAGGTCAATGGCACTTCAGAATCTTGTCCTCGAATCCTGTTCTTTCCATCGCTATCTTACTTGCGCTCCACAACGGTAACGGTTGTCGTGCGTCGCTCGCCTCCGCGCACGAACACCACGCTCACTTCGTCACCCGGTGAGAGTTCCTTGAGAATGTTGCTTAACCCTCTCAAATCCTCGACGGGCGCCCCCTCAAACTCCACGAGCAGATCTCCCGCCTTGAGTCCGGCTTTCTCCGCCGGGCTCCCGGGGATGACGCCAGAGAGAAGAACACCTTCGCCTGTGTGGTTAAAATCAGGGATGCTGCCGAAACTGACGCGGCGGCCGCCACCCCCCAACGCTTTTACTTTGGCTGCGGCTTTCTCCGCACCGGGCGGCACGAAGCTCAACGCCTCATCCCGGTCGGCCAGATATGACACCAGCTCGCCCGTGAACTCAGCAATCCGTTCCAACCCCGCGTAATCGATCTTGTCGGCGGTGTCTCCCGGCCGATGATAATCTTCGTGGGGACCGGTGAAGATCTGAATTGCCGGGATACCCCGCCGCACGAAACTGACCTGGTCGCTCCCGCCTGGATCCGCCTCCGGTAATTTGAGCTCAAACCGGAAACCGTAGTTGACTCCCTTGAGAATGTGCTTAAATTCGTCGGCCGTACTCGCACCGAAGATAGTGAGCGCACCGTCAAAGAGCCTTCCCACCGTGTCCAGGTTTACCATCCCTGTACACTGATTCAATGGGAGCACCGGTTGCATCACATAGTGGGCGCTTCCCAAGAGCCCCTTTTCCTCACCAGAGAATGCAATGAATACAACGGGGCGGGCGGGCTCCCCCTGCTCACGAAGGCGCCGTGCGCATTCGAGCAGTGCGGCTACTCCGGAAGCATTGTCGTCGGCTCCAGGGTGCATCTTGCCGTAGTTCGCTTCACCGGGCTCACCCATTCCCAGATGGTCGTAATGCGCACCGACTATGACATGCTGTTCTCCTTCGGCCGCCCCCAGAACGCCGATGATATTGACCAGTGTCGTACCGCCGGGTCCGCTGAACGGCTGGCGGTACCCCTTGACCCCGAATGGACGAAGACCCGCCTCCTCAAATCGTTTCTCCACATAGGCAAGCGCCTTTTCAAGGCCTTCGGTACCTATGCCGCGTCCCTCGAACGCGTCTGAAGTCAATGCCTGCACATCCATTTTCAGCAGACCACTCTTACCCTCGTTCCCCCGGGCTTGGGAAGATACGGCGGAGAAGCTGCCGAGCACGAACAGTCCCGGCAGGATAAGCCTCAGCACAAACCGCTCGGACGCGATCGACCATCGTAATCGTACATGCATACGGGTCATTGTCATTCCTCCAGCAAATCCAGGCGCAGTGGGGAGCTCTCGACGACCCAGCTGCCTTTGTCTATATTGGTCTCGCCTTCGAAGACGAGATAGCTGTAGCGACCATAATGCGGAAGCTTTCGGCCCAGTGCCTCTACCACCGAAGCATCGGCAGGAAGCACTACCGTCCAGGGGATCTCATCGTGATCCGGATCCCGGAAGCTTGCCACGAGTGTTCTTCCCCCCTCCAGAGCATCGGCCCGCAGCTTCACCGGCGAATCGCCGAAGGCCCTGGTTCCAGCGAAGACCTCATCGACCAGTCTCCCCTCCCCGAAAAGCCACACAGCGCGACCATCCGGTTCCGTGAAATCCGCCTCGGCCACAACGATCGCGTCGTGGTTACGGCCCCAGTCAGCCGCAAGCTTCTCCAGGGCGCCGGCCATGCCGGACGCGCAGCGTGAACCCATCACCACGATGACCGAGTCGGCCCCGAGGATCTGGCTGAGCGCGGGAGGGATCTCCCCGCGGTGGAGTTTACGGAATATATCGAAATCCGGATCGACAGCCATCCAGCGCGTGCCCTCAGGGAGTACTACCCGGGCCGCGGCAGAGTCCAGGGGAACCTCTCGTGAGTGGACTTCGCCACAGGAATCGAACTGGATCGGTACCTGAAGATCGTAGAAGGGTTGCTCCTGCCTGAGCTCGACCCAGACCCCAGTCTCATCATCTACACCGGCAACCCTGGCCACCGAGAGAATCGGAGCACCTGGCCGTCCTATCCACTGTTCGAACCACGCACTGAGTGACCGATCAGAAGCCGTTTCAAAACTGTGAATGAGGTCGTCCCAGTTCGCTTCCTCGAAGAGATAATCATCATAGAACCGGCGAAGGCCGTTGAAAAAAGTATCTTCTCCGAGAAGCCGGCTTGCCATGTGAAACACCATCATGGTCTTGCCGTATCCCACGGCCTGCGTGGCAGCGCTTTCGCGTTCTGTGAAGCGACGGATGGGGAAGTCGTCCTCCCCGTCGCTTGCATAGTCCAGATAGGCTTGAAGCTGACTGAGCCTGTATTCCCGGGCGGCAGCGTCGCTCTCGCGTGCCTTGTATGAATAGTCAGCCAGGTACGTCGTGAGCCCCTCGCACCAGTTCCCGCCCTCATAGTCGACGAAGACACCGTTGCCCCACCAGTTGTGGAGAATCTCGTGGCCAAAGCTCGTATGAACGATGAAGGGGAGGCGGATCACCCGGTCACCGAGCAGTGTGAAGCTCGGCATGCCGAATCCCGTCTGCCACCAGTTCTCGACCACGGCGAATTTGTCGAACGGATAGGGACCGATCATTCCGTTATATAGCTCGAGATATTTACCGGTGGCATCGAGGTAGGTCTGGCAAAGATCCTCGGGCGTATTTTTATAGGTGAACGTATAGGCCGTCACATCGCCGTGGTCCTTCTCCCGGACGACATAAGGACCGGCGATCAGGTACGCTTCGGTCATAGGATCTCCCACCACCCAAAGCGATTCAACACGGCCGTCCTTTGTGACGCGCCGTTCGTCCAGGGTGCCCTGGCTCACGCTCTCCCAGCCCGGCGGCACATCCGCACGGAGCCGGAAGCGGAAAAGGCCATCCCCACTCCAGGGAATCCAGAACGTCATACCCGCCAGGTAGGCACCACGTTCACCGATGAGCCCGTTCGTCGTCTCGAAGCCGCGGCCGTAGGCTACTTCGGGCGAACGCAGGCTGTCGTACACAGTGCCTGCATAATGCAGGGTGATGATTGGTTCGTCCGGCCAGCCTCCGGCCGGCGGATAGACTGTGACCTCACTCGCGGCGGCGTATGCGTCAATGTGTTCATAATCCGGCCGTTCCCAGAAGTGACGTGGCTTGAAACCCTCACTCCGCTCCACTTCGAGCGGTGTCCCCTCCAGATCGACGGAGTCAATCGTTAGATCCCGGTGCAGCAGAAGGCGCAGGGGGCGGGCGGGATCGGGCGGGTGGACAAGTTCGATGCGGTCGGTCACCTCGAGCCGGCTGGCAGCGGGCTGGATCATGGCCCGGATGTCATGGTGGATGATGGGCCAGTTCTGGGCGCCCTGCGCCTTGGCCAAGACCGGGACGGCGGTGAGTACTATCAGGCACAGTACACTCACAGCGGTAACCGGAAATACATTCCTCCGCGATGTTGGGAATCGGAATTTTCCTATGCGCAGCATCTTATTCACCTCGTAGCAATCCTGGATGGGTTCAAATTACTCAGAACTAGATAGCAACGCTTTCGATTGTAACAGATATTCATTCACTTGAAAAAGTCCGCTTTTGCCCATGGCTGGAGAAAAAGATTCCACGATAGATCTCGTGACTTCTGTTAACGTTTTCTCTTATTCTATTCCTCCTCTCCCCGCTCTTCTCTTGCCGATAACTGACATATATAGTATACTATTCTCGGAATAAATCTCCACATCCCGTAATTTCAGGAATCCTGAACAGGAGATGTTAATGTCAAATCAGAAATCAGTGAAGTCCTCGAAATACCCTGTTATCTATGTATGCCTGCTGTTGATGGTCAGTGCTGTTTCTGTCAGAGCCCAGGACCTGACGGCCTATGACGATAACTTCGGCATCCCGTTTGGCATCACACTGGAGATCGAGGCGTTCGGCGTTCTTGAAAATGACATCCTTGATGGCGAAAACGCGGGGGAGTCAGGTTCCACCGCTGAACTGGTGACAGACGTCCTCCATGGCACACTCGTGCTGAACTCCAATGGATCTTTCAGCTACTCGCCCGGATCGACATTCGACGGCATGGACAGTTTCGTCTACAGGGCAGTCTTCGGCGCCGTGTCGGACCTGGCGACCGTCACATTAACCGCCTGCACAGGCGGGCCCGATGTATTTGTCTGCTGGAACGAGTCCGCCTTCCTGGCAAAAGCCGCCGAGCATGGATACGTCGGTTTCCAGGAGGGCTTCGAGGACGATACTGCGTGGGGCATCGCACGTTCTCCTAACACAGCCCTCGTCATCAGCAGCCGGGGTGTAAAGTGGCAATCAAACCATGCCTATACTCCAGACTGGAACGAGATCACTACCGGGTCTGGTCCGGCTCGAACCGGCCTTTGGGGAGTCTTCGACCCTGAGCACGGTTCCGCCACTGGAACGCCTGGAGAGTGTGACATCGATAATCCACCGGAGTACTGCCTGTACCACGATGGTTTCACAGGGATCCTGGAACCTGGCATGATCCCTCTGCACGGTGTGGGCGGCTACATCACCGGCATCTTCGGCGCCAACGTAGGGATTGTCCTGGATGACCTGACCCTGCTCGCTGGAGGTCCTATCACCAGCGGTTTCCAATTCTTCGGGGCGATCGATACGCGCCTCGCCGGCTTCAGGCAGTTTGAATTCCGCGAACTCGACGGCAAGATCGGGCAGGCCCTGTACATATTCGGAGACGACTTTACACTGCTGACTTCTGGACAGACGGATGTCATTGAATCAGAGACCGGCAGCACGCGGGTATTCTTCGACGTCGCCGGCCCGAATCCTTCCAGTGGAACAACAAGTCTTCGCTTTTCACTGCCCTCCAGGGCAAAGGTTCAGTTGAGCATCTATGATTCGCGCGGCCGCCTGGTGCGCAGGCTGTCTGATGAGTCCCGGGAAGCCGGAACGCATCTTGTCCAGTGGGATGGACGGAATGGACACGGGCGGAGCGTTTCAGCCGGCATCTACTTCGGCCGGTTGATGGTCACCGGTCAGACGCTGAACGACGTTCAAGCCAGGAAGATCATCGTGATCCACTAGAATTGAATTGGTGAGTCCAGCTGAGACGATCCAATCGTGCGTCAGTCCCGATTCGACTCCTGTACTATGAGACGTGGTGCAAGGACATGCAGATTGTCGCCCGTTGAGGGCAGTGGTAGTACCTTTTGCAACAGGTCGCTGGTCCGCTTGAATTCCTGGCACACATTCCGGCTCAAGCGGCCGTTATTGCGATAGGAGAGGTTCGCTGCCAGGGTAACGAAGGGATGCTGCCTCTTCCAGAGATTGCGTGCCACTCGGCGCAGAATTCCTCGCAGCGAATAGAACTTTTGGGTACAGGAGCTCATCTCGTCGAGGATCTCATCCTGTGTGAAATTTTTATAACGCCCCACGGGTAGTGACAGCGTAAAGTACTTCCAGTCCTCGGGGAATCGGGTCGAGACAATCCGTCCTTCCTTCTCCATCTTATCCCAGAGGACTGTCCCGGGCAATGGCGTCAGGAACAGCACGTTCAGCATATCCACGCCATACTGATTGGCCGTATCGGCGATGTTCAGGCCAATTCCCGGCCGATCGACGTCCAGGCCCATGATAAACGAACCGGCAACAGTGATACCGTGGCGCTGGATCCGGCGTACCGAAGCTCTGAAATCACGGTCTTTCTGAATATTGTAGTTCTTGTGCACCTCGGCCAGCCCCTCGTCGGTAGTCGTTTCGAATCCGATGAAAGCGCCTATACACCCGGCCCGACTGGCCAGTCGGAGCAGCTCGTCATCATCAGCCATATTGATCGTCGCCTGGCAGACCCACTTCTTGCCGAGATCTGCCTCTATCATCGCCCTGAACAGATCCTTTGCCCGCGCGATATGATCCTGACGAGTGCCGATCAGATTGTCGTCTACGACAAGTACGAGTTTCTCTCTGATCAGCTTGAACTCTGCCACGACTTCCTCTTTCGAGCGGCGCCTGTACTTCCTTCCGTTGAACGGGCTGACGCTGCAGAAACTGCAGTTGAGGGGACAACCACGCGTGGTTTGAATGGCCCCGAACTTATAGCCGGTCGGCAGGAGATCGTGACGGGCAGGCGGAGTCCTATCCATTTCCTCATGACCGCCGGCGTATAAAGGCCTCAAGGCGCCGCGTGCTGCATCTTCCAGCACCTGTGCCCAGACGCTCTCGGCCTCGCCAGTCACCACGACATCCACTCGTTTCGCTGCTTCTTCCCGGCGCATGGTGGCGTGGATCCCACCCATCACAACGGGCACTCCCCGGCCGCGAAATACCGCGGCCACCTCATACGCCCGCGGCGCCTGAGATGTGAACGCGGTCACACCCACCAGGTCCGGTCGAGGCATCAGCGAATAGTCGGGTGTGTCCACATTCTCATCAACCACCGTGATCTCCCACTCCGGCGGTGTAAGTCCGGCCAGCACGAGTAGTCCAAGCGGCTTCCACAGGCGGTACTTGTTCCAGTAGTTGCTCTTTTTATTGACATTCACCAGCGGATTGCGCGGGTTGATGAGAATCAGGCGCATTTACGCTCCTTTTACGCCAATATCAGACTGTTGTCTTACCTGAGTGCCTCGATTTTCGTGATGAACCGCAAATACCAGGATATTTTGTCAGTTCTGATTCTCTCGTAAGGCCGAATCATGGATGAATCTAACTCAAAGCAGATCCTCACACCAGTTCAATTATCGATATACACAAACTTAGGCGGGTCGAAGCCGTTGAACCGCGTCGATTCCGAATAGGTGTAAGCACCCATGCTTCCCGCGATAAGCAGGTCGTCGACGTGTGTCTCAGGAAGCTCCACCTCACAGATTTCACCTTCCGCATCCCTCGAGAAAACGTCTATACAGTCACAAGTAGGGCCCGCCAGAACATAGTTCGTCATCCTGCCGGATGTGTTGGTCCTCATCGGGAACTTCATCTTGTACAGCAATACATCCAGGAAACTTCCGTAGGTGCCGTCGTCGAAATACAACCAGTTCCTGCCATCGCGTACCGATTCTGAGATGACCTTGGTTACAAGAATCACGGCATCTCCCACTATGCTTCGGCCAGGCTCTGCAACCAGCATGATTTCATCGCCGAACAGATTCCTGTAATGATCGACGATCGTTTTACACATACTTTCCAGGTTGATGTTCTCATCGATATACCTCACTGGAAAACCGCCGCCGATGTCGATCATCTCCAGTTTCAGATCTTCCTGTCTGGCCTGCTCGAAAATCACCCTGGTTGAATCAAGCGCTTCCACGTAACGATTGACGTCGAGACACTGGCTGCCAACATGAAAGCTGACCCCCCTGGGCTGCAGACCTTGGTCACGGGCTGCGAGCAGCAGTGGAATGGCCTCTTCGACTTGCGCCCCGAACTTCTTGCTGAGATGCGCAACACTTCCCTTGTTCGAAACGGCGATCCTGAGATGGACATATGAACCGGGTGCGTGTCTGGCGATCTGCTGGATCTCCGACATGTTGTCGTACGTAAAGTCATCGAGACCGATGCTGTACGCAAAGGCAATATGTTTCGGATCCTTCACGGTGTCGGCAAAGATGAGATCATCCCTGGCGTGTGCTCCTGCCTTGATGGCACTCAGAATCTCGCCCTTCGAGGCGACATCAAAACCAGCGCCGATTCCGGCCAGGGTCTCCAGGATTTCTTCATGTGGATTCGCCTTCACTGCATAGTAGATTTTAACGGCAGGCAGGGCTTTATCGAGAAGCTGGAAATTTTCTATGAGTTTCTTTTTGCTTACTATGTATATAGGTGTTCCGTGCTGCTGGACCAGTTGCTCTATTGTTGCCAGAGAAAGATCGTACGGATTCACAATATCACCTCTATTCCGAAGATCAGTTGCAGTTATAGTCCTCGCTCTTCCCTTTGAGTAAAATACGGACAGATTAATTCTGGGCATTGTTTAAACCAAAATGGCGCCCCCAACGGGATTCGAACCCGTGTTGCCGCCGTGAAAGGGCAGTGTCCTAGACCTGGCTAGACGATGGGGACGCCTTAATTAGTGCAGTACTTTTTTCGGACTGTCGGAATTTAGCAATGGAACAGCCCCAAGTCAAACGAAAAAGGGGTTCTCATTCATCGAACAGGGACATCTGGCCGTCGTCCTTTTTCTTAGGTTTCGCAGTCTCAGCTGGCGCGCGGAAGAACTCCCCCGCCCTGGCGTGCTCGTCGTAGAAAGCGAGCACTTCCTCCTGCATGGCTTTTCTCCCTTCCCCGAACGAATCAAACAGGCCGCAATCGGCCATGTTCATCGCCGTCTCCATGGAGAGCCTTCCGCTTAGTCTCTTCAGGAAATCCTCCAGAGAACCGTAGGCGCCTTCTTCTCTTTCGCCCAGAATCGTCTCGACCTCCTCGACGGTCATATCACATGCCTCCGACATCGGAGCCCTGATCGATTCGTTCTCGGCGATGAATCCACGGCCGCTGAAATTCACGTCAGGAAGAAACACCTTCGGCCCCTTGAGCTCGAGATAGTCGAGATACCGCTTCTTTCTGTCACGTACGTCGGCCGACGAATCAAGCAGCGCGGAGAAATATTCTACCGGGTGGTGGGCCTTGAGGAATGCGGATCTGTAGCTGATATACGCCTGCGTGCAGCTGAACACCTTGTCGAATGTAAATTCGATGTTGTGCAGGAGGTAGTCGAATATCTTCTGCGCATCCTCCTCATCGATATCCCTGTCCATCGCTCCGCGTATGAATATCAGCCTCGCCGACTGCAGGTCCGAGGCTTCCCTTGTTCCCAACGCCCTTTCAACGAACAGGGCATCCTGCCCCCTCAGGCCTGCCGACCCGAGCAGGATCTCTCTGACCTGTTCCTTGTAGAGCAGCAGCCCGCGTGTCATCTCCAGAGGACCGGCGAGCGAATGATGCGGGAGGTAGACCTTCCCCTTTTTATCGGCGTTCTCGACGTACTTCTGCCAGAGCCTCCCCTCGAGAGGCGCGGGCCTGTATAGCGAGATGACGTTGACAAGGTCGTCGAACAGGCGGGGCTTAATCGTCGTCAGAAGGTCGCGAACCCCCCTGCTCTCGAGGAGATAGACACCATCAGTGTTCCCTTCGCATATCATCTCGAAAGTGCTGACGTCGTTGAGATCCTTCGGCCTCCACTCTTCCGGCCGCTCGTGGTCCTTCTCGGATACCGACTGTAATCCGCAATATTTGCCTGTGCCCCTGATCCTTACTACCGTTTCAGCCAGGGCAGAGAGGAAATGGGACTGCTGCACCACGAGCTTCCATCCTCCATGGGCAGCAATCGCTTCTCTATCGAGCATAAGGAACTCGTCGCCCCCGTCTCCCCTTACATATGCGACTTTGCTTTCCGCCCCGGGCGGTAACACAACGATTTTGGATGTATTGTGAATAAAATGAGATACGCGTCCCTGCAGTGCTGTGGCTGAATGGAGGATCTTCCGCACGGTCCTGTCAGTGTTGTATATATGAGAGAGGTTATCGGAGCTCTCGAGCATATCGGCCAGCCCGCCCCTCCTCCGTGCGGCTGCAATCGACTGAACGATCTCATTTGTCAGCGTCTCCCCAATCTCGAACTTTTCGCTGAGCTCCTTGACGAGCGTTGAGAATGAAGAATCCTCCCTCTGAAGCTGAAAACGGAACCGGTAGCCTGGAAGCAGCTCTTCCAGCACCCGCATCAGCCTGTCGCGAGACCCTTTCGACCTGAGCAGCTCCACGACAGGCGGAACTCCAGGCGCAGGCGCACCGAACGATTCGAACACTAGCCCATGCTCGGCGGGATTCAGGGGTATGATTCCCAGCAGATATGCTATAACGCTCTCGCACACGTCGCTTCCAACCAGTTCGATCCACTCTCCACTCCGCTTACATCTGCGGATAATTTTCTCCAGGAAGAGCAAAAACCCTGACATCTCCTCGATCGACGCTCTCTCGAGCTCGTCCATCATCTGATTCTTCAGATCGAACGAATCACCATCTACAGTGGTGTGGAATTCGAGTATGAAGCGTCTGTTGCATTTCTCTGAAAGAGTGACATCCTCGTTGGGATCCTCCGTGAATGAGATCGTCGTTCCATCTATGAGATCGACCCGGCACCTCTCCGCGATCTCTCCCGATACCTCGAGCGCCTCTTCGAGGAAATAGAAATACGGTTCGAGATCCTTCCTGCTCTTGAGATAATACTCAGGGAGCGTTTCGGAATCCTCTTCCTTACTCATATTTCCGGCCAGCATCCGCAGTACCTCGTAATATACAGCGTCGTCCTTCGAGACAAACCTGTCGTTGTTCGTCACTACCATCGGGATCCCGAGTTTTTTCGACAGCAGGATCATCTTGTCGAGTACAAGCTGTTCGCGCTCGTGATTGTGGGTCATTATCTCGAGATAGAATCGGTTCTCCCCGTATATCTCGAGACACCTTTCGACCACCTCCCTCTCCATCCCGAGATTTCCATGAAGAACGGCCTGGTTGGCCTCGCCGCGTATACACCCGGAGAGCGCGATGACCCCTTCGCTCAGCCCGGCGAGCTCTTCCGCAGTAACATGCGGCTGGCCTTCCTTTTCGTAATGCAGGCTTACCAGCCTGGTCAGGTTCGCGTAGCCCGTGTTGTCTTCCGCGAGAAGAGTGAGGTGAAACGCGTCGTCGTGCCCCGTAAGTGAGAGATGCCGCACCTCGGCGCCGAAAATGGGCTTTATCCCATTTATCGCTGCCATTTTAGCTAACTCGAAGTGTCCGTATGTGTTCCATTGATCGGTCAGCGCGATTGCAGGCATGCCCAGGAATGCTGCCCTCTCGACGATCTCAGATACCGTCATCATCCCGATCCCGGGGCTGTTCGTGCTGTGAACGTGAAGTGGAATGTATGCCAAATTCGTCTCCCGGCGATTTCTCTTCAGATTGGTTAAGTTGGTCCCGCATTCGATTTTGATTGACCCGAATCGGCTAATCAATATAAAAATTACATAAGTAACGGCTTTGCTCCATTATTGTGACAATCAGGTAGTGTCGTGAAACATTTACATCCGGAATATTTCGGAACCGGGGGACGATCATGGCGGATGAAAACAGCAGGTTTAACAAGCTCGAGACAGAGAACGAGCGCCTGAAGAACGCGGTTGAGGAACTGTCAATAATCAACGACATCTCAACGGCGATCAATTCCACGCTCTCCCTTGAAAAGATTATCGAGCTGATCGTACAGAAATGCATCAAGCACATGAAAGTGGTGCAGGGAACGGTCACACTGCTCGAGAACGGAGGACAGGACAACCAGTTCAGGACGATCATGCGGCAGGCAGACCAGAGCAGCGGCTACATGCCTTTCCACCTCGACACGCAGATCACCGGCTGGATGCTTAAGAACAAGAAGCCCCTCATAGTCGACGAT
This sequence comes from uncultured bacterium, assembly GCA_965371515.1. GTDB lineage: Bacteria > Krumholzibacteriota > Krumholzibacteriia > Krumholzibacteriales > Krumholzibacteriaceae > JAUWCL01. Next base: position 18,754 of record CBDUYR010000007.1, on the reverse strand, counting down.
CTCGACAACGACGATCGGTTCAGAACCCTCGAATCAGAAGAGAATCCGATCGACACCCTGCTCAGCGTTCCCCTCATTCTCAAGGGGAGAATAATCGGAGCCCTGAACGTGTTCAACAAACACGGAGGCAACAAATTCTCCGAGGCTGATAAGCGACTCCTCTGCATTATCTCCACGCAGTCCGCCATTGTCATAGAGAACGCAAGGCTCTACGAGGAAGAACAGTCGCTGATGAGGATGCAGGAAGAGATGAAAATAGCCTACAACATCCAGATGGGCCTGCTTCCAAAGGACGCCCCGTTAATAGAGGGTTACGACATCGCGGGGAAAAGCATTCCTGCCAAATCGGTCGGTGGTGATTACTTCGACCTCATTCGCCTTTGCGATGGCAGGCTTTTCTTCTGCCTCGGCGACATCTCGGGCAAGGGAATGCCTGCGGCCCTGCTTATGTCGAACATGCTCGCAACGCTCCGCGGCCAGAACCTCGACCTGACCACACCCGAATCGATTCTGAACCACTCCAACGAACACATGTTCAGGAATACCGATCCCGAGCGGTTCTCTACCCTCTTTCTCGGAATACTCGATCCCGGCAGCTCCGAGGTGACATACAGCAACGCCGGGCACAACCTTCCCTTCCTCGTCAGGGGATCCGGGGCTTTCGAGAGGCTCGAAACGGGTAATCTCGTTCTCGGAGCTATCGAGGATGTCACATATACGGAAGACTCTGTAAAGCTGGATGCCGGTGATACCCTCCTCATATTCTCGGACGGGATAAGCGAGGCGATCAATCTCGATGAAGAGGAATTCGGCGAGGATCTCCTGCCCGGTATCGTTACGGCAAACCGCGACGCCACTGCCATGAGCATAATCGACACGATCATTGATGACGCATGCAGACACGCCGGCAAGGCTCCGCAGAGAGACGATATGACGATTGTCGTCATCAAGCGGACAGGGACATGAGTCTGCATTTCCTTGAATTCCAGTAAGTTTTTCTGTATCATACTGACAGCGGCAAGCAGAATAGAACGACTCCAGACAATCGAACCTCAAACCTGACTCGTAAAACGATGATTGGCGAAACCGTCTATCACTACAAGATCCTCGAGAAGATCGGCGAGGGTGGAATGGGCGTCGTCTACCGGGCGGAGGATATCAAGCTCCGCAGGATCGTCGCGCTGAAGTTCCTCTCCTCCACCTCGGTGCTTCACGGTTCGACCAGGGAACGGATCATGAAGGAAGCGAGGGCGGCAGCCTCGCTCGACCACCAGAACATCTGTGCGATACACGAGGTCGAGGAACTCGACGACAAACTCTTCATCGTGATGGCCTACTGCGAGGGAAGCACACTCGGAGACCTCATCAGGGACGAGAGACCGGAACTCGAGAAGACTCTGAATATCCTCATACAGATTGCGGACGGACTCCTTGCCGCACACGAACAGGGGATCATCCACAGGGACATAAAACCGGCAAACGTAATCGTCTCCGACAAGGGCAAGGTCAAGATAATGGATTTCGGTCTTGCCAAGCAATCGGGCACTGAGACGATAAGCATGACAATGGCCGGAGCAGGAACACTCGGCTACATGTCTCCCGAGCAGGTCCGTGGCGGCCACGTGGACCATCGTTCAGACATCTGGTCGCTCGGCATCCTGATGTACCAGATGCTGACCGGTCGGAGGCCTTTCGAGGGAGACTATGACGCTTCCGTTCTCTACAGTATAGTCAACGAGAAGCACGAACCGGCGATGGGATTCGTCCCGGAAATACCGCTGGAAATCAACGCCATCGTTGATAGGGCTCTTGAAAAATCACCCGACTACAGATACGGCACGATGGAAGAGATGCGCAACGCCCTTATACTGGTCCGCAACATCCTCTTCGGAGAGCCCGAGACGGCCATGACCTGGAAAGGATTCTTTCCGGGCAAGCAACACATCTTCGGCTGGAAACTGACCTCTGCCCTGGCCCTCTCCGTATCGGTCGTGATGCTGTTTTTCATAATCAGGCACATAATCGCCGGAGGGGACAGGGACAGCATTGACTCTGTCGGCAGTGAACTCGCCGCGGTTGATGACTCTCCCAGCCCGGAATCGCAGAGTAAGGCGGATATCCTGTATGAACACGGTCGGACTCTTTACAACACGGGGAATCAGCCCGAAGGTATACCTTTCATCGATCAGGCTCTCAAGGAAGATCCCGAGCACTTCGAATCACTGATAACCCTGGCAGCCTACTACAGCTGGGGCAGTGATTCGAAAAAAGCCATTGAGCTTATAGACAGAGCCAGAAAGGTCGCCAAAAGCAAAGACGACATGGGAGCTCTTATCCTGTGCGCTGCAGTCGAAGCGATAGTCGAGCACAACTGGCAGAAAGCGGTAGTTCGTTACAGAGAATGCTACGAGGACAATCCTGCGGAGGCATCAACTTTGATCCATATTGGTTATATCCTCTCGAAATATATCGGGGACTACGAGGGTGCCCTCGAACAATTTGAACTATATTTCGAAGCCGATCCTCAGAATCTCTTCGGAAAACACGGAACGGCTCACAACTATACTGGAACAGCGCTCCTCTATTCCGGAGATTTCGATAAGGCCATGAAATCCTTCAGGAAATACCAGGAACTATTCCCTGATTCTCCCGATCCAGTGACAAGCATTGCGGGAGCCAATCTCTTTATTGGTAACTACGAGGAAGCCTACCTGCAGTATTACTCCCTCCTGTCCATGGACGATCCCCCTTTCACTGCGTACGAGGGACTCGGAAATACATGCATCGAAATGGGGCGACTGCGCGAAGCACACGAGCATTTTCACCTCTACCTCGGTAAAACTACTTTGATGGGCCAGGTCAACGGTCGTCTTCACCTGGCCCGCATATACTTCATACAGAAGGATAAAGAATCATTCGACAGGGAAATGTCGAGGATAGAAGAACTGAATCCCGAATCGATCCGGGCATGCTGGCTCCGAGGAGTCAAACTCATCACCATGGAAAATGACGTTGATAGAGCACGAGATGAGTTAATTAAACTCACCGCACTCATGGAGAAGCTAAAGATTTATACGGAATCTTCAAGACGTGAACACCTCCGAGGCCTCATTCTTCTTTCCGAGGGCAGGAACATGAGTGCGCTTAACGCTCTCAAAGAGGCAGGAAATAATTCTCCGCGCGAGTTCTTCTTCTTCGGCAGAGAATACGCTCGCGCTCTCCTCCAGGTCGGCAAAGCGGATGAGGCTATTGCTGAATGTCAAGACCTCGCAAAATATAATCCGAACGATCCACAATTACTGATGATCTTATGCAAAGCGTATTCTCTGAGTGGAGATATGATTTCAGCGAAGGAGAATTACGACAGGACACTTGAAGTCCTCGCCAAAGCAGACGAGGACTTTTTACCACTGATCGAGTTCAAGACAGAATTTGAAGAAATACGGTGACATAACCACCGCGGATGCCAGGAAACTACGGCGACGGCATGGAACCGGCGTCACCCAGCAGTATCGCGTTAAAGAGGAGCTTATAAGTACCGGCCGTCGCCGCGCGGAATTGCGGGTTAAACCCGAACAGCACGAGCTGACCGTCCCCCTTCCGCAACCATATCATCGCGTTCTTGTTGCCGATCGCCTTTTCCTTCTCCACGTATCCGCTGAGGAGGATATCCTTCTCTGGAAATCTGGCTATGACCCTGCGGTCCATATCGAATCGCGGTACCGAGGTCCTGAATGCCATTCCCTTCCTTAACAATACGCCCGTTTCCTCTCGCATCCCCCAGGTGAGGGGATGCCCCAAAGTCAGATTCACTCGCAGCATCGCCCCCGGACAGTAGAACCCATCTTTCTTGAGTTTCTCGTTTAGTACTGTAAACGGCAGGTTGAACTCTTCTTTCTCGTCCTTGCCCTTCTTTATCTCCAGCGTTCCTGAAAAAAGCTCCGTCGATCCGCCCCAGGAAACGATCAGTCCGCCCGTGTCGATAAAATCCATCAGCTTCTCCATACCCTTCTTCCCTATCCCTTTTACATACTCCGGAGGATAGCTGCTCGAGTAGTACTCTCCCCTTCGCTTCCGTTTACCGCTCATCAGCAGGTCCTTGCTGTTGTTGGGGAACAGTATGACGTCGTACTTCTTCGCCAGGTCAGTCTTCTCGAAATCTCCCGGCCTGAGCATATCGAACGGTATGTGATACGAATCGAAGATGAACCTCGTCCACCCGGCGTCCATATCGTGAACCCAGGTCTCGACAAGTGCGATCCTCGGCGCCTCGACCTTGACGACATTATCCTCCGAAAGACTCTTCAGTGGATCTCCGTCCGTGAAATACGGAGTAACAGTGAGCGACGAAGACAACTCAGCAAGTGCCTTGTCCTTCTTCACGCTGCCTGGGATGATGAATGTCCCCGCCTCGAAACTCTTTCCCTCGATTCTTGTCTCTGTCTTGAGCCTGTATACGGTGAGCTTCTTTTCCATGGCCATGAAGGCGGCCTTGAAGCTCTCGTTATCGCCGGCCGCAAAGACGGCTCCTCCGCAGTCCCCGGGAAGAGAGACCCTGTAGAATTCCCCTCCTGCCACCGTTACGAGCGCCGCTTCCAACTCTTTCGATCTCTCCCTGATCTCGTACGAATCGACTCCCCTGTGAAGGGGGAGCGACCAGCTGGTGATATCATACGGCCTGATCACCTCTCCGTCTGGTGTGTAATGACGCAGAGGAAACTGCTGGCGCTCCAACACTTCCTTGGCGAACGCGCGGTAAGGCTGCGACATAGATACTACGATATCGCCCTTCTCGAAGTCCCTTTCTCCTACCTTCATTCCTGAAGTGAGTTTCGAGACCTGAACACCGTGCTCGAGAAGGAGATCCACGATCCCGGCAAGTTCAGAACGATCGTTCTGATCGAGGGGCATCACGTAATAGTACGGCGGCTCGCTCCTGCCGCGCTCCACCTCCCGCCTGCACAAGTCGTTTCTGAATGTCAGGATGTCATTCCGGTGTTTCGACGAGGTCTTAATTATCGATTTCGTCGACGATATCTCGTATTCGATGATATCGGAAAGCCTCCACCAGCCACCGGGCCAGGGTAAAGGCATGTTCACGCTCTTCTTGTACTCGGCAAGCCCCTTGCCGTGGACACCGAGTTCGTTAGGCTCGATGTATATCGGCGACGCATACCGCACGCTTGCCGCCTCCGTAAGGAAGCTGATCACGTTTTTCCAGTTGCATGTGCCTGTCGAACCTGGCCAGTACTCGTCGAAGAAGTAGTGCTGCGCCACTCCGGCCTGTCCTGCTTTCGTCATGTCCTTTATCATGTTCATCCCGAACAGGCCCATCCAGTTCCATATCCCCGCGTCTATATTCTCGGCAATCGGATCGTGATTCGGGGGTACGAAATAGCGAACGCCCGTCGAACCCATCTGGTGCTTCTCGACCATCACCTGCGGGTACCATATCGTGCTGTAGATGGCGGCTATGACCTTTGTGTCCTTCTGGCTCAGTATCACGAAGTCCCTGTTGTTGTCGTGGCCGACATACTTGTGATAGAGGCCGGGCATAGATGCGCCGTCATACTTCGTCCCGTGGTATTTCCTGTAATGCTCGACCGTCATATCCATGCCGTCGGGATTGTGGCAGGGCGTGGCCATATAGACTACATCTTCCATCCACTGGAGCACTTCCGGGTCCTCACTCGTTATCAGATCATAGGCGATTATCGGCAGGGCCTGAGAAGGGCCTACCTCCCCGGAATGCATGGACAATGTCGCGAGGAAGAACACCTTTGCCTTTTCGATGAGGGCTTTTCTCTCGCTATCAGGGATCTCCGGATCGAGAGCCAGCCTCTCGTTTATATCGCGCAGGCCTTCGAGACCGGCGATGTTCTCCTCAGACGAGATAAATAGGATGTACATCTTCCTGCCGAGCGGCGATTCGCCGGCCTCCTTCAACAAAAGTCGAGGCGATGCGTCATCTAGTATCATCAGGTATTTTATCAGCTGCGGGTAATCGATCAGTCTGCCGTCTGCGCCCGGCCTGAATCCGAATTGTTTTTCCGGCGATACCGGCTCCGACGACGATCCCGTCGATATGATGCAGAGAAGCAGGATTACGAATGATATCATGCATGTGGTGAAAGTACTTTTTCTCAATTTTATCTCCATTCCGGATATGCGTTGGGATCTTGCGCGTTCCTTCCTTCAGGGTGGTAGCAGGCTGTTCCGGGAAACATATCATAGATGGCTGATTCCTTCATCCCAAAACGGGCTCCCTTAAATAAATTGACGATAAATACCCATAGTCGTCATAATCAGGAATCGTTAAGTAAAACATATGCCGAAAGGACTGGCGGATGAGCGGACTTCTCTGGACACCTTCCGAGGAAAGAATCAGGAAAACAAACATGTACCGCTTCATGATGGAGATCAACGAGCGGCACGGAACAGCTTTCAGCAATTACGACGAGCTCTGGCAGTGGTCCGTCGATAACATCCCCGAGCTCTGGGAGACGATCTGGGACTTCATGGATATCATCCATTCTCGGAAATACGACTCCGTTCTCGAGGACGGCGACAGGATGCCCGGTGCGAAATGGTTTCCCGGAGCGAAACTCAACTTCGCCGAGAACCTGCTCCGATACAGGGACGAACACACGGCGATCATATTCAGCAGTGAGAAGAACGGCGGCTGCACTCTCACCTACGGCCAGCTGTACGGCAGAGTCGCAGCCCTTGCGCGATCAATGAGAGAGATGGGCATCACCCGGGGGGACCGCATCGCGGGCTTCATGCCGAACATGCCCGAGGCGATCATCGCTATGCTTGCCTCCGCGAGCATCGGCGCCCTCTGGTCTTCCTGCTCGCCCGATTTCGGGATCAAGGGTGTGCTCGACAGGTTCGGTCAGATCGAGCCGCGGCTGATATTCACAGCGAACGGATACTGGTACAACGGCAAGCCGTTCAATTCGATCGACAGGATCTCGGAGATCCTCAAGGACCTTCCATCCGTTGAAAAGGTGATAGTTGTTCCCTATACAGAGGAATCTCCCGACATCTCGCCGTTGCCGAACGCCCTATTGTACGATGATTTTGTGTCGAAGGAAGAGAAACTCGAGATCGAGTTCGAGCAGCTGCCGTTCGAGCATCCCCTATATATAATGTACTCGTCCGGGACAACCGGCCTGCCGAAGTGCATGATTCAAAGCGCTGGCGGGATCCTCATCCATCATATGAAGGAGCTCTCGCTGCACACCGACGTCAAGCGCGAGGACCGGATCTTCTACTTCACCACGTGCGGATGGATGATGTGGAACTGGCTTACGAGCTCCCTCGCCCTCGGCGCGACGGTGGTTCTCTTCGACGGCTCACCCTTCTTTCCGAAGCCGGAGGCGCTGTTCAGATTCGCCGAGGATATAGGCATGACCATATTCGGAACGAGCGCGAGGTACATCACGGCACTGAAGCAGGTCGGATTAAAACCAAATGAGATTTTCGACCTGTCTCGTCTCAAGGCGATTCTCTCGACGGGATCCCCGCTGCACGCAGACGAATTCGAGTACGTCTACAAGCACATCAAGAAAGACCTCTGCCTTTCATCGATTTCAGGAGGCAGCGATCTTAACGGCTGTTTCGCGGCGGGTAATCCGATGGGCGCTGTATGGCCGGGAGAGCTTCAGTGCAGGTGCCTGGGAATGAACGTCCACGCCTTCGATATCGATGGCGACCCCGTGATCGGCGAGCAGGGCGAGCTCGTATGCATCTCTCCGTTTCCCTCGATGCCGATTTACTTCTGGGATGACCCTGAAGGCGAGAAATACCACAGGGCCTATTTCGACATCTTCCCCGGTGTCTGGCGGCACGGCGACTATATCGAGGTCACGGAACACAACGGCGTAATAGTCTACGGCAGGTCTGACACGACCCTGAATCCCGGCGGAGTTCGCATCGGCACGGCTGAGATATACAGACTGATGGCGTCGATAGAGGAAATCGCCGACAGTGTAGTGATCGGCCAGAAATGGAAAGACGACGTGAGGGTCATCCTTTTCGTTAAGATGGCCGATGGCGAGGAGCTGACCAGTGAACTTCAGGACACGATCCGCAGGACGATCAGGAAAAACGCCTCACCGCGCCACGTACCTAAAAAGATAATAGCTATCGGCGACATCCCGTATACGATCAACATGAAGAAGGTCGAACTCGCCGTAAAAAAGATCGTCCACCGACAGGAAGTCCGGAACCAGGACGCTTTAAAGAATCCCGAGGCCCTGAAGCTCTACGAGAACATTCCGGAGCTGAACGAAGACTGATCACATCCTTCTGCTCCGAAAAAGGTCAGGCCGCCGGTTTGAAACCAGCGGCCTTCTCCTTACAGGGACGGCACATTACCTCGATACATCATTAACTAATCGTCGTAACAACCTATCATTCTTGATATTACAATTCTCTGAACCTCAGAGGTGCCTTCGCCTATCGTAAGCAGTTTATAGTCCCGGTAAAACCGCTCTATGTCATATTCACGCATCAGGCCGTAGCCGCCGAATATCTGCACCGCCTCGTCAACGACACGCCCCATCACCTCAGAACAGTAGAGCTTCGACATGGCAGCTTCCTTTGAGAACGGCTGCCCCTCATCCTTCAGGCGACAGGCCTTGTACAGAAGGTTGCGTGCAGCTTCTATCGATGTAGCCATATCGGCCAGCTTGAAGGCATTTGCCTGAAACGAGCAGATCTTCGCCCCGAACTGCTCCCTTTCCCTGGAATACTTCAGAGCCAGTTCGAACGCACCCTGTGCGCCGCCGAGCCCCATAGCCGCGATAGCTAGCCTCCCGTTGTCCAGCGTCTCGAGCATCTGGTGAAAGCCCTCTCCTCTGCTGCCGAGGAGGTTCTTCTCGGGAACGCGGCAGTTGTCGAAATAGAGCTCGCCCGTGTCCGAAGCTCTCCACATCATCTTACCCGTCATCTTCTTCGCTTCGAATCCCGGCGTTCCGTTTTCAGCGATGATGCAGGACATCTCTTTCTTTCCGTCCCGCCTCTTGCCCGTTACGCACTGGACAATGCATACCGCACTCATCTCACTCGTTGAGTTGGTGATGAATATCTTGCTGCCGTTGATTACCCATTCGCCGTCCTTGAGCTCGGCCGTTGTCTTGCTCGCGCCGGCGTCGGATCCGGCATCCGGCTCGGTAAGACCGAATGAGGCGAGGATCTCTCCGCTGCAGAGCCGCGGAAGCCATTCTTTCTTCTGCTCCTCGTTTCCGTAGTAGTATATCGGACCGATACCGAGTGAATTCCCCGCAGCGACCGTAGCCGCCTGCGAACCGTCAATCCTGGCAATCTCTTCGATAGCGATGATGTAAGAGAGATAGCCCATCCCGGATCCACCGTATTCCTCTGACACGAAGATTCCGAACAGGCCGAGCCCGGCCATCTTCTTCGTCAGCTCTATCGAGAATTCTTCCTTCTCGTCAAGTTCCTGCGCCCTCGGACCGATCTCTTTCTCGGCAAAATCCCTGATACTGTGGCGCAGTACTCTCTGTTCTTCACTCAGTCCAAAATCGATCTCTCCACCTCCATGTTCACATGCATCCGGATATTCCTTCTATGAAGGGATAAAATGTTATCAGATGGGACGTTCGATGTCCACATCTTTAAATATGTGTGGTGTGATCAGGCCTTGTTCCCGAAATCTTCGAGCACTGTTTTCATGACGCGTCCGAGGTCTTCCATTGTATACGGCTTGCAAAGTTTCCCGGAGAAACCGAATTCCGCGTAATCGGTCATCACAGCGTCATTGGCATATCCGCTTGAAACTACGGCCCTGACTTCGGGGTTGATCCGCTTGAGGCTTGATACCGTCTCCTTGCCTCCGCTGCCTCCGTGAACGGTGAGATCCAGTATGACCACGTCGAACGGCCTTCCCTCGTCGGCAGACTGACAGAAGATCTCTATCGCCTTCGACCCGTTCTCGGCGAGGACCACACTGTACCCGAGCCTGGTAAGTGTCGCACCGGTACTGGTCCTCACAGTCTCCTCGTCGTCGACGAGCAGGATCCTTCCGTTTCCCATCAACCCTTCGAGAGCAGGTTCACCGGTTGTATCACGCCTTTCCTCCGAAGGCGGAGGAGATCCGTTGCCCGCTATATTGAGGAGCCTCAAGGCGAGGTCACGGGCCTTAAGTGTGGCATTTTCCATCTCCTCGAGACCGACCATCGTTCCATTTCCCGGGGCAGCCTCGAGTTTCATGAGCGATATATTGTTCAGTATAACCGTAAGCAGATTGTTGAAATCGTGGGCTATCCCGCCAGCCAGCACTTCGAGACCGTCCCTTATGGCGAGCTCTCCCTCGAGGAGAGCGATACTGCTGCGAAGCTCCTCGATCTCCCTGTCGCTCAGCCCGGTCTTGCCGTTCGAATTACCGTCAACCATATTCCCCTCCAGCCTACAAGCCACTGACTGCAGCATAGATCGATATTTCAACTGCAGCTGTGAAAACGTGCCGCTTGAAATGGAGTCTAACCGGGAAGCCCAGATTTGTCAATTATTGTTGACAGAATTTTCAGGAGGATTCTACATATTTATCTCGATCTCATACCGCATAATCGGCCTCGTCTCCGAGCGCCTTGCCACCTCGGTGAATCCGGCCCTCGAGAACGATACGGCAAGTCCGTGGAATGCAAACGCGTCTGGCATCCGGTCCTTCTTCGGCTCTACCGGATATGCCTCCAGTGTCCTGCCTCCGCGTTCGCGGACGAAGTCCAGCGCCGCCCTGATCAAGGCGCCCGAAACGCCCATGTTGCGGTACCTCCTCGCCACGAACAAGCAAACTAACGACCAGACGGGTTTGTCATCAATTGGCTTGAGGATCCTGGACCTGGAGAGACGGGGATAGTCAACACGGGGAGCCACGGCGCACCAGCCGACAGGTTCGCCTTCATGATACGCCAGAAGTCCGGGAACCTCTCCCGAGCCAACGAGCTTCTTCATCTTCCTTCGGTTCTTCTCCCCCTTTGAAGCCTCGTACTCCTTCGCCGTCTGCCTCCACCACATGCACCAGCATCCCCCGCATGCGCCCCTCTTTCCGAAGAGTTTCACAAAATCATCCCATTGCTCGTCCATGAGCGGATGGAACTCGAGTTCTATCTTACTACCACTCGCCAACAATAATCCCCGATCAGATGAAGAGCTGGATCTTCGACTCGGAAGCCTCGGCCAGGTACGATCCGACGCCGGCTATCCCGATCCCGTCTATAAGATCTTCCTTGGCGATCTCCATCACGTTCATGCTCATCTCGCACGCGATCATCTTGACGCCCTGCTGCTGCGCCTGCTCAAGCAGTTTCGGAAGCGGTGTTACATTATGTGTATTCATCATCTTCTTGAACATCCATCTTCCCATGCCTCCGAAATTGAGCTTGGAGGGTCCGAGCCTGTCGATTCCACCCCGGTTCATCATGCCGAGCATCCTGCCGAAAAAACTCTTGCCGGTAAGGTTGCCCTTCTGGATTGCCTTGAGTCCCCAGAAGGTGAAGAACATCGTCACATCCATGTCGAACGCCGACGCTCCATTGGCGATGATGAAAGCCCCCATCACTTTGTCCATATCGCCACTCATGATGATCAGACTGACCTTTTCGGGAGTGCTGCCTTCAGACATTTCTGCCTCCTGGATAGAGAAAGATCGGTTCCACACTGAAAATCTATTTGAGCCCCGAGAGCCAGAGCGCCAGGGGCCTGTAAACCATATGTGCGAATTTCGTGAACGGGAACGATACGAGCAGATTGAAAACCACCACGAAATGAACGGCGAACGAGATGTAGGCAGCCATAGGCATATTGAGGTATTTGAACAGCACCATGACGTATCCTGTCATGACCGACGCAAATATAAGAATGAGGAACATCCAGTCGCTCAAGTGCGAGTATTTCATAGACTCGTCGTTCTTACCGATCCTCTGGACGAGGAACCAGACAGTACCGGCCACCGTCAGGGCACCGAATACCGAGCCGAATGCGAACGGGATCGATCGACTTATGCCAAGGATCTCGTAATCTATACCCATGACAAGCGCCGTCGCGAGAAACATCCCTGCGAAACCCCACGAGATGGCAAGATGTGCCCATCGTTTCGTCCTGTCTCTCGCGCACAGGTCGAATCTCTGCTGAGTAGCCGATTCGCCTAACGCGAAAGCCGCGGCCTTCGCCAGGTCCCTGAACCCGGTTTTCTCCGCCTTGAATCCTCTTTTTACCGCCCGGACCATGACTGAGAGGTTGAGGATCATCGCCAGCGCGATAAATGCCGTCAGGGCGATGCCGGCGTTATGGATCGGCTCAAGATGAATAAAGGAGAGGAAATCAACCTCTTCCATGTTCATCCCGCTGTCGTATGAGAGGACGATCCAGAGGACGGCCAGGGCGCTGAGGACGACCCAGGTTATCACCGATGAAAAAGCCGAGTAAAAGACGTCTGCGATCTTTCCGAGAGTATACCGCCTCGTGACGAACCTGCGCATAGCCATCATGAGGCTTCCCGGGTCGGCCTGCCTCGGGCAGGTCTCGCTGCACTCACCGCAGTAGTAGCACATCCACGGCTCCGGAGAAGAGAGGATCCGGTCCTCGAGGCCGAGCATCGAGTACCTGATCATCCTCCTTGGAAACGATATGTCGCTCTCGCAGAGAGGGCAAAGTGCGCTGCAATATCCGCAGCTGTAGCAGGCGGAGAGATCAAAAGCTCCGAGCTTCTTCATCTCTTCTGCTATGCGCGGATCGACCCTGTCCATTACTCGTCCCTCCCGGCGATGCCGTATTTGTGATAACCTTCGGACGTCGTCTCTCCAGTAGGCTCAACAAAGTTGTACCTCACGCATCCCATGACCCACCAGAGAACGTCTCTTGAAGGCAGTCCGGTCGCCTCGGCAATCTCGGGGATTGTCTTCGGCCCGGATTCAAGCGTATCGAGTATCTTTCTCCTCATGCCGGTTTCACGCCTCGCCACTTCACGGCGGCGTCCGGCGTAGAGCCTCGACTCGGGAAATCTTTCGTCTATCGTGTCAGACACTCGATGCCTCCGCGGCGAAAGCCTCTATCATCGATTTGATCTGCGTGTCTGTGAATCCCTTCAGCTGCGTAGCGTCGTACGGGCAGACGGGCAGGCAGGCTCCGCACCCCTTGCAAAGCACGTCTCTGACTACGGCCACTTCAATTCCGTCCACAACCGTCTTCTCTATCGCCGAATATGGGCATGCCTTCTCGCACTCGCCGCACCACTTGCAGAGATCTGTCTCCACGTATGCGATGAACGGCTGAAGGTCGACATAACCTTTCACCAGGAGGGCGGCGGCCTTTGCGACGCAGGAGAGCGACGACGCGATACTCTCCGTAGAATTCTTCGGCCCCTGGCTGCAACCTCCGATGTATACTCCGTCAATAACGGTCTCTACGGGCCGAAGCTTGGTATGGATCTCGTTGTAGAATCCGTCCTCACCGATCGGCAGGCGCAGGACTGAGGTCAGCTCCTCGTTCCGGGCTGGCACCATACCGGTGACAAGCACCACGAGATCGGCTCCGATGCCGATCTCATCGCCGCCGGTGAGCAGATCGTTTACTCTGACGAGCAGCCTCTCACCCTCGTCCTCTACCACAGGAGGCGATTCAGGATCGAAGCGGCAAAAGACCGCTCCACCTGACGAGGCCTGCTCATAGAGAAGCTCGAACTTCCCGTACGTCCTGATGTCCCTGTAGATGTGCCATGTCCTCAGGCCCTCGATCTTCTCCGCTGCGTTGAGAGCGGCTCCAACGGCCGCGTTGCAACAAAAGCGGCTGCAATATCGGTTGGCGTTCTCTGTCTCTCTACTCTGTCTGCTGCCCACGCAGTAGATGAAAACCACATCGCGGACTTCCCTTCCCCCGAATTCGAACCTGCTACCAGTATTTTCTATCATGCTCTCGAATTGAGGGAGGGTCACCACTCCGCCGGTGCCGAACCCGAACTCACCTTCCAGAGGTGAATAATTGTCAAAGCCCGTTGCCGTGATGATAGCTCCGGCATCGAAGATCATGAATTCTTCCGTCTGATCAAGATCTATCGATCCGGGGCAGATCTCGGCGCAGCGTCCGCACATAGTGCAGGCCTCGGCGTCTATCGCCCATCTCTCCGGCCTCGCCAGGCCACCCGGTCGGTAGATCGCCTTGCGCGTCTTCAGCCCCCTGTGCAGCTCGCTCGGGACTTCGACGGGACACTCCCGTTCAGCTCTCTCGAAATCGCCTTCCGTCCCGGTGACGAACCTGGGTCTGACCCTGACATGCGCGTTGAAGTTTCCGATGTAACCCTCTTTCGACGTCATCTCCGCGCCTGTAAAGAGGTTTATGTTCGTTCTTTTACTGATATCGTCGTACAGCTCCGCGGCGACCTCTCCGCCTTTTCTTCCCGACGGATACATCTTCCCGAGTTTCGCCGACTCGCCGCCGATAAAATGATCCCTCTCGACGAGGAATACCTCGACACCGAGATCGGCCATCTCGAGGGCCGCGCGCATCCCGGCAATTCCCGCTCCGAGAACCAGCACGCTCTTGACCGATGTTACCCTGATCGGCGCAAGCGGCTCGGTCAGCTTCGTCTTCTCTATGCCGCCCTTTATGAGGCCTATCGCTTTCTCCGTGGCCCCCTCCCTGTCGTCCGAATGGGCCCACGAGCACTGTTCGCGGATGTTGACCTGAACGTACTGGAACGGATTGAGGCCGGCCCTCTCGGCAACACCCCTGAATGTGGTAAGGTGGAGCTTCGGCGAGCACGAGGCCACTACCATCCCGTCGAGGCCCTGCTCCTTTATATCCTCTATCATCTCCGTCTGCGAGGCGTCCGAGCAGGTGAACATCGTCGTCCTCGAAACTGTGACGCCGAGTTCTTTCTCGACGGCGGCTTTTACCCTTTCGACGTCGACGTAATCGGAGATGTTCCCTCCGCAGTGACAGATATATACGCCGACCTTTCTCTCGCTCATTTCCGGCCTTTCATCTTCTCGATATACGAAGCGGCCTGGGCTGCCGCGGCGCCCGAATGCAGGATCGTGTCGGGGATGTCCATCGGGCCGGTCGCGGTGCCTGCAACATAAACACCGTCGATAGACGTCCTCCCTGGATTCCTGTACTCCTCGGGTTCGCTTACATAGAGCATCTCGTCAGACTCGAGCCCTGCCCCCTCGAAGAGACGTTTGTAATCGGGATTGGGAATGAAGCCTGTAGAGAGCACGACGAGATCGTGCTCCGCCTTCTTTATTGCCCCCCCCGCGTCTATGTCCTCGTACCTCAGTATGAGGTTGCCGTCTTCTTTCTCGTCTACCTGTGCGACTTTTCCCTTCACGAACCTCACACCCATCGCCTTCGTCTGCTCGTAGAACTCATCGTACCCCTTGCCGAAAGCCCTTATGTCGATGAAGTAGATCGTTACATCGGCTATCGGAAGCGATCCGAGGATCAGCTGGGCCTGCTTCATCGAATACATGCAGCACACCCTCGAGCAGATCGGGTTGCCCAGCGACTGGTCCCTCGAGCCGACGCAGAGTATGTACGCTATATTATCGGGGGCCTTTCCGTCAGAGGGCCTCAGTACATGGTCGTACGGCCTCGTAGGGGCTACGAGCCTGTCCATCTGCATCGCCGTGATGACATTTGCCGCCCTGCCGTACCCGTAACGTTCGTGTATCTCTCCCGGGAAGAGCCTGAATCCGGTCGAGACGACGACAGAGCCTACCTCGTATTCCTTTATCTCTTCCTTCATGTAGAGATCGACCGCGTCTGCAGGACAGATGTTCACGCACTCATGGCACTCGCTGCATACCCCGCAGTTGAGGCAGTTGGCAGCAGAGGCGAAGGCCTCGTCCTCATCGAGCGGCAACTGCACCTCGTCGAATCCGGACAGCCTCCCCGGTGCCAGCAGCTCTCCCGGTTCGACCGTATCCCCCGGATACTCGATCTGGCGGGCGAGCACTTCTTCCCTGTCGACAACAGGCAGGGAACCGGGGTATTCCACATTGCTGTACGTTTCGCCGAGCAGATACCTGTCGATATACCACGCCGCACGTTTCCCGTACCCTATCGCTTCAACTATCATCGAAGGCCCCGTGACGGCTTCCCCGCCGGCGAACACGCCTTCGAGGCATGTCATCAGGCTTCCCGCGTCGGCCTTGATAGTTTTGTTGCTGTTTACTTCTATTCCACAGTCCACGAAAGCCGCAGTCTCGGAGAACTGGCCGATCGAGACGAAGACCGTGTCCGTCTCGAGAAATCCCTTTGCATTTACGCCGAATTTCGGTGAGAACCTGCCCTCTTCGTTGAAAACGCTGAGGCAGCGTATTGTCTCGACACCGGATACCTTGCCTGCGCTCCCGCGGAATCTCACCGGCCCGATCCCTTCGTGGATGACTATCCCCTCTGCCAGCGCTTCCTCTATCTCTTCCTCGGTGGCCGGCATCTCGTCCCTTTGCTCGAGGCACATCAGGTGCACTTCCGAGGCTCCCAGCCTCGCCGCAGTCCTCGCCACGTCAATGGCGACATTTCCGCCGCCTACGACCATGACCCGGCGTCCGGCGAGATCTACATGCTTTCCGGTATTGACGGTCCTCAGCAGTTCGAGTCCGGTTGTCACGCCGCTGAGATCCTCTCCCTCGATGCCCAGCTTCTTCGCTCTCGTCGCTCCCACGGAAACGAACACCGCCTCGAATCCTTCATCGCGAAGCCAGTCTATCGACTCAACACGTGCGCTTGTCTTTATCTCGACACCGAGTGCGGTGACGTTCATTATGTCGCGGTCCACCGTGTATTTGGGAAGCCTGTATGATGGAAGTCCAGACCGGAGCATCCCCCCCGCCTCGTCCGCCGCCTCGAAGATCACTACGTCATGGCCCCTTTTTGCGAGAAAATATGCTGCGCTGAGCCCTGCCGGCCCCGAGCCTATGACAGCGGCTTTCTTTCCGGTCCTCTCCTCGACGGGACCGTACTCGGGTTTCGGATGTTCCGCATAGTAATGATCGGCGATGAAACGTTTCAGCAGCTTTATGTGAGGGGCGTGTCCGATTTCCTTCCGGGTGCATTCATCCTGGCATGGCGCGTAGCACGCCCTCCCGAGGCTAGCCACAAGAGGAGCGTCCTCGAGGATGAGCTCGAAGGCCTTGTCGTACTCCCTCTGCTTGGCCAGCGAGATGTAGCCGTTCGCCTTGATATCGGCCGGGCATGAGAATGTGCAGGGAGAAGTTCCCTTCCTATCGATAACCGCCTTCTTGGGGACGGCCTGCGGATAGACTATGTGGGCGGCTTTCCTCGACACCATCTCGAAATTGTACTGATCAGGTACCGTCACCGAACAGACCTTCTCGCAATCCTGGCATCCGGTGCATTTTTCGAGATCAACGTAAGTCGGCTTCTTTCTGATCGTCACACGGAACTTTCCGTTCTCGAGTTTCTCGATCCTGTCCACCTCGGTATGGATGTTGAGATCTATGTTCGGGTGGTTGGCGGTGCCGGCCATCTTCGGCGTCGAAATGCAGCTGGCGCAGTCCAGTGTAGGGAAGACCTTGCTCAGCAGGATCATCTTCCCTCCGATACTCGGCTCCTTCTCCACCATGAGCACATTATAGCCCATGTCGCCGAGAAGGATTCCCGACTCCATTCCGGCTATACCGCCGCCTATCACCAGCGCATCATAATCCAAGTCGTCTTACTCCGTATTCGATGATGAAGCTGCAGAAATTTTCCTGAGCTGCTTTCCAAAACTGTCCATGTATTTGTCGAAGGGCTCGGCGCATACCGAGCAGATGGCTGCCATCCTGAGCCTGGCAGGATCGAGAGATCGTTCCTTCAGCATCTCCTGGGCGTCGGCAACGAGCTTCCCGGTTCTCGTCGTACAGTCCGAGACATATGCGCAGTCGTTGCCATCGGCCGCGATGAAGACGCCGTCGAATCCCTTCTCTATGGCGTGGACGATCCAGGATGGCCTTATCGCGCTCGAGCACGGCAACGTGATGACGTAGACCGACGGCGAGTAATGCATCTTGTTCCTGCCGGCAAGGTCGATGCCCGGGTCGGAAACATTCTCCGTCGAAAACACGAGTATCTTGGGATCCTTATCTGTCATTTACTTTGAGCTCAACCCGTAAAGGTTTTCGAGAGCGTCCAGCAGCACCTTGACATGCTGGTCGTTGACGCTGTAATAGACGAAGTTTCCCTCCCGCCTCGAATCGACAAGCTCCTCGTGCCTCATCCTCTGCAGGTGCTGCGAGATCAGAGGCTGGGAAGCCTCGGTCAGTTCCTCGAGCTCGCTCACCGTACATTCCTTCTGGTGCAGCCTGCACAGTATGAACAGGCGCTGTGGGTGAGCCATCGATTTCAGGATTTTAGCGACCCTTGCGCAGTTGTCCAGATCGGGAAGGTCCTTGCTCATATCTGACACCGGCCTCAGACGCTCTTCTTGACGAAGAGTCTCCAGAAACCGGCCTCCTCGATGATACCGAGGACTTCGTAGTTCATCTTCTTCGACCACATGGGAATGTCGTTGTTCGTTCCTTCATCCGAGGAAAGGACCTCGAGCACGCCGTTATCCGAAATCTCTGTGATCGCTTTCTTCGCCTCGAGAAGCGGACCCGGGCAGGCCATACCCCTCGCGTCGACCGTCTTGTCAGCCTGGATTTCTCTCAGTTCGTTATCGTCCATGACATACCTTTCTGAAGCAGATAAGAACATATGAATATCTATATATTATTATGAAGGC